>MWEG01000040.1 GCA_002070945.1 Lentisphaerae bacterium ADurb.Bin082
GGCACCCATTCTCTACCGCCCCTTTGACGTGCGCCATACCTACTACACAGGGCGTTCAGGCGGCTTCATTTGCAGACCACGCCCGGAGGTCATGCAACATATACTGGCCGGGGAGAACTTGGCGCTCGCCACTACGCGAAGCGTTGAAATAGGCGTTGGCTATCAGCATGTCTTCTGCACAACGACTATCATCCAACATCACTCTGTTTCTCTGAAGGAAGTCAACTATCTCTTCCCCCTCTACCTGTATCCGGAGTCCGAGCAACCAAAGAGAAGTAAGGTCGGGGGAGGACGCTATATGTCGATGATGCTGTTCGAGCCGAAGGAGTTATATGGTACACGGCAGCCGAATTTGAACCCAGCTGTCGTTGACGCGCTCGCTGCGGTTTATGGCAAGGCGCCAACGCCAGAGGCTATCTTCCATTACGTCTACGCTGTGCTTTACACGCCCGCCTACCGCACCAAGTACGCCGAGTTCCTGAAGATGGACTTTCCGCGCATCCCGTTCACCTCGGACGCAAAGCTCTTCAACAAACTGGCCGACTTGGGCGAGAAGCTCGTTGCCCTGCACCTGCTGAACTCGCCTGACCTCAATCCGCCTGCCTGCCGGTTCGAGGGCGACGGCAGCAACCGCGTTGAGAAAACCAGACTGCGGTACGCCGACGACGAAGAGCGGGTCTACATCAATGCGACACAGTACTTTGCGCCCGTGCCCGCAGACATCTGGGCTTATCAAATCGGCGGCTACCAGGTCTGCGAGAAGTGGCTCAAGGATCGCCAGGAGCGGCGTCTCGTGTTCGACGACATCATCGCCTACTGCCGCATCGTGACCGCATTGGGCAGGACCATGGCATTGCAGCAGCAGATTGATGGGCTCTATGCAGAGGCGGAAAAGAAGATTGTTACCATGCCAGGCGCGGAAACCCCATGCTGAACTTATTCCGGTCAATGCCGTTGTGCCCACCCCAAAGCAATCCGATGTCCCGTCCTGCCACCTTGCAGCAGCGGTTAACCTGGGCTGCAACTGTCGGGCTGGATTGACAGTCTGGCAAACGATGGCACTGTATTTTTCAGCCTTGCCAGGCGGGAAGCTTCGCTTGAGCGCCATGACCCGCCGGACGTGGCAGGCTTTTTTCAAAAAATCAGCAGGAGACACGATGAGAGTCTACGTTCAGACAGACATTGAGGGCATTGCCGGATTCTGTTTTTTCGAGAATCGTCGCAATCCCAGTGCGGAGAATTGGTCGCATCGCCAGCGCATGTATCGGCTGTTGACGGCAGAGGTCAACGCAGCGGTCAAGGCAGCTTTTGACAGTGGCGCTGACGAGGTGATCGTCAACGACAATCATGGCTCCGGCTACAACATCATCTTTGAGGAACTCGACCCGCGCTGCCGGATTATCCACGGACGCAACTTCAGCGGTCCGGAATGGCTGAACTTGTTGGATGCGAGCATTGACGCGATGGTGCTGGTGGGAATGCACGCTATGGGCGGTACGCCCTGCGCAATCACGCCGCATTCGCTCTGGAAGGTCAATGACGGCGCTATCTACATGAGCGAGGCGTCGATGGCAGCGGCCCTGGCCGGTGATTACGGAGTGCCGACTGTGTTTATCAGCGGCGACGACAAGGTCACCGCCGAAGTCGCAGAGAAGATTCCCGGCATCGAGGTGGCGGTGGTCAAGCAGGCTCTGTCGCCCTATATGGCTTGTTCACTGATCCCGTCCCGAGCCTGCGAGCTGATTGCTGAAGGCGTCCGCCGCGGCCTGGCTAACCGGGCCAACATCGCGCCTTATCGGATTACCGGGCCAGTCACCCTGACGCTGTTGGACTCGGCCGATCACTGCGAGCCGTTTACAGAACAATGCGAGAAAGTCACTTGCGACACTATCACCGACGCCTTCAACACCTGCGAGGAAAGCATGGCCTGGTGCAGCCGAAATACGAAACTGCCGGACGGCTTTGTGTTTCCAAAGTTCTGACGAGGTTGCGCCAGCGTGCAAAATAGCCTGGCCGCAGCACAGGCTGGGGAGTGCGCCGTCTGTTTCAGTCCTGCGAGAAGAGCGGGTTGTTGGTTGGAAAAGGCGGCGCTGGCCCGAGCGGGCAGCCGTTGCCTGGGCGCGACGAGCCTGTCTTGCCTGGCCGGACTACGGAGCCGGCGGGGCGACCCCTGACGTCGCGGTAGAGGGTGGAATTGCCCAGCTCGGAGGTGGTGCCGGCAGTGCGGCCGCTGGCGTCGCGGTAGATGGTGGAATTGCCCCGCTGCAAGGCGGTGCCAGCGGAGCGACCCCTGGCGTCGCGGTAGAGAATCGTCGAGCCATGCTGGGCCGCTGTTCCGATTGTCCGACCCCTGCCATCGCGATAGATGGTCGTCGAGCCTTGCTGGATGGCTGTTCCGATTGTCCGGCCGCTGGCGTCGCGGTAGACCGTGGTTTTGCCGACGCATTGAGCTGAGCCTGTTGGGCGGCCGCAGCTATCTCGGTAATAGATGTGTTGGGGGGAGGACGTTGATTTCTGCTTGCCGGAAGCGCTCCTGGAGTTTTGGGCGACCAAGGGCGTGACCAGACCGAGAAGCAGCAAAATGACCAGGCATGAGTAGTATTGGCGGCTTGGCGTCATGGCAGACCCCCTCATGGTGTGTCTGGGCGCGGCGCGCGATCTGCAACGCCGATTGTTCGAAGACGCCGAGCAGGCGCCAGGAATCACATAATCGTAATTGTAGCACTCTGAGCCTGAAAAAGCAAATTGCGGGCGCGTTCACCCGCGATTGCCTATCCATAGGCGGGCTGTGGCCTCGCTCAACAGCAGCAGGGCAAAGCACCAGGCGCAGATTTTCCACCATGGCCGGTCGCCGCTGCCAATGCCGCCAGCGACGGCTGGCGATGCAGCCTCGCCGCGACCGGCGTCGACTCGGCTCAAGCTGCGACGCAAATCGTCGGCATTGACTCGGTCGGTCATGGATTCTCGGTTGGAGACATTGACTTCAACCGGCCAGGTGCCGACTCGATACAGGCCGGGCAATGGCCATCCTGTGGCCGGTGCCGCCGAAAGGTCCTGGCCAAACCACTCTCCGGCTACTGACGGGGCATCGCCGCAGACCAGGCGCTTGACGCCATAGCCAGGCGGAACGGCAATTAAGCATAATTCCCGCAGCGTCGGCAAAAAGGACGTGGTCAAGGGAAAATCGCTCCAGCCCAGGCTGAAATCCAAGGAAAAATAGTAGAAGCGTCCGGTGCCGACCGTCTTTTCGGCGAGGAACGGCAACCCGTCCAGCGTTTTTATCAACGTTTGCACCGATGGTTCCACGTTCAAGCGCAGCATCCGTCGAATAGAAAACATGAACAGGTCGCTTTCCTGCGGATTGCCATACAGGCCAGCCAGGGGGCAGTCTGGATCGACCCAGCCGATGCCAAGGCTGACATCGCGGCTTGAACCGGTCAGGCCCTGTCCCTGGGCTTCAAACAGTCCGGCCTGGCGCAAAGCCCGCAGAGCCTGGTTTGGCGCCGCTCCAGGAGTCGCAAACACTACCCCGCCGGATTCGACGAATTGGCGCAGCTCGTCTATATCCGCTGGCGCCAGGCTCTCTGTTGCCCCCAGGAGAAAAATTGCCTGGGTGGCGGCTAAATGGACTTCTTGGAACAGATCGGCGGTAATCGTCTCCACGGTGAATCCTGGCACGCCGCCATCTTCGGCAACCAAGGCATTGCGTACAAAGAAGGCAGGTTCTTCTGACGCCGGGTCGGTTTCGCCGGGCATCACCAGCAAGGCGCGGGGCGCTGGCAAGTCGCCCAGCCAGAAGTGATAGTCGTCGTCCAGCGGGTATCCGTCGCGCTCCAGGGAGGCGATTCCCTGGCTGGCTTCTCCGCCTGGTTCGCCGCTTTCCGCCAGCAGCAGCACGACCCGCTGTTGGCGCAAAGGCGCCAGCGTCACGGTCTGGCGCTGCTGTCGATTGCCGGCGGTGACGGTCAAGAGGCGCTCTTGGCTGACGGCGCTGTAATTGCGAACTACGACTAGGACACGATGGCCCCCATTTGGCAAGGGCATGCCGCGCACTGAGCTGATGCCGACGTTGGCGGCGCCTTCCTGGCCAGCGTCGCGTACTGCGACTTCCAAGCCTGGTGTCGCCATTGCCGACGGCGAGGCCCAATCGCCACGCTGCAAATCGCTGATGACGACTAAGCGGCCTTGGGAATCGCTGGCATTTAACCAGGCCAACGCCTGCCGTAAGCCTTCCTGGGGATTGCCGGCCAGGCAGCTGGGAGCATAATCGGCGATGGCGGCGCGGACTGCTGCTGACGACGCACCTGGCGCCAGCGACGACGCCACCGCACTGTCCGTCACGATGACGCCTACGTCCCATCCTGACAAGGCGTCGACCTCGGCCAAGGCCAGGGTTCGCGCCTTCTCGGCGGCGCCGTGTCCATGCATGCTGGCGGACCCGTCCAGAACCAGCACTGCCCGCGGTCGGCTTTCGCTGGTTGACGCCGCAGGTTTAGCTGTCCAGCTCGGTCGCGCCATGACTAAGATAGCGGCGGCAAACGTCATCATCCGCAACAGCAGCAAAAGGAGGTCGCGCAACCGTCGCCGTCCTTCGCGCGGCAGCTGCGCCCTGGTCAAAAAACGAATGCTGGGGAACACCAGCATTTGTGGCCGTCGTCGGTTCAGCAGGTGCAGCAGCAACGGCCCGGCCAGCGCTAACAAGCCCCATAACAACCATGGGTAGGCAAACGTCACCATCAGAGCATTGCCTCCCGACGATACAGATATGCTGCCAGCAGATCGCCTAAATTCCGGTTGGTGACTGCCAATTCGTAGTCAGTGCGGTTGCGCAGGCAGTCTTCCCGCTGCCTAGCTGTAAAGCGTTCCATGCGTCGTTGGTAGTTTTCTCGCACCAGCGCGGGCATTGTCGTGATTTCATCGCCGCTTTCGCTGTCAACGAACCGCCGCTGGTCGGCAAAGGGCAGGTCAAGCTCGTCAGCGTCTAAAATTTGGCAGACCATGCAATCGCGGCTGCCAAAGCGTATTTGCCGCACTAGGCGGGCCAGCCCTTGCTCCATGTCGTGCCAGTCTGACAGCAGCACGATCAAACCGCGCTTGCCGACGTATTCCTCTGCCATGACCATAGCAGCAGCGTGGTCAGCTCGTTTACCGACCTCAACTTTGGCCAGTTCGGCAAACATCTGCGGCAGGCGCGGAGAGCGTTGCCCCCGCCCCGTGCCGGTCAGCAGTCGGTCAGAATACACAAACAACCCGACTTGGTCGCCTTGGCGGTTGGCGAGATAAGCCAGGCAGGCCGCCAACATGGCGCCATAACGAAACTTGGAACAAACCGCCCGCGTGCCGCGATACGCCATGGAGGCGCTGGCGTCAAGAACAAGGGCGCAACGCATGTTGGTCTCTTCCTGGTAGACCTTCGTATAAGCCTTGCCTTGGCGGGCGTACAGCTTCCAGTCAACATGCTTGAGGTCATCGCCAGGCACATAGCCGCGATATTGGACAAACTCGCCGCCATAGCCGCGCGCTACGCTCCGGTGCAGGCCCGATAAAAAGCCCTCCACCGCGACGCGCGACAATAAATTATAATCGGCAATCCGAGCCAATACTTCTGGCGACAACAACTCCGTCCAGGACATGACCGGCCTCAGCTTCCTGTTTTCCCGCTGCGGCGGAATCCGTCCGCCAGCGCCTCCATCAACGGACGCTGCTTGGCGGCGTCCAGCGCCAGGGCCAAGTTAAAGCTCGGCAGCCTGTCGCAAGGAAAGGGCGGAAACATTATTGACCTGCCGGCACCAGGACCAGGTCGTAGGTGACTGCCTGGCCGGTGAATTTGACCTTGGCGCCATTCCCAGGCTGCGGCTGGGACGGAGACACCAGCTGCAAGCCGCGACTGTGCAGGCTGTCGACAAGGGCTTGCAACTTACCGTCCTCCAGCTGGATTTTTCCGGTCAAGCTGCCGTCGGCATCCGTCCAAGTGATTACGCCGTTGCTGTCTTTTGCCAAGGCATCGAGAAGCCGTCGGCTCTGCTGCAAGTCTGACGTTGTCCAGACATGCCTGACTGCGGCCGGCAGATAGTATTGCGCAACCGGCGCAGTTGTACGCACGCCGCTGCGGTCGATGCCGACGGTCTGGACATCATTGCCGCGCACGCTGCCGGTCGCCCGGAGGCGCTCCTGGGGTTCAGCCAAGGCCACTGCGCCGGAGTCGGAGTCGGCCTTCGCTTCAGTCTCCTCCGTCGCGATTTGGACGGCAGGTTCCTGGGTGTGCTGAGCCAGGGTGACGTCCTTGCCAGAATGAACATGGCGCATGACTGCGGTCGCTGCCAGCGCCAGGACGGCTACTACAGCGGCTGCCTGCGCCAGACGGAACATACGCAAGCGCCAAGGCCTGTCTATCGACGCCTGTCCCGAGGACTTGACGGCCGCCAGAATCCGCTGTTCCAGCCCGGCCGGCGGACGGCACACGGCAGCTACCAGGCGATCCAGCTCGCGATACGCCTCTACCGTGCGCCGACAGACCTCGCAGGCGCTGACATGGCGAGCAATCGCAGTCATTTCCAGATCACTCTCGACGGCGCCACAATCGCAAAAGGCACTCAATAGCTCCGGCGTCGGGCAATTATGTTCATAACTGTTTTTAATCATTGCGTACACCATGGGTAAAGGCTTTTTCTCGGTTTGTCTCAACTATGTGATGAGTCAGTTTGCTTCATATTTGTCTGTCCATCTTGCTGCTGTTCGGTTCACAGCCCGAGCCGTTTCCGCAGTTCTTCACGTCCCCGCGCAATTCGTGATTTGATTGTGCCCAGCTTGCAGTTCAGGGCGTTGGCTATGTCCTCGTAGCTCATTTCTTCCACGTTGCGCATCACTAAGGCTTCTCGGTAGATGTCTGGGAGATTGTCCAGCTCATCGCGCACATTTTTCTCTAATTCTTTGAATGCGCTTTTCTCGTCTGGCGCCATCCGGTCGTCAGGGAGGTCGATTCTCCGTTCCTCTCCGCTGCCGTCACCGCCGCCTTCCAGCGGTGCGTCGATGCTTATATTGACCTTGCTGCCGCGGATCTTGTTCCAGCGATATTTGTTTTTTGCCAGATTCATGGTGATCCGATACATCCACGTGGTGAATTCGGCGTCGCCTCGGAACCTCGGCAAAGCCCGATGAATGCGGATGAACACATCCTGCGCGACTTCTTCGGCGTCTTCGCGATTGCCTAGGACTCCATAGGCAATCTGGTAAGCCCGGCCTGAATACTTGTTGACCAGGATTTCAAAAGCCGCTTCATCGCCCTGCTTGAATCGTTCAACCAATGTGCGGTCTTCGCTCATCGTTGTCTTTGACATCGCTTTCATCCCCCTGTTCCACAACGGGGTTGTTTTTTCTCGCCAGCCTGGACTCGTTGTTGCCTAAGCCGGCCAGGTTCATTCAAGGCAAAACGGCCAGGCGCCGGAAAGGGACATCTGGCCCAACCTCCCGGAACCTGGCCGAATCGCTTGCGTGCCGTTGGATACGCCCTGGCCCGGGCCGGACAATCAGTGCGCCGCCCGAATCAAGGCGGCGAATTGATCCGCCTTCAGGGAGGCGCCGCCAATCAAACCTCCGTCAATGTCTTTCTGGGCGAGCAGCCCGGCCGCATTGTCGGGGTTCATGCTTCCGCCATACAGAATGCGGGTGGTTTCAGCCACGTTGGAGCCGACGAAAATCTGCTTCAGGAGCGCACGGATGAAAGCATGCACTTCCTGCGCCTCGACCGTCGTGGCGACTTTTCCAGTGCCGATAGCCCACACTGGCTCGTAGGCGATGATCACCTTGGACATGGCCGCAGCGTCGACGCCGGCCAGCGCCGCCCGCACCTGGCGCTCGACCACCGCCTTCGTCGTCCCGTCAACACGTTCCAACAATTGCTCGCCAACGCAGACGATGACGGTCAGGCCGTTCGCCAGCCCGGCTTGCAGGCGCTTGTTGACGGTCTCGTCCGTCTCCCCGAAATACTGCCGCCGTTCGCTGTGGCCGACGATGACATGCGTCGCCCCAGCAGTCGTCAGCATGGCGCCGGAAATTTCACCGGTGAAGGCGCCTTTTTCAGCCCAGTGGATATTCTGTGCGCCGACCTTGAGACGGCTGCCCTTGGCTGCTGCAACCACGGCTGGCAGCGTCGTGAATGGCGGGCAGACCACGACTTCCGGGCCGCGGTCGCAGCTGCAACAAGAAGCGCAGCCGCTGAATTCGCTCTTCAGCTTTTCAACCAGTTCAACGCCTTGGGCGGCGTCCAAATTCATCTTCCAGTTTCCGGCGATGACCTTGCAACGTGACATGCTTTGCTCTTCCTTACTATGATGCGCCCGGGGCTTCCAGCCAGGCAGCCTGATACATAATTATGATGATTTCCCGAGCCGAAGGCCGACCTGGCCAAGCTATGCGCAGTGCCAGGCCGGCACGACGAAAGCCATGCCGGGGCAGGCCAGGCAGCCGAGGTGAGCGAACCCGCCCAGCGCCTGGCTCTTGCCTTGACTATTTGTCGTCCAGGGAGGTGCAGCCTGGCAGCTCCTTGCCGCTCAAAAATGCGAGGCTGGCACCGCCGCCAGTGGAGATGTGCGTCATCTTGGCGGCCAAGCCGCTTTGATTGACAGCGCTGACCGAATCGCCGCCGCCGATGATGCTGACCGCGTCGGAATCGGCCACGGCCTTGCATACGCCCATGGTGCCAGCCGCGAATTTGGCCATTTCAAAGCAGCCCATCGGGCCATTCCAGACTATGGTCTTGGCGGCCTTGATTTCGGCGGCATAGAGCTTCAGGGTTTCCGGGCCGATGTCCAGCCCCATCCATCCTGCTGGAATGTTCTTGCAGACGACTTGGGTATTGGCGTCAGCATCGAATTTATCGGCGGCGACATTGTCCACGGGGAGCATGAATTTGACGCCGGCGGCCTTGGCTGCTGCCAGGGTTTCCTTGGCGGTTTCAAGCAAGTCGTCTTCACACAGCGATGCAGCGACCTCGTGGCCGAGTGCCTTCAGGAACGTATAGGCCATGCCGCCGCCGATCAGGAGCGTATCGACGTTGCGGATCAGGTTCTGCAAGACTTCCAGCTTGCCCGAAACCTTGGCGCCGCCGATGATCGCCACAAAGGGACGTTGCGGCTTTTCCAAAGCCAGGCTGAGATAGTCGATTTCCTTCTGCATCAGGAAACCGGCGACGCTCGGAGCGCCCTTGGCGCGCATGTACTTGCAGATGATCGCCGTAGAGGCATCCTTGCGCTCGGCTGTGCCAAAGGCGTCGTTGACATAGATGTCGCCGTAGGAGGCCAGCTTCGCAGCCATTGCGTCCTGCAGCGCCTTGTACTCGGCCTTGAGCTTGGCGGCCTCATCGTCGCTCAAACCGTCGGTCTTGGGCTTGGCCTGTTCACCTTTTTCAAAGCGGGTGTTCTCCAACATCAGGATTTGCCCTGGCTTCAAGGCGGCGACAGCGGCGTCAGCCTTCAGGCACTCAGGCGCGAATTGGACTGGCTTGCCCAGGACTTCGGCCAGATATTCGGCTACCGGCTTCAGGCTCAATTCCGCCTCATAGCCTTTGGCTTTCGGGCGACCCAGGTGGCTCATCAGCGTCAGAGCCGCGCCTTGGTCAAGGATGTACTTGATAGTCGGCAGGGCAGCTTGAATGCGGGTGTCGTCCGTGATCCGGCCATCCTGCAGCGGGACGTTGAAGTCAACCCGCATGATGACCTTTTTCCCGGCGAACGATACGTCTTTTACCGTCTTTTTGTTCATGTCGTTGGTCTCCAAAGAGCTGGTGCATATATGCTCCCGCCGCCTCTGGTGGGAGCATTGATTTAGGTCATATAATATACACCCGTTTTCCCGTCAGGAACGCGCAGCTGTCAGCTTTTCCCCTTGACAGAACAGAAAAACGCCCCGGGGCGCACATTGCGGCCCCGGGGCGTCCCTGCGGGAATACGGCTCCTGCCGAATTCTTATTTCCACCTCAACCAGTTATTGGGCAGCTCCGCTTTCGGCTTTCTTCTTTTCGATTTCTTCTTTCAGCTTGTTGATTTCCTCGTCGTTCGTCTTCAGATACAGGGTTTGGTTGCCGGCAACATACTGATAGTTGCGGGCGGGGTGAATCTGATAGATGCGGAACAGGGCATTGACCAACAGGGCGTATTGACGGAACAGGCCGTCAATCTCTTTCTGCACAGCTTCCTTCTTAGTCGCGTCTTCTTCCTTTTCCAACGCCTCCTGCAATTCACGGATTTTGGCGGCCCGGGCGTCACGAGCCTGGATGGCGCGGCCAAAGGTCTCGGCCACTGTGCCGACCTTCAGGTAAATCGTCGAATTCACCCGGTTGTATTCATATTCACGACGGCCACCGAGACCGAAGATGACATCCATGTAGGTGGTCAATTCCGCGAATTGCTTGGTCGCGGCGTCGATGTTCTTCTCCAGTTCGGCTTTCTCCGCCTCGGTCGCCTTTTCGAGCTTGGCGCGCTCCTGAACGATGAAATTGGCCAGCAGGGCACGGCGTTGCAGGGCAGCGGCAAAAGCCTGCTCCATAGTCATCAAGGGCAGGAGCTTGTCTTCAAGCTTGGCAGTCTCGTCAACCGGGGCAGCGGCCGGGGCGGCGTCCTGTGCAAAAACACCCGTACCAAGCAGGCAAACAACAATCACGACAGCCAAGACGCCAAAATAATGCTTTTTCATTTTTTTCCTTTTCTTTTAAGATTGACTAGGATTGACTACTCGGGAACCTGTAAAGTTTATGATTTAGGCAAGCTGCTTTCGTCACAAAAGCAGGGAATACAATAGTGCCACGTTGACGACTTTCAACCACGTTGGTGCAAAAATTGTTGATGAATGACGCGATTCATGCGCCGGGCGTGGTTATGTGCGCTTACGTCCGCCTTGGTTTCATTCCAGTCGGGTGTGCTGTCTCGGGTCAAAGGCTTCGCGCACGCCTTCGCCTACGAAAACTCCGAGCAGCATCACTAGGAACAGCGTTGCTGAGGGATACAGGATGAGCCACCAGGCCCAGCGCTGGCTCTGGGCTTGCTGCAGCAGCTGCCCCAGGCTCGGCGTCGGCGGCGGCAGGCCAAAGCCAAGATAGTCAAGCGCCGCCAAGGAGCCAATGGCGCCGACCAGCGAAAACGGGAAAAAGGTGATCAGGGGCACGACGGCGTTAGGCAAAATGTGCCGAAACACGATCTTCCAGCCCGGCAATCCGAGGCAACGCGCCGATTCCACGAACGGCAGGCGCCGCAGGCGGAGCATCTCCGCTCGCATATAGTAGGATATCCCAATCCAGTTGAACAGCGCATAGCAGAAAATCATCAGCCAGAAGCCAGGGCCGTATATCGAACCCATCAGGATGATGATGTACAAGAAGGGCAGGGCACTCCAAATTTCAATCAGGCGCTGGCCCGTGATGTCGACGTAGCCGCCGAGATAGCCTTGCACGGAGCCGAGAATCGTGCCGACGGTCAAGGAGCAGACCACGAGAATCAGCCCGAAGCTGAGCGACGTCCGCAGGCCGTAGACGATGCGGGCCAGGACGTCACGGCCTGCGTCGTCCAGCCCAAGCCAATGCCCTGGCGCTGGTCGAAACGGAAAGCGGACGGCTTCGCGGGCGCAGGCCAGGTTGTAGGTGCGCGTTCCTTCCGTCACCTCGACCGGTTCGACCGGCTCGGTGCAAGCCGCCTTGGCCTGGCGTCTGATCAAGTCTTGCAAGTCAGCCGGCAAGGTGTCGAAGGCGTTTCGCCGTCGGGTCGGCGTCGGGCTGTCGGGTGCGAACATCCAGGTTCGGACAGCGCCAGCGCGTCCTTGCTCCCGAATCGTCAGCCGCACTTGCTGCGGCGCTCTCGTCCGGGGTTGATATGCTGCCAGGGTGATTTCGCTGTCGGCGATGCCTTGCTGTCCAGGGCATTCGACCACGATGCGCTCTGCTGGCTGGTTGGCGAAACGCTGGGCCAGCGCCGTTGTCAGGCTCTCTGGCAGGCGCCAGAATGCGTCGAGGCGTTGGTCGGCCCAATCCGGTTCTTGGCCATCGTCGGCGAACAACGCCAGGCCCAGTGCGCGTGTCACCTTCAAGTCTGAATCGACGCTGATGCCGCTGACGGCCAGGCGCGGTTCCAGGCGGCATTCCACGCGCAGGTGCGGCTCCAGGTCTTCGCGCGGCACCGTCTCGTACGGCCCGCAGCGCAGCATGGGCCAGACCATCCAGGAGCCGGCGGCCTGGAAGTCCGGGTCTGTCTCCAGGCGTCGGTAGTCAGGCCGGGTGCCCAGGCCGCTGCCTGTGAAGACGTCGGCGGCGTAATAGCGGCAGAACGGAAAATACGTCTTCCCCCGGTGTCGCACCAGCAATGGCACGTCGTTGCACCAGAACTCCGCCGCCAGGCTGAGGCCATACAGCACCGCCAGCACGAGCAGGGAATACCATGCCCGACGGCTGCTGCGAAATCGACGCAGTCTTTTTCTGGTGATTGGATTCATGGCTGGAATCGTGAGGTCAAGCCGTGGGCGGACGGTCAGAGGCGGATGGATGGAAAGCCGTGCAGAGCTTTTCGGCCAAGCTCAATTCATGCGCGGCCAGGCGGCGAAGCAGATCGCGCACTTCATGCAGGTCGACGATTTGGGCGAGCGCAACATAGAATTCAGCGGCGGCCTCCTGCCGGCGGATGATGTTCTGCATGGGCTCGTGCGCGTCTGAACAGCTGCATGCTTGCAGTTTTTCCAGCATGCCGTGGATTTCTCCGGCGTGGTTGCCGTCAGCCGGGGTCATGTCAGCCATGGCCGCGATGTCCTGGCCGTGCTGGCGGTGCGCCGCTGCCAGCTGCCGCAGCAGTTCCTGGCTGGGGCCAGGGGCCATGCTCTGCAGCTGCCGGTCGATGTCAGCGACCAGGTCGCGTTCGTATGCCGTGGCCTGGCGGATGATGAGCGATTTCAGCAGCGAGGGCTTGACGCTGCTGGCTTCGGGTTGGACAGCCGTAGCACCGTCAGCCTCGGTCTTGGCTGCGGCTTGGCCGTTGCGCCAGGCCATGTTTGCCAGGAGTGCCACGCCGATGATGATGAACAGCACTGCTGACCCGAGATGGAGAAGTCTCTCAGGCAGGAAGCGGGTGAGGAGGCTGCCGCAAAGGACGGCAAGCGCTGTGGTGCATACCAAGGCGAGGCTGGCGCCGATGAACACCGCCCAGGCGCCGCCGCCGCGGGACGTAGTGAGGGTCAAGGCCGTCAGCTGCGTCTTGTCGCCCAGCTCGGCCAGAAACACAATCGAAAAGCTCAGCAACAAGGTTTTCCAGTCCATGTCATTCACCGCTTTACTTGTTTTCTTCCGCCGGGTCGATTTTGGCCGCATTCAATTTAAAGTCGTAGAAGCGGTTGACGCCTTCGCACGCTGTCACCCCGACGAAGAAGGTCTCGGGCAACGTGGGAACTAGGCAGCCGAAGCGCTTGCCATCACAGGTGACGGACAGCTGCGGGCCTTTGCCGCCGGAGGGGAATTCGACCAAGGCCTCCATAGTGTATTTGACGCCAGGCTGGAACGGCGTCTTCAGGTAGGCTGCCTTGCGCCAGAACGGCTTGCCGTCCCGGATTTCGTGATGCCAGACATTGATTCCCTCGTCATAAAGCACGATTTCCCAATGTTCGCGGTATTCTGGGCGGCCTTGCGCGTCTGTCCCCAGGTCGCCGGCAATGACCAGCTCAGGCGCCATCCGGTCTTCGAATAGCATTGTCGCCGAGAATGTCGTCTTGCCCGATACCTTGTGCTTATAGACCATGCTGGTGTACGTCTCCGCAGCCCGTTTGCCGAGCATTTCCTTAGGCGTGGCGTCTGCCGGATGTTCATTCATCAGGTGGTCGACCTGCTGCACCCAGCCGCCAAAATAATCCCAGCGTGGGCTTTTCACCAGCACCCAGTCTGTCGCCTGCCATTGGCCGCGGCCAAAGCGGCATGTGAATTCCTCGCCCAAAAGCGGCAGCGCCGCCAGCAGCAACAGTGCTGCCATCCATCTGAGGCTTCTTCTTTTCTGCATGTTTGTGTCCTTTTTGTTGAAGGTGATTGCCGTTAAAAACACTTGTCAACTCAATCCATTGTTTAACTGCTTTGGACAGGCGTAGCCGGCTTTAGTGCCGTTCTTGCAGCCATAACTTCAGACAATATAGACTCCATAGCCGGGCGCCGTGGTCCCTGGCGCTGTTGAGATGTTCCTGTACTAGTTGATTAACGGTCTCTGGGCGCAGCCACCCGTCCTGGTCCCATTCCCGGATGGTGGCCGCCAGTTCCCGCATGGTTGGTGCCAACTCACCGCGCAGCCAGGCCGCCAGCGGGACGCCAAAGCCGCGCTTAGGCTGCTGCAGCAATTCTGTTGGCATCAGGTCAGCGCTGATGGCGCGCAGGAGGCGCTTGCGCTGGCGGCCAGTGACCCGGAAGGAACGCGGCAGGCGCAAGGCAAAATCAGTCACTTCCATGTCCAGGAGCGGCGCCAATGCCTCCACTTCAACGCCGGTTTGTGCTAAAATGTCTTTTCTGCAGACGTCATCCGGCATGTACGCCAGCAAGTCCAGCTCATTGACCTTTTCCACCAAGTCATCACAACGGCTCTTCTCCATGAGCGCATGCCAGCGCTCATGGCAGGAGACCACGTCGGCGCGGGGAAAGCAACCCAGCTCGGAAATCATCTCTGGGGAAAAAATCTCCTGGAAGCTGGCATAGCAGGCGGCAGTCGGCAGGCGCAGGGCGGCGGCGATCCGCCGGGCGGTTGCCAGGCGGCTGCGCGGCGCCGCATTTTTCGGCAGGCAGCGCAGGAGGAGACCGCAGAGGGCGTCGCCAAGGCGATGAGGAATCCGGTCATAGTGCGAACGCAGCGCCATGAACTGATAGCGTCGATAGCCTCCGAACAATTCGTCGCCGCCAATGCCGTTCAGAACCGTCTGGCAGCGAGTACCGGCCAGGCGCATGGCCAAGGCGGTCGGCAGCAGGGACGAGTCCGCGAACGGCTCGCCGGAAGCCCGCTGCAATTCCGGCAAGAGCGACAGATCAGCCGGTCGCGCCAGGCCGATGATGTGTTCGGCCCCAGCCCGCGTAGCCGCTAGGGCGGCCAGGGAGCGTTCGTCGTAAACGTCATGCTCAAAGCCAATGGTGAAGGCCAAGGGCTTGCCAGCCAGGGATTTTGCCGCCAGGCCAAGCAGTATATTCGAATCGATGCCGCCGGAAAGCAGGACGCCGGGTTCTGGCGCTGCCTGCACGCAACGGCTGACTGACGCCTCCAGCAGGCGCCGGGTCTCAGCTGCGGCTTCGGCAAACGACAGCTTCAATTTAGGCATCTGCTCCGGCCGCCAATAGGCTTGACAGACTGCTTCACCATTCATCGTCAGGGAAACCTGGTGGCCGGCCGGCAGCTTGCTGAGTCCAGTCCAAATTGTGGCAGGCGCTGGAATATAGCCGAGAGCGAGGTAGTCGGCCAAAGCCTGGAAATTGATCTCATCGGGCAGTCCAGGGCATTGTCGCAAGGTCGGCAGGCTGTCGCTGAACCAGCATCGTCCGTCCTTGCTGATGCCATAAAACAGGAATTTCTGCCCATGCTGGTCGCGTGCCAGCAGCAGGTTTTGGCGAGCGCTGTCCGCGATGGCGAGAATGAACGGCCCGTTCAGGTCTCGGAGCAGGCTTTCACCGCGCTTCTCATAGAGTACGGCCAACACCTGCTCCAGGCTGCATCCGGTCGGCGCCGCTGCCCCGGCTGCCTGGCGCAGACGGCCTTCGTTCAGCAGTCGGCCGGAAAACTGCACTGTAATCATCCCGTCTGCGCTGACATGCTGCCGCTGCCCAGCCAGTCCATACCAGTCGCTGACATGGCATGGACAGCCCTCCCCCAGGGCGGCCAGGCCAGGGCCATCCACGGGGGGTGCGTCGGCAGACATTCTCATGCACCCGAGAAACGATGACATCTTCCCTATTTTTCCTTGCAATAACCTCGTCTTTAACGTCCAACCAGCGCACGCACTCCCCAGGCAATCCAGGCCGGGGCTGGAAAACGGCTGTGCCGATGGGCGATCGCCAGGGTTTCGCGGCGTGCCAGGCTGCGGCTGCGATTTGCCAGGCCGCCGATCTCCATGTTCACCAGGGGATCAGGCAAGTACGCCATTTGAACCCCGGCCTTTCGGCAACGCCAGATAAAATCATAATCAGCCGAAATCTTATATTGGCAGTCAAACAGCCCGACTTGCGAGAAATAAACATCGCGGCGGACAAAGCAGCCGGGGTGCGGCACCGGCATCATGACTTCTATCAGCCACGGGCATTTCGGGTAAAGCGTCTTTTCCACGCCGCCGTCCTGGCCGCGCACTAAGTTCACTGGCGCTACGACCATCCCCAGTTCAGGCGAGGCCGCAGCAAAGGCGTCCTTTACTCTGGCCAGCGCTGATGGCTCGTACCAGTCGTCGCTGTTCAGCAACGCTATCACTTCGCCTTGCGCCGCTGCCAAGCCCTGGTTCCACGCAGACGGTATGCCAGCCTCGTTGGGGCGGCGTTCCTGCGCCAGCACTCGCAGCGGCACCTCGGCAGCGGCGTATTCTGGCACCAGAGCCTCCAGCATCCGCAGCGTCCCATCCGTCGAACCGCCATCCACGATGATATGCTCAGTCGGTCGACTGGACTGCGCCAGCACGGAGCGAACGCAGCGGGACAGCGTCCGCTCCGAGTTCCAGCATATCGTGATGACCGTGGTTTTCATGCAGCCCTGGCAGCAAGTCAAAAAAACACCCCTGGGAAGAACGCCGCTGCTACCCAGGGAAGAAGACGACTATGACATCCATTTAACTTGCTTACTATAATAAAAACAGGGCGTTTTGCAATCAGCGGCAAGCGGCGCGAAATAGGGGCGAGGGGCGAGAGCGAGAATAGGGGTGAGGAACTGTTGTTTTATCCGCAGATTACGCTGATGGCGTAGATTTTTTTAGGGTATTTTGTACGGGGAAGCCAGCTGCGTTGCGGCAGAAATGCTAAAAGTGCGCGACGTACGGCAGGCTGAAGAAAGGCTCTGCAGTCCTTTTCGCTCCTTGCAGAATCCAAGCCATTTGCGGATGCTCTCGCCCTTGCACTTATGCGAAATTAATAGTACTTGTGAACGATTTTGATGACCGGCGATTGCGCCATGTCAGCGGGATTTGTTCCTGGCTCGCCCTCGGGAACAGGTTTGCCCAGTTTCTCGAAATGCTTTATCCAATAGGCGTCAATGTCCCCGGTTTGGGGATTTTTGAAAGACATGGCCTGCGGCTCAAAAATTGGCTTTCCGTGCGAATCCAAAAACGCAAAACGGACCAGTTCGCTGCAATAAAACTGGTCGTTGGTCTCGCTGTAGGCGTAATCGTATCCTTTTCCCAAATGCTTTTCAGCGTTTTTTATGGCGTTGGCGATAGTGTATTCAAAGTCACTAGTCACTCTCCCCACGGCAATTAGATGCTTGCCGTTTAATACAGCAGTTTCATTGAAAAAGGCTTTCAGCGGCGTTTTTACCACGCCCCCAGGATGGGTGGCCTCCAGCACGTACGACCTGCCGTTTTCAATGCTGACCATGCCGACGTGCGAAAAAGGAATTTCCTTGTCTTGCCCGGTTGAGGTTTGAATGGCGGCAACCAGCTCGGAGCTATCTTTTCCTACCGAAAACAGCAGGTCGCCTGTTTGCAGCTCAAACCGGCTTTGCATGTTGACGCAAGCCTGAAACAAGACAACCAGGAGGAGGGAAAACAGAAAACGAAGTTGTGGCATGATGAGAACCCTTGGGAGAGTCAATGGGGGGGCAAATACAAAAAATGACAGACGCTCACCGGAATTGAACCGGATCTTGCAGTAGCCGCATAAGCGGACGTACACCGGGGTAACCGTTCCCCAATAGCGTCTGTCAACAATAATAGGGTACATCCGGAAAACAAAATATCAAGCCGAGATTTCGTTAATGTACGAAATCCTGTGAAGAACGCTTGCAGTACAGACTTCAGCTCAGTCTGCCGTATGTAAACCAGGCGGCTTGAAGTGCCTGCAGCATAAAAGCCCTGGGCAGATGCCTCGCCCTTCGAAGCGACTTGGAGAACCCGCAGGTGGATCGGATGCAAAAAAAATGACAGACGCCCACCGGAATTGAACCGGATCCTTCGTAGCCGCCGAAGCGGACGTACACTGCAGTAACCGTTCTGCGATAGCGTCTGTCAATAATAATAAGGTACACCAGGAAAACGAAATATCAAGTTGCGATTTTCCAGCCCAGCGATGCGAAATCAAATTTTGAATTTTCAGATTCGCTCCTCTTCTGGTTTGCCATCCGGGAATTTGGGCATAG
>MWEG01000041.1 GCA_002070945.1 Lentisphaerae bacterium ADurb.Bin082
GGATGAACGTCATTGGAAATGTCATGGTTTCGGTCGGAAACTACAAGTGTTCATCACAAAACTTCGCACATTAACGAAAAATCCGGGAAAAGCGTAAAATATATAATTTACACCATGTTGTTGATTAGTCACGTCACTTTTATGCAGTTGCAATTGCCCGGCTGGGCGGTAAAGTATAAAATAGGAGCGCAGGCAGCGGCCTGGCGTTGTCATCCGTTCATCATCCAGGAAGAGGAATCATCATCATGGCGAGAAAAGTGATTGTCTTTGGCGCGTCGGGAGAGATCGGCGGCCGTATTGCGCGTCTGGCGGTTGATGCAGGGCACCGTGTTTACGGCGTCACCCGCGGGCAAAACAAGCGCGACATGGTGGACCTGGCAGGCGTTGAAATGATCCACGGCGATAAGGGCGACCCCGAGTTCATGAAATCGCTGGGCAAGCGCTTGCAGTATGACGCGGTCATCGACTCAGTGCCGAACATCGGCACGATGGACCTGATCCGCAAGCATTTGCCAGCCGCCGAAAACGTCTTCTTCTGCAGCTCAACCGGCACTTTCGTGCCATTGCTGTATATGCCGGCGGACGAGCTGCACCCCTGGCGCGAAGAGACGTCGGTCAACTTCTATCCGCAATGCCTCCGCGACGGCGCCGCCCTGGACTTGTATGCCAAGGGCGGCTTCCCAATTACTATTTTCCGGCCTACCAACATCATTGGCCCAAGCCGGGTGCCCCTGGAGCTGTGGGGCGCACGCGACATCAATTTCTACCGTCGACTCAAGGCTAACGAGCCGATCAGCATACCGACCTGCGAGAACATCCTGTTGCAGTCGGGATACAACTGGGACCTGGCCTCGGCCTTTGTCCTTGGACTGGACAAGCCAGACGCCGTCCGCGGGGAAATCTTCATCATTTCCTGCAAGCGCGCCATCACCCTGGGAACATATCTCAAGACCGCCATGGACTTCCTAGGCAGCACTTCCAGGATTACCAGCGTGTTGCCAGAAGAATTGATGCGCATCTACCCGGAAGTGACCTGGAAGAACCGCCTTGGATTCCTCATGGAACACATGTGCTTTGACATCAGCAAGGCAGAGCGAGTCCTTGGCTATGCGCCTAAGAAAACAGCCCAGCAAGGCCTGATCGACGCCCTGCAATGGTGCGTTGATACCGGCCTGCTCTGAACTAACTCGGCGCTGCTAGCTCCAGGGCGCATAAATGTGGCCCCAGCAGGACTCCAAAATTATATGTCATCTCACCCAGGGCGGCACACGCCAAGGGCGAGCGACGCCCTGGGCTGGTATGGCGCGCCTGTTGGGGCTTTTGCCGCTACGCGGCTGTGGACATGGTGGACAGTGGTTGCCGTATATAGTTCAAGCTACAGTTTCTCGCCCCTAACGAATGATGAATGACAAATGCGCCTCATCCTTCATCATTCAGCCCCTTGCCCCTATTCCGAGGAACCCTTGCGTATGGCTCGCATTCTCTTCATTGCCTGCGGATATGATGGCGGTCGTTCTGGCATTTCAGTATATATGCGTGAAATACTCAAGCGGCTGGCTGGTGCGCATGACGTCACCGTCGTCTGCACCGAGGCTGACCGCGCCACCATCCCGGCTTATCCGTCGCTGACATTCCAGGTTCTGCCGCGATGGCTGAATCGGCCTGCCTTCAATATGCTCTACGTCCTGTTCGCCATTGGTTGGCGCCACCGGAAGGACGACTTTGATTTTCTGCTGCTGCCTGCCGCCAATCGGCGTGCGGTGTGGCGGTCAAAATGGCCCTGCGTTGCGGTTGTACACGACTTGTCGCAGTTTCATGTTCCGGCCAAATACGACCCTTTCCGTATGTTCTATGTCAAGCGACTGCTGTCATGGGCGGTGCGACGGCTGACGCACTGCGTAGCGGTCAGCGGCAACACTGCTGCTGACGTGGCTCAGTACTGGAGCTTGGCGCCAGAACAGATCACGGTTCTCTACAACGGCATTGACCGCGAGCAGTTCCATTCAACGCCGCCATCTGACTCGCAGGAGGTGCTGGCGCGGCATGGATTGACCAAGCCGTATATCCTGTACGTCGCCCGCCTTGAGCATCCGGGCAAGAATCACCTCCGTCTGTTGCAGGCATACGAACAGCTCCCGGCTGACTTGCGCCAGCAGTATGAACTCGTCCTTGGGGGCGCAAAGTGGCACGGAGCTGAAGTGATCACCACCTACGCCCAGGCTTCGCCCTGCTGCGACTCCATCCGCTTTCTTGGCTTTGTCCCCTCGACGGACCTGCCCGCGCTGTATCACGGCGCCGCGCTCTACGTCTTCCCGTCCCTCTATGAGGGCTTTGGACTCTCCGTGCCGGAAGCTATGGCCTGCGGAACTGTGGTCGCCTGCTCCGCTAATTCGGCTCTTGGCGAAGTCGCTGGCAACGCTGCCATCACCTTCAACCCGGAATCAGTCCCTGGCTTGACTGCGGCTATGCTTCGCGGCTTGACTGACGAAGCCCAACGCCGTCGGCTGCGCGAACGCGGCTTCCGGCGCGCCCAGGACTTTGACTGGGACTATCACGCCGCCGAACTCGTCAAACTGGGCCTGACCACCTGGCGCCGCCGCCATCGCCTGCTCGGAATTATCTATGACAACGTCAGTATGACAGAAGCCCTCGACGACATCTTCAGCTCCTTGCAAAACCGAGTACGCCGAAAAATCGCCTTTGTCAACGCCGATTGCTTCAACAAGGGCTTCGTTAACCCGGCGTATCGCGAGCTGCTGACGCATTTTGACCAAGTCTATCCCGACGGTTCTGGTGTCGCCTTAGCAGGACGGCTGCTGGGCCAGCCGGTCAAGGCCAATGTCAATGGCACCGACATGCTGCCGCTGCTGGCGGAGAGGGCCGCCAAGCAGGGCTTCTCGCTGTATCTGCTCGGCGCCAAACCCGGCGTCGCCGAAAAGATGCGTGACAACCTGGTTGCGCGCTTTCCCGAACTCCGCGTCGTCGGCTGCCATGACGGCTACTGCCTGGAGAATGTTGAGGA
This sequence comes from Lentisphaerae bacterium ADurb.Bin082, assembly GCA_002070945.1. GTDB lineage: Bacteria > Verrucomicrobiota > Lentisphaeria > Oligosphaerales > Oligosphaeraceae > JAAZKI01. Next base: position 3,023 of record MWEG01000041.1, read on the forward strand.
TGACATCAACCAGGCCAAACCCGACCTGCTGCTGGTCGCGCTGGGCGTACCGTTGCAAGAGCAATTCATCGCCGACCGGTTCGCCTCGCTCCAGGCCGGGGTGATGATCGGCGTCGGCGGCCTGTTCGACTTCTATTCCGGCAACATGCCGCGCGCACCCCGCTGGCTGCGGCGATTAGGACTGGAGTGGACGTTTCGCCTGGCCATGGAACCCCGCCGCATGTTCCGCCGCTACGTCCTCGGCAATCCGCTCTTTGTCTGGCGAGTTCTCCGGCATGGCAGGAGGTGAGATGAACTGCGGAAAACTTAGGGTGGACGACCGTCCACCATGTCCACCACGTCTACAATAGTATTTGGAGTCCTGTAAGGGCGTTATGGCTGCGGCGGACGCCAACGCCGGAGCCGCAGCGCATTCCCGATCACGACCAGCGAACTGCACGCCATTGCCAACGCCGCGAAAACAGGCCGAAGCGACGGGCCGCCAAACAGCGCCGTGAACACCCCGGACGCCAGCGGAATGCCGGCCGCATTGAAGGCAAACGCCCAAAACAGGTTTTGCTGGATGACCCCCAGCGTCGCCCGGCACAAGGCAATAGCCGCAGCCACGTCCATAAGCTGCCTGCCGGTCAGGACGATGTCAGCAGACTCGATGGCAACGTCCGCGCCAGCGCCAATCGCGATGCCGACGTCAGCCTGGCTCATGGCAGGGGCGTCGTTGATGCCGTCACCGACCATGGCGACAATCGCCTTCTCCGTCTTTTGGATGTCCTGGACGATGAGGGTCTTGTCCGACGGCAGCAGCTCGGCCCGGATGTCGTCAATCCCGATTTGGTTAGCGATTTCGGCGGCGACTTGGCGGCGGTCGCCGGTGAGCATGATAGTCTTGACGCCCATCCGGTGCAGGGCATCGACGGCGGCGGCAGCGTCTGACCGCGGCTGGTCTACGGCGGCGAGGAGGGCGAGCAGTTCGCCGTCGACAGCGACATAAATCAGCGACTGGCCTGGGCAGGCTGGCGGCGACCATGCCCCTGGCAGGACGCCGCGCTCGGCGAGGAAGCGCTGGGTGCCGAGGAGCAGGGTGTGCCCATTGACACGGCCTTGAAGGCCATGACCTGGTTCAGCCTGGACGTCCTGCGTTGGCGGCAGCTCCAGGCCGCGGCGTTTGGCTTCGCGGACAATGGCTCGGCCCAAGGGGTGGTTTGACTGCTTTTCGATGGCGGCGACCATGGCAAACAGCTCGTCTTCGCTGAACGGCCCGTCTGGCTTCGTATGCAGGCCAGTGAAGTTCGGGTTGCCGCTGGTCAGGGTGCCGGTTTTATCGAAGACCACCGTCTGGATTTTGCCGGCTGATTCCAGGGCCGAGCCGCTTTTGATGAGAATGCCGAACCCGGCGCCTCGGCCGATGCCGACGATCAGGGCAATCGGGGTGGCCAGGCCGAGGGCGCAAGGGCAGGCAATGACCAGGACGGCCAACGCATGGCGCAGGCCGGTTTCCAGCCCGGCGCCAGACAACGTCCAGCCAAGAAAACTAAGCCCAGCGGTTGCCAGCACACCCCACACAAAGTACCGGGAGATGATGTCGGCCAGTCGGGCGATGGGGGGACGGCTGCTTTGGGCCTCGGCGATGAGGCGGATGATGCGAGCCAGGACTGTGTTTTCGCCGATTTGGGTGGCGCGCATGGTGATGGTGCCGTCAAGGTTGATGGCGGCGCCGGTGACAGTGCTGCCAGGGCCTTTTTCGACCGGGATGCTCTCGCCGCTGATCATAGACTCGTCCGCCGTGCTGCGCCCTTCTTCGACGACGCCGTCAGCCGGGTAACGTTCTCCGGGCTTGACGCGGAGTCTGTCATTCACGCGGATCATGGCTGCGCCAATGCGTTTTTCGCGGTTGTCGGCGTCAACTAAGGTCGCGGTTGCGGGCGCCAGTTCCATCAGTTCGCGGATAGCGCTGGAGGCCTGGTGCTTGGAACGGTTTTCCAGGTATCGTCCCAACAGGATTAGGGCGATGATCATGCCAGCGGAGTCAAAGTAGAGATGCCGGTCGTCTCCCCGGTGCGGGATGAGCAGCAGCATCGCGCTGTACAGGATAGCGGCGGCAGCGCCCAGGGCAATCAGGGAATCCATGTTCGGCGTCAGCCGGGCCAGCTGCCGGAAGCCGGTTTTGAAGATACCGCGGCCAGCCAGCAGAATCGGCAGCAGCAGGATAATCTGCACGAGGGCGTTAAAGCGGCCCAGGTCGGGGAACGGCAGCTTGAATGCGAACATGTCGTGCATAGCCACATACGCCAGCAGCGCAGCAGCTACCAGCGCGATAGCCAGCTGGCGACGCTGGGCCGGACGCTCGCCTAAGGCAAACCCTAGCCCGCTGTTGCTCGGAATGAGCTCCTCAGTAGTCGGCAGGAAGCTGTCGTCAAGCGGCTGCGAACGCATGCCAGTCCGGCTCACCAGGACAGCCTGGTATCCGCAACTTTTCACGGTGTCAGCGACTTCCGGGGCTGAAAGGATTTGGTCATCAGCCGTCAAGGTCAGCTTGTTGGCGGCGATGTTGACGTAGACATCAGTGGCGCCTGCCAGCTTGCTGACCGAGCGTTCGATAGTGGCAGCGCAGCTGGCGCAATGCATTCCGGTGATGTCGAAAGTCAGTCTGGACATGACGACCTGCGGCGAGTGAGGGTGAATCAGATGGAACTGCTGGGCAGCGAGAACGACCGCCGGCGCGGCTCCTAGGCCAGAGCCGAGAAGCCGCAGGCATCACTCCAGCAGCTTGAACTCCTGGAGCAATTTCTTTTTCTGGCGCCAATCAGGCGCGACTTTGACGAATAGGCAGAGGGTGATGGGCGCGCCCGTGAACGCTTGCAGGCGTTGCTCGGCGGATTCGCGGATGCGGGCGATCTTCTGGCCGCCCCGGCCAATGATGATCGCCTTGTGGTTCTCCCGTTCAATGTACAGGGTGGCGTCAAGGCGCAGCCGGTTGCCCTTTTTCTTCCAGGAGTCAACGGCGACCGCCACGCTGTGCGGCACTTCCTGGCGCAGTTCCTCCAGCAGGGCTTCACGGATCAGCTCGGCGGCAATGTCCCGCTCGCTGGTGTTGGTGATATCATCGTCCCCATAGAGGAACGGCCCTTCCGGAAGCATCGCCTTCACTTGTTCCAGCAGGGCCTCCGAGCGAACCCGGTCAAGGGCGACAATCTCCAGGAACGGCGCGTCAGGCAGGCGCTGGCGATAAAAGGCCAGGCTGCGGGCAATGTCCGCAGCCGACGCTACATCCGTCTTGTTGACGGCAAGGATGGCTGGCTTGCCGCAGCCGGCGGCCAGACCGGCGGTCAGCTCGTCTTCGGCGCCTGGCTCGCGAGTCGGATCAAGCATGACGACTAAGAGATCAGCATCCTCCAAGGCGCGGGCAATCGCTTTGTCCATCGCCTTGTCAAGCTCTAATTTGCCGACATGGACGCCGGGCGCATCCAGGAAAATGATTTGCGCGTCCTTGTCCGTATGGATTCCCAGCAGGCGTTTGCGCGTGGTCTGCGGCTTGCTTGAGACTGCGGCCAGGCGCTGGCCCAGCACGGTGTTCAGCAGGGTTGACTTGCCCGTGTTGGGACGCCCCAGGAGGGCGACGTAGCCGGTTCGACCGAAACGCCGCTGATCGCGGCTATTGCTGCTAGTTGCGGCAGTCATGATTTCTCGCCGAAGATGTCCTGCAAATTGTAGGTGGAATGGCTTTCCAGGGCGAACAGGGTCTTGGTCCGTTCAACGCCAGGCGCGTTGACGATCTGGTTCGTGATCAGCCTGGCCAGCGTCTCATTGTCCTTGACCCGGATGACCGCCACCATGTCGTACTCGCCGGCTACGATGTGGATTTCCGTGACGCCGCGGTGCTTCAGCAGGGCGCGTACCGTCTCATGCACTTTCCTGTCCTCGACGCTGATCAGTACAAAGGCTGTGACCATCATGGCCTCCTGGGTGTTTCATGGTGACGAGCAAGAACCGGAGGGCCGGTCGTGCATGTCGTCTAACATACGTGCGACATCCATTTCGCTTTCGCAGGAGGCCAAGACCTGGGCCAGCAGGTCTTCGCATTCTGCTATGTTGAGCTTTGCGGCGCGGGCCCGGAGCAGGGGCACCCGATGCGGCGTCATGCTCAGATGTCGCAGGCCAGCGCCTAAAAGCAAGGGCAGGGCGCGTTCCGAACCAGCCAGCTCGCCGCATAAGGTGACGCTCTTGCCAGGATACGCCGCAACTTGCTGGCAGACGTCCCGCAGCAAGCGCAGGACAATCGGGTGACATTGCCGGAACCATTTGATGACGCGGTTGTTGCCGCGATCAACCGCAAACAGGAACTGGACCATGTCATTAGTGCCGATGCTGACAAAGTCGACGTGCGGCAGTAGCGGCTTGAGGCCAAGGAAGGCCGAGGGAATCTCAAGCATGATGCCCAGGCGGTAGTTGCGGTCAAACGGAATGCCGCGCCGGATCAGGTCGTCTTCAGCGGCCTTGAAGGCTTCCTTGGCCTGGTTCAAGTCATAGATGTCCGCCACCATGGGCAGCATGATGCTGACCTTGCCAAAGGCGCTGGCGCGCAGGATGGCCCGTAAGTGCGGATGCAGGATGTCGGGATTCGAGAGCATGAAGCGCAGACCGCGCCAGCCAAGCGCTGGATTGTCTTCCTGGCCGATGTTCAGGTACGGCAGTGGCTTGTCGCCGCCAGCGTCCATCACCCGGAAGGTCACTGGAATGCCCTCAGCAGCGTCCATCATGCGCTTGAAAACATCGAATTGCTCTTCTTCGCTAGGCAGGCTGTTGCGGATCATGAACAGGAATTCCGTGCGATAAAGGCCGATTTCAGGAATCCCGTAGTGGCGCAGGGTCGGCATTTCGCTGAGCAGCGCAATGTTGCCGGCAAAGCGAATTTTGCCGCCGTCGAGGGTGATAGTCTCCTCCGACATCGGCGTTGGCGGCTCGGCCTTGCGCTTGCGGTGACGATGCGCCAGGCGGAGCGGCTCCCGGAATTGCTTGACCAGGTCGTCGGACGGTCGCAGGTAGCAGCGGCCAGCATTGCAGTCAATCAGGACATTGTCGCCAGAGCGGACTTTGCTGAGCAGCCCAGTGACGCCGACCAGCATGGGGATTTGCAGGGCGCGGGCCAAGATGGCCGTATGGCACGTAGTTCCGCCGTGCTCGCAGAGGATGCCGTAGATGTGGCCGCGGGGAATGCTCACCAGCTGCGAGGGCAGCAACTCACGGGCGCAGAGAATGACATGGCGGGAGCTGTACAGGCCGGCTTCGGAGGCGACGGTGTCGTCACGAAGGTTGTCAGCCGCGTTTTTGATGCGCAGCAGCACGTCCTTGATGTCAGCCAGGCGCTCACGCAGATACGGGTCTTCAATGCGCATGTACTGCTGGTTGAAATACGTCAACGTCTCCCCGAGCGCAGCTGTCAGCGTCTTGCCGTTTTGCAGGTGCCCTAAGATGCGCGACCGCAAGACCGGGTCGTCAAGCAGGGTGACATGCATCTCGAAGATGGCGTTGTCGACTTCCTCCAAGACCTGGCTCATCTCGCGAGCCGTCTTCTTGCTGGTGCGCCGAGCAACCTCCACCGCCGATAGGAAAAGTTGCTTTTCCTGCTGCGCCGCATCCTGGTCTAACAGTTGTGGCGGCATGCCGCTGCGGTTGGCAAACAACTCATCGACGCCGGAGAAGAGCATGGCTTTGCCAAGGGCGACGCCCTGGGTGATTGGTCGGCCGGTCAGCGACTCGTCACTTAAATAGGCGGCCTGGGGCGGACGCATGGTCTGAAAAGGGAGTACATGGCGCAGCTCCTTGGCGTTCTGGCTGGCCATGAGCGTATGCAGGATGAAGATGGCCAACGACGGCGCCAGAGCTTCCGCCTGGGCGACGATTTGCTTGGAGAAACGCCGCTTTTCCTTGCGGGCGAGAGCTAACGCGCCAATCGTGGTCCCGCCGACGACTAGGGGCACGGCCAGGCTGCCATGCAGGATGGCGTCAGCATCGTTCGGCATCGGATGGTAGGCCGGATGCTGGTGACGATCAGCGACGTTGACCGTGGCGTCGGTGCGCACAGCAAAGCCGACCAGGCCGCTGCCAGCACAGAACGACCAGTCTTCCAGCCGGGGGGCATCCAGCCCATGCGCGGCCATCAGCAGCAGTTCGTCAGTTTCCTTGCGGTACACGAAAATGCCGCAGGCCAGGGAGCCGACTTGCTCGGCAATGCATTGGGCCATCAGCCGCAGGCCAGACCGAGGGTCTGGTGTTTGAGCGATGATCTCACTTATCCGCCGTAACATGATGAGTTGTTCCTCTGCTCGCGTCACGCCGTCTCGGAGAAACGCCATCCTGGACAAGCATTGCCCCTGGACGCGCCAAGCCGGGAAATGCTTGCTTTGGCTCCGGATTAAAAGGCCGGAGGGAGGCGTTGGTTTAACTTGGAAAAAAAACTCGTTTTCAGATGTGATGCAGCCGACGACTGTAAGCCGGATTCTGTGAACCGCGCCAAAACGCGGAACGACGACCATTCATCTAAGCGACCGATACCCGGGACTGCGCCTGCTCGCGCAGGAGACGGCGCGGGCCACGCCTCGTCCTCTATTTGGTCTTGCACCGGAAGGGGTTTGCCTTGCCCCCGGGATCACTCGCCGGAGCGGTGGGCCCTTACCCCACCTTTTCACCCTTGCCAAAACAAGCCGACAACGCTAGTCGCGGACATGTTCCGGCGGTATGTTTTCTGTGGCACTGTCCTTTCCGCGACGTATGGTTCGCGGCATCCGGCTTTTCAACCGGACTTCCTGCCCTGCGGTGTCCGGACTTTCCTCCCCGCTAAAGCAAAGCGGAGCGGCCGTCCATCGCCGACTGCATATATAATTTAGCGCATAGATACCTGATTGCCATTCAACAATAGCCGAAACAGCGAGGAATCATCACCATCCAGCGTTCTTACGTCGCGATTACGTTGACTCTTTTGTGCCCCTTTCACGCCCGCGGATGAAAGCGCTGGTGCGCCCGAGCCAGGCGGGCGGTGTCAGTATGCGTGTAAATTTGGGTGGTTGCAATGCTGGAGTGACCCAGCATCTCCTGGATGACACGCAAGTCAGCGCCGTTGTTGAGCAGGTGGGTGGCAAAGGAATGGCGCAGTATATGGGGATAGATGTTCTTGCTGATGCCAGCCCGTGCTGCGGCCTCCTTGACGATCATCCAGACCCGCGCCCTGGTCAGGGGACGGCCGCGGTGCGAAAGAAAAAAGGCTACTGCCCGACCGCTCAAGTCAAGCAGCGGACGCGATTCCTCGAGGTAGCGGCTCAATGCCTTCCAAGCGCTCTTGCCAAATGGCGTCACCCGCTCCTTGTCCCGCTTGCCGATGACCCGCAGGACGCCAGCTTGGAAGTCAATCCCGTCCAGGCGCAAGCCAACAAGTTCCGACGCCCGCAGCCCAGACGCATACAGCAGCTCCAGCAGGGCACGGTTGCGGACCTCCAGAATGTCTTTGCCGGAAAAAGCTGCCAGCAGCGCGTCGACTTCGGCCAGGTTGAGAAAATCAGGCACGGCCTTCCAGAGCCGCGGGCTTTCCATGACTTCGGTAATGTCAGCCGGGATGATTTTCTCCAACGCCAGGAAGCGGAACAGCACCTTGATGGCGATGAGGCGCCGCGCCAAGGTCGAGGACTCCAGGCCAGCAGCCTGCCCGTCCTCAAGAAAATCAAAAATATGGTCGCGGGTGACAGCGTTTGGCCCGACCCCTGGGAGATGCTTGACAAAAGCCTCTAAGTCAGCGGCATACGCCGATGCAGTGGCTTTGCTCAAGCCGCGCTCCAACAGCAAGTAGGCGGAAAAATCAACCAGCAAAACAGACCATTCTGAAGACATCGGATAGCTTTCGGAAGTGCCCGGGGTGGAGTACGTTAGTGGACAGTGGACAATGGACGCCAGGGGACATTAGTGGACGCTAGTAGACGATGGACTGTGGACAGAAGTGGACGCTAGTGGAGAGTGGACGTGGACGTTAGTGGATATTAGTGGACGTTGGTGCTTTCGGCACGTGTCTTGCACAGGCTTCCAGCCGGGACAGGTGCATCATGCTTAAAGTCACATTGTTTTGCGCCGTAGGCGCTTAACCATGCTTAACCCCAGGCTTTAGCCTGGGGGAAAGGCATACCCCCAAACTGGTGCCCCGTAGGGGCACTACAGTTAGTGCTGAAAACATGTTGTCGTGGTTTTGCTACCTGTTGTATACCAATGACTTAAAGATTTGTTTTCCGGAAATCTTTTCCAAAAAACAAGAAATTGGCCGATAGTAGTACAAAACCCCTGAAGGCGCCGCTAAAACAGCGTCGGCTGTTCCGGGGTGCTGTCGCGTCGCAGCGGGTTCAAGCCAAACCGGCGTTCGGCCTTTTCCGTCACCACTCTGCCGGTCGGGGTTCGCAACAGGTATCCCTCCTGGATTAAGTACGGCTCGTACACATCCTCGATCGTGCCTTCTTCCTCGCCGACAGCCACAGCCAGGCTTTTCAGGCCGACCGGGCGACCCTTGAATTTGACGATGATCGCCTCGAGAATGCGATTGTCCATCTCGTCCAGACCGTCCTGGTCAATATGCAGCATGCCGAGAGCCTGGCTGGCAACGTCGCCGGTGATGGCTTTTTCCTTGCGTACCTGGGTGAAGTCACGCACCCAGCGGATGAGGTTGTTGGCGATGCGGGGCGTGCCGCGGCTGCGCCGCGCAATTTCCTCCAGGCCGTCTTCCGTAGCGGCGATTTTCAGCACGCCGGCGCTGCGGCGCAGAATCGTCACCAGTTCTTCGACCCGGTAGTAGTCGAGGCGGCAGGTCATCATGAAGCGCGAGCGCAACGGCGAGGATAGCATGCCTTGGCGAGTAGTGGCGCCAACGAGGCAAAATTTGGCTAGAGTCAAGCGCACCGAACGCGCACCAACGCCTTGCTCCAGCATGATGTCAATGACGAAATCCTCCATGGCGCTGTACAAATACTCCTCGATTTGCTTTGGCAGGCGGTGGATTTCGTCAATGAACAGGACATCGCCGTCTTCCAGGCTTGTCAGCAGTCCGGCCAAGTCGCCGGGCTTTTCAATGACTGGCCCGCTGGTCGATTTGAGGTTGACGCCGCGAGCCTTGGCAATGATGTTCGCGAGGGTGGTCTTGCCCAGGCCAGGCGGGCCGCACAGCAAGAGGTGCGCAAGAGCCTCATTGCGCTGCCGCGAAGCCTCGACCATGATTTGCAGCCGCTCCTTGACCCCGTCCTGACCAGGAAAATCGGCAAAAGCCTGTGGACGAAGAGTCTGCTCAAAGGCTTCTTCTCGCTGGTTGAGTTCTGAAGTGATGAATCGTTCCGAAGGCATGATGAAATCCTGCTTTGACAGCCAGATGAAAAGGCTCGGGCAAACGCCCCAGCCGGCCTGGAATACTGTAATGTCCAGACCAGCGATTGCGATTCGAAAAGGCCGTTAATAGGTGTTTTTTGGCGCTTTCAGCGTAATCGGTCAGTCTTCTGTGCCGCCTTTCCTAAGCCCTGCTCGCCCCTCATCATTCATCATTCATCATTCATCATTCATCATTCATCATTCATCCCCTCGCCGCTCGCCTTCAGGAATTCAGCACTGCCAATGCCTTTCGGATCAGTTGTTCGGCTGTGGGGGTATCGTCTTTGCTTTCCTTGCACAGCTGCTGGACGACTTTGCTGGCAGTGTCGTTGCGGATGCCCAGGGTCTCCAGGGCGGCGATCGCGTCGACGGCTGCTGGGGGCAGGGCTGTCCCTGGCGATGATTTCAGGATTAGGTCCAGGGCGCTGCCGCCGTCCCCGATTTTCTTGATTTTATCGCGCAGTTCGACGATCATCCGCTCGGCCGTGCGTTTGCCGATGCCGCTGATTTTGCTCAGCGTCTTCACGTCGCCGTCGACAATGGCGTCACAGAATCCATTGATGGTCATGCTGCTGAGCACATTGAGCGCCAGCTTGGGTCCGACTCCGGTCACGGCGCCGATCAAAAGCCGGAACAGCGTCCGTTCGCCGCGGGTGATGAACCCGAACAGCTGGACATTGTCCTCGCGTTGCTGGTAGTGGATGAACAACGTGACGGTCTCGCCGACGCCAGGCAGGCGGTCAAAGGTGCTCAAGGGCACGGTCACCGCATAGCCGACGCCGTTGACGTCAACCACTAACTCGGTCACGTCGCATTCGTCCAGGACGCCTCGAAGCTTCTCAATCATGGCTTTTGTCTCATGTCTGCGGTTCGTCGACCTCAGAAGGTTCGCTGCAAGGCGATGACAACGCCTTGGACAGTCAATTCATCCAGCGGATAGAACCGTGACTTGAAGTCAGGGTTGGCCGGTCGCAGTTCCCATTTCCCCTCGGTCAAATAGAGGGATTTGACGGTCGTCTCGCCATCCGCCATCGCCACCACGATGTCGCCTAAAGACGCTGTTTCCGTCTGCTTGGCGATGATGATGTCGCCGTCCAGGATGCCGAGATCGCGCATGCTTTCGCCTTGGACTTTCAGGGCGAACAGGTTGTGGCCGCCGACTGAACGAGGCAGCAACGCAGGGTCAAAATGAATCTGCCCCTCGATGTGCTGTTCAGACAGCAACGGCGCACCAGCGCTGATCCGCCCTAGCACAGGTATGCTCAAAGTCAGGGAAAAATGCGTTGGCTTGGGCGCGTTCACCAGAACTAGGCTGCGCGCCTTGGAAGAACGGTTGACGTAACCTTTGCGCTGCAAGGCGCGAATGTGCGCAAAAGCAGTCGCAGACTTGATCCGGCAATGCTCGCTGATTTCAGAAATCGTGGGCGCCATGCCCTCACGACGAGCAAACTCAGCGATGAAATCAAGAATGTCCTGCTGCTTTGTGGTCAGGCCCTTCATGGAATTTCTCCTTTGATGGACAAAAACAAGGGAAGAGAAAACCGCGTCAAGGCCGCTATGCGCCCCGCCTGCCCTTTAGTTTAGCCCGGGGCAGCAGCATGTCAAATACATAATGAAAAATTTATGCTAATTTTTTATTGGGTAGGGTGGTTAATGTAGGGTTGTGCCCCTACTGCGTTGCCTATCCCAAGGTTCCGCCTCGCTGCACCTGGGGCTGCTCATGGTTCAGCCTCGCCAAGGCCCTGCACGCCCCTCGCCTCCGTCCCTGTGCCGGAACTTTAGTGCCGGAACTCGCTCCTCGTCGCTAAAATTCAGCCGAGCAGTTCTGTTTCCAGTCGGTGGGTGGCATCGAGAGCGCGAATTTCGTTCAGAAGCTCATCCAGGTTGCCTTCCATGATGTTGGTCAAATCATAGAGGGTCAGCTCAAAGCGGTGGTCGGTCACCCGGTTTTGCGGATAGTTGTAGGTGCGGATGCGCTCGCTGCGGTCGCCTGCACCGACTTGAGAACGCCGTTCAGAGGAATTCTTTTCGTCCTCGGCCCGCTGTTTGATCTCCAGCAGGCGCGCACGCAGCAGCGTCATCGCGATTTCCTTGTTCCGGTGCTGAGATTTCTCCTGCTGGCTGGCGACGAACAGGCCAGTCGGAAGATGGGTGACGCGAACAGCCGAATCAGTGGTGTTGACGCACTGGCCGCCGTGACCAGAACTGCGGAAAACGTCAATGCGCAGATCCTCAGGATTCAGCTGGACGTCGACCTCCTCGGCTTCCGCAAGCACGGCCACGGTGACGGTCGAGGTGTGAATGCGGCCTTGGGCCTCAGTGACTGGAATGCGTTGAACGCGGTGAACGCCGCTTTCAAAGCGCATCATGCTCCAGGCACCCTCGCCCAGCAGCGTGAATGAGACGCCTTTCAAGCCGCCTAAGGGAGTGTCTTGATAGTCGAGAAGGTTGACTTTCCAGCCTTTCTGCTCCGCATAGCGCATGTACATGCGATGCAAGTCAGCGGCAAAGAGACCGGCCTCGTCCCCGCCTGCGGCCGGCCGAATTTCGACGATTGTGTTTTTGCCTTCGTTAGGATGCGGCGGCAGGATGAGCGACTTGAGCTGCCCGTCCAGCAGGCGCTCGCGTTGCCGCAGATCAGCGAGGTCGGCCTCGACCAGCTCGCGCAGCTCCTCGTCCGTCGTCGTGGCCAGCAGTTCTTCGTTGCCAGCCAGGTCGCGGCGGATTTTCGCCAGCTCTGTCCAGCAGTCGACGAGCTGCTTCAGACGCTGATACTCGCGGTTCAGAGCCTGATAGCGATCAGGGCCGTCCTTTTCAAAGTGAAACGACGAGATCGCCCGTTCAACTTCGTCCAGGCGAGATGCAGAATTGGCAATGTAGTTGTCGAGGTTCATGCGCCGAAGGTCTGGCGGTTCGAGGGGAGGGGAAAGTCGGCCAAAAAAGGGGCGGCTCCGCCATTGCGTTGAAACCGCCCCCGCTGCACGTGATGTGAGTCAGAACAGCGCTTACTTCTTCATGGCCTTGGCGTAGCGGCGGTTGAAGGCGTCAACGCGGCCCTCGGTGTCAACCAGCTTCTGCTTGCCAGTGAAGAAAGGATGGCATTGCGAGCAGATGCCGACGCTAGTCTTGGAAGTCAGAGAATGGACTTCAAACTCATTGCCACAAGCGCAGTTGACAGTGCATTTCTGGTATTTGGGGTGCAGATTCTCTTTCATGGGAGGGTCCTCTTGAGAGCCAAAGGGCGAATCAATGTGAAAACTTATGGTTATGAAAACGGAATGCGATTAATCTTCCGCCATGGCGGCCTTGCGGCTGAGGCGAACACGGCCGCGATCGTCAATGTCAATGACCTTGACCGAAATCTTGTCGCCTAAAGCGCAGATGTCCTCGACTTTGGCGATCCGATGGTCAGCCATCTCAGAAATGTGAACCAAGCCTTCCTGGCCAGGCATGAATTCGACAAACGCGCCAAAGTCCTTGATGGACTTGACAACGCCGCAGTAGACCCTGCCGATTTCGATCTCGCCGGTGCTGGCCTCAATCAAGCTCTTGGCATTTTCCATGCTCGGGCCGTTGGCCGCAAAAATCTTGACCGTGCCGTCGTCCTCAACGTCAATCTGGGCACCGGTGGAGTCAACAATGCCGCGGATGTTCTTGCCACCCGGGCCGATGAGCGCGCCGATCTTCTCTGGATTGATTTTCATGACGAACATCTGGGGCGCGTAGGGGCTGAGGGTGGGGCGCGGCTTGTCCAGGCAAGCGGCCATGATGGCGCGGATTTGGGCGCGGGCAGCCTTGTTGCGGAGAAGGGCGGCGTACATGCCGTCAAGGTCTAAGCCGGCGATCTTCAGGTCAAGCTGGAACCCGGTGATGCCCTTGCTCGTGCCGGCGACCTTGAAGTCCATGTCGCCGTAGTGGTCTTCGGAACCAAGGATGTCGGTCAGGAATTCATGCCGACCACCAGAACCCGTCACTAAGCCAATGGAGATGCCGACGACCGCGTCGGAAACCGGCACACCAGCGTCCATCAGGGCCAGGCTGGCGCCGCAGACCGTCGCCATCGAGGACGAACCGTTCGAACCAAGAATCTCAGAGGTCACCCGGAGCGTGTACGGGTAGTCCTTGGGCAACACACCTTCAATCGAACGCTCAGCCAAGGCGCCGTGGCCAATCTCGCGCCGACCAGCAGAGCCGTAACGACCTACTTCGCCGGTGCTGAAATTCGGGAAATTGTAGTGCAACATGAAATTCTTCTGGGACGGGCCGCCGGTGATGACGTCAAACTCCTGGGCGTCGCCACTGGAAGCCAAGGTCGCAATCACCAGGGCCTGGGTGTCGCCGCGCTTGAAAAGGGCGCTGCCATGAACGCGCGGCAAAACGCCGACTTCGCAGGTGATGTCGCGCAACTCGTCCAAACCCCGGCCGTCTTGGCGCTTGCCTTGGTCTAGAACCAGACCGCGAATAGCCTTCTCAAGAAGAATTTCCCAGACTAGGCCGAACTCAGGCTCAGTACCATCAGCCGCCGTGAATTGTTCCTTCAAGGCTAGCTCGAGTTCTGCGCGAAGAGCGTTTTGCTGGGCCTGGCGGGCGAGTTTGTCCGGCGCCGCGCAAGCAGCGGACAGGCGGTCGCCGCAGAAAGCCTCGGCAGCAGCCAGAAAATCGGCGGGCGGGAGACTAGGCGTGAAGGACATTTTGGCCTTGTTGACGCGGGCGGCCAAGTCGTTCTGGGCGTCAATCTGCTTCCGGACGACGCTGTCCGCAAAGGCCATAGCGTCGCGCAGCTCTTCCTCGCTGATTTCGTCAGCCCGGCCTTCGATCATGATCGTCTTGCCAGCGGTTCCGGCGTAGACCAGGTCAATGTCGCTGGCCGCCATTTCCGGGCGGGTCGGATTGGCGATGAACTTGCCATTGACGCGGCCGACTCGAACAGCGCCGACTGGCCCGTAGAACGGGATGTCAGAGACCATCAGCGCTGCCGAAGCACCCAGGATGCTCAAGACGTCAGGCTCATTCTCGCCATCTGCGCTCAGCAGCGTCGACACGACCTGCACTTCGTTGATGAATCCCTCGGGGAACAGTGGACGCAGCGGACGATCCGTCATTCGGGCGGTCAAAACCTCTTTTTCGGTCGGGCGGCCTTCGCGCTTGAAATAGCCGCCAGGCACCTTGCCCGCCGCAGCGAAACGCTCGCGGTATTCGACTTGCAGCGGGAAGAAGTCAATGCCAGGACGAGGATCGGCGGCGCAGACAGCCACCAGCACGATCGTGTCCCCCTGGCGAACGGTCACCGAACCGTTGCACAAAAGAGCCATTTTGCCGGTCTCGATCTCAAGATGGCGACCGTTGCCGAGATCCATGATTGTTTTTTCAATGCTCATGTACGTTTTTCCTCAATTCAAATCCCTGGTTTCCTATGCGGCCGGGCGGCTAGGGAGGTCGCCGCAGCCGGGTGGCGTCAGGGCGGAGCAGGGGAATGAGGCGTATCGGCGGAATATCTGCCGCTGCTGCTGGATCGCTGCGGAATTGCGGCATAAAACCTCAACCTAACCGCTGAGAGCTTATGCCGACCAATTCCACAATGACCCGGACAAATCTCCGCCGATGGCCTATGCATACTCGCTGAGTCCCGCACACCCTGTCGCCGCGACGCCGCAACGCCAAGCCTGGCGTGCGGCCGAGGTGAGCCAGCCAATCCCGGCACGGCTGCGCAAGGATTGGCGTGGCCAAAAGAGCGCCTTAGCGGCGGAGCCCAAGGCGCTTGATCAGAGTGCTGTAGCGTTCATAGTCCTCGCGCATCAGGTAGGACAGCAGTTTGCGACGACGATTGACTAGGGCGACAAGACCGCGACGGGTGCTGAAGTCCTTCTTGTGAATCTTCATGTGCTCAGTCAACTCGTTGATGCGCTGGGTAGTCAAGGCGACCTGCACTTCACAGGACCCGACGTCGCTCGCAGAACGCTGGTACTCCTTGATCAGACGGGCTTTCGTTTCTTTATCCATGATGCTGTGATCCCTAAGTCGATTCGAGTGCCGCCAAATCATACTTGGGACAAGAGCCCCGCATACCGTTATGATCCAGTCAAACAATAAGCACAAAAAATCGACGAATTAAATAACATAATCCATGTTTTGAAATTTGCCACCGACAAGGCCGCAACTGGTTATTTGCCGCGTTGCAAACTGTGGACATGGTGGACAGCGTATTCCAAGCGCCCCTCGCCCCCTCGCCGCTCATCATTCATCATTCATCATTCATCATTCATCATTCATCATTCAGGCCCTCGCCCTTCGAATCACAGGTGCTGATGGTATGCGGCCCGGTCGCGGGCGATGTCGTCTGGGGTGGTTTTACGCGCTGGCGGCAAAGCGCCGACTTTGACGATACCGAGGGTGACATTGTCCGGCGCCCTCCGGGACAACGTCTCCTGCATCAGCAGCGCTGCCAAGTCGGGTGCCGGCAGTCCCCGGTTGGTGCAGAGCAGCCGTTTGAGATGATCGGGGGACAAAGCCTTGAACAAGCCGTCCGTGCATACGAGGAAGAGATCATCAGCCCGGACGTTGACAGGAGTGCGTTCGACGTCGCAGTCAGAGACCATGCCGACGGCTTGGGTGAGCATGTCGCGGTAGATGCGCGGAAGCTCGCTTTCGCTGACCCCGATTTCGGCGGCGATGGTGTGGTCTTGCGTCAACGCCGTCAGCGCACTGTCACGCAGGCGATAGACTCGGCTGTCGCCGACGTGCAGGGCCGTGGCCTCGTCAGGATGCCAGGGACTGAATAGAAGGGCGACCACTGTCGTGCCGCTGTTGCTTTGCAGATGTGTTTCTGCGTATTCGGCAATGGCATGGTTGGCGTTGGCGATGGCCTTTTTCATGGCGCCGATGCGTTCTTCTGGCGTGGCGTCGTCAGGCGTCGCGGCCATGGCCGCTTTCAAGGCGTCTATGACCGTTGCGCTGGCGTATTCGCCGGCCGCGCCGCCGCCAACGCCATCAGCCACGGCGCAAAAGCCGCGGGAGACGTCAAAACACCCGGCGTCTTCATTGTTTTCTCGGACGTTGCCGATGTCGGTCAGCATCGCCATGCTCAGATGATTCCAGGTCATGCTGATCCTGCGCTGAAGGTGATAGTTGGTGCCGGAAGCTGTACGGCCGCATTGACTTCTATTGGCGGACGATGGCGAGAAAATTCATGGCAAAGTCGTCTTCGCCGAGCAGGACTTTTTCTGCAGCGTCCAAGAATGAATCTGGCGTGTCCTTAGGCAGCGTCAGTTGCCGCGGGTCGAAGATTGCTGCGTCCAAGCCGCGCGCTTCGGCCAGCCGCAGGAAACAGATATTGAGGAGCTGGCGTTCGGGCAGTCCAAACGAGACATTGCTGATGCCGCCGGTGATATGCACCTTTGGGCCGAGTTCCTCCCGCAGCATCCGGCATGCCTCCAGAAAGCCGGGACCCTGGCCGCAGTCAACCGCGACCGGCAGAACCAGGGGGTCAAGATACAGCTTGGCCAGCGGCAGGCCAGCGGCTTGCGCCTCTTGCACCAGCGGCCGCAGCGCGTCCAGGCGCTCTTCGGCGTTGTGCGGCAGCAAGCCGCCAGCCGCAGAGACGACAGCGCTGCCGCCATGCGTCGCCGCCAGTTCCAGCACCTGAGGACGTTCCTGGCTGGCGCTGTTCAGGATGAAGGCGCGGCCTGCTGCCTGGGCTTGCCGCGCACCAGCCGCTAGAATTTCGGTCGAAGAGGAATCAATCGCCAGCGGCAGCTCAGTCCACTCCAGGACGCGCCCGAGAAGGTGTTCCATCGCGGCGAGATTCCGCTCCGGCGATGAGCTGAATTCGTCGACATTGACGTCAATGACGGCAGCACCAGCGTTTTCCTGGCTTTGGACGACATGGCAAAGGTACGCCAGCGCCTCCTGGTCTTCCGTCTGCATTGCAGCTGCCAGGGCAGCGGCGACGTGGCGGATTTTATCGCCGTGATATGCAGCCGGAACCGCAAAGGAGCGCGGTTCGCCTGCTTCATCCTGCCACAGGACGCGAACTGTCTCGCCAACGACTTGGCAGCGCGCCCCGCTGCGCTTGAAAAGACGGCTGCAATGCAGATTTTCACCAATGATGATGGCCATATTATGCTTCTCCCGTATGTATTTCTAGGCTTTCGCCTGCCGTATTGTACCTCGCTTGCAGGAGCATGTAGTTCAAACTTTAGTTTGCAGTATGTAATTCTCGCCATTCAGCATTCAGCATTCAGCATTCAGCGTCGCCAGTGCAATTTCGACTTTCCCGAAAGGCGCGCTGACTTGGACTCCGCTGACGCGGTCTCTGATTGCGTCGATCGCTTCTCGTGCGATGGCAATGCCGGTGGCGAGTTGTTCTTCGCTGGTGCTGGCTTTAGTCATGCGTTCGATCACCCAGTCCGGCACCGTGACGCCGGGCACTTCATTTTTCATAAACATGGCATTCCGCAGGCTGGCGAGCGGCCAGATGCCGGCGATGATCGGCAGACCCAGGTCATCAATCTCATCCAGGAAGCGGAAAAGCGCCTCAGGATCAAACACGGGCTGGGTAGTGACATAGTCGGCGCCAGCAGCCGCCTTTTCGCGCAGACGGCGGACTTCGCGGTCAAAATCAAGGGCGTTCGGATCAGCGCCGACGCCGATGACAGCCGCAGTCGGCGGTATGATTTTCTGGCCGCCGAGGTCCAAGCCGCGGTTAAGGTGCTTTTGCAGCGACACCAGGCCGATGGAGTCGGTGTCAAAGACGCCAGAGGCGAAGCTATAGCTGCCGAGCTTGGGCGGGTCGCCGGTCACCATCAGCAAGTTGCGGATGCCAGCTGCGGCGCTGCCCAGCAAATCCGCTTGCAGGCCGAGATAATTGCGGTCTCGGCAGCAGACATGCAGGACCGGCTCAATGTCGGCTTGCCTCAGGATTATTGCAGCGGTGATCAGCGGCGACATGCGCGGCGAGGCACGCGGGCCATCAGGGATGTTTACGGTGTCAACGCCGCGGTCATGGCATAAGCGGGCGCGGGCGACGATTTGGCTCGTGTCCCAGCCGCGCGGCGGCGTCATCTCAACGGCAGTCACCCATTCCTTGGCAGCCAGCTTCCGCCCCAGCCGCGACCGTTCTGCCAGCGGCATCTCCGGAACAGCGTCCGTCTTTTCTGCGTCTACGCGCAGCGCCACTACGTGAGATTTGGTCATCGGCTTGATGGCGCGAGCCATTTCCCGGATATGCTCCGGCGTCGTGCCGCAGCAGCCGCCGACGCCACGTGCGCCTAAGTTGACATAGCGGCGAGCATATTCGGTAATGTATTCTGGCGAACAAAGATACAACTGCCGATGGTCGACGTTGCGCGGTGTGCCGGCGTTGGGCTGAATGATCAGCGGCAGCTCGCAACAGCGCACCGCGACTTCAACCACCGACAGCATCTGGTCAGGGCCGACGCAGCAATTGAAGCCCATCGCCGCAGGAATCGGCCCGGGGAACGCAGCCCAGTCTGTCAGGCGGTGGCGAACCGCTGATTCGACATCGCCATCAGCCGGAACCGAATGCGACAGCACAAAAGCCACTGGCTGCTTGAGGGAATCCACCGCCGCACGCGCTTCCTGCGCGGCTTCTGGACTAGGCAGCGTCTCGAACATGAGGAAGTCAACGCCGCCAGCAACCAGGGCCGCAGCTTGTTCAGCAAGGCATTGGATGCGCTCCGCGCTGGTGTTGCCGAGCGTGTTCAGCGGCCCCAGCGAGCCGGCGACTAGGAGCGGCCTACCTGCCTGGTCAGCCGCCTCCCGGGCCAGGCGGGCAGCCGCCAAATTGACGGCTGCGACCCGTTCGCCAAGGCCGAACGCCGACAGGCTCAGACGATTGGCACCAAACGAATTCGTGGTCAGCACATCCGCACCCGCCGCCACATAGCTGCGGTGAATATCGGCAATCATGCCAGGCTCTGACAAGCACAGCTCGTCATAGCAGCGATTCGTGAAAACATGCCGGCGGTAAATCTCCGTGCCCATGGCGCCGTCAAACACCATCAAGGCTCGTCGCAGGGCATCGCCCAGTTCTTTTTCGGTCATCATGCAGTACCTCGCATATCGCTTGCCTAGCGCCCCCGCCAGCGCCGGTCAAATCCTGAAAAAAAAGAAGACAGCCGCCCGGCTGCCGAGCAGGCGTCGTCATCAGCGACCGACAGACGCACGGTGCGCGGTTGCAACTGTTTTTATAATATAGCGTTCCCCCCTGACAAAAACCATTTTATGTGCTATAGTTCTTTATTTAGTCCGGAGAACCGGCGTCGGTTTTTCCCTGTTCCGAGCATTCACCATCAGGCAAGACAAAGGATTGAGATCATGACGGAAGCTTTATCTTGGGTGCTTACTGACACCGCCAACCGCGTCTATGTCGAGCAATGCGCGATCACGCCGGCCAGCGTTGGCCTGCCAACCGCCGGGGGCGGCTGGTCGGTAACGAAAAGCAGATTGCAGGGCGGCCTGTCCGATGGCGTTGACGTGGTGGACATCAACAACGGCCATCTGTCTTTTACGGTGCTGCTTTCCCGCGGCATGGGCCTGTGGAAAGGCGTCTGCGGAGACTGCACCATCGGCTGGGATTCGCCGGCTCGCGGCCCAGTCAACCCGATGTTTGTCAACCTCCTCGAACAAGGCGGACTCGGCTGGCTCAAGGGGTTTGATGAATGCATCGTCCGCTGCGGCCTCAATTCCAACGGCGCTCCTGGCATGGACCGCGTGCTTGACAACAACGGCAATCTCTCGGAAGTGATGCTCAACCTGCATGGCTACATCGCCAACCTGCCAGCCAAATACGTCGAGCTGAAGATCATCCCTGGCAAACGCACGAAAATCGTCCTCGTCGGCGTCGTCGAAGAAGCGCGTTGCTTCTGCCCCCAGTACCGGCTGACCACGACTTATACGACGGAAATCGGCTCGAACCGCGTTGACATCCGCGACGAAGTCGAGAATTTCGCGGATTCGCCGGTTGAGTTCCAGATGCTCTATCACTGCAACTTCGGCCCGCCTTTCCTGGACGCCGGCGCACGGCTGGTGTCGCCATCGCTGGAAGTCGCCCCGCGCGACCCACGAGCAGCAGAAGACATCAAGACCTGGAATGTCTACAAGGCACCAGAACCCGGCTATGTCGAACAAGGCAACTACCATGACTTCGCAGCTGCTGCGGACGGGGCGACGCTCTCCATGCTCCGCAATCGCCGCGGCACCCGCGGGGTGACCATGCGCTGGAACAAGAAGCAGCTGCCCTGCTTCTGCCAATGGAAGCACACAGCCGGCCCCTCAGAAGGCTATGTGACCGGCATGGAGCCAGCCACCAATTATCCAAACTTGAAGACCTTTGAGCGCGAGCGCGGACGGGTGATGACCCTCGACGCTGGCCAGCGCTACGTGATTGACCTGGCCATGGAAATCCAGGAAACCCCAGAGCAGGTCGCTGCCATTGAAGCCGAAGTGGCCGCGCTCTTGAAGCAGAAGAAGACAGTCGTGCATCCGAAGCCAATCGCCAAATGGTCGCCGTGCGCCCAAGATGCGTAGTCCGCACGTAGTACAGGCTTTAGCCTGCTGTATGTAGTTCGCACGTAGTACAGGCTTTAGCCTGCCGTACGTAGTTCAAGCTTTAGCTTGCCGTACGTACCGCAGGCTTTAGCCTGCCGTATGTTGCGTGTTTTCAACGTCTTTAGCGCTCTATGGCTCCGTCCAGTGCCGGCACTTTAGTGCCGGAACTCTCCCCTCTCCCCTCTCCCCTCATTCACTATGTCCACTTCCGTCCGCTCTCTTGAAGCGCGTTTTTTTCTGGTTTACATGGCGCTTTTTGCGCCTTTTGCTGTCCTGACCCCTTATTTGCAGCAGTTGCTTCACATTTATGGTTTTCGGCACGACCAGATTGGCTACATCCTTGGCGCGGTTGAGTCGACCGCTGTGCTGGCGCCGCCGATCTGGGGGCTGCTCAGCGACCGTTTAGGCACACCTCGCGGCGTTCTTGCCATGACTATTCTTCTGGCAGTGCCGACTTTTCTGCTGCTCAACCCGGGCTTGTCAACCTCGGCTGCGGTCTTGGTCGCCTTTCTGTTCGGCTTCTTCTGCAAGCCGTCCATTCCGCTGACCGACGGCATGACCTTCGCGTATTTCCAGCGCCTGGGCGGCGACTATGGCCATGTCCGCATCGGCGGGACTGTCTCCTTCATCCTCTGCTGCCTGGTCTTTGAGCGCTATGTCCGCATCAGCGACGACCCCACTGGAAAGCGCATCATCATCACCTTCACCGTTCTCCTGGCTGTCCAGGCGCTCAGCCTGCTCCTTATCCCGCCAGCACCTAAGCAGACACCTGCCCGACCGGAAGCGCCCACAGCTGCCGACGCCGACGCTCCGGCCTCGCTCCATCTCTTTCTCAAGCCCGGCTTCATCGCCTTCATCATCGCCGGATTCCTCGCCCGCTTCGCCATGATGAGCTACTACAGCTTCTTCTCCCGCTACTTGAACGAAGTCTACGGCTTCAAGAATGTCGGCTACATCTGGCTGCTTGGCTCTATCTGCGAATTTCCGCTCATTTTCTGGAGTCGGAGCATCATGGCGCGCATCGGCGTACGCAACCTCTTTGTCCTTGGTTTGCTTGGCACCGTCGCCCGTTTGCTTGGCTTTGGCTATCAGGGCAGTCTTTGGACGGTCATCGCCATGCAGCCGCTGCACATACTCACCTTCGGGGCTTTCCACTGCTCTTCCGTCACCTACGTCAGCCGCAGCTTCCCCACTCGCCTCCAGGGCAGTGCGCAGGGCATTTATTATGCCGTCACCGTCGGCCTCGGCAGCTTCCTCGGCAGCGCTGTCGGCGGCGTTGTCCTTGAGCACTTCGGCTACGTCGCCATGTACCTGTCTTTCGCCGCCGTCGCCGCCGTCGCTGTTCTCATCACCCTTCTTTTCGTCCCTAAGCTGGAGAAACCAGCCCCTGAGATTATATTAAGCGACAACCATCACAAAGTTAACAGCTAACAAAACAAATCATAGTCCCAAAATAATCGACGAAAGGTCGCCATGAAAAAATTTCTTTTTGTGTTTGCCTCCGTATTCGGCGGGCTTCTGCTGATTGCCGCACTGGTGTTTTTCCTTTGGATTTCCTTCAAGAACGGCATTATCCGCCAGCGCGAGGATATCGACGCAGAATGGAGCCAGGTGGAAAACCAATTGAAGAGGCGGGCTGACTTGATACCGAACCTGGTCAACACCGTCAAGGGCTTTGCCGCCCATGAGACAGAAGCGATTACAGCCGTGGCCGAAGCCAGGGCGAGACTCGGCGGCGGCGGCTCGATAGCTGACCGCGCCAAGGCCGAAAATGAACTCAGCGGAGCCTTGTCCAGGCTGCTCGTCGTCGTGGAGAATTACCCTACTCTCAAGGCAGACCAGAATTTCCGCCAGCTTAGCGATGAATTGGCCGGCACCGAGAACCGCATCGCTGTCGCACGTCGCGCCTACAACGAGGCCGTCCGCGCCTACAATACGAAAATCAAGCAATTCCCAGGGTCACTGCTCGGCATGGCGCCGTGCGAATATTTTGAAATCGCCGAGGCTGACAAGGCCGTGCCCAAAGTCGAATTCTGAGCTTTGACCCAGCCCGCCCGCACGGGTGACGGCGACCGCGCAGCAGCGGCGGAGAGGACATCCGGATCATGACATCCTTAGCCGAAAGAACACAGGTCGCTGAATACATGCGGAGGCTCTATGCGCGTGGGTTGACGACGGCCTCCGGCGGCAATATCTCCTGCCGCACCTGCTCCGGAAACGTCGCCATCACGGCCTCCAAGCTGGACAAGGCCGCCCTCGAACCAGCCGGGGTCGGCCTTGTGACGCCAGCGGGCGTCAACCTGACCCCAGAGCTTACCCTGAGCATCGAAACAGCCATGCACCTGGCCATCTATGCGCAGCGCCCGGATGTCCAGGCCATCGTCCACGCCCATCCCGTCTTCGCCAGCGCCTTCAGCGCTGCCCAGGCGTCCATCAATACGCACCTGACGGCGGAAGCGTATGCGATTGTCGGCGACCCTGCGTTTATTCCGTATGCCCTCATGGGCAGCCCTGACCTCGCCAACCAAGTGGCCGCCGGCCTGGCGACAGCCTCCTGCGGCGTCCTGGAAAATCACGGCGTCATCGCCCTCGGAGCAGGCCTCCTGGAAGCCTTTGACCGCATCGAACTGCTGGAAAACGCCGCCCGCCAAACCGTCATCCTCGCGCAGCTGGGCGGAGTAAGAGAACTCTCGCCCGAACGGCTGCGGCAACTCGATATCTTCATGGGACGAGCCTGAATGTCAGATACTGATACACCAGAATTGATTCGACAACTCATCCGTAACCTCGGTGAAGACCCAGAGCGAGAAGGCCTGCAAGGTACGCCGCAACGGGTGGCGGACAGCCTGGCGTTCCTGCTGTGCGGCTATCAGCAGGACCCGGAAGCCATCATCGGAGATGCCATCTTCCACGAAGAATGCAATCACATGGTGATTATCCGCGATATCGAGGTCTATAGCCTGTGTGAACACCATATACTGCCTTTTTTCGGACGTTGCCACATCGGCTACATCCCGAAAGGGAGGGTCTACGGGGTGAGCAAGCTGGCCCGCCTGGTGGACTGCTTTGCACGCAGGCTGCAAGTGCAGGAACGCCTGACCCAGCAGATCGCACGATTCGTCAAGGATACGATCAACGCCGAAGGAGTCGGCGTAGTCATGGAATGCCAGCATCTCTGCATGATGATGCGAGGTGTCGAAAAGCAGAATTCGAAGATGATCACATCAGCCATGCTCGGCAGTTTCCATAACTCCCAGGCGACACGACTCGAATTCCTCCAGCTCATCCGAGGCGGCTGACCGCAGCGACGCCCGGAAAGGCGCCTCTTCACCTACAGCAGCAACAGAACACGATGCCGACACGAAAACTTGACGCTTCCGAAGGTTCCGTCAGCGCCTGGCTGGTGATTGCCCTGGCCATATATCTGGTGCGGGTCATGCCCTGGGCTATGTCCGAACTGTGGTACGACGAGGTCATCACCCTCGGCGACTATGTCTTCGACATCCGCGGGCGCGGACTGGGATACGTTTTCCGCAACTATCCGGTCGCCAACAACCATATACTGTCATCGGCCGTGTACTGGCTATGGATTCGCTTCATTGACTTCAATGTCACCGCCGAACACCTCGTACGGGCACCCTCAATGGCATTGGGCGCCCTGACCATCGCGCTTGTTATGGGCCACTGGCGCGTCTGGCTTGGCAAGCGCCTGGCTATCCTCGGCGGCCTGCTGCTGGCTATAAGCCCAGTCTTCACGGCATACGCCTACCAGGTCCGCGGCTACGCCCTGACTATGGCCTTGGCTGCCGCAGCCGTGTCTGGAGCCATCGAAGTCATCAACGGCAGACTCTGGACAGGGCAGGTCATCGTGGCCGCGACCATGCTGCTGCTGCCCATCGTCATCCCCAGCAATGTCATCCTAGCGCCAGTCCTGGCTCTGTTCATCGCTATCGTCCTCTGGCAGGCAGGACAGTCATGGACGCAATGCCTGCTGCGAATCCTGCCAGCTTTGCTGGCCAGCATCGTCGGATTCAGCTACTATTTCACCCTCTGGGAGGCATTCCTGGCCGTGAGCCGCGAGCCGAGCGGCTGGCCATCAGCCTGGATGGTGGCCGGCAACCTGACCCTCGCCCTGCTGGCGCATGCCGGACTCTTTGCCGTCACCCTAGTTGGCGCCGTGGTGTTGTGCGCTGGCAAACGCCACGCCAGGCCACCGCAGCCCCCCTTCGACCCCACCCTCGCACCTGCTGGCCGTGACCGCGACCCAGTCCCAGTGGACGCCGCTGACAGCTCAAACCAGCACCGGCAATTGCCAGTTCCGCCTGGCGTCGCCGTCGGAGCCTTGACGCTGGGATGCGTCGCTGTGACTGCCGCCGTTCTCCTGGCCGCCCGACCCGGCCAGGCGCCTTATCCGCGCGTGTTCTTAGTCCTCCTGCCGCCCCTGACTCTGGCAGCGCTGCTCTCCGGCCGCGTCTTCGCCGCGATTCAGCGCTGGCCCCTGATGCTCGCCGCCCTCCTTGTCGTGGCCAATGGCTTTGTCTGGGAACGTGTTTCCGAAGCAGTGACCGACGCCCAGCTCCGCCGCGGCGCCACTCCCAACAACCTCGTCCAGCAGTATTACCGCGGCGCCGATGAACTGCGACACTTGGCCTCCCTGATGGCGCACCAGGAATGGATGGAAAATGCCATCGTCGTGACCGATGAATACGACTTCCCGACCTTCAGGCTCTACTGGCAGCTGGCCGGCGGCCCATACGGAACCGTCATCGCCATTAATCGCATTCCAGACGGCTTCCAGGTGCCCCGGGGCGGGCAAAACCTCTGGATCGTCGCCCGCAACCAAGAAGTCGCAGCAGGACTCTACCAGCGTGTGACAGGCGGTGACGCAGACGCGATCAGGCAGAACTTCAATCGACCCGGCGGACTCATTGAAGTCGCCGCCTATCGCCGACGCGGACTCTTCTTGCCTTATATGCCGAAACCG
The DNA here is from genome assembly GCA_002070945.1 of Lentisphaerae bacterium ADurb.Bin082. Lineage (GTDB taxonomy): Bacteria > Verrucomicrobiota > Lentisphaeria > Oligosphaerales > Oligosphaeraceae > JAAZKI01. The sequence continues at coordinate 28,959 of MWEG01000041.1, forward strand.
CCGACAATCCGCAAAGACCTACCACCGAAAACCAAAAACCTGGTTTGAACCGCTCGTGTTTCTCGTGGTTGTAAAAACAACCCCAGACAAAATTTCCGTGTATTCCGTGTATTCCGTGGTTAAAAAATTCCGCGTATTCTGTTTTCCCTATCATGATGCCCATGCTTATTTTTGATCTTGACGGCACCTTGATCGACTCCCGCGCCGATCTCGCCAAAGCCGTCAATCTGGCCCGGGCTGACTTTGGCCTGGCAACGCTGTCGCTTGACGACGTGATCGCCATGGTCGGGGACGGCGTCTACAACCTCATGCGGCGGGCCGTGCCTGGTCTTGCCAAGCCTGAGAACGTCGAGGAAGCCGTCGCCGCTATGCAGCGCCATTATCGCGAACACCTGCTTGACCAGACCCGCCTGTACCCCGGCGTCGCGGAGACGTTGGCCGCCCTGAAACCAGACTGGCGCCTCGCCGTGGTCACTAACAAGCCTGAACCGGCTGCCCAGCATATCTGCGACGCCCTGGGCATCGGCGATTTGCTGGACGTGCTGGTCGGCGGGGGGCGCTGTCCGCATTTGAAGCCGCGGCCAGAGCCGTTGCACCTGGCGCTGGAGCTGGCTGGCAGCTCGGCAGCCGGTTCGTGGATGATCGGCGATCACCGCACTGACCTCGGTTCAGCCGCCGCTGCTGGCCTCAGGGCGTGCTTCTGCGCCTACGGCTTCGGTGTCCAGGACGACCAGCGCGCCGATGCCGTCATCCAGTCCTTCCCAGACTTGCTGAACGTCGTCAACCGAGCCTCGTCAACTGTGCCCAAACGCTCGTAAAGCCATCCCGCTGCGCCATGCTTCCATACCGCTACACATGCTCGCCAGAGAATTTCGCCGCCTTGCGGCCCGAGGTCCTGGCTGCCCTGACCGCCGCTGCCACTGCCTATCAGCGCCAGACTGGCCAGGCCATCACCGTCACCTCGGCTGGCCGGACGTTGCGGCATTGCGCAGAGCTGATGGCCGCTTTCAACCGTGAGCAACTCGAAGCGATGTACTGCCGTCGCGGCTATCCCGACTATATCCGGCAGCTCGTCGCCGCCGCCGAAGCTAAGCAGGCGCCGCTTTCCGCTGACGAGGCCTACGACATCCTCCGCCAGCGCCGCGAAGGCTATATCTCCTACCACCTGTTCGGCGCCGCTGTCGACATCGCCACCAAAGACCTGCACGACGCCAAGCGCTTGACCGAAATCCTGACCAGCTGCGGATTCGCGGTCAGCGATGAAACTCACCTCGGCATTCCTTGCCTCCATGCATCCTACACCCAAGTGACGGAGCCTCTGCCGATCATCAGAGTTTGATGTCCCGATTGCAACCGCAACGCATCCCAAACCCGAAAGAAACAAAACCCGTGACTTCTAACTTTGCCACTGAAGACAAGAAAATCTCCTATTGCATCGGCATTGACATCGCCGCCAAAATAAGCCGTCTGCCTTTGCGATTGGACCTGGAAGCTTTCCTGGACGCCTTCATCACCATTGCCGAAGGCCGAGAACCGAAAATTAAGCAGGAAGACTTCCAGAAGACCATGCAGGCCTTCCAGCAAAAGCTGGAGCGGGAAGCTGGCCAAGCCCGGTCGGACAACGCCGCTGCCGGCGATGCCTACCGCGCTAAAAACGCTGCTCGCGACGGCGTCGTAACCACCGCCTCTGGGCTGCAAGTGGAAATCCTTGAACCTGGCCAGGGCGATTGCCCCAAGGTTGACTCCACGGTCCGCGTCCATTACGCCGGCACGTTGATTGACGGCACGGAATTCGATTCATCCTACCAGCGCGGCGAACCAGCGGAATTTCCGCTCGACCGCGTTATACCCGGCTGGACTGAAGGCCTCCAGCACCTCCGCGTCGGCGGCAAAGCACGCCTCGTCATCCCGCCTGAACTGGCGTATGGCGAGCAAGGCGCAGGACCCGACATCGGCCCCAACGCCACGCTCATCTTCGAAGTCGAATTGCTCGCTATACGGCAATGAGCTAACCGCCGCAAGGATTCGCCTGCGGCCTGACCCCGCCGCACCCCTGACGTTTCCGGCCTTTGCACAACATCCAACCCGTTCCCGCAGGAGATTGCCCATGTCCGCCATCATCATTGACGGCAAACAGGTCGCCGCTGATATCCGAGCCGAACTCAAAGCCAAGGTCGAGAAACTGAAGGCGACAGCTGGCGTCACGCCTGGACTGGCCGTCGTCCTGGTCGGCGACGACCCCGCTTCCAAATCCTACGTGACCGCCAAAGAAAAAGCCTGTGCGGAAATCGGCCTTTTCTCGGACGACAATCGCCTGCCAGCCGACTGCTCGCAGGAGAGCCTGTTGCAGCTGATCGACCGCCTGAACCACGATCCGCGCATTCACGGCATCCTAGTGCAGCTGCCCCTGCCTAAGCATATTGACGAAACGCAGGTGATCATGGCAATCGATCCGGCCAAGGACGTCGACGGCTTCCATCCGGTCAATGTCGGCCGCATGGTGATCGGCGAAAAGGCCTTTTTGCCCTGCACACCGCACGGTGTGCTCCAGCTCTTGCAACGCTCCGGCATCAAGACCGCTGGCGCCCACGCCGTCATCGTCGGCCGCAGCAATATCGTTGGCAAGCCCTTGGCTAATCTCCTCCTGCAAAAGACAGCGGCTGGCAACGCCACCGTCACTGTATGCCATACCGGCACTCGCGATCTCGTGCATTTCACTCGCCAGGCCGACATCGTCATCGCCGCCGCTGGCAGACCCAATACCATCACCGCCGACATGATTCGGCCTGGCGCCGCTGTCATCGACGTCGGCGTCAACCGCGTCGAAGACCCGCAGGCGCCCCGTGGATACCGGCTGGTCGGCGACGTCGACTTTGAGGCTGTCCGCGCCAAGGCGTCTTTCCTGACTCCGGTTCCAGGCGGAGTCGGCCCGATGACCATCACCATGCTTTTGCACAACACGGTGCAGGCAGCATCAGAAGCACGCTGAACAACGACTATGTCAGACATTCCATCCAAACGCATTGCGACCCACTCCCAGACTTGCGCCGCTGTTGTCGCCGAAGTCCTGGCCTCGTCGCTCCTTGACCATCGCCCTGCCGACCGCTGCCTGGCCGCTATTTTCCGGCAGCGCCGCCAGCTAGGCGCTCGCGACCGCCGCATCATCGGAGAAACGCTCTTCGCGGTGCTGCGCTGGTGGGGATGGCTGCGCCACCTCGCACCGCCGGAATTCACTGCCGCAGTCGCCAGCCAACGTTCGCTTGATAAGCCCCTGCCTGAAGCCCTCTGGTTCGCCTGCTTTTCCGCCGCCTGGTACCTCGAAGCCCGACCCGACTTGCCGCCTTCAGTGGCGTGGTGGCTCTACCAGGCGAACATCAAAATGCCGGAAATCGACTTCCCTGCCGGACGCACCACGCCCCTGCGGGAGCGCCGACGGCTCCTCAAGCCCTTTCTGGCTCATTTCAACCTGGTTCTGCCGCTGCCAGTCGAAGACCTCATCCCAGCCTGGGCAATCGCGGAGATTGAGTCGTCCCGCCCGCTGCCAGAGCTGATTGAAGCCATGCAGGTGCGGTCGCCGCTCTGGCTGCGCGCCCAGACCAACGACATCGACCGCCTTAAAGCAGAACTCGGCCGCGAAAACATCCGCCTGGAAGCGCATCCGCGCATGACTTACGCACTCCAGGCACCAGCCGCCCCCCCCGTCAACCTGCACGCAGTGCCAGCGTTCAAAGAAGGACGCTTCGAAGTGCAGGATGTCGCCTCCCAGGCCGTGGCCTATATCTGCGACCCAAAACCAGGAGAAATGTGGTGGGACGCATGCGCCGGAGCAGGCGGCAAGACGCTCCACCTGGCCTGGCTGATGCAAGGCAAAGGATCCATCGTGGCGACCGACAACCGAACCTATAAATTGCAAGACCTGAAACTCCGGGCCAGACGAGCGAAATTCCATAACATCACCTGCAAAGAATGGCTCGGCATTGACGTGCCAAGATACCACAAACTGTTCCACGGCGTCCTTGTCGACGTCCCATGCTCATGCTCAGGAATCTGGCGCCGCAATCCCGACGCACGCTGGGTGACGCAGCCAGAGGAATTGCCCGACTTCACCGAACTGCAATGGCGACTGCTGACCAACGCCGCCCAAGGCACCGCCGTCAACGGAACCCTCGTCTACTCGACCTGCTCGTGCTTCACAGCCGAAAATCAAGGGGTCGTAGACCAATTCCTGGCCGCCAATCCCGACTTCGCGCTGCAACCGTTTGAGTGTCCCGTCACCGGACGGCATGTCGACGGCATGTCACAAATCTGGCCATGGGACGCCGATTGCGACGCGATGTTCACAGCGAAATTCACCCGCCTGCGCTGAAATCCCCAGCCCCGGCCAGGCCGCCAGAGCCGGGCTGTACAAAAGCCTTATCGTTCATGGCAAACCAACATCCCAATATTCTTCTAATCGTGGCTGACCAGCACCGGGCCGATTGCCTCGGCGTAAACGGCCATCCCATAGTGCAGACGCCGTGCCTGGACAAGCTGGCGTCCGAGGGCGCCAATTTCACCAGCGCCTTTACGTCGTCGCCGATTTGCGTACCCGCGCGCAACAGCCTCCTGCATGGCGTCTGGCCTTGCCGCCATCTCAGCATCGCCAATGCCGACACCGAGGCGCCGCGGCCTGCCGCAGCGCTGCCCGCCTTCCCGGAAATCCTCGCCGGAGCAGGCTATGACCTGACCTTCATCGGCAAATGGCTGGGCGGCAGCGCCCGCACCCCGCAGGACTACGGCTTTCATCATGTCGTGCCGGAAAAAGACTACCAGACCTGGCGGGCGGAGCAGAAACTGCCGCCGCGTCCAGGCGGATTGCCCTTCTACGGCTGCGATGACGCCATTACCCCGGCGCAGTCACGCCTAGCCTGGGGCGCTGACCATGTCATCGCAGCTCTCCGCAAGGCAACCCCGGAACGGCCGTTTCTAGTCCGCTGGGACCCGAGCGAGCCGCATCTGCCGAACGTGGTGCCAAAGCCGTTTGCTGACATGTACGACCCAGAACGCATCCCGCCCTGGCCAAGCTTCACTGATGACTTCCGCGACAAGCCGTACATTCAAAGCCAGCAGCTGCGCTCCTGGGGAATCGAGGACTGGACCTGGAAGGACTGGGCGCCCCTAGTCGCGCAATACTTAGGTGACATCTCCCTGCTCGACAGCCAGATCGGACGAATCCTCGGCAAACTCCAGCAGCTCGGATTAGACCGCAATACGGTCGTCATCTACACCTGCGATCATGGCGACCTCTGCGGCGCGCATCGCATGTTTGACAAGCACTATGTGATGTACGATGACGTGGTCAGGATACCTCTCATCATCCGTTGGCCAGGCGTCACAGCGCCAGGGACAATCATTGACGACTTCGTTATTCATACCTTGGACCTGGCCGTGACCCTCTGCGAGCTGGCTGGCCAGGATGCCCCGGAGTCTTTCCAGGGACGCTCGCTGATGCCAGCACTCAAGGACCTGCCCCGACAGCCGCGCCAAGACGTGTTGGCCATGTATCACGGCAATCAGTTCGGACTGTTCACCCAGCGCATGGTCAGGACGCGGCAATGGAAGTACGTCTGGAATGCCACTGACCGAGATGAACTCTATGACCTGGAAAACGACCCGGCAGAATTGACTAACCTCGCCGCCGAAGAAAGCACCAAGGAAATTATGGCCCAGATGAGACGGCGCCTACATCAATGGATGGTGGAAACAGGCGACCCACTCAATAATTCCTGGATACGACGACAACTGCTGCAAAATCGGAAAATCTGAAGAGCAGGGCAGGGAATAGGGGCGAGGGCCTGAATGCTGAATGCTGAATGCTGAATGCTGAGGCGCATTTCATAATTCATAATTCATAATTCATAACTCATTAGGGGCGAAAGTGAGCTTGGGCTACACTGGCCGCCATGTCCACTATGTCCACCCCGTTCCTATATTTTCGAAACTTTTCCGTGCGAAAGTTGGGATAGGTGTTTTGCCGTGTATATTAGCCATTGTTTCTGGCACTGATAACTCTGCGATATTTCTTGAGATTCCCAAATATCCCAGCATTGAAAGACAACGCGCCATGACTATCATCCATTTCGCCTATCGCAGCATCTGTCACGCCTGCACTGCCGCGTTGATCCTCGGCACCGCCTTGGCTGTTGGTGCCGAGCCATTGCCCGTGAATGAAGCCCCGGCGCAAGCCAACGAGTGGGGCTTCCGTCCGTTTGACGGCCAGCGCAGCGAAGTGAACCCGCCGGCGTTTTCATGGCGACCGCAAGGCGAGAACTTTAGCTACGTCCTTGAGGTCTCTGCCGCACCGGATTTCAGCAGCTGCCAATACCGTATGGAGGAGTCCCGCTATAATGTCCATTGCCCTCCACAAAGTTTTCCCAACGGCACTTGGTACTGGCGTTTCGCCTATCGGACGGCTGACGGCCAGCAGTCAGCCTGGAGCAGCACGCGCTCATTCAGCGTCGACAGCGATTCCACAATACTGCCTTTGCCCACGCGCGCTGAGCTTATGAGCCGTGTGCCTGCTACACATCCGCGCATCTTCATCCGCCCCGAGCAGCTTAGCGAACTGCGACAGCGCGCGCAGACTGACCTCAAGCCTATCTTTGACAAGCTCTGCCAGCAATGCGACGCCATGCTGGCAGAGCCGCCACCCACCGCCGAACCACCGAAATACCCGCAGGAAATGGTGAAAAAAAGCGATGAATGGCGTACTATCTGGTGGGGCAATCGCCTCTACACTATAAAGGCTCTCGACGGTGCCGCCACCCTCGCTTTTACCCGCCTCATCGGCGGCAAGGATGAGTACGGACAACTCGCCAAGCGCATCCTCATGGACTGCGCCCAGTGGAACCCCATAGGAGCCACCGGCTACCGCTATAATGACGAAGCCGGCATGCCTTACAACTCCCGCTTCGCCCGCGCCTACAGCTACGTCTATGACCTCCTCAGTGAAGATGAACGCGCCCAGTGCCGTGACCTCATGCGCATCCGCGGCGAGGAAATGTACCACCATCTCTTCCCCAGGCACCTCTGGTCGCCTTACGGTAGCCATGCCAATCGCGCCTGGCACTTCCTCGGCGAGGTCGGCCTGGCCTTCCTCGGCGAAATCCCCGAGGCCGAAGAGTGGCTGTGGTTCGCCATGAATGTCTACGCCTGCGTGTATCCAGTCTGGTCGGATGTGGACGGCGGCTGGCATGAGGGGGTGACCTATTGGTTCGGTTATATTAATATCTTCACCTGGTGGGCGGACATCATGAAGAGCGCTATGGGTATCGACGCCTTTGCCAAACCCTACTTCGCCAGTGTCGGTTATTACCCCATGTACCTGCAACCACCAGGAACTAAGGACGGCGGCTTCGGCGACTCGGCCGAAAACGTCAAACCGAGCAGAAATGCTGCACTCGTCAGCATCTTCGCCACCCAGGCGCAAAACCCATATTGGCAGTGGTACGTCGACGCCGTAGGCGGCGCCAAAGTTCAGAGCTCCTACGTCAGTTTCGTGCGCGGCGTCATGCCCGCCGTGGCGGCAAAGCACCCAATTGACCTGCCGTCATCACGATGTTTCCGCGGTACTGGCCAGGCCATGCTCAACAGCAATCTGCTCGGCGGCGAGGATAATGTCCAGCTCATCTTCAAATCAAGCCCCTTCGGCACCCAGAGCCATGGCTATGAGTCCAACAACGCCTTCATCTTCAATGTTTATGGCGAACGCCTGCTAATCCGCACTGGACGCAGGGACAGCTATGGCAGCGAACATCACAAAAACTGGATGTGGGAGACCAAATCAGTCAATTCGATTTCCGTCAATGGCGAAGGTCAGACCAAGCATTCCGCCGAAAGCCAAGGCGAAATCACTGACTTCGCCTGTACGCCTCTCTTCGACTACGTCGCCGGCGAGGCCGCCAAGTCATACGGTGGCCGCCTGAACAGCTTTAAACGCCGCATTTTTTTCTACAAGCCCGATGCCGTAGTCATCTTTGATACTCTTGATGCCGTAGAAGCGGCGACCTTCGATTTTCACTTGCATGCGATAAATGCCATGGACATCCGCTCCCAGCAGGACATCCGTGTGCAGAACAAAGGCGCGGCTTGCCAAGTCGCCATGCTGTGGCCAAGCGAACTGACCATCACCCAGACCGATAAGTTCGACCCACCGCCAAGACCCCGCATCAAGGTCGTGGAATACCATCTCAACGCCCAGACTAAGCAACCACAGCGCCAGGTCGAATTCGTCACCGTCATCAGACCATATCGCGCTGACCAGGAACTGTCCGGCAACCCCAGCCTGGAAAAAACGCCTGACGGCTTTGCCCTGGCCATCCCTGTCAAGGCCGACGCTGGCAGCGCCCCCACCGCACAGACACTCAAGGTGAACTTCATGCCAGTCGCAGACACTGTCCAGGCGTACCTTCTGGACAGCGGCGAACGCATTATCGGCAGCTTTGACTCAAGGCAAAAATGAGCAGCTGCCGAAAGGACAAGGGGAACTAGTAGAAAAACATCCACATCCTATTGCGCCGTAGGTGCTTAAACATGATTAACCCCAGGCTTTAGCCTGGGGATAGACGTGCCCAGAAAGTGGTGCCTTGTAAAGGCACTACAGAAGACTGACCGATTACCTTTTTTGAAGTTTTTTTGTGCGAAAGTTGGGCTAATGGCTTGATTTTTCCAATTCAGCGGTTATTATCTATGACTAAGGATAAATAATCATTCTTTGTCATATTTTGTCAGCTCTTGTCAGGCTTGCTAAAAGAGGAGCGTATCTGATGATTTTAACCTTGAAAGAACTCGCCGAATATCTTCGCGTCAACGAGCGCACGATTCTCCGCATGTTGAAAACGGGTCAGATTCAAGGCGTCAAGATCGGCGGGCAATGGCGTTTCAACGGTCGTCAGATCGACCAGGTCTTTTTTCCTGAGACTCAGCGCGAGCATGACGAGGATGTTCCTTTGCGGGAACTCGTCCAGAGCCATATTCAGATTCCTCTCAGTCGTTTGTTGACCGAGGATCGGATTCTCTTGGACTTGCAGGCCACGACCGTCGAGGGCATCATTGAGGAATTAACGCCGCCCATGCTTTTCAGCAATCTTGTTTTCGACCTCAACGACCTACGCGAGAAATGCCTGGCGCGCGAGCAAATCGTCAGCACCGCAGTTGGCAACGGCCTGGCTGTGCCGCATCCGCGCGACCCTATCACCACCCTCAGGGCACCGGGGTGCGTCATCATCGGCCGCTCCGTCAAGGGCGTCGATTTCGGAGCCGCTGACAAGAAGAAAGTCCACCTGTTCTTCTTCCAATGCAGCCAGAGCATCGAATTGCATCTCCATCTCATGGGACGAGTCGCGACGTTGCTGCGGGACGAGGCATTCGTCAAAATCTGCCGCAACGCCAAGACCCCTGAAGACATCATCGCATCCGTCATGGAGCATGAACGCAAAGAATTCCTGACCGAAGGCGGCCCCGGTGATTGAACGGAATTCGCATGGCCACAGGAAGCTTAAAAGGCCGCGCAGCTCCGGGTACCCCGGGCAGCGCGGCCTTTTCATGTCCGTATGTAGTTCAAGCTTCAGCTTGCCGTACGCACCTCGCTTGTAGGAGCATGTAGTTCAAGCTCGCCCGTAATCTCGCCTTACTGTCCACTGGCGTCCACTAACGTCCACGTCCACTGACCATTAATGTCCACTCCTGTCCACAGTCCATCGTCTACTTACGTCCACTAATGTCCACTGGCGTCCATTGTCCACTGTCCACTAAAATCACTTATTGTCCCAGTGATTTTTTGCGTGTTTGTATGGCCATCCTGCTGGCAGTGGGCCGTAGAATTCGCGCCAGTTGAGTGATTCGGCGTGGCCGTCAAGGAAGGCCGCGTTCATGCTGCCGTTATGACGCGGCAGGGCGCGGCGGCGGAAGTTGTCGTCGGCGTTGTCTATGCCGAGATAGCCGTCTTCGCCAGTAAGACCGCTCGGGGTCATCCACTGCCAGTGGACGCCGGAGCCGGTGGGCTGCCAGGTCGTGGGGTCAGGGAATGTCATGCCGGCTTGCGCAATGAGACCTGCATCAGCAAGGGTGGAGGTGTAGGACGGAGTAGCAAAGGTGTTCAAGGGATTATACCGTCCGTTACTCAGAACCGAGTAGGTGCAGCCGTAGCCCCGGCCTTGCTGGCTGGTCTTGGAGATATTGCCTGATGGGCAGATGGCCGCGTTGATGTCAGAGAGGTAGCCTTCGCCGGTTATCAGGGTGAACCAGGTAGGGCGCCCTGGTCCCGGGCTTTGATTGTGATAGCCGCAGGGAAGGCGGTCGTCGTTGTCGTCAGCGTAGAACATGAGCGACAAGGACAGCTGTTTGCAGTTTGACAGACATAACGCCTGCCTAGCCTTCTCCCTGGCTTTGCTCAAGGCCGGCAACAGCATAGCAGCGAGAATGGCGATGATGGCGATGACCACCAAAAGTTCGATAAGAGTGAAGAAGCGTTTCATAGTGATTTTCATCCTTATGTTGAGCTATGGTTTGCTTCCCTGATATAACTGGCAGGTGCGGAAATAACAGGTAATGGTGCAAGATGCTCTACTCATTCATCTCGCCCCTCGCCCCTAATGAATTATGAATTATGAATTATGAATTATGAAATGCGCCTCAGCATTCAGCATTCAGCATTCAGCATTCAGCATTCAGCCCCTCATCTCGCCTTACTGTCCACTGACGTCCACTAACGTCCACGTCCACTGACCATTAATGTCCACTCCTGTCCACAGTCCATCGTCTACTTACGTCCATTAATGTCCACTGACGTCCATTGTCCACTGTCCACTAAAATCACTTATCGTCCCAGTGATTTTTTTCGTGCTTATAGCCCCATCCTGCGGGCAGTGGGCCGTAGAATTCGCGCCAGTTGAGCGCTTGGGCATGGCCATCAAGGAAGGCTGCGTTCATGCTGCCGTTATGGCGCGGCAGGGCGCGGCGGCGGAAGTCGTCTTCTTCTCTGTCTAAGGAGAGATAGTTGCCGCCGCCAGTAAGACCGCTTGGGGTCATCCACTGCCAGTGGACGCCGGCGCCGGTGGGCATCCAGGTCGTGGGGTCAGGGAATGTCATGCCGGCTCGCTCAATGAGACCCGCGTCAGCGAGGGTGGATGTATAGGACGGGGTGGCAAAGGTGTTCAGGGGATTATACCGTCCGTTACTCAGAACCGTGTAGGTTCAGCCATAGCCCCGGCCACGCTGGCTGGTCTTGGAGATATTGCCTGATGGGCAGATGGCCGCGTTGATGTCAGAGAGGTAGCCTTCGCCAGTTATCAGGGTGAACCAGGTGGGGCGGCCTGGCCCTGGGGTTTGGTTGTGATAGCCGCAGGGAAGGCGATCGTCGTTGTCGTCAGCGTAGAACATGAGCGTCAAGGTCAGCTGTTTGCAGTTTGACAGGCATAACGCCTGCCTGGCCTTCTCCCGGGCCTTACTGAGAGCCGGCAACAGCATAGCAGCGAGAATCGCGATGATGGCGATGACGACCAGAAGCTCAATGAGGGTGAAGAAGCGTTTCATGGTGATTTTCATCCTTATGTTGAGCGGTGTTACGTGTGACCTCTTTGGGGCTCAAAAATATTCTATGCCTCATCCAGGGCTTTTATGCTTCCGCCGCTCCGCAGCATTCCTCGTCTCACCAAGCATTTAATGACGTGTTTCCGTCCAGTACCGGCACTTCAGTGCCGGTTTAATTTCCTTCTTCCTCCGCTTCGTTCAGGACGCCGCGATTGCGCTTGGCGATGGCTTCGGCCTTTGCATCAAAGCCTTCGATGTCAATATTGACTTTTTTGATTTGCTCGGCGATGCCGAGTTTGTTTTCCAGCTCAGCGTAAATCCGTTCCCGGAGCGTCTTGCGCAGGGTCACCAGGTCGGTTTCCGGCAGGACGTTCAGATACAGGTCGAGGGTCAGGCCATTGCGGGTGTTCTTCAGCGCGATGCTGTTCAAGTCAAGCTGCGGATAGTCGGCGACGATGCGCTGCAGAAAAGACCGCACTGCTGAACTGGTGATGTTGAAGTCGCCGTTTTCGCCGTCCACGATGTGAATGAGCTTGCAGGCGCCGGAACCTTTCATGCATAAATGAACGATCAAGCCCACAATCAGCATCAGCGCCAGACCTGCCAGCAGGCCCGTTGTGAAGCTTTCCATATCAAACTGATCACAGCAGAACGGCAACCGACAAAAAGCTGCATTTGCCAAGGATATGACCATAACTGACTCCTTACACTGTTGTTACCTAACCAGCTTTACGATGACGCCGCAGTGACCCCGCAATGCCCGGCAGCCGCGCTGACAAGCCAGCCAGCAACGACTGCCTAGCGAAAAAACGCAGCCGTCAATGGCCTTCAGGCACCAGAGCCTCAACCGTCGGAGCATCCTCCGGAGAATCGTCTTCTTCCTCTAACTCCGCAATGTTGATGTTGACCTTGATCACGTCATAGCCGGTGAACTCCTTGACTTTCTCCTTGACGATGTTCTGAACCTCTGCCGACACCTCCGGAATGACGGCGCCAAAACGCATGATCAAAGTCAGCGTGATCTCAGCGCCTTCCTCCTTCAGGTCAATCACAATGCTGCGCTCATAGCTGCGCCGGCTCAGAATGTCGGCCAAACCGTCCATGATGCTCTGGCTGGCAAAACGGATGACGCCGTCAACACCAAGCGTGTACTTGCGAACGATCGCGGCAATGACGTTGTTGGAGATTTGGACAAAGCCGTTCTCCTCGTCAGAATTAATCGGAACTACCGTGACGCTTTGTGGATTATGAACTTCTTTTTCTGATTTCATGGATGCCTCCTTGTCTTGTTTCGGCCAGCATGGCGCGAAATCGCAAGCCAGCATAGCAGGCTGGCATGAATTGTGAATATCCTAAATTATAACCTCTTCGCTTGTCTTTGTCAAATCGTCGCCGCCATCCGTTGTTCAATAAATCGGGTGGTGTAGCTGCCGTCAGCAAAAAACTCGCTGGCGAGAAGCTCGTCGACATAGCTGGCATTAGTGGCAATGCCCTCGACGATGAATTCGCTTAACGCCCGCCTCGCCTTGGCAATCGCCGTCGGCCGATCCGGCGCCTGCACAATCAATTTGCCCAGCAGGCTGTCGTAATACGGAGGAACGGAGTAGCCAGAGTACAAGTGGCTGTCAACCCGGACCCCGGGCCCGCCTGGGGCAGAATAGAACGTGACTAAGCCAGGGCAGGGCGCAAAGTTGCGGGACGGGTCCTCGGCGTTGATGCGGACTTCCAAAACATGGCCGTTGAACGAGACCTGATCCTGGCGATAGCTCAAGCGTTCGCCTAAGGCGACCAGTATCTGCTCCTGCACTAAGTCGATTCCAGTCGCCATCTCGGTGACCGGATGCTCAACCTGGATGCGCGTGTTCATCTCCATGAAATAAAATGAACCGTCCTCGTCCAGCAAAAACTCAATCGTGCCCACGCCTTCATAGTTGACCGCCGCGCAGGCTCGCAGCGCCGTCTGGCACATCTTCTCACGGGTCGCCTGATCCAGGCGAGCGCACGGCGTCTCCTCAATCAGCTTCTGGTGGCGGCGTTGCATGCTGCAATCGCGCTCGCCCAAGTGAATCGCATAGCCATCGTGGTCAGCTAAAATCTGCACCTCGACATGCTTGGGGTTGAGCAGGAATTTTTCCATGTAGAGATCATCGGAGCCAAAGGCGGCCTTGGCTTCGCGCTGGGCGTTGTGGAAGCACGAATCCATGTCCGCCGCGTCGTCCACGCGGCGCATGCCCTTGCCACCACCTCCAGCCGAAGCCTTGAGCAGCACCGGATAGCCGATCTGGGCCGCGTAGGCACGGGCCTCGGCCAGCGTGTTGATCAGCCCGGCGCTGCCAGGAACTACCGGCACGCCGGCTTCACGCATCAACTCCCGCGCCATCGTCTTGTTGCCCATAGAGCGGATCGACCGCGGCGACGGACCAATGAAACGAATGCCGCAAGCATCGCAAATCTCCGCAAAATGCGAGTTTTCAGACATGAAGCCATAGCCGGGGTGAATGGCCGTAGCACCGCACAGCGTCGCCGCAGAAATGATGCGGTCAATCTTCAGGTAGCTGTCGCGAGCAGGACCGGGCCCGATGCAGATAGCCTCGTCAGCCAACATCACCGGCAAAGACTGGCGGTCAGCCGTCGAATAGCACAGAACGCTGCGCAGGCCAAGCTCGCGGCAGGCGCGGATGACTCGCAAAGCAATCTCGCCGCGGTTGGCTATCAGAATTTTAGGTGTCGCTGCCATCCGTGTTATTCCGTGAACTCAAACAAAGCCTGCTCGTATTCCACCGGCGCACCGTTTTTCACCAAGACTTTGGCGATGACGCCGGCGCGTTCAGCTTTGATTTCATTCATGACTTTCATAGCCTCGACGATGCACAAGACATCGCCAGCCTTGACTTTGCTGCCGACGTTGACGAACGGCGGCGATTCCGGGGACGCCGCCGCATAGAACGTCCCGACCAGGGGCGAGGTGACGACCGCAGCCGCCGGAGCAGCAGGCTGGTCAGCCGCCGCTTGGCTAAGGCCGGCGCCTGCCTGGCGGCCGCTACCCTCGGCGTTGTCCGTCGGCTCAAGGGCGACCGCGCCCCGCCGCTGAACCGTTGAATGGCGGGCCAGGCGAACCTTGACCTGATCCTGCTCAAGGCTCAGCTCGGTCAAATCGTGCTGAGTCATGATTTCCGCCAGCCGATTTATGGTTTCGATATCCATAGTGAGCTGCCTCCTTCGAAAATGGCCGCGGCCAGAGCACTGGCCTCAGCTTTGTTTTAATATTTCACCGTATTCGCGCGACTTTAGCCAATGGACTAAGGCTTGCAGCCCCCAAGAGTAGCTGGCAGCGCCAAAGCCGGCCACCATGCCGACGCAGACGCCCGCAAGCCGCGACTCATGCCGGAAAGTCTCCCGTGCCATGATGTTGCTCAAATGCACCTCGCAGGCAGACAGGCCAGTGCCGGCAATCGCATCCCGCAGTGCCAAGCTGGTGTGCGTGTACGCACCGGCGTTGATGACCAGCCCGTCAAAAGCGCCCACTGCTTCGCCGATCCAGTCGACCAGCTGCCCTTCATGGTTGCTTTGCCGGCATTCCACAATGATGCCGAGTTCATTGGCGGTCTGCTGCAACGACGCCTCAATGTCAGCCAACGTGACGCGGCCATACACATCCGGCTCGCGAGTCCCCAGCAATTGCAGGTTCGGTCCGTTCAACACCAGTATCCGTATGCGTTTGCGCATAACCACGCCTTTCTGCCATAGAGCCTTGACCGACTCGGCCTTCAATCGGAACGCGAGTCAAGCCTATAATATAATTTCCCGGCTCCTGTTTGTCTATCGGCCGCTTCTGGCCTTCAGGCGCTTGCTGGCCGCCCGCAAAATCGCCAGGTCTTCCTCTGACAGCTGGTCATAGCCGACTTGCGCCAGCTTGTCCAGCACGCGGTTGACTTCCTGGCTGAGGTCGTCGTCAGCAGCAGGGCCGCCCCTGCCCTTGGCTGGACGGAACGTGCGCCGCCGCCGCCAGCTCTGCCACCAGTCGGCCAGCCTGGACAGGAACGACTCCGCCGGAGCGTCGCCGCGCAGACGGCGCATGTACAAAAAGCCGCCCAGGCCACCCCCCAGATGGGCGAGATGCGCAATCGGGCTGTTGGGGTTGAATGATTGCACTATTTCAATGATCGTGTAGCAGATGACCATCGTGCGCAGCTTCATAACCACCGGCGGAAAGAACAAGGCGACCCGATCCGTGGGAAAGGCCATGGCCGCAGCCACCATCACCCCGAACACCGCCCCGCTCGCACCGATCATGCCGCCATAGACCCGTAGCAAAGTATCCATCTTCAGGTGCTGATCCAGCTGGACGGCGTTGGCAACCAAAATGTTGCCCTTGCCGACAAGTTCCGCCGCGATCGGAGCTGTCCAGTTGGCGCCCAGCCAGGCAAGGCCACCCAAGAGGCCGCCGAACATGTACAGATTCAAGAAGCGACGAGCGCCAAGCTGACGTTCGACTGGCTTCCCGAATATGTACAGCCCCCATATATTGAAGAGAAGGTGCCAGAAGTCCCCGTGTGCGAACATGTAGCTGCCCAAGCGCCAGACTTCACCGTGCCGGATGTAGTACGGATGCAATATCAGCAGGTTTTGCAGTGCCGCCCCGGCCTTGCCGAGGCCGGTGAATAGGAAAACAATGACGTTCAGCCAAATCAGAAGTTTCAGCACAGAGCCTTCCGGACGGAGCATCCGCCGGTAGTCGCCAGGATTGTAGTAGTCTCGATCAGATAGCATCTGCTAAGTCTCTTTGGTGATGAAGTCGCCCCTAAGAAAAAGCCTTTCATCATTCATCATTCATCATTCATCATTCATCATTCATCATTAGTGCAGCATGACCTGTCCTCCTGTCACCGGAATCGCCTGGCCCGTCTCGTAGGCCTGTTCGACGCAGTACAGAATCGCCCGCGCCACGTCAACCGGAAGACAGCCGCGCCGCATCGGCACCTTGTCCTCGTAAAATTTCCTGACCTCGGCCACGCTAGTCGCGCCCGGCACCTTGCCGGTAGCGAGATATTGCACAAACAGGCCCTTTTCCGGATGGCTCCAGAGCGGCCCGTCATAATAGTTGCCAGGACAGACGCTGTTGACCTTGATTCGATCCTCGACCAGTTCCTTGGCAAAACTCTGCGTCAGCCCGATTGTGCCGAATTTGGACCCAGCGTAGGCGCCGTTCTTGTTGCTGCCTTCCAGGCCGCTCTTGGAGTTGACCTGCACGATGTCAGACCAGGCGCCCTCGCCGTCCACGATCTGCCGGGCCATGACCCGAGCCGCGTGCTTGACGCACAGGAAGTAGCCGGTGTAGTTGATGTCCGTGACGAAATCCCAGTCCTTGCGGGTCATGTCCTTGACCGAACCGGCCCGCAGCACGCCAGCGTTTGCGACTAAGAGGTCCATGCCGCCGAATTGACGGGTGACTTGACCGACCATTGCGGCCACGGAATCCTCGTCCGCGATGTTCACCTGCACGGCCGCAGCAGTTCCCTTGCCATGCTTTTGGCGCAGAGCCGCCGCCGCCGTCTCAGCCCCTTCCAAGTTCATGTCAGCAATCACGATGACGCCGCCTTCGGCAGCCAGGTATTCCGCGATGCCCAGGCCAAAGCCCTGCGCTCCCCCCGTGACAACGCAGACTTTGCCAGCCAGCCGCCGCCCGCTTTGCCCAGCCAGGCTGACTTGGCGGCGGTAGGACTCGACTTCCCAATGCTCGATGAAGCTGTATTCCGCCGTCGTCAGATAGCGCGGGCCGCCAAAGGCCGCGGTCAGGCGCTCGACAGCCAGCGCATTCTCCAGCGCTTGGCGCGTCCCTTCCGCTTCCGCTGGAGTCGCGCCGGCCGTGAACACGCCGGCCTCAGGCAGCACCAGCACTTTGGGCAGGTAGCCGCGCTCGGCCTTAAAGGCATCCAAGCTGGCTCTCGAACCATCGCCGTTGTAAGCAAAACTCTTGGCGTACACAATGTGATCCGGCGTCAACGGGCCGGCAAACGCAGACCCAAGGCCAACGCTGCGGACAATCGCGCGCTCGCCCCGGTCAACATCGCCCAGCAGGGTGCGCAACGCCGGAGCCGCCGCCAGCACCGCCGCCAGGGGCGCTTCATCGCCCAACACCGGCGCTGCAACAGGCACCCCGGCCGCTGAGCAGGCGTTGCGCAGCGCCGCCAGCATCGTGTCATAAAGCGCGATGATTTCAGCATCGCTGTCAGCGCTGACAAACACGCCATGATTTTGCAAGAAAATCACTTGCGGCTGCCGGCCGTTAGCTGCTGCCGCCGCGTCAAGCGCCGCCTTGACCCTCATGGCAAGGGTGTAGCCGGGATCGCAGTAGTCGATCCACAGCGCGTCTGGGAACAGCCGTTGGCAGGCTTCCCGTCCGTCCTGGCCGCAGGTCATGCCGTTCACCAGCGTCGGATGCAAATGCACCACGTATCGGTAGGAAATCGCCTCATGCAGCGGCGCTTCCACCGAAGGGCGGCCAGCACCGAACGGGCAGACAGAAGCTTCAAGATAATATTTCGCCATCTGTTCTCGCGCGGCGACATCCGTCGGCAGCTTCTCGGTGAAAATCTGGCGCAGGCGCGTCCTGTCCAAAGGCAGGAATTGTTCGGCGCTGATCGTGGCCAGGGCAGTGCCGCTGGGCTTGATATACAGCCAGGTGTCGTTCTTGACCGAGGTGTTCCCGCCGCCCAAAAAAACATAGTCGGGATTAGCGCCATAACGCCGCGAAAGACCAGCGATAACGTTCAGTTCTTTTTCCATGTCCATCTGCCTGTGTGTTCCGTAAATGTTAACTTGCCGTATGTACCTCGCCCCTCACGAATGATGAATGATGAATGATGAATGATGAAATGCGCTTCAGCATTCATCATTCAGCATTCAGCCCCTCACCAGCTGATCTTCACTCCTTTTCGCTGGAATGTCGGGATATCATAATTTTGGCCGTGGTATTGACTTGGGTTGTCGCTGCTGAAAATCCCAAGCGACATCTCTGCAAGCTCGAAGCTCAGCTGCTCTGGCGCCCCTCTCGTCGTCACTGCCTTGCCAGCGGCTTTCCCGACCGCTGGCGCAAACGGCGCCAGCACCCCGCGGGCGCATTCCAGCAGCCACTTCGCCGCCGCCTGTTCCAGTTCTGCCTGCGACAGTCCAGGAAGACTCGAAGTCAGCAAGTCGAAATCCAGGCCGACCGCCAAGTCCGAATCCTCCAGGAGGTCAGCGTACGCCAACTCGGCGTCCTGGCGGCGTTCAGGCGAAGCTTGACTGGAGGGCAGGGCGGCCACTGCCAAGCACGTCGTCGACTGCTCGGAGCATTGCCGCACCGCCGACATCACCGCACCCTCGCACGGAAAGCCTAAATCAACAATCAGCAAGACAACACGAGTGCCGACGATAATCTGACCAAGGCGAGACGCAGACGGTTCCCAGCCCGCCGATAAATCAATCCGCTCAACCGAATCCGCGCCCTCAGGAAAATCCGTCCCCGCCAACACGAAGGACGCTATCGGACCAGAACGCTGCGCACGGAGACTCGCCGCAGCACGCATCCCACCTGCGCCAAACCCTATAATCACCAATTGCTTCTGCTCTTCCATTGCCCGCCGATGCCTTTGCTGCCATTCCCGACAGCTACCAATTGACCAGAACCCGGAAAAATTGCTTGACTAATTTCAGGGAGTCGCCCAGCCTGGACGGCTCCATGTCCCGCTCCTGCTGCACCCGCAAGTCGCGCTGGCCGCAACGCAGGAGCCCAATCGCGGTGATGTAGCTCGGCGACGCCACTACTGCCGAGGGGCCGCTAGTCTGATACGGCCGCGCCAGGGAAACAGGAAGCTGCAACACCTCCCGGGCGATCTCAAGCAAACCAGGAATACGAGCCCCGCCGCCTGACAGCAACACCTCCCCGTTCACCCATTGCCAAGCCCCGCTCTCATGCAAGTCCTGCCGCAGCAACTCAAACAACTCACGCAAGCGCAACTCAATCACCTGCTCAACGCCAGCAGCAGGAATGGCCTTGCTCTTCCGGGAACGATCCAGGTAAATCTGCCGACCATGCGACGAACTCTGCACCCTGGCGCTGCAACCCAGCGAGCCTAACTCGCGAACTAACTTCCGACCTGCGTCAATCGTGACCTGAAAGGCGACCGACAAGTCGTTGGCCAACTGCTCGCAGCCTATCGTGTACTGACCGCATTGCAGGCAGCCGATAGACGTCAAAACAGAATACGACGTCGTCCCAGCGCCAAGGTCAATCGATAAACTGCCCTTAGACAAATCCTCGCCACGCAAGGAAGCGCAGCCAATGACCAGCGGAGTGTAGATCGCAGCAGCTGCACGCATCCCCAAAGCGTCGGCGACAACCCCGCAGACGGTGTTGATGCGCTGGTGGCTGCCGAGTACATATTGAAGCTCGACCTCTAAGGTCGACGAGCCTTGGCCAACCGCGTTCAAAAGCTCGCGCCCGTCGTCCAACCGATGAAAACGCATGTAGCTATGCAACGGGACTTGGCCGTCAGCGATCGCAATGCTGTTCGCAAGCTTAGCAGCCGCTATCATGTCTTCCTCAGACACCAACCCCCCAGCGCCCTTGACATGCACACGCCCAACGTTGTTCTGAACGCGCAAGTGACGCCCTGACAAAGCCAAAAACACCGGCCAGCGGTTGATGTCAACCCCAGACTCCTCAGCCGCTAAGCTCATCGTCCGCCGTAATTGCTCTAAGACAAACCGAGCATCGGTGATTTCACCCTTGGACATCTTCAGCGACGGCGATTCGCCATGACCAAGAATCCGCAACGAACCGTCACCTTGAAATTCGCCGGTCAGCACCTTGATGGAGTGCGTCCCAATGTCAATGCCAGTGTAAATTTCACTTTCTTTCCTGCTCATACGCCCCTCGCCAGCAGCACATCAAAAGCCAAGCCTAAACAGCGGCTATGTGCTTTAAAGTAAAGGTCGGAAGCCATCATGCAAGGCGAGAACACGAAATCTGCTTTCAACAATACCTGCTTTTTTTTGCCGAAACAGATGTTATAGTAGTATTTTGGGATTATTCAGAAAAGCTCCGAACACTTCCAAACCTGAACCAAACGGTGCTGAAACATGAAAACCGCGTTTGAACTCGCTATGGAAAGACTCGGCGGAAAAGCCAAGTCCTACACAGAAGAACAAAAAAAACAGCTCGCTGACGTCGATAGCCTGTATGAATCCAGAATCGTCCAGGCGCGCTTTGACGCCGAAGCCAGAACCAAAAAAGCGAACGGCGATCCGGAAAAACTCGCCCAAATCCAAAAAGACCTGGCAACCGAAATCAAATCCCTCGAAGAACGCAGAGAAAGCAAAAAAGAAGAATTGCGCAAACAATTCCAGTAAGACCCCCCTCGCCCCTCGCCCCTAATCTCACCCATGATTGATCAAGCCACCATTTTTGTCAAAGCTGGCGACGGCGGCTCCGGCTGCGTCAGTTTCCGTCGCGAAAAATTCGTGCCCAAGGGCGGCCCTGACGGCGGCGACGGCGGTGACGGCGGCTCAGTCATCATCCGTGCCGTCACCGGCGAGCAATCTTTAGTTGCGCTGCGTTATCAGCCGAACTGGAGCGCAGAACGCGGCGGCCTCGGCAAAGGCAAGAAGCAGCATGGCGCCCGCGGCCAAGCCTGCATCATCAACGTGCCAATCGGAACCCTGGTGTTCGACGCGGAATCAAATGAATTGCTGGCTGACCTGAAAGAGGAAAACCAGGAATTCCTGGCTGCCGAGGGCGGCAAGGGCGGCAAAGGCAACACCCGCTTCGTCACCAGCACCAACCGCGTCCCCCGCCATGCCCAGCCAGGCCTCCCCGGCGAAGAAAAACGCCTCGACCTGGAATTGAAAACCATCGCCGACGTCGGACTGGTCGGATACCCAAACGCCGGCAAGTCGACACTCCTGCGAGCCATCTCCGCAGCTAGGCCAAAAACCGCACCGTACCCATTCACCACCCTTAGGCCCCATGTCGGCGTCATTGAGACCGATGACTACCGCCGCTTCACCGTCGCAGACATCCCTGGACTCATCGACGGAGCTGCGGACAATGTCGGCCTGGGACATGATTTCCTCCGCCACATCGAACGCTGCAATCTCCTGTGCTTCGTACTCGATCTCGGAGCAGTTGACGGACGCGACCCGCTTGACGACTTGGCAGCGCTCCGACGCGAACTAGAACGCTATGAACCCGTTCTCGCCAGGCGACCGTTCATCATCGCAGCCAATAAAATCGACCTCGAACCAGCCACCGATAACCTCAACCGACTGAAGCAGGCGGAACCAAACTCGACCATTATCCCGATTTGCGCCGAGTTAGGCGAGAACATCCCAGACTTCATCGCCACAGTACGCCGCATCCTCGATGAATTGCCGCCACCAGACCACGACGAACTCCTGAAAATCCTCGCTAAACGACGCGCCCAAAAAAAGCAAATCGACGACCAGGACAGCGACCAGGACGAGGAGCTTTAGTGGACAGTATCCAGCTCCTGCCGTACGTCGTTCAAGCTTCAGCTTGCCGTACGTAGTTCAAGCCTGCATACGTGTCTCCGTCCAGTGCCGGCACTTCAGTGCCGGAACTCTATTTTCCTTGTTTTTCCGGATTCTGGCAGTCTTGCATGTTTTCCCATTTGGCGTTATACTATGCAAAAGCGCTTCTTCGTCACTCTTGCCCGCCATGCGCTCCTGCACGCCGCCCGTGTCATCATCAGTCCATAAACGGGAGAACAGCCATGAAAAAATTATCACGTATCCTGACGTTCACCTTGATCGAATTGCTGGTCGTCATCGCCATCATCGCCATTTTGGCCGCCATGCTCTTGCCAGCCCTGTCCAAGGCTCGCGGCAAGGCCCGCGAAGTATCCTGCAAAAACAACCTCAAGCAGCTCGCTCTGATCGGCGCACTCTACACCGACGAAACCGAACCAGAGGGATACGTCTTCTCCAGAAGCAACTACTATTCTTTCCGCAAAGACAATAAAGCCGGCAACTGGCTGGAATGGCTGTACTTCAACAATGCCCTCGGCGGCTACAAGTCAATACGCACCGTCTTCACCGCCTGGACCACTGCCGAATCCACTTACAGGTACTGTGACACCGTCATCTGCCCAGCTGACCCCGAACCGTATGCCAACTGGAATTGGTCGGCCCTGCTGCTTTCCTATGGCTACAACACCTACGTCACTTGCCAACCCGGCGCTAGCGGCCCGACCGGCGGAACCGTCCTGCGCAAACTCTCCCAGGCTAAAATACCCTCCAGCATCGCAACTTTCGCCGATAACTGGGGATACTGCCACGCCATGGGACGGGAAAGCACCACCCAGCGCTACATGATCAGCTTCGGCACCGCTCCCAGCTCCAATAACCAGCCCTCGGTCAGAGCCTACGCAGCCCATGCCGGAGGCAGAAACACCGCCTATCTCGACTGCCATGTCGATACCGTCAATCGCATCCTCGTCCATACCGCCAGCTCATGCGAAAATGTATGGGACGCTGATAACGCCAGCCAGCTAAGCTACCGTTGACGACTATCAGTGAGCAGCTGAATACTCCCGACCAGCCCGCCGGAACCTGCCTGCAACACCAGCCGCCCTAAACCACAGCCCCTAAAACAAAAATATCCGTGTCCATCTGTGTCCATCCGTGGTCAAAAACACGTTCGTGGGCGCACCGAATAACGATACCCCTCTATGCTTCTTTTTTTCTTTGTCGCCATCTGCGGAATCAATATTTACAACTGGTGGAAATTGCGGGTTGCCTTTTTGCAGGGTTCGCCGTGGGGAAGTTTTTTCCTCTTGATCGCCTTTCTTGCCCTGGCGCTGATGCCAGCCTGGCTGCGCGTGCTCTTCCGCAGCCGCGGCCATGTCCCGGACTGGCTCGAACAGCTGGCCTGGATTTGGCTGGCATGGGCCTTCTGGCTCACCGCCGTCTTCCTCGCCCTCGAACTCTGGAACCTCGTCACCCTCTCCATCTGGAATTTCCGCGCTGGCCTCAGCGACGTTGCCCTGGCTGACCTCCGCTCTTTCGCCTTGTCGCCCAAAGCGACCGTCGCTGTCGCCGTCGCCGCCGTCTGTCTGGCCACGGTCTGGGGAATCGTCGAAGCCCAGTGCATCACCCTCAAGCACTTGACCGTCACTACGGACAAACTCCCCCCCGGAACGGACGACTTCCGGATTCTCCTCCTCGCCGACCTCCATGTCGGCCCAGCTCTCAACCAGCGTCAATTGCGCCGAGTCATCAGCCTTGCCGCCGACGCCAAGCCCGACCTGATCCTCTCAGCCGGCGACCTGCTCGATGGAAAAGCCTCCCGCGAACGCAACTTCGCCCAGCAACTGGCCGAAATGACCGCCCCGCACGGGAAAATCGCCTGCGTCGGCAACCACGATGTCTATACCGGCATCGACGCCTCCCGCGAATTGCATGACCTCGCCGGCTTCACCCTGCTTGAAGACACCGGCGTCTGGGCGACCGACTGGCTCTGGATAGCCGGCCCCGTCGACCCGCACTACTACAACTACTATAACTTCTACCACCACCCCCAAGCCGTCTCCAAACAACCACCGCCCGAAGTGCTGCTCCCTAACCTCTCCGACAACGCCCCCGCCAACCCCTTCGCCATCCTCCTCAAGCACCGCCCCGAGCCGGAAAACCAGGCGGCCTTTGACCTCCAGCTGTCAGGACATACTCACGGCGGCCAAATCTTCCCGTTCAATATCTTAGTCCATTGGCATCATTCCTGGAAATCCGGCCGCCTGCACCAGCTGCCGGCCGGGACGTTATTCTACATCTCCCGCGGCACCGGCGTCTGGGGGCCGCCATTCCGATTGTTCGCCCCGCCGGAAATGACCGTCATCACCTTGAAACGCCCCTGAACGCTACTCGCAACCTCCAAAAAAAGTTATTGCCATGCGCATCCTCGTCGCCGGCGGCGCCGGATACATCGGCAGCTGCACCACCGAATACCTGCTCGACCACGGACATCAAGTGACCGTGTTCGACGCGCTCATCACTGGCCATCGCGCCGCCGTTGACCAGCGCGCCGCTTTTATCCACGGCAACCTGAATGACGACGACGCCCTCAACAGAGCCTTCCAGCAGGCACGCCCAGAAGGCATCATCCATTTCGCCGCCTTCATCGAAGTAGGCGAATCCATGCGCCAGCCAGGCAAGTACTTCTCCAACAACATCACCGCCGGCATTCACCTGCTGGAAGCCGCCGTCCGTCACCAAGTCCGGAAAATCGTCTTCTCCAGCACCGCCGCAGTCTACGGCCTGCCTGAACGCAACCCGATTCCAGACAACGCCCCGGTCGCCCCCATCAACCCCTACGGCGAATCTAAGCTCGCTTTCGAGCGCATCCTGCATTGGTATCACGTCGTCCACGGCCTCCAGTACGCAGCCTTGCGCTATTTCAATGCCGCCGGAGCCACGGCTCATCGCGGCGAAGACCACCATCCCGAATCGCACCTGATCCCCCTCGTTATCCAGGCCGCCATGGGCGTACGACCGTCCGTCTCCATCTTCGGCGAAGACTATGACACGCCAGACGGAACCTGCATCCGCGACTATGTCCATGTCAACGACCTGGCTCAGGCCCACCTGCTCGCCCTTGAATCAGACCAGTCGCGGGCCTTCAACCTCGGCTCCGGTCACGGCCACTCCGTCAAAGCCGTCATTGAAGCCGTCAAAGAGGTCACTAATCGACAATTCAACGTCATCATAGCTCCCCGCCGCCCAGGAGACCCAGCCAGGCTCGTGAGCGACTCAACCGACGCCAGAAATATCCTGGGATGGAAACCAGCGTTTGAAGATATCCATACTATGGTGGAATCAGCCTGGAAATGGAGACAACATCACCCAAACGGATACCCAGAGTGAAGGAGCCTGGGGCAAGCCGCCGCAGCGCCAAGCCGCAGCAGCGCCAAGCGGCGGCACCGCCAAGCGGCGGCACCGGCGAGCGCCAGCGAAGCAAGCCGCCGCCGCTGCCCCATATCTTCCCATCCACTCCCATCCACATACTCCCATTATGGAATCACCACCTCCCACTCCCTCCCGCACGCGCCTGGCGTCGCTGGTGCGCCTCGTGCTGCGCTTAGCCGGCATCGCCCTCGCTATCGCTCTCCTGTATGCAACCCTGCGCAGCACCGACGCCGACTTTTTCGGCAGCCTTAGCACCGCCTCGCGCCCCCTGCTATTTCTCGCCTTCCTGTGCATCAGCAATTCCCACGTCGTCGGCGCTTTCCGCTGGGGTCGCCTCTTGCAGGTGCAGGGCATTCATCTCCCCTTCAGACAACTCTTCCGTCTCACTCTGATCGGCGTCTTCTTCTCCGCTGTCATCCCCGGTGGCGCCGCCAGCGGCGACGTGATCAAAATGGCATACGCCACCCGGGCTGCGCCGCACAAGCGCACTGAAGCCGCCTGCACCGTCGCCATTGACCGATTGATCGGCTTAGCCGGCTTGTTCGCCGTCGCCGTGCTCGCTACCCCCGCCTTGCTCTGGCAATGCCCGGATTTGCCTTTCCAGCAGCCGGTCATCGGCCTGGGCCTGGCCGCTGTCTGGGCCGGCGCACTTGCCTTTGCCTGCGCCTACGTGGCGATTCTCGCCAGGGCCTGGGCCATGCGCCGCAAAGTCTTCCAGGCCGCCGCCCACTGGCTAGCCCAACGCCTGCCGCCGAAAATCCTCGGCCTCATCCTGAAAATCATCGCCGCCGTCGACCTCTACAAGTCCAACCAGGCTGTCTTGCTCACCACCCTCCTGCACTCCATGTTCGTCCACGCCATGCTTGGCCTCGCCGTGTTCTTGGTTGGCCGCGCCTTCCACGAACGGACCATGACCATGCTCCAGTACATGCTCGCCACCCAGATCGGCAATGCCACCGGCGTCATCCCCCTCACACCAGGCGGAGTCGGCTTGCGCGAGGCCGTCACCGCAGCTCTGTTCACCGCTTTCAAGGCGCATCCCGCCACCGTCGTCGCCACCATCCCGATTGTCAATACGCTTATCGCAACCGTCTGGGCGCTCGTAGGAGCCGCTGCCTGGCTCTTCCAGACCACACCAACGCCGCCCCGCCCCTAAAAAAAGACCCCTCGCCCCTCGCCATCCAGCATTCAGCATTTCGCCTCTTTGCCCTTTGCAAATTTCAGTATACATTAAATGGTTGCTTTCCTTCTACATCTTTACGGATTAAAACCAGCAACGTGTCATCTATGCAGCACCTCATCGCCAAAGCCTCCGTCCTTATCGAAGCCTTGCCGTACATCCAGGACTTCGCCAAATCCGTCGTCCTGGTCAAATTTGGCGGCAGCGCCATGGAAGACCCCGAAATCACTCAATCCGTTCTCCAGGACATCGCCTTCATGGCGTCTGCAGGCATGCGCCCAATCGTCGTCCACGGCGGCGGCAAAGCCATTACCGCTGAAATGAAAAAACGGCAGATCGAGTCGCATTTCATCAACGGCCTCCGATATACCTGTGAAAAAAGCATCAGCGTGGTCGATGAAGTGATGCATCGAGACATCAACCCGAGCCTGGTCAAACAACTCGCGGCCTGCGGCGCTAACCCAGCCCCCATGTCTGGCAAAGACATCCTCCGAGCCAGGAAAATCACCACCCGCAACCAGGAAACCGGTGAACCGATCGACCTCGGCTTCGTCGGCGAAGTGATCAATGTCGATACGCCACAAATCAACTGGGTGATGGAACGCGGCCAAATACCGGTCATCACACCACTGGCATGCGATATGGACGGACAAGTCTACAACATCAATGGCGACATGGCAGCCTGCGTCATCGCCGCCATGCTGAAAGTCCGCAAGCTGGTCTTCCTCAGCGATGTGTCCGGAGTCCTCAAAGACCAGGACGACCCGAAGTCCCTCATCTCCACCATCAGAATCCAGGACATCCCCAGCCTGGCAGCCGAAAAAGTCATCAGCGGAGGCATGCTGCCAAAACTGCAAAGCGCAGCCCAGGCCATAGCCGCAGGAGTCGATAAAGTACACCTGATCGACGGACGCCTGAAACACTCACTTCTGCTCGAAATATTCACCGACCACGGCATCGGAACACAAATCGTCTGAACAAGACAAACCAGCCGCGCGCCCATACCTTCGAAAGAACCCACCATGATCGTCCCACAACTCGGACTGTCCGGAAAATCACTGCTGAAACTGGCAGACCTGACCGACCAACAAGTGCTCGGACTGGTCGACTTCGCCATCGACCTCAAAGCACGCAAAGCCGCCCATGAACACCTGGACGCGCCGCTCCTAAAAGGACGAAATATCGCCCTCATCTTCCAAAAATCCTCAACCAGAACACGCTGCGCCACCGTAGTCGCCGTCCGCGACGAAGGCGGAAGCACAGAATACCTCAACCAGGCCGACATCCACCTAGGCAAAAAAGAAACGGTCAAGGATACCGCCCGCGTGCTTGGACGACTCTTCGACGGCATCCTGTTCCGAGGCTTCGCCCACGAAACCGTCGAGGAACTGGCCCGCTTCGCAGGAGTCCCAGTCTGGAATGGCCTCACCGACCTCTGGCACCCAACCCAAATCCTCGCAGACCTGCAAACCATCAAGGAATATTTCGGACAAGTGAAAGGACTCAAGCTGGCCTTCATCGGCGACGGCCGCAACAACGTCTGCAATTCCCTGATGCGCGGATGCGCCAAAGCAGGCATGGACATGGTCGACGTCTGCCCGCCCGAACTCGCACCAGACCCGGCCCTGTTCGCAGCAGCACAGGCCGACGCACGCCGCAACGGCTGCACGGTCAGCGTCTCCCATGACCCGATCAACGGCGTCAAAGGAGCACATGTCCTCTATACCGACGTCTGGGCATCCATGGGAGAAGAAAGCGCCTTCAACCAAAGACTCGAACTGCTCCGACCATTCCAAGTAACTATGGATATGGCCAGACGAACGGGAAACCTGGAGTCAGGACGACTCATCTTCCTGCATTGCCTCCCAGCATTCCATAACCACGACACGGACATGAGCCGAGAATGCGGCGCACTCGAAGTGACTGACGAAGTGTTCGAAGCGCCGTTCTCCAAAGTGTTCGAAGAAGCCGAAAACCGCATGCATACCATCAAGGCGATGATCCTCGCCTCACTCGCCTGAACGCACCTGCCCGCCGCCAGCAACTCTCACCCTCAACCAGCCAACACCCATGCTAAGAAGAAAGCGCCTTGACGAAATCTCCTGGGAGGACTTCAATCGCCTCAGCCTGGAGGAAAAAGCACCGTACCTGGTACAGGCAAACGGCCGCCCCTACCACGTCCTGATCGCCCAGCAGTTCAACCGAGAGCAACTCGATGGACTCTGCGACCTGGCAACGCGCATAAGACGCATCGCAAAAAGCAAAGAAGGCATGCGCTTCCTCTCTGACCTCCTCTGCCACAAGCGCGCCATGCTCGACTTCACCCAACCCTCCAGCCGAACCTTCCTCTCATTCTATGCAGCCTGCCAAATCCTCGGAATCCGACCAGCAGAAGTCAGAGACCCGTCCATCTCATCAGAAATGAAGGGCGAATCACGCGAAGACTCGGTCCGTACCTTCAGTTCATATTTCGACATGATCATCATGAGAACGCCACTCCAGGGATTCGTCGAAAAAATGGTCTGGGAATTGTCCAACACCGACAGGCCGCTCCCGATCATCAACGCAGGCTCGGGCAAAGACCAACACCCAACCCAGGCACTCCTCGATATCTACACCCTGCAACGCTCATTCGAAAAAAATGGCGAACTGGCCAACAAGCACATCGTCTTCTGCGGAGACCTCGCACGAGGACGAACCGTCCGATCACTGTCCAGACTCCTGACCTACTACCCGAATATCCGCCAGACCTTCGCCGCGCCTGAACACCTAAAAATAGGCCAGGATATCATCGATGACTTGGCAGCCCACAACGTCGACTTCACCGTCACTACCGACTTCAAGTCTACCATCCCCACCGCAGACGCTATCTACATGACCAGAATCCAAGACGAGTGGGACAAAACCGCCGGGGAAAGCTCACACTTCAACCTAATGGACTTCGCCCTAACTGTCGACGACATGAAGCAACTCCCCCATACCTCCGTCATTATGCACCCGCTGCCGCGCCGACATGAAATCGACCCGGCCATTGACAGCGACCCCCGCGCCGTCTACTGGCGCCAGATGCGCAATGGAATGTGGGTCCGCTCAGCGCTGATCGCAACCATCTTTGGACGAGACCAGGAAATCACCCACTATTATATGATGAACCTGAAATGACCGTACGCCGCGAAATTTTGTGACGAATGCTTGAAATCTTTTAGCACGAATTTGCGCCGTAGGCGCCAAACCATGCTTAACCCCAGGCTTCAGCCTGGGGGTAGGCATGCCCCCAAAACGGGTGCCCTGTAAGGGGCACGACCATCCGCCACCGCCTTTTGCGTTGTCCCACCCGAAACCACGACATTATGCCATGGAATCTAAACTCCTCTACGCCACCCAAGACGGCGTCACCCTGTTCCAAGTCATCGGCCGAGGCACCTATAAAATCTGCCCAAGCTTCCGCAAATGCTGCGAAGACCTCCTGGCCGCCAAAGACGCGACCGGAGTCACCATCGACTTGTCCCGATGCGAGTCTATGGACAGCACCTTCATGGGCATCATGGTCATGCTCGGAATCAAAATGCGCGGGAAAATCCCACTCCTCGTGGTCAACGCCAAGCCAGTCCATCGAACCCTCCTGGACGGCATCGGCGTGTCCCGCGTGTGGCGTTTCGTCGATGAGCCGGTGACGGACATGAATTGGCATAACCTGGCTCAGGCTTCTGCCGGCGCCATCAAAGACATGACGAACCTCGCCCCCATCATCCTCGAAGCGCACCAGGCCCTGATCGATCTCGACCCCGCTAATCTGCCGAAATTCAAGGACGTAGTCGAACTGCTCAAAGCAGA
Source organism: Lentisphaerae bacterium ADurb.Bin082 (assembly GCA_002070945.1). Taxonomy (GTDB): domain Bacteria; phylum Verrucomicrobiota; class Lentisphaeria; order Oligosphaerales; family Oligosphaeraceae; genus JAAZKI01. Next base: position 59,503 of record MWEG01000041.1, read on the forward strand.
ACAACAGCCTTAAATATCTCGTCCAGCACCCTCCGTCCAGTGCCCGGACTTCAGTCCGGGAATCTTACCAAAAAAAAGGTGAAGACCATGTCATTCCCACGCCTTCAATGCCTCGCCGTCGCCTTCCTTGCCGCCGTCGCCATGACCGCAGCGCAAGATCGAATCGCCTACCTCGATATGGAAAAAATCTTCGAGGGATACTACAAGACCGTCAACGCCAACATTGGCTTTGAGCAGCGCAAGCAGGATTTCGAAGACCGCCTTCAGCTCATCCGCGACGAACTCAACTCGCGCATCAGCGAAGTCCGCAAGCTGGAAGCCGAAGTCAAAAACGACTTGCGCGGCGAAGAAGCACGTGAAGAAGCCCGCCGCAAATTGCAGCAGCACTTCGACCGCTACACCGCCATTCGCGACGAACACGACCGATTCCGTCAAAGCGGCATGCAGGAATTGCAAAGAGTCAGGGCCAGCACCGAAGAAGAACTCGTCGATGACCTACTCAGCGTCATCAGAAAATTTGCCGCAGACAACGGCTACACTCATGTGATCGAAGTGAGCGGAAAAACCTTCAATCGCATACCTGTTTTCCTCGTCTACCCGGAAAATGCTGACATCACCCCTGAAATCCTCAAAATCATCAACGTCGGCCACGAGGAAGAATACGCTCAAGCCAAAAAACGCCTCGACGACATCCGCAGCAAAGGCCAATCCACCCCAGCCCCCGCCGAAGAAGGAGCCAATCCCCCCGCTGCAACCGAAGCCCAGCCCAATCCCTGACCACCGTACGTACCGCAGGCCTTAGTCCCCCGCACGTAGTAGCACGTAGTTCAAGCCTCAGCTTGCAGTACGTAGTCGTACGTAGTTCAAGCCTGTATCCGTGTCTCTCCGTCCAGTGCCGGCACTTTAGTGCCGGATCCCTCGCCCCTCGCCCCTACCCCCCCCAAAAAAAAAAATCTGCGTCATCAGCGTAATCTGCGGATAAAACAACAGTTTCTCGCCCCTCGCCCCTCGCCCCCTCGCCCTCAGGAATTCCCTCCATGTCGCAGCCCTCCCTTTTCACTCCCGCCGCCTTGGCCGCCAAGACCGCCGGCCGCCTTGACGGCCTTTGCCCGGTTGAGACCATCACCGGCGCCGCCTCTCTTGCCGATGCCGGCCCCACGGATGTCACTTTCCTCGCCAATGAAAAATACGGCCACCTCTTGAGCGCCACCCAGGCGCCGCTCGTCCTCGTCCCGGTTGATTACCCGGAACCCCCGCCTCAAGGCAAAGCCTGGGTCCGTTGCCAGAACCCCTCCAAAGCCTTCACCGCCCTGGTCATGCTTTTCGCACCCCCCCCGCCAGCCCGCCCAGCCGGAATCCACCTGGCCGCAGTCGTCGATGCAACCGCGCGCATCGCAGCATCAGCCCATATCGGAGCTTGCGCCGTCATCGCTGCCAACGCCGTCATCGGAGAACGAACGATCGTCATGCCAGGCACCTTCATCGGAGAAAATGCCGTCATCGGAGATGATTGCCTGATCTATCCCAATGTGACCATCCGCGAAAGATGCATCATTGGACAGCGCGTCATACTCCACCCAGGAGTCGTCATCGGAGCAGACGGATTCGGATACGACTCGGACGCGACAGGACACAGCAAAATCCCACAGCTCGGAATCGTCGAAATCGGAGACGATGTCGAAATCGGAGCTAATTCGTGCGTGGACCGCGCACGCTTCGGAGTCACCAGAATCGGCGATGGAACAAAAATTGACAACCTAGTCCAAATCGGACACAACGTCGTCACCGGCAAAGCCTGCATGATCGTCGCACAAGTCGGAATCGCAGGCTCAACCACGATCGGCAACGGCGTGGTCCTCGCAGGACAAGCCGGAGTCGTCGGCCATCTGAAGGTCGGCGACGGAGCCATTGTCATGGCCAAGGCCGGCGTCACCAAGGACCTTCCACCCAAAGCCGTCGTCTTTGGCATGCCAGCCGCAGACCGACGCGAATTCGCCCGAGATGCCATGTTCATCCGTAAATTGCCGGAAATCTGCGCAACCCTGAAAAAATTGCAAAGCGAACTCGACGCCCTGAAAAAACAATAAAACCCAAGCCCAAAGCGGCGCAAAGCAGAACCCGAGGCCACACGCCGCAGCCCAGTGCCGGCACTTCAGTGCCACCCACGCCCTCGCCCACGCACGACGCCTACTACGGCCCCAGGCTAAAAAAAATTGAAAAAATAGATAAAAATGATTTGTAATCCTCTTGGAATGGCGTATTGTAATCACGTTGCTTTAGGTATGCACACAATTGTAAACAGATGATTAGTTGGCTCTAAAAACCAGGACGGAATCTATAACCAATTCATAATCAAAAGCTTACAGTTTCAGCATAAATCGTGATCATTGTCCGCAGGTCAAAGGGAGACATGCTCTCATTTGACCTCTAATAGACTCGGCGTCACGAAAAAAGTCGCGAAATCATAGCAAAATTCATTATAATAAGTCAACAATCAAACATTTAGGGGCTATAAAGCTAAGGAGAAAATCAAATGACGGATCATACAACAAACACCCGGAGATTGGTGTCGGCTGTGGCCGCAAACTCACCTAAGTTCGTCCTGATTGCTATTTTTTCCTTTATTGTGTGCGCTTCCGTTCCTGTCCTGAAGGCACAGGACATGGACGCTAAAGCCATCAAAGTCGAACAAAAGACAGCGCAAAAAGACCTGGACGCTGCCCAGAAGCTCCTCAAAAATGCTACTAAACAACTGAATAAACTAGACAAAGCCCTGGTTGATGTTGACGCCGACCTGGCAAAGGCAAAAGCCAAGCTGGCAACCGAAAAAACCGAGAAGGCAAAGGACGCTATTAATAAGGATATAGCAAAACTCGAAGCGAAAAGAGCGACAATAGTCGAAAACAGAGTGGCAGCACAGAAAAACCTCGGGGACGCGCAACGCATCGTGGCGGACGCAACCAAACGAGTCGAAACAGCCAAAAACTTGACAGTGAAGGCAGACGGCGCAAAAGCAAAGGCGGAACCAGCACCAGCCAAAGCACCTGCGCCGGAACCCGCCACGAAAAACGAACTGGTCGCGCCCTGGACGCCTGCTCCCATCGAACAAAAACCAATCCTCAAAGGCGACCAGCCCCTGACAGTGCCAGAACCAAAGCCAGCAGAAATCGCCAAGCCAGGCGCTAAGCTGCAATTCGATATCCCCATGGTCTCAGGTGACAAGGCAATCGTCGAAAAACTCCAAGTCTGGAAAGACTGGGCAGAATACGTGACCTTCAACCCAGTCACCGCCGAAGACCTCAACGACTTCCACGCAAAACTACTCAAAGCACTCCACGAAGAAGGATATGTGTTCGCATCCGTCGAATTCCCAACCAAAGTCTGGGCGTATGGAATATTCCTCGCTAAAGTCGACTGCGGACCGCTCGGAAATATCACAGTGCGCAACGCAAGGCACTACTCGCCAAAGCAAATCGTCAACGCACTGCAAAACCAAGAAGGAAAATTCAATTACGCGAAAATACACGGCGACTTGTTCGACATGAACACCAAGCCAGACCTGAAACTCAATACAAAACTGAAACCGGTCATCCAGGGTGGAAGAAGAGTGATCGACGCCGAAATCGACGTGGATGACAAACTGCCAATACACGGAGCTGTCGAAATCATCAATAACGGCTCAAAGGAAACCTCAGACTGGAGAATGCGCACGACCCTCCAACACCTCAACCTGACTAAACATAACGATACGCTGACATTCGATTGGCTAACAGGAGGAATGCTCAAACACGTCGGAGAAGACCTGAACTCAATCTCAGGATCATACTACCTGCCCATAGATGACCTCTACTCAGTCAACGTCTTCGGAGGATGGAACTCGTCAGACATCGAAGACGTGACTGACGAAATCGGAGTCAGAGGCCGTGGATACTACGCCGGAATACAACTGACAAAGGTGATCTACGAAACACCACTGCATAAAACACAACTGTCAGTAGGATGGCACTACCAAGACTGGAGAACAAAACAGGATATCTACGGAAAAACATATACCGAAAGAGGACTGAAAATATCCATGCCAAGCCTGACCCTCGGATATATGGCAAAAACTTTCGACTCATTCAAAGGCAGAAACTTCGCCAGCATAACACTGCAAAAACATACCGCCGGATCGTTCGGAGCATCTTCAAGAAGCGACTTCAACGAACAAGGAGCAGCATTCTCTGACGGAGACTTCCTCCTGACCAGAATCCAATTGGCCCGCTTCCAAAGACTCTTCAGCGGAGAAGACTCCCCTGGAAGATGGTCGATGTTCGCTAAAGTCGATACGCAAATCGCAACCGATGACCTGCCACCGCCGCTCAGAGACTACGTAGGAGGATTCAACTCAGTGAGGGGATACGAAGAATCAGAAGTGGGAGGAGACAACTCAGTAGTCGGAACACTCGAACTGCGCACACCGCTCATCGAAAACTTTATACCTGGACTGAGCAAAGAACAGCAGTACCTCGATGATAACCCAGAATACTGGGGACGCCACCGCCTGCAATTCATCGCATTCACGGACTTCGGATACGTATCAAATAAAAACTCGCTTCCTGGCGAGTTGAACAACCAGACCTTCTTATCAGCCGGCCTCGGACTCCGACTCGGACTGACAAAATACTCCCAGATGTCGCTCGACTATGGGTACCCATTCATCGAAGCCTCCGAAGACACACCGTCAGCAGGACGCTTCCATGTCTCCCTCCAGCTGCAATTCTGAACATAAACTATGGAGGATAACATGATTGACAATAATAAAAATTATATAGCAGTAGGAACCAGCACCAAGGCCTTCCAAGAAGGCAATGGAAAGGGGAGAAAATCTATGAAAAAACAATTCACCCGCCCAAGTCTCAAGCCGGCGATGAGGGTCATTTCAACCCTCGTCTGCGCCATGATTGTCTTCTCGCCGACGGGACTGCTGGCCGGTCCACTGCCGACCGGAGGAGTCGTTAAAAAAGGCTCCGTGGCAATCTCCACAAGCGGAAATACTATGACCATTGACCAGACGAGCTCTAAAGCAATCGTCCACTGGAATACCTTTAATATTGGAGCCGATAACGTGGTCAATGTGAACCAGCCAGGCGCACAAGCAGCCATGCTCTCAAGAGTAGTCGGCGGCTCAGCCTCGGAAATACTCGGAAGATTGTCAGCAACAGGACAATTCTACCTGGTCAACCCGCATGGAGTGCTGATCGGAAAAGACGCCGTCATCGACGTGAACGCCCTGATCGCGTCAACCCTCAATATCTCCGATGACAATTTCCTAGCCAATAAGCTGATCTTCGAAGGAAGCTCGGACGCAAGCGTCCAGAACTTCGGCCAGATCAACGCGGAAGCAGCAGCGCTGATCGGCAAAAATGTACTCAATGCAGGCGAAATCAACGCCAAGCAAGTGGGACTGATCGGCACACAGTCCGTCGAACTGGGCAACTTCAACGGCGGCAAGCTGTCCGTGGACTTCTCAGCCCTCGCTGACAGCGAAAAGGTGAAGACCACCGTCGAAAACGCCGGCATCATCAACGCCACCAAAGAAGGCGACGTAGTCCTCTACGCAGACGCAGGCGTCAGCAGCAACGAAACCGGTACCATCATCGCCGACACACTCGAAATCTCCGGCGACTTCGTCGATATCTTCAACATCGGAACACTTGACATCAACTCGCTGCTCATTGACCCGAACGGCGGCTTCACGATCGTCCACGGCGTATTGACAGCACCCACCTGGGGCGGTGATAATATAACTGTGACCGATGCCGACTTGACAGACTATATTACGAATGTCGTCGGTGCCGATGTTGAATTTGTGTATGATTCCTTTTTCATTAACTATAACAACGGCAATATTGTGATCGACGGCGCAGGCCATGAACTGAAGCTGCGGAATAATGCCGACACTGGCCCGTTACAATTTGACAACTACGCGCCCGGCAGTACCTTCACGTATAACGGGGGCGGGAACCTGGCTCTTGAGATAGGGCACTTTGTTAACACCGGACACATCAGCAGCGCCGGCAACGTTACTGTGACCGGCAGAGATAACACAACAGCCCTAAACCTGCCCGAAATCACCGCCGGCGGCAATCTCACCGTTACTTCTGCCCATGACATCACCCAGGCCGGCTTACTGAACATCGCCGCCGCCACCAATCTGACCGCACCAGGAGGACATAGCATCACGCTGGATAACGCCGCCAACGCCATGGGCGGTATTACTATCGCAAAAAGCGGCGCCGGCAACTTGAATGACGTGACGCTCGCAAATACAAGCAACACTGTTCTGACTCTGCCGGCAGCGCTTGACGGCGCCTTGACCGTGGATGTCACCAATAATGCCGACCTGACTCTTCAGAATGTCCCTGGCAGTCTTATCACCGTAACCGGGGCTATCGACCTAGAAGCGCAGGGCGCACTGACGGTGGCGCCCGGGCTGCGGAGCAGCAATGACAATATTGCATTGAAAGCCGGAGGAACAGCCGGATTCAGCAGAGCCATCACAGCTACTAGCGGCGCTGTAACCATCGATGCAGGCGGTAATATTACCACTGCCGCAGTAGCCAATATTACGGCCAAAAACGACGTGACCATCCATGCCACCGCAGGCGATGTGACCACTAACGGCACCGTGAACTCCACCGACGGCAATTTGATCGTGACCGCCGATGCCGGCGATCTCAACCTGCTCGGTGCGCTGACGACCCCCACACCCACTCGCACCGCGACCCTGACCGCAGGCAACGGCAAGAACATCACCGCGAATAACGCCGGCAACCAGCTGAATAACGTTATAATTGCCGCCGCCGCCGGCACCTTGAATAACGTGACGCTCCAAAATACACGTACAACAAACCTGACTCTGCCGACAGATATTGGCAACGACTTGATCGTGAATGTGACCGGCACAGCCAGCGACCTGACCCTTGTTGACGTAGGCCCCATAACCGTAGGAGGGCTTATCGACTTAAGGGCAGGCAAAGACCTTACGACAAAGAGCGCAATGACCAGCACAAACGACAATATTATCATGCGCGCTGCGAAAATCGTCGTCGAGAAAGAACTCACGGCTGCTAACAACGGCATGATAGACATCCGTGCATCGGGGACAGCGGGGAGTGGTGAAGTCATCAGCCACGAAGCTCTCACGGCCCACGGCAACGTGATCTTGCGGTCTGAAAACGACTCGGTGACAACCAAAAAAATCGTGACTTCGCAGAACGGCAATATTGACGTGCGCGCCGGTGACGATGTGGTCATAGATGAAAAGTATGATGCACTTGCTGGAACTATCAACCTCCAAGCACACAATGATATCAACATAACCGCCGCCGCCGCATCTCTCACGGCAAATGGCAACGTGACGATCACTGCTAGTTGGGGTGAGGTGACCACCTATGCCGTGACCTCCAATGTAGGCAATATTGAGGTGACGGCGCATACCGACATCAACGCTAAGGGACCCTACACGGCAAATGGCAATGCCCCTGGCGGACGAATCACCATGATGGCAGGAGACGATATTATTCTCGATCCCGCCGCAGGCCTCATAGCCAAAAATCTGGTGGACATCTATGCTGGAGGCGACGTAACCGTCAACAGCGATGTAACCTCCACTGACGGCAACATTCAGATGTGGGCAGAAGGTACGATGAACGTGACGGGCAGCACCCTTACAGCTGGCCAGCACATCGCACTCAACGCCTTTACAAATATGACCTTGACCGACACCAGCGCGGATGCAGGCCAAGATTTTTCGGCCATACTGATTGATTTCTTCACCCTCGTCCCCCCCGGCCCCGCCACATACTCCGGCGGAAAGCTCACTATCACCGCGACTAACCCCGGCACGGACACTATCGTCGCTGGACGCAATCTGACCATAGGCAATTTCGCTGGCCAACAAACCCCCATCGTCGGCGGCGATGTGGAGATTGAGAATGTCGACTTGACTGCAACCAATACCGATAATGAAGGCTACTTGTGGCTGAGTGGCCAGGGCAAGCTTGAATTGAAAAACAGCGATTTGACCACCTCGGCTGACGCTGCGTCACAAGCTGCCTTCTTGGGCAACCCCGATCTGATGTACGGCTTAGTCGGCATCGCCTTCAACCAAGGCGTCACCATCACGGACAGCTCCATCGAAGCCGGCACAGTCGTCTCCATCAACAACACCAATTTGAAGGACACAGATACACCCCTTGGCTATAATTACGCCCGCGGAGCCGCCGGCAATATCAACATCAGCTCTACGGCCCTTGGCGGCGACGCCATCACCGCGCAGATTAACATCACCATCGGCAATGACTTCCGCACCGGGACAGTGGGACTCGACAACATGACTCTCACCGGCACCCAAGACATCGCCAACAACGTAGGCGCATCCATCGTAATCACCTCCTGGGGCGACATTGACCTGAATGAAAGCTTGCTGCAGACTGCCTGGACAACCCCAGACGCCAGTGGCTCAGGCAGCATCAATCTGCGATCCCATACCGGAACCAAAATCACCGATACCGACATCCTCGCCGGAACAGAAATCGAAATCAAAAACTTGGACATGGCCTCGCCGTCCTATGCCGCCACCGGAGCCATCACCACGGACGACAATTCGACCATCAGCTCGAGCAACGCCAGCATATTTGTCCAAAATGTCGCCGGATTCGGAGGCGACATCACCCTGGAATCCGATCAAATTTCGGCTCATACTGATATCACCATCAGGGGTGGCAGAGCCACCGACCCTGGCGCAGTTATAACTATCGGCGACGACTTGACCGACACCATGACCGCGACCACTGGCAAAATTGATATCTTAGCCACGTCCGGCCATATCGTCACCAACGCCATTCTCAGCGCAGATACCAATGTGATCATGGAAGCCACAGGCGGCGGTCACATTACCATCAATAATAATATGACCGCGACTCAAGGCTACATTGACGTGGACACGCTTGGCATCCTGGCAATCAATGACGCCACCCTCAGCGCCATCAACGCTGGCGCTGACATCATGCTGAATGCCGGCCAAGCAATGACGCTGACCAATGCAACCCTGACCGGCGACAACAATGTCTGGCTGCATACAGCCGGCCATGACGGGCACCCCGGCGATATTACCTTCACGAATTCCGGTGTCACCTCCAACAACGGCGCCGTGGATGTCTATGCCGCATTTAACGGAGACGTTATGACTCCACCCAGCACAATCACCATGGACGCGGCCAGCTCAATCACGGCTAGCAGCGGCTGGGTGACCATGTCAGCTGGCTTGGAAACCACCGTGGCAAACATCGCTGCAAGCGGCGATATTCTGCTGGAAACAAGGACTGATAGCCCCGGAAACATACTCAATGTGATTGGCCCGGTCAGCTCCACCACCGCCGGAAATATCTACCTGACATCCAGAAACATGGACATCACCGCTGACGTGTCCACGACCGCCGGCGATATCCATCTCTATGACTATAATGTGGGCTTTATCCTCGGCCCGGGCGGTCTCACCGATACCGAAATCGCTCACCTGAAGGCCGATAACAACCATGCCCTCATCATCGGCCGCGGCAAAGTCTACGTACCGCCGACTGATATCCTCACTGGCATCGGCTCCATCCCAGCCGCTTTCAATATCACGACCGCTGACATCGCCCAGGAAGGCGATGCCGCAGCCGCCAGCCTGAACGTCGGACTGATCACCCAAGGAGCCATCACCCGCGCCAATGACGCCTACATGACCATGCAAGACAACGGCAGCCTCGCCCTGGTCGCCAATGACGGCATCGCCTTCGGAGCCATTGCCGCTACCAATCTCAACCTGGCCGCACTCAACCAGGATGTCCCTGGTGCCGCCGCCGGCGATATCCACCTGTTCCTCGGCGGAGCCGGCGGAACCTACAATGTGGAGAGCTTTGACGCAGCCACCGACCCGGTGGCAGCAGGAATCGGCCAGAATGTGGCAGGAATCGTGAACCAAGCCGACGGCTTTGACATCGTCGTCAGCGTTCCAAATGCCGGCAACACCGTCAATATCAACGCCGCTGTCTATGGCACAGCAGGCCCAAGTCCCAGCGGCTTCCACAACGACATCCTCTTTGAAATGAAAGGCAGCGACCTGAACCAGACCTGGAATCAATACATCACAGCAGCCGATGGAGACGCCTTCTTCTTTGTCGAAAACTTCGACATCGGCAGAGTCTACGCTGAAAACGGAACCGTCTACATCGAACACAGCGGCGATGTCCGCGACATCAATGACGCCCCAGAAGGCGGCCCAACCGTCAACATCACGGCCGACGGCCTGATGGCCTACGCAACCGGTCCAGGAGTCTTCGGACTTGGCGACCCGATCGAAACCGATATCAATAAACTCCAGATGAAAGCCAATGACGATATCAATATCGTCAACTACGGAGACCTGACTATCGGCGGAGTGACCCAAAACCTTGACGGATATGCCGCTACTTATGCCGCTGCCCTCACCGCAGGCATCCCCCTCGGAGTCTATGGCATCTGGCAGACTAATGGAGACCTGAACATCGACGTCGGCGCCAACCGACTGGTGATAGCAGGAACCATCCTCCAAGCCGAAGACGTGGACACTGAACCCACCCCGACGCAAAACTTCATCAAGGCCAACACCAACCCAGTCTTCTACGGCGGCAACGTGACCCTGGTCGGCGCTGACGTGGCAGTCGCCGCACCTATCCGCACCGGACAGAAGAATGGCGAAGGCGGAGCCATCAAACTCGTCCCAACCTTCAGGCATACCAATATCGTCGTCACCGGCTATGACGTCGACGGAACCGCCTTGACCGACCCTGAACTGGGTCGCCAGTGGGTGCTTGACAAAAACTACCTCGGCAACCTCCAGACTGACAGCAGCATCACCATCGCTCAGCCCGGACACACCGGAACCCTGCGCTTCGATGACGCTGGCACCGGCCTTGGAGTTAATATGCTCGATACTGCGACCAGCACTGTAAAGTCCTGGACCTTCTACGCCGGCGACACGACCTTTGCCAGCGATACGAACTTCAATCTCAATGACACGCTCAACCTCTATGCGACCGGAACCATCATGGGTTCCGGTATGGTCGTCGGCGACGTCCTGAACGCAGAATCAGTCGGCGGCTACAACCTGTCGACAACATTCGCAAAACTCAACATCCTGAACTTCGAAGCCCTCCTCAACAACCAAGGCGTGGCCGTGGAAAACATCTATAACGGCGCTGTCATCACTGTCCGCAACTACAGCGGCGATGTCTTGGTCAGCAACATCGGCGAACTGTTCCTCGGCGATGCGGCTGGCATCAACCTGGCCTCCTTCACCAAGGACGGCAACTTCACCGCAGGCGCTTTCTCGCCCCTGACCGTGACGACCGACGTCTACACCATCGGCACCGGCGACATTGACCTGGAGGCCACCGGCTCCGACAACCTGACTGTCAACAGCGGCATCACCATCAATGCCGAAGCCGGCTCCGTGTTCCTCTCAGCCGATACAGGCGACGTGGTGTTCGGCAGCGGCGGCTGGAGCGAGATCACGGTCAGCGGTGCTGAGTATGTGGGCATAGACACTTGGGGCGCCATTGCCTTCAACGAGCCTACGCATATCAACTCCCTCTTGACGGAACTTTGGACTATAGGCCCCACCGACGTCATCAGCATCAATAATAGCAGCACGCTCCACCTCACTGGAACCGGAGCCAGGCTTGGCTCTGACAAGGTGACCACTGCAGGCTTTGGCTTTCTCGTCGCCCAGCTCGCCACCCTGGACTTCGAAGGCGACGAGATGGCATTGACAAGGATTGATTTTGCAGCCGTTGAGCGGACGTATTTCATCAACGCCGCGACGACCGTCGCCGCCAACAGGATCGATCTCGGCGAAACCCATGCCACTGGTGATCTGACCCTCACGGGCGCATTGACCCTGCACGGCCCCCTGAACGCTGCCGGCAAACTGACCATCGGCGAGTACGGCGCGGCCAATGACCGCAATGCCTTTGCCAATGCCGACATCACCGCCAACGAGATCGATATTCTGGCCACCAGTGTCACTGGCGGCATCTTCACCGCCGCAACCAAGGCCGCCATCGGCACCACCGACGGCGTGACCGAAGCAACCATCGTCGCCAACGAGGTGGCACTGACCGCAGCTCTCGACGTCGCTGGCGTCGAGGTGACAGCACTCACCACAGCCACCCTGTCCGGCCGCACCATGTCCGCCAACGTCATCAGCGCTGGCGGCGCCGTGAGCCTGACCGGCACCGGGCAAGTGGTCGGCAATACCATTGACGCCAATGGCACCGCTACCCTGGCCGGCACTGAACTGCTCAACAACACCGTGGCCGCAACCGCCATCACGGCGAATAACGCCGCCATCCAGAACATCATCGGAGGCACCTACACGACTTCCGGAATCGCCAACTTGGCCGCCCAGACCGAAATCGGCGGAGTGACCGTCCAGGCGACGGGCAACGCCACCCTGGGAACCACAAGCGGAGACATCGTCAACTCAACCATCGAAGGCGCGACAGTCGACCTGACCGCTGGCGGTAACATCGCCAACGTCGCTGTCGAAGCCAGCACCGCCAACCTGACCGCAAGCACGACTGCTGGCTACATCGCGGACTCCAGCGTGACAGCTCTTGCTGACGCGACCCTGACAGCCTTTGCCGTCACCGGCAACACTATCAGCGCAGGAAACGACGCCAGCGTAACCGCAAACTCCCTGATCGTCGGCAACGTCATTAATGCCAATAACATTGCGGCCCTGGCCGGCGGAGCCGCCATCACCCCCGCCACCCTGACTAACAACACGGTCGCAGCCAACATCATTACGGCAACAACCAATATCGACAACATCATCGGCGGAACCTACACCAGCTCCGGAGCCACGAGCATGCTCGCCGCAACCGAAATCGGCGGAGTGACGGTTCAGGCAACTGGCAACGCCAGCCTGGCCACAACAACCGGCGACATCGTCAACACGACCGTCGAAGGTAATATCGTCACCCTGACCGCCACCGGCGGCAAGATCACCAACGTCTCGGCAGAAGCCCTGAGCAACGCCACCCTCACCGCCGGCGGCAATATCTTCAATGCCAATGTCAGCGCGTTGAATGATATCTCAGCGACCAGCAACACCGGCGACATCACCGCCTCGACGTTCGAGGCCGGCCGCATGGTCACTCTCAACGCAGCCGGCGAATTGAACAGCCTGATCGTCCACGCCGAAGGCACGGGCCTGCTGGCCACTGAACTGGCCATCGACGCCACAGGTGGAACCTGGGTGATCGGCGGTGAATACATCGCTGAACAGGGCAGCATCAAAATAACCGCCATCAACAAAAACATCGTCGGAGCCAATGTAGTTGCCAAGCAGGCCGGCGCAGAAGTCACCCTGATTGCCAGCCAAGGCGAAGCCGACAACGTGGTCATTGACATGCTCGGTGACATCAGCATCACCGCGCTCGGCATCACCGGCGGCCTCTATATCTCCGAAAACGGCAACATCGCCCTCAAGGCCACCGGTGAAGACATCTCCGGCGTCTATGCCAAGGCGAAAGCAGGCAGCGCCACCCTGGAGACCGAGAATGGCTTTGACATCATCGGCTCAACCGTGGACGCCCATACGAATGCCTTGCTGAAAGCCGACGGGATTGGCGCCTCCGTCATCGACAGCGCTGCCATGTCGGCAACCGGAACAGCAACTATTGAGGCTGAATCGGGCGAGGTGGTCGGCTCAATCGCATACTCCGTGGCTGAAGACGCCAGCATCAAGGCCGGAAGAATCGACAGCTCCTCCGTGACCGCAGCGAAGATAGCGACCCTTAACGCCACCGAAGGACTGCTCAGCGCCAGCACGGCAACCGCCGGCACCAACGCCATCCTGAGCGGAGCCTGGATCGAGAACAATATGGTGAATGCCGAGGGCGCAGCAACGCTGACCGGACGGTCCACGATCGCCGGCAACGTCGTCAACGCCAACACCGCCGTGACCCTGGCTGGCTCCGACCCCAACAACCGCGTCAACCTGACCAATAATTTGGTCGACGCAGGCACCACGATTACAGCGACTACCAATATTAATAACATCACCGGCGGAACCTACGCCAGCTCCGGCGCAACGACCATGACCGCTGAAACCACAATCAGCGGACTGGATGTCCAGGCCGGCGGAGCAGCAACACTGACCGCCAATACCGGCAACATCCTCGACTCGACCGTGACCGCCAACGACGCGATCCTGAACGCAGCGGCCGCCAACATCGCGGGCACGACCGTGACCGCCCTCAACGACGCCAGCCTGACGGCCCTGGTCCTGTCCGCCAACGCCATCAGCGCCGGCCACGACGCGGCCCTGACCGGCACGACGCAGGTGGTGGGCAACACGGTTGACGCCGTCGGCACCGCCACACTAATCGGCGCCGACCTGGTCAACAACATGGTTGCCGCAGGCATCGTCAAGGCG
>MWEG01000042.1 GCA_002070945.1 Lentisphaerae bacterium ADurb.Bin082
GCCCTCTGTTCCAGGAAGAGTTTGGAATTTTAGTCAGGTCAAAGCCCTAAGGGGTTTCATAGGAGTCTTCTGTAGCGCCTCTACAAGGCGCCAGTTTTGGGGTATGCCTCCCCCCAGGCTAAAGCTTGGGGTTAAGCATGGTTAAGCACCTACGGCGCAAAAAGATATGGACGGTGTGGACATGGTGGACGGTGTGGACATGGCGGCCAGTGTAGTCCAAACTCACTCTCGCCCCTCGCCCCTCGCCCCTCGCCCCTTTCCTGAGACCGCAGCTCATCGGATTTCCGAATATCAATGAGTGACCGATTACCTTCCGCCACGTTATTTTGCGGGCGCCGGAATGCCATTGCTGAAAATCAGATTATATTGGTTGCTGTCATGTTTAACTGTGATTTAGCAGGATTTGATTGAAAATGCGCTGGTGGTTGATTTCTGCGATTGCGACCATTCTTCTGACAACGGTGGCGTTTGCCGAGACTACGTTGCGGGTGGTGTCGCTGTCGCCTTCGTTGACTGAATTGATGTATCACCTGGGTCGTGGCGAATGGCTGGTCGGGCGCAGCGACGCCTGCGACTATCCGGCCGAAGCAACAGCAAAGCCGATAGCAGGAAAATTCGCTGATCCGCATTTGGAAGCCATCATTGGCCTGCGGCCGGACCTGGTGATTGCCAACGATTTGATGAATCCCGGCATTATCAAGACGCTCGGCAAGGTTAATATCCGGGTTGAAGTCCTTCCCGGGGAAACGCTGGAGGAATACCGCGCCTGCGTAGTCCGCCTGGGAGAATTGCTGTCGGCAAAAGAGGCTGCCGCTGCCGAGGTGTCCCGCATTGACGCGCTGTTGACCCAGCCGCCGACGCCGCTGCCCATCAAAGTCCTCTGGGTCATCTGGGACGCGCCGCCGATGGTCGGTGGAAAAAATTCTCTCCCGGATGCGCTGATTCGCCTGACTGGAGCGGAAAACATCGCTGGCAATGTTGACCAGCCTTATTTCAAATGTTCTTTTGATTGGCTGCTGGAAAACCAGCCTGATGTCATCATCTGGTGCACGCACGACCGTGACATCAGCGAGCACCGTATCTGGAAGCAGTTGCGGGCCATTCGCGAGAATCGCGTGGTGAGCAACATTGATCCAGACGTAGTTCTGCGACCGGGGCCGCGCCTGCTTGGCGGCGTTGCCTTCCTGCGACAGCAGCTGGCGGCCATGGCTAAACAAATGGCAGCCCAATGAGGTCATGAGGTCGTGGTGATAACTCTATTGCGTCGCAGTTATGTTCTCTTGCCCCTGGTGGCAGTTATTGCGCTGGCGCTGCTCGGCCTTTGCGGCGGTTCGCGCTGGCTGTCGCCGTCTGAGTTCCGGCTTGACGGCGGTTTGCACCCAGTGCTGGAGCTGCGCCTGGTGCGGGTGACAGCGGCGCTGGTGATAGGCGGCGCGCTCGCGTTGTCAGGCATGGTGTTTCAAGCGACCTTGCGCAATCCGCTGGCAGAGCCGTTTACGCTTGGGCTGTCCGGCGGGGCAGCAGTCGGCGCCACCTTGGCGTATATCCTGGGTTTGCGTGCCTTGAGCCTCTATGCGGTGCCGTTTGCAGCGCTGGCCGGGGCGCTGATAGTTCTGGGCCTGGTGCTGCTGGTCAGCCGAGGCGGCAACTGGGGCGTGGAAAGCCTCCTGCTGAGCGGAGTCATCGCCGGCACAATCTGCTCCAGCCTGCTCATGTTCCTGTTGTCGTTCGCACAGCAGAGCGAGTTGGCAGGAGTCACCTGGTGGATGCTCGGCGACTTGCAGGGCGTTGACCCTGACTTGCTGTGGCCGGTGGCTGGCTACACGGCAATCGCGCTGATCGTGCTGCGAGTTTTGGCCGGTGATTTGAATGTGCTTTCCCTCGGCGATGAGGAAGCCTTCTACCTTGGCGTCAATCCGCGCCGATTGGTCATGTTTATGATTCTTATCGCCTCGCTGCTGGCAGCGTCAACCGTGTGTCTGGCGGGAATCATCAGTTTTTGCGGTTTGATTATCCCTCACATTGTCCGGCGTCTGTATGGCTGTGATCATCGCAGGATCCTTTTTACCGGTTTTTTGTGGGGTGGCGGCTTTTTGATATTGTGCGACCTTTTGTCGCGGGTTATCTTCCGCGAGCGTGAGATACCGATCGGGGTGTTGACGTCGCTGCTGGGAGGAGTCGTTTTCCTGATGATTCTGAAACGCCGGAGGCCTCATGATGCTTGAGTGCCGCCAGGTCAGTTATGCGTACGAGCCAGGACGGAACGTGGTCAGCGGAGTCGAACTGGCGTTGACGGCCGGCGACTTTGCGATGCTGCTGGGGCCGAATGGCTGCGGCAAGAGCACGCTGTTGAAGCTGCTGGCAGGGTTGCTGGCGCCGCAAACTGGCCAGGTCCTGACTGGCAGTCGGCCGGTCAACCGCCTGCCGCATCGCGAACGCGCCCGGATGATTGCGGTGGTCTCGCAAAGCCAGGCGCCAGCGCTTGATTTTACGGTGCGGGACATGGTGATGATGGGGCGACACGCCCGCTTGTCCCGAATGTCGCCGCCGACGCCGGAAGATCACCGGCTGGTCAACGAAGCCATAGGGTTGCTTGACTTGGTCGAACTGTCCCAGCGGCCTTGCAATCGGCTTTCCGGCGGCGAACGACAGCGAGTCGCCATCGCCGCTGCCGTGGCTCAGCAAGCACAGGTGATGCTCTTGGATGAGCCGACCTCGGCGCTGGACCCGGCCCACGCTATCAGCGTGATGGCACTGCTGCGAGAACTCCCGAAACGACCGGCTATTCTGATGGTCTGCCATGACATCCAGCTGGCCGCCCGCTATGCCAAACGGATTGTGCTGATGAAACAAGGCAGCGTCTATGCCGACGGCAATCCCGAAGAAGTTATGACTCCCGCCAACATCGAGCGCGTCTATGGCTGCAATGCCCAGATTCTCCGCGATGACCACGGCGCACTGTGCATTGCCCTGCAGCAGAAATGACGCTGGCTTCGAGGACATATTGTTTTGCTTTCTCTTGGAACGCAGACACCAGAAAGGATTTTGACCATGAGTGAAAAAATTGCCCGCCGCGCACCATCGTATTTGACCAACGGCATCATCTATCAGCTTTTTCTACGACCCTTTACGCCGCAAGGCACCCTTGCCGCCGCCACGACCATGCTGCCTTTCCTGGCTGAAAACGGCATTGATATCGTCTACCTCTGCCCGGTAACCTGGGCGGATGACGACCCGTGCGAGGAATTCTGGAGCGACCGCCAGAAGAAGTCCGGGCTGAAGAATCCCCAGAATCCCTATCGCGTCAAGGACTACTACCGGATTGATCCGGAGTACGGCACGGACGAAGACTTGCTCCTTTTCGTCAAGGAAGCCCACGCGCTGGGCATGCGTGTGATTCTTGACCTGGTCTACTACCACTGCGGACCTGCCGCGGTTTTCATCAAGGACCACCCCGATTTCGTCAAACGTGATGAAAATGGCCAGGTCAAATATGGCAGATGGCATTTTCCTGAGGTCAACTTCGAGTCCGCCGAATTGCGCGAATATCTGTGGAAAAACATGGAGTACTTCATTGAGAAGTTCGATGTGGACGGCTATCGCTGCGACGTGTCAGTGAGCGTGCCCCTGGATTTCTGGGAGGAAGGCCGCAAGCGCATGGAAGCACTCAAGCCCGACGTGATGATGCTCGCTGAAGGCGACACCGTTGACGAGCAGCTCTACGCTTTCGATATCAACTACGCCTTCGGCTGGCGGAGTACGCTCGCCAAGGTCTTTGAGAAAAAAGAGCCTGCCAGCAGCATCCGCGCCTATTGGCAAAATATGGTGGACAAATTTCCCCAGGGCGCCCGCTTCCTGCGCGCCACCGACAACCACGACGTCAGCAATGACGAATACGACCAGCGCCACGAACTCACCTGGGGCGCCCGCGCCCATGAAGCCGCGCTGCTGCTCAACTTCACCATGGACGGTGTGCCCTTTGTCTACAATGGCCAGGAAGTGGCCGACAGCAACCGCCATAGTATCTACGGCAACCGCAACTTTGGCAAAAACCTCTTCATCCACTGGCACAACGCCCTCACCAACGAGGGGCAAGACCGCCTGGAGTTCTTCCGCGAAATCGCTCAGCTGCGCCATGACCACAGCGTGCTCACAGAAGGTGCAGTGGAATGGCTGGAAAATGACCAGGCCGACGCTATCGTCTCTTTCCGCCGCTGCGGCTGCGAGGGTGACATGGTGATCATCATCAACGCCAGCGACAAGCTCATCAGCAGCACGGTCAGTCTGGACGAGAGGGTCTCGCCCTTCCTGGAACCCGAGTTGGCCCGTGGCGTCGACTTCACCGTCAAGGACAAGAGCATCAAGGTTGACATGCTGCCATACGGCTTCGTCGTCGCTTCGCTTTGAGCAACAGTCGCTACGGCCAATGCATGGCTCACCGGGTGTTCGAGTGATGCTTGGACGGAGCGTGCTCGGCAACGTGTGCCTAGCCCATCAGCTTTGGTTGTGGACGATGTGGACATGGTGGACGGCGGCTGCTGGCGTTTGGTGGACAATGGACTTTAGTGGACGTTAGTGGACGGTTGCTACGGTTATGCAGTTCAGCCGACCACCTCGCACCTCGCCCCTAACGAATTATGAATTATGAATTATGAAATGCGCCTCAGCATTCAGCATTCAACATTCAGCATTCAACATTCAACATTCAGCCCCTCGCCCCCAAACGCAGCGTCAGGCTGAAAAAAGCGGCAAGACGCAGTCGGGCGTGTGCGTTTCCGCTGCGATGGGATATATTTAACCGATGGCCAAGCCTTGGGAACAACGTTGCGCCAGGCATGGTCTTAAAAAAGATTATCGTCTTGAATTTTTAGTATGTTTTCATCAATAATGCCGGCATTTCCGTTTCATTATGGGACGGGGCAGGATTGAGCCGGTCAACGCCGAGGTCGTCAGCGTGGAACATATTTTACTGGCATTGAACATGACTTGGAAAATCCTGTTCATTGCGTTCTTTTTTGGCTTCTGCATTTTCATTCATGAATTCGGCCACTTAGTGGCCGCGTTGTGGCAGGGTCTGCACGTCGAGAAATTCTCCCTGGGTTTTGGCAAGAAGCTGTTCGGCTTCAAGAGGTTCGGGGTTGAATTCATTGTCAGTGCGCTTCCTTTTGGCGGCTATGTGGCGTTGCCGCAATTGGACCCGACCGACAAGCCGGTTTCGAGCGACGGGAAGGAACTGCCGCCCGGACGGCCGTTGCCGCGCGCTATTGCCGCTTTTGCAGGCCCGCTCTTTAACGTCCTGTTTGGCTTTGCATTGGCGACGGTCATGTGGCTGGTCGGCGTCTGGGAGCCGGTTCCGGCCAGGTCGTGTGTTGTCGTCGAGGTGCCGCCCACGCTGCCGCTGTACAAGGACGGCTTGAAAATGGAGGATCGCATCGTCGCCTTGAACGGCGAGCCGGTCAAGGCAGAGTGGGAAGAGCTGTGCTTTTCGATTCCGGCGGACGCGCCGGAGCAGACGGTGACAGTCAGCCGGAATGGCGAAGCGGTCGATCTGCGCTACACCCCAGAGCCCAATCCCGAGTGGCTGGCCGGTCTGCGGGGCGGAGACCGCATCGTCGCCGTCAATGGAAAGCCATTCAAGCGCGGCATGGAAGAATTGCAGATGGAATACGTCTACAGCGACGGACCCCAGGTCGAGCTGACCGTGCAGAGCGGAGAGGAAAGCAAAGTTATTTCCTACGTTCCAGCGCCGAATCCTATGATGGAGAATCTCGGCCTGCCGTTTTTCGTGGCTCGTAATCCTGTGACCCTGGGAGGAGTCCTGCCTGGAACGCCGGCGGCGGACGCTGGCTTGCAAGTCGGTGACCAGCTCTTAGCACTGAACGGCCAAAGCGTATTGAGTGCCCGAAAGCTCTTGGCTGACATCAAGGCGCTGCAAGGAGAGCCGTTCACGCTCCTCATCGCCCGCCAGAACCAGGAGATCGCCTTGCCGGAAATGCGCCTGGCCGGCGACGTCAGCGCACAGTCCCTGGGATTGGTGTTTGCTGTCACCGTCAGGTCCGTTGTGCCGGATACGCCAGCGGCGCAGGCCGGATTCCAGCTGAATGACCGGCTGGTGGCCGTCAATGGCGAAGAGGTGACGGACAGCGAGATGTTCACGGAGATAGTGCGGGCGTCGGACGGCAAGCCGCTGGATGTCACAGTCATCCGCGATGGCAAGGAGCGGGTTCTGAGCAATGTCCAAGCCAGGCCAGTGACCATCGACGGCAAGGAAGTGTACCAGGTCGGCTTGTCGCTGGTTGACAGCGTTCCGCGCATCATCGGGCATCCTTCGCCCTGGGAGCAGTTTGAGAACGTCGTCAGCACAACGGGGCGGACGCTGAAGCTGCTGTTCAAGCCCCTGACCGCAAAGCTGGGCGGCGCACCGGCTGGCCGGGCCCAGGTCAAAGTCCGCCACATGAGCGGCCCGCTCGGAATTATCCTGATGCTCTGGTACAAATTGAAGCTGGAGGGACTCCGCGGCGGCTTGTCGTTCATCATCCTGATTACGTTCAGCCTGGCGTTGATTAATCTGCTGCCATTCCCGGTGTTGGACGGCGGGCATATCTTGTTCGCAGGCATTGAGGGCATCACCCGACGACGCATGCCCGTCAAGGTGATGTCAGTGTTGCAGAATGTATTCGCCTTTTTGCTCATCGCCCTGATGGTCTATATTACCTTTTTTGACGGCAGCCGCATTTTTAAGCGCCTGCGCCTGTTCTTTGCCGAGCCAGCGCCAGCCCAGGCTGAGGCGCCAGCCCAACCGACAGAGGCTGAAACTGTGCCGGAAGCCCCTGCGGAGGCAACGCCATGACGGGCAAGAAGATGATTCAAATTGCGATTGACGGCCCGGCTGCCTCCGGCAAGAGTACGGCGGCGCGGGCGTTGGCCGAGCGTCTGGGCGGGTATTACGTCAACACCGGCGACATGTACCGCACCGTGGCCTGGGCAGCGCTGCAAGCCGGCATTGACCCAGACGCCGACCCTGCTGCCGTCGTCGCCAAACTGCCGGCATGGGATTTGCGTCTCCAGGCCGAAGAAGGCGTTTTGCAACTGATTTTGAACGACGTCCCAGTGCCGCAGGCGGCTATCCGGGCGCCGGAAGTCGCCGCTGTCGTCAGCCAGGTGGCCCGCATCCCGGAAGTCCGCGACTGGATGCTGGACCGCCAGCGCGACTGCCGCCATCTCGGCATCATCATCATGGAAGGGCGAGACATCGGCACGGTCGTGCTTCCTGACGCGACTTGCAAATTCTTCATCACCGCGTCGCCCGAGGAACGCGCCCGCCGCCGCTTGCAGCAGGCTGGCGAAGTCACCCCCGGCGCGACTTTGGCCAGCGTCGCGGCCGACATTGCGGAACGTGACCGGATTGACTCCACCCGCGCAGTCGCGCCCCTGAAGCCGGCCGCCGATGCCGAGATTTTCGTGACTGACGGCATGGAAAAGGAGGAAGTGGCGGACCTGCTGATAGCTGCCATCAAAAGGAAGACAGGGCTATGACTGCAACTCGCCAGGGAATTGTCCACTATCGCGTCCCGTATGCTGACACTGACCAGATGGGCGTCGTCTACTACGGGAATTATTTGACGTATTTTGAACGTTCGCGTAATGAGCTAATGCGGGCTTGCGGCTTGACCTACAAGGAATTCGAAGCGAAGAAGCTGATGCTCCCAGTTGTCCACGCCAGCATTGACTACAAGAACCCAGCGCGTTATGACGACGAGCTGGAGATTGTGGCGGAGCTGGCCTGGCTGCGCGGGGTGCGCATGCAGGTCAATTGCCGCGTCACCTGCAAAGAGGTGCTGCTTGCCGAGGGCTACACTATCCACGCCATCATCAGCTCGGAAACGCGCAAGCCGGTGCGTCTGCCGGAAGATGTCCAGGACGTGTTGACTGGGAATGGATGATGCGGGCGGCAAGGTCAAGCTATCATGGATTTTAGGAGAGGGGCCTTTCGATGAATGGGTTGTTGATTGACTTGCTGGTGTGGGCCGTTGCCATGGTGTTGGCCTGGCTATGCACGTGGGCCTGCCGTCATCTTGCCCCAAAACTGGGCTGCGTCGACCGTCCCAAGCACGAAGCCCACAAGAATCATGCTGCGGCGACGCCGGTTCTGGGCGGGGTCGGCATGGCTGCCGCCTGGCTGCTCACCCTAGTCGTCGGGCTGGTTGTCTTTGGAGTTTTAGGTCGGAGCGAAGGCTTCCCTCTGGCCGAATACCACGCTGGCCTGGCGGCGGTCTTGCCGCGCCTGGCCATGATCGGCGGCATGGCCACGGTTTTGGCGGTCATCGGCTTGGTTGACGACCTTCGCCCTATGCCAGCATGGCTGAAATTTCTCTTGCAGGCGGTGGTGGCGGGGATTACAGCAGGGCTGGGACTGCGGATCAGTTTCCTCAGCGCCATCCCTGGCGCCAACTGGCTGGTCACCACGCTCTGGATTATGACCGTCATCAATGCCATAAATTTCTTTGACAACATGGACGGCCTGGCAGGGGGCACGGCCGTGATCGCAGCGTTTTTCCTGCTGTTCGTCGCTGTTCTGCGAGGGCAGTACTTTGTGGCGGTGCTGGCCGCGTCGGTCGGCGGCGTCGCCTCCGGCTTTTTAGTGCACAACGCCCCCCCAGCGCGAATTTTCATGGGCGACAGCGGCAGCCACTTCCTCGGCTACTGCCTGGCTGTGCTGGGGATTCTGACCACGTTTTATCTGCCCTCCGAGAGTCCAACCCCGGCGCCGCTGCTGATTCCGGTGCTGGCGCTGGGAGTGCCGTTGTTTGATGCGGTGGCCGTCGTCGTCATCCGTCTCCGAGCTGGCTTGCCGATTTACGTTGGCGACAACCGGCACATATCGCATCGGTTTGTCCGCCTGGGCTTGACGCGCCCGCAGGCGGTGCTGCTGGTGCTGTTGCTGTGCTTTATGGTCGGTGCGGCGGCGCTGACCCTGCTTTGGCTTCCACCGGCTGGCTCCTTGCTGGTCATCGCCCAGATTGCCGCTGTGCTGGCCGCCATCTCAATGATCCAATTTTATGTCCAGGAGAGGAAGAAGCCATGATTTTGAATGACGACATGCTGCGCTGCCTGTGCCGCACCGCGCTGGCCGAGGATGTCGGCAGCGGCGATGCCACCACGCTGGCCGTCGTGCCAGAGCATTTGGAGACCGAGGCGCATTTCATTACCCGCCAGGAGTGCGTCTGCGCCGGTCTTCCGATAGTGGCGGCGCTGTTCGCAGAACTCGACCGGAACCTGGTAGTGACTCCGCATGTCCAGGAAGGTGCCTTCTGTCGGCCAGGAACAACGCTGGCCACGGTCGCCGGGCCGGCCAGGGCTATCTTGACCGGCGAGCGCACCGCCCTCAATTTCTTGCAGCGCTTGTGCGGCGTCGCCACGGTCACCCGCCGCTATGTCACCGCTCTCGGTGATTCGTCGACCCGCATCCTTGACACCAGGAAGACGACGCCGGGGATGCGCCTGCTGGAAAAATACGCCGTCACCATGGGCGGCGGCCAGAATCACCGCCTCGGATTGTATGACCGGATTATGATTAAGGACAACCATCGCGAAATGGCTAAATTCGCCGGCCCAGACTCCATTGCCCGGGCTGTGCGGGCCTGCCGAGAGAAATATCCGCGCCTGGAAATCGAGGTCGAAGCAGACTCTTTGGAGGAAGTCGCCGCCGCCGCCGCCGCCGGAGTGGAGTATATTTTACTGGACAATATGACCGACGCCGAGATGGCCGAGGCTATTCGCATCATTGCTGGCCGGGCCCGCACCGAGGCCAGCGGCGGCATCACACTCGAACGGCTGCCGAGGCTGCGCAATCTTGGACTTGACTTTATCAGCGTCGGCGCCCTGACCCACAGTGCGCCGGCCATTGACATCGGCCTGGACATCATCTGCCCCGAACAGTGAACACACCCGGCGCTGAGCCGGGAACTAAGGAGCCATCAACATGAACATGAAGCTGTTTTTCTGCTGTTTGACTGCTGCGATTGCCATGCTTTGCGGTTGCAAGGCGACCCAGACCCAGATGGTCGGAGCCGAGGAGGCGAAGAATGCATACGCAGATGCGCAAGTCAGCTTGAAGGCCGGAACGACGACGCTGGATGACGTGATCGCTAAATACGGCAATTACCGTAACCGAGCAGCGACGCCATCCGGCTTCGCCTGCCGTTGGCAGGAGAATCGCACGGTCGTACGCCGGGCGAATCGGCACGGGCAGAGCATCAACATGAATACCAGGGCGTCTGGAGAACATATCTACACCGTCAATTATGTCAGCACGCTGGAGGCTTTTTTCACTCCCGAGGGCGTGTTGATCGATTATCGCATCATGTCTGATTTGCCGTGATTTGCTTTAGGAGAACACCCGCATGACGCAGTACGCTTTTGATCCGACTAAAATGGCCGACTGGCAGATCGCCGAAGCTGCAGAGAAGAATATGCGACCCGTGGACCAACTGGCCGCTGATTTCGGGCTTTTGCCTGCCGAAGTGATTCCAATGGGACGGCAGCTGGCAAAGATCGATCAGCGGCTGGTACGAGAGCGCCTGGCCAAGCAGTCGCCGGGAAAATATATCAATGTGACTGCGATAACGCCGACGCCGCTGGGAGAGGGTAAGACGACAACGACGATTGGCCTGATTCAAGGCCTGGGCCAGCGCGGCCGTCGGGCGACCGGCGCTATCCGCCAGCCCAGCGGCGGCCCGACCTTCAACATCAAGGGGTCGGCGGCTGGCGGCGGTCTGGCGCAATGCCTCCCGCTGACGCCGTTTTCCATGAGCCTGACCGGCGATATCGACCGGATCACGAATGCTCACAACCTCGGCATGGTCGCTTTGACGGCACGCATGCAGCATGAGCGCAATTATGATGACGCTGCTTTAGCCAAGCGCGGCCTGAAACGGCTGGATATCGACCCGGAACGAGTGCATTTCAAGTGGGTGATGGACTTCTGCGCCCAAGCCTTGCGCAATATCACTATAGGCAAGGGCGGCAAGATGGACGGCTACGAGATGGAGTCAGGTTTCGCCATTTCCGTTTCCAGCGAGCTGATGGCGATTTTGGCGGTTTCCGACAGCCTGGCAGACATGCGGCAGCGGATTGGCCGCATGATCCTGGCGACGTCGCGGTCGGGCAAGCCGGTGACGGCAGAGGACCTGGAAGTGGCTGGCGCTATGTGCGCCTGGATGGTCGATACCTTGAACCCGACCTTGACCCAGACCCTGGAAGGCCAGCCGATTCTCGTACACGCCGGACCTTTTGCCAATATCGCCATCGGGCAGAGTTCCGTCATTGCTGACCAGATCGGCGTCCGCCTTTGCGATTATCATGTGACTGAAAGCGGGTTTGGCGCTGACATCGGCTATGAGAAATTCTGGAATCTGAAATGTCGTTATTCTGGCTTGCAGCCGGATGCGGTCGTGATCGTCGCGACTCTGCGAGCCCTGAAGATGCACGGCGGCGGCCCGGAGGTCAAGCCGGGGCTGGCTCTGGACGAGGCGTACACCCGGGAGAATCTCGGCCTGCTGGAAAAAGGCTGCGAGAACCTCCTGGCGCATATTGAGACGGTGCGGCAAAGTGGCGTGCGGCCAGTGGTTTGCATCAACAGTTTCCATACTGACACGCCAGCGGAAGAGGCGCTGGTGCGGCGGATTGCTGAGCAGGCCGGGGCGTTTGTCGCCAAGTCGGAGCACTGGCTGAAAGGCGGCGCTGGGGCGCTGGAGCTGGCCGAAGCAGTCGAAGCCGCCGCCGCAGAGCGGGGCGACTTCCAGTATTTGTATGACTTGGATACGCCGCTGCATGAGCGGATCGAAAAGATTGCCCGGCAAGTCTATGGCGCGGACGGCGTCGAATTCGCGCCGTCGGCCGCCGAGAAGTTGGCTCAGTGCGAGGCCGACCCGGAGATCAGAAAGCAGGGGGTATGCATGGTCAAGACGCATTTGAGCTTGTCACACGACCCTGCCCGCAAAGGCCGGCCGACCGGCTGGACGCTGCCTGTGCGGGACATCCTTCTGTACAACGGCGCTGGATTCATCGTGCCGGTCGCCGGCGACATCAAACTGATGCCTGGCACCGGCTCGGATCCCGGCTTCCGCCGCATCGACGTCGATACCGAAACCGGCAAGGTGCATGGATTGTTTTGAGTTGCTTGGGGAAAAGACGACCATAACCAATTTTTAAACAACGGAATACACAGAATACATGGAAGATATGTAAATTCTGTTAGGGCTGATATTATTTAAGTCCCAAGTCGAGGGACGACAGAATTTCAACAGGGCGAGATATAAGGCGCGGACGGGAAGGCCGCGACCGAGGCTGTAGAAGATAATTCAAGGGCGGCAAAACATGAACGAACAACCGACTACACGTGAAGTCAGAGACACAGGACGCCTGGAGAAATTGAAGAAGGCATTCCACCGTACGCGGGCCGAGGAGTGGGCCAATGGCATCACCCATTTGCTGGGAGTGTGCTTTGGCATCGTCGCCCTGACGCTGATGTGCGTGTTCGCCGCCCAGCACGGCACTGCCAGGCACATTGCCAGCTGCGCCATCTACGGCGCCACTCTTATTCTTTTGTACAAAAGTTCGGCGCTGTATCACCTGCTTAGCAATCTGAAGGCGAAGCGAGTGATGCAGATTTTTGACCATGTCAACATCTATCTGCTGATTGCCGGCACTTATACGCCGATAGCGCTGATTAGTTTGGAGGGACGGACTGGCTGGGTCATTTTCGGCATAGTGTGGGGACTGGCTCTGCTTGGCATCTTGTTTGAGACCCTGGCGCCGAAACTGGCCACCTACGCTTCCCTGCCGATTTACCTGGCCATGGGCTGGACGGCCGTCATCGCCTGGGGCGATGTCCGCGCCGCATTGCCGTCCGGTGGTTTCACTATGCTGGTCACCGGCGGCGTCGTCTATACCCTGGGAGTGATTTTTTACGTTATGGACAAAGTGCCTTATATGCATACCATCTGGCATTTGTTTGTCCTGGGCGGCAGCGTCTGCCATTGGGTCTGCATCACTTTCTATGTCATTCCCTGGAATTGATCGCCAAGGCTGGCGTCTGTTCCACAGCGAAGGGCATTGCACTGGTCAAGTGCCCGGAAGAATTATGTTAAGCGGTCGTCTGCGCAAATGGATGGCTCTTTTGGATAACCGCCACGCTCGCAAGAAAAGTGGGTTGGTTCTGGCGGAAGGGCTGCGCTGCTGCCAGGAAGCCATTGTCCGACGACCGGATTGGCTGGAAGCCGTTCTGATGACCAGCGATTTTGCGGCGTCATCAGCTAACGTCGAGATTTTGGCGAAGCTGTCAGAGTATGGCCTGGAGCCAGTGATTCTTGCCGAGCGTGAGTTCAGCCGCTTGAACGAGACAGAGCATCCGCAGGGAATCATGGCCGTGCTGCGTCGGCCGGAATGGACGTTGCCGACGAGTCTGCCCGAGCCGTTTGCCCTGATTCTCGACCAGGTCGCTGAACCTGGCAATTTAGGGACGATTTTGCGAACCGCATGGGCGGTTGGTCTTCCCTCGGTTTGGCTGGTCAAGGGCGGGGCTGACCCATACGCGCCAAAGGTAATCCGAGCCGGCATGGGAGCGCAATTCGCCTTGGAGCTGGCCTGGTTCCCTGATTTGGCGGCAGCGGCTCAATGCCTGCTCGAACTGGGCGGCAACCGGCTTTGGTGTGCCATGCCGCAGGCAGAATTGTCGTTGTACGACGAGCGGTTTTCCCTGGCCGGCGGCGGTCTGGTCATTGGCAATGAAGCGCGTGGCGTCAGCGCGCCGGAATTGGGAACTGCGGTGACTATCCCCATGCCAGGCGAGGCGGAATCCCTCAATGCCGCCCAAGCCGCAACCGTGTTCCTGTGCGATTACTGCCTGCGAAGACGTAAGTAGGCGAAAGCCATAGGGTGGACTCCATCCACAGCCTATTTTTTAACCACGGATGGACACAGATGAACACTGATTTTTTATAGGGTTGTTTTTTGTAACCACTGAACCCAACTTCCCCAGAATTAAGAAAAAATAGGCACGAAGCCCCTTGTCTTTATTGCTACAGCGCCCATTTGGGCAC
>MWEG01000043.1 GCA_002070945.1 Lentisphaerae bacterium ADurb.Bin082
AACAGTTTGTAGGGGAGTTCTGATACTCCCCTATAAAAATGGCTATTTATCAACTGTTTGTTGTGACATAGCCAATCTTAACTGAAAATGTTGACCTGCCTAAATACTCGCCAGAAGAATTAGACAAAGTATCTGTTGGTGCTGGTGTTTTGTTGGGTGGTCTTAGCGGTGCAGCAATTGGAACTGCTGGTGGTTTTGCTGCTGCTGGCGCAACAACTTCAGCTGTTATGGCCTTGGGGACGGCATCTACTGGGACAGCCATTGCCTCACTGAGTGGGGTGGCGGCAACAAACGCAACGCTTGCCGCTTTAGGTGGTGGCGCTATTGCTGCCGGCGGTGGAGGCATGGCGTTAGGTTCTATGGTGTTGGGTGGAGCTACACTAGGCGTTGGCATTCTCGTTGGAGGAGTTATTTTTAGTGTAACAGGAAGTAAAATTTCCGACAAAGCAGATGAAGCTTGGCGCCAGATGAGAAAAGCCGAAGAAATAATTAAAAATATTTGTACTTATTTGGCCGAACTAAATGATACTGCATGTCAATATGCAAACACCTTGCTCCAGGCTCAGAAAAAATATGAGCAGAATTTTGATGTGATGTTTTCTGTTGTCAATGATTTGGGAATTCAAGACTGGAATCAATTTTCTCCAGAGGCTAAACGCGCTACCAAAAATGCGGTTTTACTAGTTGGATTGCTTTTCAAAATGTGTAAAGTTAAATTGGTGAAAAAGGCAGAACAAAAAGATGCTATGAACGAAATCAACGAAGTAGAAATTACTGAAAGTCTACAGGAAGCAGAACAAGTTTTTGAAAATGTAAATTAATTGCGGATATCGAATCTTGCATTACAATCCGGATATCCCAATATGCCCTCCTTAGGCCGTAATTTGCGCCTAAGGAGGGCTTTAAGCTCTATAGATAAATCAGTCTGCTTTGGATTCCTGACTTTCTTCTAAATTAAACCGGTATCGTTTTAGACGTCAAACGTCTGCTGGCATCTCTTGCATCGGTATTTCCGGATGACGGTGTGGTCAACCACGTTGCCAACCGCCTGACCGACCGTGGTTCCGGTGAGGAACCCAAGCAGCATGCCTGTCATCCTACCAGCCACGAGTCCCACTCCCGGCACAATGGCATTGCCGATGAGTCCGCAGACCGTCGACAATGACTTCTTGGCTAAAAGTCCGACGCCTGCTCCAAGCGCTCCGCCAACCGCAGCGCCTGTGCGGCTGCCATACGGGACAAGGCAGATTTGGTCGACGCTGGCGCCGCACCTGGGACAGACCGGGCCGTGATTGTCTTCAGACAGAGCTGTCATCTCTGCGAGCAAACGATTGATTTCTTGTTCTTCAATGTTGTCTTGGTTTTGTGTCATTCAGCCTCCTTTATGTTTTGGTTCTGATTGCCTATCTCCTTTTGCATCAAGAACATAGATTTGCATTTTCTGACATTCTCCTGGTTCATTGACCATTATCCCGGCCTTATATTTCTCCTTTGCTTTTTCGAAAGCCTCCACCGGGGAAGAAGCACTAAGTTCAAATTCGCCAACAACAGTTTCCTCAATGATTATTCGATACGATTGAGACATCTTTTCATTCCTGTTTTTTGTTGGGACGACTCTAATTTCCATTGTGTCACTGGCCTTTTTCGGATCATTTGAAGAATCCGTTTTCCAGCAAGCTGCACCAGAAGGGACTCCCCGGCGAAGGCTTGCCGATGATGATGTGGTCAAGCACCTCAATGCCGATGATCTTTCCGGCATCGATCAACGTGTTGGTGGTTGAGATGTCCTGCGGGCTTGGTTCCGGGTCTCCGCTGGGGTGATTGTGCGCCAGGATGATCCTCGAACAGCATTCCTGTATGGCGGGTCGGAAGACCTCCCTGGCGTGAATCGGGGCGCTGTTCACCAGCCCCCTGGTGATCATGCAGTCCTTGATCAGGCGGTTCTTCGCGCTCAGGAGAAGTGCGTGAAACTCCTCCTGCCGCAGATGCCCAATGACCGACAGCATGTACTTTGCGACCGACTGCGGACTGCCCATGACCGGCTTGTCGATGGGATCGCCGCGCTGCAAGCGTCTGGCCAAGGCCAATGCGCCCTGGATGGCCTCCGCACCGCATTCCCCGATGCCGGAAAACCTTGCCAGCTCGGCATGGGTCATCTCTGCCAGATTGGAGATTCCCCCGCAGTCGGCAATGACCTCCCTGGCGATCTGAAGGCTCCTCTCAGAACCGGCATACCCTTTCAAAAGCAGGGAAAGCAGTTCCGCATCGGAAAGATAATCCGGGGAATGCTCAGCCAATCGGAAGCCTGGCGTCTCGTGTTTGGGCATGCACGGAATTGCCGCGCCATGCCCAGGTGTTTTTTCTCTATTCATTGTCGGTTTCTCCTTTTTCCGTAAAAACCGCATGAAGGATGATAGGGGCATAAATCGTCCAGCATAGCGGCAAGTCCATGCCCCTGAAATCGCGATTTTCCATGCTCCAGCACATACCTGCTGGACTGTCAAAAACGAGAGGTTTTCAGGCTTCCGGCGCCGATGCCTCGCAACTCCCAGTCTTGATGACTTGAACATTGCCAATGACAGCATCAGGTGCCTGTTCATCCTTCTCCTTCGGCTTGCGAAGCAACATGGTTCTCTTGCCTGACTCGCTCTCTTCGCCAGTGATCCAGTCGATGACCATTCCGCCTGACTTCGCATAGTAGGGCGACACCAGGAAATTCCGATTGTCCTCCCGAATGACTTTGAAATCGCCAACCATGAAGGGCTTGCTTTCATGGAGATCGAACATCGTCTCGTTGATGTCCGGCGGCGAGGCGAAAGGATACAATTCCTGGAGCACTTGCGCTTTCTCGCAATCCGGAATGACGAATTCCTCGGCGTCCGGGCCGATGGACATGGCAAGGGTTCTGGTGGGGTAAGGCAGCGGTTCCGCTTCCGGAATGATGATCCGCAGGATGCGCTTTTCCTCTTCGCTCATAATCTGGCTGTTCTTGGCGTTGTCTTTGCGTTTCATTGTAATCGTCTCCCTGGGTTGATGGTGTTGGAATAAAAAGCCCCCTTGCCGGCATTGGCGCCGACAAGGGGGTGTCCGTCTCGTAGACAGGATGTGGTAGTTGTCGTTAGTTGGGCAATTGCAGGGCTGGCCTGCCGCCGTCCAGTCCAAACAGCCTGGTCAGCTTGCGATGGCAGCGATCCACTCTTGCGGGAGCGTACTTGTGGGATAACTCCGTAATGGAATTGAGCAGACTCCAGCAACTCGGATCGCCGAAATCATTGTGGCGGGGCGACTGGAATTCACGGAACACCGGAAGGATGTCACAGGATGGAATGGCATCCTCCTCGGCAATCTGGACGATCAGCGAACGCGCCTGGTCGTAATTCAGGTAGATGTCCCGCAGGCGATCCAATGCGAGTTCCAGAGTCAGGAAGCTGTCGGCCAGCGTCTGCACGCCAGCCTCGACCATTTCAGCGATGTCAAGCCCGCTCGTATGCCGCTTTTGCAGAACAGTGGTTCCACCGAAGGCAAGATTCGAGCAGACCAGCACACTGACGCCGGCAGTGATGCCGACGCAGAGCGACTTGTCATGCGAATTGCGGATTCCAATGGTGCGCGACCAGTCGGAATTATCGGTGTTCGCGATGGACATGACGCCGAAGAGCTTCTGGTTGTCACGCGCCAGGCCATACTGCTCGGCGCTGATCCTCCACCCGCGACTCCGGATGCTGTTTTCCAACGATTCGATGACCTGGATGTGCGGAACCGGCTGCCATGTGTCCGTGCCTTCCGGCGTTCGCACCATGGCGATTTCATCTCGCCCGACGAATTTTTCCTTTGCGCCAAGTATGAGGCCCATCGTATTTCTCCTTTCTATTTTCTGCTTTCGAGCAGGATTTCATTCATGCGGCCACCTTCGTTTCGGCTGCGGACGATTTTGCGCTGCAATGCCACGTCCGGCAATGGCTGGCATACGGACAGTCAGAGCAGGCGAAGCTGGTTTCATTGGGCAGGAACACTCCAGCCTGAATGGCGTGATCGACAGCCTGAATCAGCCTTTCCAGCCGATTGTAGTCGTCTGGCAAGCGGATTGTGTAGAAATGCCTGACAGCCGGAGTCTTGGTCTTGGTGATGACATCGAATCGGAACGTCGGCCGCTTTCCGGTGAGCTTCTCGAAAGCGTAGCTGAACACGGTCGCTTGCAGGTCACGGTCAGCTTTGCCGTCAGGCCACATGCGCGCGGCTGTCTTGAAATCGACCAGACACGGCGTTACCGGCTCTTCACTGAAAGGCAGGGCCTCGGCAACGACCATGTCAATTTCACCGATGAGCGGCAGTTCCGTGCCGGGGATGTCAACCTGGAACGGCATGGCTACAGCCTCAATGTTCCAATAGTCGCACCATTCACGGGTGACGGTTTCGAGCATCCTTGAAGCCGTGGCGATTAGGTCGTCCTGGTTGTCTTCTTTCTTGAAGACCAGGTTGGCGGCATTGTCGCAGTTCGACTTGAAGTAGGTGGCGAAGATTTCGGTGAGCTGCTCTGCCGAGAGAAGTTCGCCCTTCTTGGCGGACTGGGCCTGTTCCGAAAGGGTCGAGTGGAAAGCCGTGCCAAACGGCAGCGCCACCGGGGTTCGTTCAGGTTCAATCTTCTCCACGTAGCGGAAGAAGTACTGAAGCTGGCAGATGTTGAGATAGGTGTTCAAGGCCGAGTACGACAGGTGCGGAGCTTCGCGCAGCTGCTCCAGAGTATAGGACGGAAGTTTCATTTTAGGCTGCCCTCCCTGAGAATTGTTCGATGAGTTGCGAGCACTGCCGCTTGCCGATTTCCTCCAACCGGTTCACCTGGCAGTGGTCAATGATGTTCTGCACTGTCCAGCCTGCCCGCTTGGCCAAGTTCAGCAGATAGTTGATCTGCTTGGAAGAGGCCAGGGCCGCGACGTTCGTGGCGGCTTCGTTATACGTCTGGTTGGCGGTTGCCCGCTGCCGCGCATAGGCACGGTTGGAGTTGTTCTGTTGGACGCTGGCGGGTGCAGGCTGCACTGGCGGCATGACCGGTTCCGGCAATGGAGCCGCAGCCTGGGTGCCGTGCAGTTCCGCTTCCACGGATTGCCGCACCATCTCGAAGGTGGCGTGGATGCGTTCCTGCAATTGCTGGGCGGTGAGGCCGTCCGGCAGTTCGGATTCGATTTGGCAGTGGTAGGACTGCGACGAGTATTCGGTTTCAGCCGGAATCTTTTTCGAATAGGAGGCGCTGAGCTTGAGCATAATGGCTTCATCTCCATTTTTTGGGTTTATAGAGGGGAACGGTTAAACAAGCGTTTTTTCGCCCGTGCAGACGGGAGCGAATGGTCGGAAATAACCATGAAAAAGACGGTCGTGGTCTACTGCCCACGACCGTCTTGATTTCCGGTTTTTGACCTCGGATGAATCAGAATCCAGAGGCTTGGCGGATGCGTTCGAGCTTGCGGCTGGTGCTGGCATAGCGGCGTTCCATCTGGCGCTGTGACAGCAGAGCTTCCTTGAGCTTGCGGCCTGCCAGGTTGAGGCGTTCGCCAAGACCTTTCACTTCGTCACGCAGAGCCTCAATGTACTGGTTGGCTTCCTCAAGGGGGCTGAGGTCGGTTGAGTCGTCCTGGCTTGTCGAGGGCGTGGTCGCGCTCGGCGCGGGAAGACGTGGAATCATGGCGATGTTTTGCATGGTGCTTGTCTCCTCTCGGTTTGTGGTGGGGATGGTGATCTGGGCGACGGTGACGGGGAGTGCTGCAGGTGGTTCCGGTGTCGTTGTTGACGTGCTTTCCTCCTTTGCTGGTGGGGGGATTGGACTATTTGCCTGGGGAACGGCAGTTGCCGGGACTTGCTCTTTCTCTGGCTGTTGGACGACTTCAGGTTTGGCTGCCTTTTTCTCCTCTCGCACACAGCCCATGAACACATAGAAACCGGCGCCGCCCTCGGCTTTCATGGCGCGGTTGTCGCGGGTATTCATCGTCAGGGTGTCGTGCCCGAATTTGACGATCTTCAGCAGGAACTCGGCTTTCACGTGGGTCGTGCAGGGCAACTGGCCGCCTTTGACTTCGGCGTTGTTCAGGTGGACGGTCCTGCCGGTCGCGTCAATGACCTTCAGGCAGTTCTCTTCGACGGTCAGGGCCACATGCTCGCTGGTCTTCGTCTCCACGAGTTCCAGGAATCTCTTGAGGAGCTCGCGGTCGGCTTCCGGCAGGGTGATGGCACAGTCAAGATCGGCGGCTTCGGGAACAACCTGCCGCCAGTTCGGGAATATGCCGTCGACGCTCTTGGTGACATAGAGGAAATGCTCGCCCCGGATGGCCACGAAGGTCGGACCTTCGGGTACCTTCCAAGTGGCAAGCGACAGCCACCGCTGCCGAATGGAGCAAAGGGTGCGGTTGAAGTTAAGGATGATGGCGGAGGGCAGGCCTGACAAAGGCAGCGGCACATGGTACAGGTTCTGCCCGTTGCTGGACGTGACTCCGTCCGGCGCGATGCAGATGCCCTGGAGTATCTTCCGGGTCGGGTCGGTGCTGGTGCAGATTTGGGCGTTGGCGAGGAACGAGGTGAAGTTGGTGGGGAGAATAATCTGGCTGTCTGTGTTTTTGGGCACAGCCGGGAACGGATAGGCATCGTTTTGGGGTGCGAGGTTCAAAATGCCCAGCTGGAGCTCGTGGTTCAGTACGATGAGTTTTTCGTCCTGGATGGCGAACGTCAAGTCGCCTGCGCTGCCACAGCCCTTGATCGCGTTTTTGAGCTCCGCACACGACACGGTGATGTCCACGTCGGCATCAGCCTTGGCATTCGGCAGGGTGAACTGGAGAGCCTGGTCGAGGTCTCCGGCAGACAAGACTACAGACTGCTTCTTGGCGTCGGCCTGAATCCTGACAAACCGGGTGGCGGGCAGGATGGGATTCGCGACGCAGGCGATTCTGGACAGGGAACAAAGTGCTTCGGACAATTCGGTTTTGGGAATGATGATTTTCATGTTGTTGGTCTCCTGTGTGAGATGATGAAACAAAAAAGCTGCAACGTTACGAATACGTTGCAGCATAACGAGATACCCAGGAATCATAATAGTTATATATATTCAAAAAAATATAGATTGCACAGAAGCAATAAAGTCAAAAAATCTTTCTACTGAATTTGAATATAGGGAAAAATGCAATATGGTAAGCCTTACGACTTACCATATTTGCATAACTTATTAGTAAATAGGTTGATATGAAAGAAAAATATCTCCAGAGAAAACAGGAGCTGGTGGATGAACTCTCCAGCCTGAGTGGTTTGATCCGTGGCAGCTTGGTTCATTCACAAAAACAATGCGGCCGAGAGGAGTGCTTATGCGCCACTGAAGGGGTTCTGCACCCTTTCACCTGCT
This sequence comes from Lentisphaerae bacterium ADurb.Bin082, assembly GCA_002070945.1. Classification (GTDB taxonomy): domain Bacteria; phylum Verrucomicrobiota; class Lentisphaeria; order Oligosphaerales; family Oligosphaeraceae; genus JAAZKI01. Next base: position 7,379 of record MWEG01000043.1, read on the forward strand.
TGTCGCGTTCGGTTGGCACGAAGAAGCACAAGGTCATCTATGTCAAGCCACGTGAAGAGCCTTTGTACGCCAAAGCAGTCAAAGACTACGCCAGAATGAAAGAGATTATCGAAGAACTGAGCGAGATCAATATTCGGCTCATCAGGCGTCAACACAGGCGTAACGGTTCAGGCTGACTGAAAGGTGAAATCACGTGAAGCCGGTTGTCTATTCAATTATGGTGGGTATATTATTCTCATGGCAAGAGCATTTCGTGCTCAAAGGAGAGGTACCGTTTGGTACCATTTGGCGCCTCTTCGATCATGGAGGTACCATTTGGAACCGTTTTTTACAAGTGTTATTTCCTACCTGAACATAGCCGCTGAAGACACTTTTCGCTTGGAATTCCCCTGGTCATGCGGGCAAAAGATTCACTGTCTCTCCGCCAGAGTTTTTGCTTCCCCAAGGGTCTACGCATCAGAGTCAGCACTCTGTTGGGTCGCTAAAACTCATTGGGGAAAAGGATGTTGCGCATTTATTCCACGTCCGCTGCAAGTGTTCCCGCTCGGTGATGCCGGGCGGGAGTTTTATTATAAGCAGACCATTGCGGAAGGGAATCAGCCTCATGGGTCATTCCTTGAGTGACCGAAAACCCGGTTTCAAGGTAAAACGTTCTTTTCCGTTATCGGCGGCAGATGATAATATCGCCACCCCTGATAGGGAAAGGTGACCACATCAAAAACAAAGGAAATCGGGAAATCAAAACAGACACTCGCTGTATTGAGAGAACGATGCAGCCATGGAGGCAGAACATAATCGTCCGGTCCGTTCCAAGTCTCTTTCATCACTTCACAGTCGCCGTTCATTATGTTTCCAAATATTTTTAGGTTAGAACGCCTGACATAGTCCGGGTTGCCGCTGCACTGCTCTCCGATATAAAGAGCTGTTGCGCAACCACTGCTGGAAAGCATCATCAACGTGGCAGTAAAAATCGTCAGCAAACACTTTTTCATTGCTTCGGCTCCTTTGCTTTCTTTGTCAGTCGAAACAGTCCATACCATCCTCCGAGTCATTCACGTAGGAAAAAGCTCGAATCCTGACCAATTTTGGTCATGCGGGCTTTTTTTTTTGCCCCTGTTCGTTCGTTTTTCAGCCAAGCTCGATAATGTGAAAAGAAAGGAAGTCAACCCAAAGGCGCGAAAAACTGTCAGCCGTCCCCACCTGCATTGATAATGGATAAAATTGACATTTAGTAATGGGGCAGTCTTCTGTAGTGCCTTTACAAGGCACCAGTTTTGGGGCACGTCTATCCCAGGCTGAAGCCTGGGGGTGGGTAGCCCCCCCCGAAAGTGGTGCCCCATAGGGGCACTACCGGACGTCTGACAAACAGAACCACTGTGCCAAATCTCCCTTTCTGTCACAACATCTCGCACATTGCCAACCAATTTAATGCATGAAAGAGATTTTTCGCTTAGCAAACCATTTTGCAGGATATAAATTATGAACTTCAGGTATCCACAGGGGATTGGAATAAACACCGAAGTTGAAAAAACTGGAAGATGAATGATGCAAATACCCAGACGAAAACCTTTAACAGCAGAAATCGCGGTATTCTCCGTGGGGTTGGACACCTACTGGAAACAGTTTCCCGGCCTGCTGGAGGAAATGCATCGTAAAACCGGAATTCTGCTGAAAAAACTTGAAAAGCATCAAGTCCATGTCACGGATTTCGGCATGATCGACAACGCGGCCAAGGCTTATGAAACGCTTCCGGCAATCAAGGCCGCAGACCCCGATGTACTCCTGGTGGATATGGTTACTTATGCTACCAGCATAACTTTCGCACCCATTCTCAGGGAGATGAATTGCCCTGTGGTGCTGCTGGCGCTACAGCCGCTCCAAGCCATGGACTATGCCAACGGAACCACGTACATCCAACTCTGCAACGACGATTTCTGCTCGGTTCCAGAATTTACTGGAGTAGCGATCCGCATGGGAAAACCGGTCGCAGACATCATCATCGGGGTGCTGGAAAATGATGATGATGCTGACCGCAAAATCGAGCAGTGGTGCCGGATCGCCCACGCCCGCCACGATCTTCGCCGCGCCCGGCTCGGATTGATGGGGCACGTGCTAGACACCATGCTGGATATGCAGACCGATCCCACAGCTGTGACTGCGGCGTTCGGGGCCCATCTGGTTCCCTGTGAACCCGATGAAATCATGATTGAATATCAAGCCCTGGCCGATAACGATTCTGCCGTGCGGGACATGTCCGGCAGGATTCTGGATTTCTTTGATACTCCCGACCCAGGGGCGGACCCGATTGCGGAAAAGTTGACTAAAGAGGATTTGCTGACCGCCTCCCGCACGGCCGTTGCGCTGGAACGGTTCATTGCCAAAAAGCAGTTGGACGGTTTCGCCTATTATTACGAAGCGCAGCCCGCATCTGAAATGCGGAAACTGGTGACCAATTTCATCGTCGGAAATTCCCTGCTCACTGGCGCTGGATTTCCTATGTGCGGTGAATTTGACATTAAAACCTGTATCGCCATGCTGATTATGGATCGGCTGGAAATCGGCGGCAGTTTCGCAGAATTCCATCCCATTGATTTTGCCCGGGACACTGTCTTGGTCGGCCATGATGGACCGCACCACGTGAATATTGCCGACCGCAAGCCGGTCATCCGCAGTCTGAAAAAATATCATGGCAAACCCGGTTCTGGTGCTGGAATCGAGTTCAACATCAAAACCGGCCCCATCACTTTGCTCAGCATCGGAATGACAGCCGAAGGCAAATTCAAATTCGTTATCGCCGAAGGGGAGTCCATGTCCGGGCCGATTCCGCCGACCGGAAACACGAATACCCATGGCCAATTCCAGCCAGACATCAGGACTTTCCTGACCAACTGGTGCAAAGTCGGTCCGACTCATCACTTTGCGTTGGGAGTCGGGCACCATGCCGACTCACTACAGAAAATCGCTGAATCTTTCCAGTTGGATTCGGTTATTGTATAACTGGGTAATGTGCAACGTGTTGTGATGAATGCTTGTAAACCTTCAGACTGACGTAGATGGGATTGGCCTCATGCGATGGCTATGATTCCTGCGTGTGCTGTCAAACATCGCTCCTGCAACCACACGTTGTCGCTTTTATAGTGAGCTTTCTATAAAGAGCATTTATGCATACATTTTGCGCTGTAGGCACTTAACCATGCCTATCCCCAGACTTCAGCCTGGGGATAGGCATACCCCAAAAACGGTGCCCAGCAGGGGCGCTACCAGACGTCTACCAGCACAATCACTGTGCAAAATCTCTCTTTCTGTCACAGGATTTCGCACATTAACCAATTGTGAAATGATTTATGATCCACTGCAAACGTCCTGAATTCACAGCTTAATTATCAATCGGTAATCGGTTACGTCATGATAGGCGAGCCGTGGCATTGAGTCGTTGCTTTTTGTCCATCCGGGTTTATATTAATAAAGAAAACAACGAGCGAATTTCTTGGCCATTGGTGGTTGGGAATGAGCCATTTTGAAGATTAATGAATTAAGCCGAGGGCAAGTCTGAATTAGTCAAAACTACTTACTATTCAGCTTGTTATCTATGTATTTGAGCACAGTTTCCAGTCAGATTCTGCCCCGTCTCCTTGTCAAGATTTTTCTTAATCAATTGCGCAACAATGCGTTGCGCAGTTTTTTTAGTCAGCGACGGTGCGCTTTTGGAACACGCGCATGAAGCCGCACGATACGCGATCCTGACTGCCTGGCGCCCATTAACGACGCCCTTCGCACAAGGTCGCCAGCCTAATGTTGAAGCTCTGCAGAACGAACCCCACAAGGAACGGATTCAATGGAAACCGAACTGACCGTCGCCATGATAATTGCCATCATCGCTTTGGCATTCGCCTGCGAATACGTTGACTCGACTCTGGGCATGGGCTATGGCACGACTCTGACTCCGGTTCTGTTGTGCATGGGCTTTGCCCCTCTGCAGATCATCCCGGCAGTGCTGCTCTCTGAGCTTTTCACGGGGCTGCTGGCCGGTTTTACCCATCATGCCATGGGCAACGTCACCCTGCTGCCTAAGACTATGCGCATCTCGTTGATCGTTCGGCGTCTGCGCGAAGCCGGAGTCGTCAACGGCATCAAAGAGGGGCTTCCCTTGCACTTGCAGGTCACCCTGGTGATCGCCTCCTGTTCGATCATCGGAACCATCGCCTCGGTTCTTCTGGCCCTGAATCTGCCCAAATTCTATCTCAAGCTCTATATTGGTCTGCTGGTGACGGTCATTGGCATTGTCATCATCGTGACCATGAACCGCACCTTTTCATTTTCCTGGAAACGCATCATCGGCCTTGGCCTCCTGGCTTCCTTCAACAAAGGAATCAGCGGCGGCGGCTATGGCCCAGTCGTCACTGGCGGGCAGCTCCTGGCCGGCGTCGACGGCAAAAACGCCATTGGCATCACCTCGCTGGCCGAGGGCCTGACCTGTATCGTAGGCGTAGTCATGTATTGGATTTATCCTCAAGATATTGACTGGTGCCTTGCGCCTTGGCTGTGTCTTGGCGCCCTGCTTTCAGTGCCGTTTGCAGCCTGGACTGTCAAGGTCATCCGGACGGACAAGCTGCGGATGGCGATTGGCGTGATTACGCTTGTGCTGGGCATCACGACCCTCTGGAAGACCCTTGCGTAAATCACGGATGGCAAACCAAGCGTCATACCGTTGACAAGCCTGATTCGCTGTCGGCTTGCGCCTACCAGCGACGGAAGCTATGCTACACCCAAAGGCACCAGCCAGCGGACAGGTTCAACCAAGTCCAGCCGTCGGCGGGAAACCCCGCGTCTATGTGCCACGTCCAAGAGGAGAGACAAGCATGATGCTCGAAAAAAACGCAGCTGCGCCACTGTTCTGCCTGCCTGACCACGACGGCAACACGGTTTGCCTGAAAGACTTCCTGGGAAGCAAGGTGCTGGTTTATTTCTATCCCAAGGCCGATACTCCTGGATGCACCACCCAGGCCTGTTCGCTCCGGGACGCCTGGAAAGAACTGAAGCAGGCCGGCGTGACCGTCCTCGGAATCAGCCCGGACAAGGTCGCCGCGCAGAAGAAATTCGCTGAGAAATTCAACCTGAACTTCGCCCTGCTCGCTGATGAAGACCACGCCGTCGCCGATGCCTACGCTGTCTGGGTGGAAAAGTCCATGTACGGGAGGAAGTATTTCGGCGTCTTGCGGTCGTCCTTCCTGATTGGCGAGGACGGCAAGATCATCGAGGCCTGGTACAAAATTTCCCCGAAAGACACGGTTCCCAAAGCCCTGCAAGCTCTCAACGACGGCAAGGGCTGAATGCTATCTTTAGGTGCAACGGCGACAACGAATTACGCCTGGCTTCGGAAAGGTTCTGGCAGCAGCGAGCGGAAGCGCTCCAGCTGCATTTGGCAGTAATCGCTGCCAAGCGGCTTTGAACGCTGCGTCAGACGCTCCAGGTCAATGAGGCCTATGGTGCCATTTCGCAAGACGAAGAAATGCTCGGGTTTGCAGTCGACTTTCCAATCCAGTCTGCACTCCTGCAAGCGTGCGAGCGTCTTTTCAGCCTTGGCGATTACTGCTGGCGCCTGCTCCCGGTTGTCGGGGTTAGCGGCAAATTGGTCGACTGGCACGCCATCCATTGGCAGCATCACCATCACGCCAGTGTTTGGCAGGCCGAGCCGTCGGCTTTCCCCCCAGGCGATGACTTCCGGGACCACGAACCCATGTCGAGCCGCCAAGTCGAGTGCCTGGCGTTCTTTCACCGTGTTGCACAATGGCTTGCGCAGGCGCACCAGGCTGCGCATGATCGGCTGGAGCTTGGTGTAATAATCCTGCTTGATGAAAATGACCTGGCCGCCGGAAAGAGTCACCCGCCAAGTGGCGCCGCGGGTATGGCTGGACGTGCAGGCCTGGCCACGATAGTTCAGCAAGGCCGAATAGCTGTCCAGCTTGTTTGCCGCCAAGATGTTCTGCCATTCTGGCTTGATGTGAAAACCTAAACGTTTCATTTCTGTGAGATACCTACATCATTATGACCTTAATGTGTAAACTGGGTATCTGGTTGACGTAACCAAATTATCGGTAATGTGCGAGATATTGTGACAGAAAGGGAGATTTGGCACAGCGGTTCTGTTTGTCAGACGTCCGGTAGCGCCTCTACGGGGCACCACTTTCGGGGGCTACCCACCCCCAGGCTGAAGCCTGGGGTTAAGCATGGTTAAGCGCCTACGGCGCAAATGGATGTGGACGTTGTGGACATAATGGACGGTGGGTGCGTAGTAGAGCCTTTAGGCTGTCATAATTTTCGCGCTTTTAACGTTTCTGCCGCTGCGCGGCATACTCAAACAATCTTGGCGTCCTTGGCGTCGTGGCGGTTAATCTTTAACTGACCGCTTACTTTCTGTCCGCCTGTTTCCAAAAAAAACTGCCACTGCGCAGTCATGCTCCGCAGTGGCAGGCTAACGTGCAAAAAATTGCTTGAGGGGTTTACCCAGGCTGATGCCTCAGCGTTGCAAGTGTTTGGGCACGGTCACGTTGCGGACCAGGTCTTCAATCGTCTCGCGTTCCCTGATCAGCCAATGCTGCTTGCCGTTGACCAGGACTTCTGCTGGCTTCAGGCGGCCGTTGTACTGGTAGCTCATGGCATAGCCGTAGGCGCCGGCGTTTTCCACCACGATGATGTCATTCAGGGCTATGCCGGACGGCAGCTCGCGGTCGCGCACCCAGAAGTCAGTGTTTTCGCAGACCTGTCCGCACAATCCGACCTTGGTGCGCGGTTCATCCTCGCGGCCGTTGACATAGATGTGATGATAGGACCCGTACATGGCTGGCCGAGCCAGGATGTTCATGCTCACGTCCGTGCCGATGATCCGGCTGTAGCTGTCCTTGATGGCATGCACCTGGCCAAGGATATAGCCGGCGTCGCCGACGAAATAGCGCGCCGGCTCCATCATCAGGCGAGGCGGCTTCAAGCCGTATTCCGCGATTTTCTTCTGGAACACGTCGGCAACCAGGGAGGCCGCCTTTTCAATGTCGAGCAGGTGGTCTTCATGCTTGTATGGTATGCCCAGGCCTCCGCCCAGGTCGATGAAGTCAAAGTTGATGTCCAGCTCTCTGGCGGCGTGGCCGATGATGTCCATCAGCAGTTCAGTGATGAACCGGAAATATTCGGGGTCTCGGATGCACGACCCCGGCATCATGTGTGCGCCAAACCGTTTCACGCCAGCCTCTTTAGCCAGGCGGTAAGCATCCATGACTTGGTCAGGATGAACGCCGAACTTGGCGCCTGGGCCGGCGTTGGTGACAAAATCGCCGACTTCGCTTTTGCCATAGCCGGGATTGACCCGGAAAGAGAGGAATTCTGGACGTCCGAGCTTGATCACCCGCGGCAGCAGCGAAATATCGTCCAGGTTGAAGATGACGCCGCTTTCCAGGCCTTGGCGGATGTCGTCGTCAGACAGGAAGTTGCCGCTGAACATGACATCTTCGCCGCCCAGGCCGAGTTTTTGGGCCAGGAGGATTTCGTTGACGCTGGCGGCGTCAATGCCTGCGCCCTCCTGGCGCAGGATATTGGCTACAGCTAAATTATTGTTGGCCTTGATTGCGTAGAAGAACCGGAAGTCGTCATAGTATTTTCGGAAAGCCGCCAGGGCCCGCCGAAAATTGGCTCGAATGCGGTTTTCTTCGTAGACATACGTCGGTGTGCCATACGTGGCGGCCAACGTCGTCACCGGCACCTCTTCCAGAAAAATCTGACCGTTGATGATCTGCATAGTTGTTCCTGACTGGGGTGACTACGTGCGGGACATAGTTGCTTCTGACTGGGGTGACTAGGTGCGGGAGCTGGGTGCCCCGCGCTTAAATTTCATGCACGAACAGGCCGTCGCGCAGCTTGGGTTCAAACCAGGTTGACTTGGGCGGCATGACCTGGCCTGCGTCAGCGATCGCCATCAGTTGCTCCACCGTCGTCGGATACATGGAGAAAGCCACTGCGGCTTCGCCGTTGTTGACTCGCTGCTCCAGTTCGCCTACGCCGCGGATGCCGCCGACAAAGTCGATGCGCTGGCAAGTGCGCGGGTCGTCGATGCCGAGCAACGGCTGCAAGACCCGGTTTTGCAAGATGCTGACATCCAGGGCGTCAATCGGCGACGCGGCCGGGTCCATTGCGAATTCAAGCGTCCACCAGGTCTTCTCCAGGTACATGCACACGGTTCCTGGTCGGTCTGGCGTCGCTGAGGTCGCTGGCTTGACCTTGGCGACCTTGGCCAATTCTGCCTTGAACGCTGCTGGCGTCAGGCCATGGAGATCAAACACCACGCGATTGTACGGCAGGATGCGCACTTGCCCAGCCGGGAAAATGACAGTTAGGAAGCGGTCGGAACGGCCTGGTTTGCCGGCTGCTGTCAGGGCGGCGTAGGTTCGGCTGGCGCTGGCGGCTCGGTGATGGCCGTCTGCAATGTAAAGCACAGGCACCTTGGCAAAAGCCTGGCGCATCGCCGCCGTGTCTGAGGCTGCCACGCGCCAGCCGCTGTGACGAATGCCGTCACTGGCGGTAAAGTCAAACAAGGGCGGGCCGGTCATGGTGCGGTCGACGATGGCGTCGATGGCAGCGTCATCTCGATAGGTCAGGAACACCGGTCCGGTCTGAGCCCGCAGGGTGGAGATGTGGCGGGTGCGGTCGTCTTCTTTTTCCTTCCGGGTACGCTCATGCTTGCGGATGATATCGCGGTCATAGTCGTCAACCGTCGGTGTGGCCACGACGCCGGTCTGGCGGCGGCCGTTCATGACCAAAGAATAGACATAGTATGATTCGAGGTCATCGCGCTGCAAGGTCGTCTTCCTGAAGTCCTGCCAGGTTTCTGCGGCCTTGGCGTAGACGGCGCTGTCGTAGGGATTGACGTCTTCCGGCAGATCGATTTCCGATCTGGTCACCCGCAGGAAGCTGAGCGGATTGCCTTTAGCCATGGCAGCGGCCTCAGAGCGGTTCATCACGTCATAGGGCAAGGTCGCCACCTGGGCGGCATGCTGACCAGCCAACACAGCGGCAAAAGGAAGCACTGAAGCCATGATCTTTTTCCTGATTGCATTGAAAAAACAAAAAACGCCGTACAAACGACGGTGTTCATGGGAAACCGGCTCGACCGGCCTGCTTTGCTAATGTAGCAATATACAAGCCTTTGCCTGAAAATAAAATCGGCTGGCGGCAAAAAGCAGGTTGCTGGGTGAAATCATACGTCAGCGAGACGTTGCTTTACGGTTTGCAAACAATGGTTCCAAGAGTAAATTCACTCTGAAAAAACCGGAGTCAGGCCGGCGTCAAACAAGCCCGATTCATTCTTTGCTCACCCCAAAACCGACTAGTCGCCGAGGCAATCGCATGTCATCGAAAAACTTATTTTTGTCAGTCAATGTCGCGTTAGTCGCGGCAGTCTACATTTGGTCTGGATGTTGTCCAGCAGATCGTGCGGTCTGGTGGGTTGAAATGGCGTCTGTGTTCCTGGTCACGGCGATTCTGGCTGGCATTTTCCGTTGGTTCCGTTTTTCCAATGCCAGCTATGCCATCGTGTCCCTGTGGCTGGTCATGCACGCCATCGGCGCTCACTACACCTTTGAAAAAGTCCCTTTTGGTCTGGTCACTGACTTGTTCGGGTTTGAGCGCAACCACTATGACCGCGTCGCCCACTACGTTGTCGGTTTGAATTCCTTTCTGGCCGCCGAGTTTCTGTGGCGTCGCCGCTGGGTTGCTACGCCTTTGCTGGCGGCTGCGGCTGGCGTCTGCCTGGTCATGGCCATGGCCGCGGGCTGGGAAATCATCGAATGGCTCTATGCGGTTGCGGACGGTGGGCAGACCGGCATCGCCTTCCTGGGTGCGCAGGGCGATCCTTGGGACGCCCAGAAAGACATGCTGGCCGACACCCTCGGGGCCATCACAGCCTCTGCCGTCTTCCTCATCGCTTGGAAAAAAGCCCCAGACTCGCCTCACAGTGCCGCCTGAGCAAGAATGCCGTCTTGGCGCCGACAGCCGTCGCAGTCAAGACACCAAACACGTCGCCTTCTAATTATGACATCTGAAAACCTGACTCTGACGCTTTCGCCGATTGGCTTTTTCCGCTGTCCTGCGCAGTATCCCTACGATGTTCCGCGTCAAGGCTGCCTGGCGCCGGAGGCGACCGGCACGATCGAACTCAACGACGAGCTGCCCTGCCACCTGGCGTTGAAGGAGCTGGATGGATTTTCCCATCTCTGGGTCATCTTCTGGTTCCATCACAACAATTCCTGGCGACCGCTGGTCAGCCCGCCCCGCCACCGTGAACAGAAGGTCGGGGTGTTCGCGTCCCGCTCGCCGTATCGCCTCAACCCGCTCGGGCTTTCCTGCGTCAAGCTCGTGTCCATTGACGGCAACCGCATCCAGGTCGCGGGCCATGATTTGCTCGACGGAACGCCGATTCTTGATCTCAAGCCCTATCTGCCATACGCCGACGCCATTCCCGATGCCGTTGCTGGCTGGACTGCGGCCAAGCCGGAGTTTCGCTACGCCGTCGTCCTGACTGCGTCGGCTGAGAGCCAGCTGACCTGGCTGGAGGCCAATGGCCTGGACTGCCTGCGCAATTTCATCCACAATCACCTGGAGTCAGAGCCGCTCAACGCCCGCCGCCATCGGCTGGAAAACCGCACTTCGGACAGCGCCAGCCTGGCTTATCGCACCTGGCGGGCTGACTTCACCTGCGATGACGAGCGCCGCATTGTCCAGGTCACCGCCATCCGCTCCGGCTACACCAAGGACGACCTGGACAATCCTGCCGACCGCTATGGCGACAAGGAGCTGCACTGGCGCTTTATACGGCAGCAATAAACTCCTTCCTGCCAGCGGTGCGCCTCAGCTGCGGGTGACGATGGACAATTTTGACGGCGACACCGTGACTTTGCTATGGGGCGGTATGGATTGCGTCAGCCAGACGTTGCCGCCGATCACGGTATGGTGGCCGATGGTCACATCGCCCAGGATAGTCGCCTCTGCGTAAATCGTCACATGGTCTTCGATGTTGGGATGACGCTTGCGGCCCTTGATGATGTTGCCGCCGGAGTCTTTGGGGAAACTCAGCGCGCCCAAGGTCACGCCCTGGTAGAGCTTCACGTACTCGCCGATGATCGCTGTTTCGCCGATGACCACGCCGGTGCCGTGGTCAATGAAGAAATGCGACCCGATAGTCGCCCCGGGATTGATGTCAATGCCGGTCTCCGTATGGGCGTACTCGCTCATCACCCGCGGTATCAGGGGCACATTGGCGGCGTACAGCTCATGCGCCAGGCGATGGATGCAGATGCACTTGAAGCCCGGATACGCCAGGATGACCTCGTCCAGGGACTGCGCTGCCGGGTCGCCGTCAAGAGCTGCTTGCGCGTCGTCGAGCAAGACAGTGCGGATCGCCGGCAGCTTCCGCAGCAGGTCGGCGGAAATTTTCTCTGCCTGGCCAAAGCAGTCCATGTCGCAATGTTCGCGGCGGCACCGGAAGGCCAGGGCTTTGGCAATCTGGGCGGACAGGCCGTCGTGGACGTGATTGAGGATGCCGCCGATGGCGAAAAACTGCCCAGTAGCCGTGAAGGCGCGGTGGCCGGAATATCCCGGGAAAAGCAATTCCAGCATCTGTTCGAGGGTGTGGACGATGATTTCCTGCTGCGGTATGCCGCAGCGTTCCATGTAGCTCACTCCAGGTCCTCGGCTATAGTCATCGCAGAGCTTCCCGGTGATTTCGCGGGCGACGTCCTCGTTCCAGGCGTCGCGGTCCCGTGCTGCCGCCGGGCAAGCGCATTCATGTGCCAAGTTTTGGCGCAATTCAGTCATGATCGAGTTCCTTTCCAGGTTCAGATCAGCAATCTTTTTCCAGCATCAGGGTCACGGGGCCGTCATTGACCAGGCTGACCGCCATCATTGCCCCGAATTGGCCGGTCGCCACGCGCAGGCCAGCAGCGCGAAGCCGTTCGACAAAATACTCGTAGAGAGGTTCCGACTGGGCCGGGGGCGCGGCCAGGGTGAAGCTCGGGCGGCGTCCGCGCCGAGCATCGCCATACAAAGTGAATTGACTGACTACCAGGACCTCCCCGCCAACGTCTGCCAACGACAGATTCATCTTTTCCTCGGCGTCCTCGAAAATCCTCAGTCCGGCGCATTTATCGGCCAGGAAATCGGCTTCTGCGGTCGTGTCACCGGTTTTGACGCCGAGCAGGATCAGCAATCCCTTGCCGATTCGGCTGATTGGAACGCCGTCAACGCTGACGGCGGCATGGCTTACTCTTTGAATCAACGCACGCATGATTTTTTGCCTGTATCTACGCTTCTATCCTGCTGTTGCTTAGTTCATGCCGCTGGCTCGGCAGCTGGGGAACAGCTCTTCTATTGGCAGCCCGATGACATTGCTGAGCAATCCGTCCACTTGCTTCACAATCATATCGCCATGTTCCTGAATGCCGTAGGCTCCGGCCTTGTCGAGTGGGTCGACCAGCCGGAAATATGCCTTGATGTCGTCCGCCGTCAGCGTCCTGAAGGTGACTCTGGTTGTGCAGGCCCAGCTTCGGGAGACTTCTTCGTGCTTTGGCAGCTGGCGGATGAGGCAGACGCCGGTCAGCACCTGGTGCGTTCGTCCAGACAGTGCTTGCAGCATGGCCCTGGCCTCGTCCATGTCGTTTGGCTTGCCGTAGACCACCTCTTCCAGCACCACGGCGGTGTCAGCGCCCAGCACCAGCCGGCCAGGGCAAGCAGCTGCGACTTGGCGCGCCTTGCTCGTTGCCAGGCGCTGGACCAGCTCGGCAGCGGTTTCTCCGGGTCGGGCCGTCTCGTCGACATCAGCCGTCTGCCAGGAAAACTTGATGCCTGCCGCTTTCAGCAGCTGCCGACGCCGCGGCGATCCCGAGGCCAGGATCAGCTCTTCGTCCGGCGCCAGCAACAACTCTGCCGCCGCCTCAGCCATTGCGCTGCCCCTTGCGGTGCGAGATGCGCCGCTGCACAGATTGAAACTCGCTTTCGCGCCGCCGCTTAGCGCCGGCTGCTGCTTGGCGGATGCCGCTGGCTTTCTCGCCCTGGGGTGACTCGCGCTCGCGCAACTCCAAGATGATCGGCAATCCGGCCTCAGGATAAAAGGCCTCCCGAATCTGATTCTCCAAGAATTGCGAATAGTTGCGTGGGCACAGCGACCGCTTGTTGACAAAAAGGATGAATTTCGGCGGTGGGCAGCTTCTCATGACGCCATAGAATATTTTGAACCGCTTTGTGCCCGTGCTTGGCGGCGGCGTCCGCGCCAGGGTATCTTGCAAGAATTGATTGAAGACCGCCGTTGGCACGGTCACGCCCATTTGTTCTCGGACGTGCAAGAGTCGATGGCTGATTTTGTTGACATTGAAGCCCTTCAAGACGGACAGCAGCAGCACTGGGGCGTGATTCATGAACGGCATTTCGGCTCGGATTCGCGCCACCACCTCTTGTTCCTTGCTGCCGCGCTCGGCCAGGTCCCACTTATTCGCCAGGATGATGCACGGTTTGCGTTCCTCCACCACGACGTGGCCAATGCGGCGGTCCTGGGTAGTGCATGGGTCTGTGGCGTCAATCATGAAAAGCACCAGGTCAGCGCGCTTGATTGCATTGTTGGTGCGCGACAAGCTGAAGAATTCCACTACTGTGTCAATCTGCTTCTGGCGGCGCATGCCGGCCGTGTCAATCAACGTCACTGGCAGTTCTATGCCGTCACATTCCAAGGTGACTGGGATGTCGATGGCGTCGCGGGTTGTTCCTGGGATGTCGCTGACCATCACCCGCTGTTCGCCCAGCAAATAGTTGACTAGGGAGGACTTGCCGACATTCGGCCGTCCCACCACGGCCACCCGCATGGGCGGCGCCGACGCTTCGGCGGTTTCTGCTTCGACGTCGCCAGCGCTGGCCGGCACCAGCTCTAAGACCCTCTCCATCAGGTCGCTCATGCCGATGCTGTGGGTGCAGCTGGTCGGAATAATATCTTCATACCCTAAGGCGGCGAACAGTCCGACCGCATCAGCCCGCGCATTGACGTTGTCGCCCTTGTTGGCTGCGATCACCACCGGCTTGCCGGATTTGCGCAGAAAGTCGGCGACTTCCTGGTCCTGCGGGGTGATTCCGTCCTGGATGTTGACCACCCAGATCAGGACTGCTGCTTCCTCCACGACCTCGGCCACCTGCTCCCGGATCATGCCGTCGAACACGTCAACCGTCTTCTCCTTGTGATGGACGCCGAGGCCGCCCGTGTCGACCAGCAGGAACCGCCGCCCATGAAATTCGCCCGGCGCAACGACCCGGTCGCGCGTCACCCCGCTCTGCTCGTGTACAATCGACACCCGCTTGCGCAAAATGCTGTTGAACAGGGCGGACTTGCCGACGTTCGGCCGCCCCACAATAACTATTATCGGCAATTCTTTGCTCATGTCTTCCCTTTGCCTTTTTCGCTTGCGGGGAACTCCCGCCAGCTTCCCGCCGCTGCCGGGCGGCCTGTCAACATTATTTCTGCGGCAGCCATTGCTCTGCTTTCAGCCGCGCCAGGGTGCGTTCCTTGCCGATGACTTCGAGGGTCTCAAAGATGCCGGCTCCGATGCCGCTCCCGGTCACCGCTGCTCGCAGGGGCTGGTTAAGCTTGCCAGGCGCAACGCCGGTTGCTGCCGCCGCCGCCGCGATGACTTCCTCCAGGGCGGTCGCTGTAAACGGCTCTATCGACGCCAGCTTCGCCGGCAATGACCGCAGCGCCGCGATTACCGCGTCATCCCGGCATTGCTTTGCGCACAGCTTGGCGTCATACTCGGGAAAGTCAACGAAAAAATATTGCCACTGCTCAACATCGGCAAACACCTTGAGCCGGCTGTGCATCAGCAGGCAGACCTCCCGCAGCAGGCGCTCGTCCAAGTCGCGCCCCCACTCAAACCCGGACAGGCGTTCACGGCAGCGAACAAAGAAATCCTCTTCCGGAAGCTCGGCAATGTACTGGCCGTTGAGATTGGTCAGCTTCTGGATGTCCATTTGCGCCGAGGCGTGCTGGACTCGATTAAGGGAAAAGGCCTTGACCAGCTCGGCGCGGGTCATCTTTTCGCGGTCATCGCCAGGCGACCAGCCCAGCAGCGTCAAATAGTTGAACAGCGCCTCCGGCAGGAAGCCGCGGTCGCGGAAGTCGCCGACAAAGGCGTCGCCGTCGCGTTTGCTGTAGGGCTTTCCCGCCGCGTTCACGATCATAGGCAGGTGCCCGTAGGCCGGCGGAGCCGCCCCCAAGCAGACAAACAGCATGATGTGCCGGAAGGTGTTCTCGACATGGTCGTCGCCGCGGATGATATGGGTGATGCCCTGGGTGATGTCATCGACCACATTCGCCAAGTGAAACACCGGGGAGCCGTCGCTGCGGACGATCACCACGTCCCTCATGCTGTCCAGCGGCTTGTTCATCTCGCCTTTGACCAGGTCTCGGTACATAATCGTCCGCCGCGTGAAATGCAGCCGCGTCGCTCCTGGGAGCGTGAAGCTCTCGTCGCCGCGCAGGATCGCTTTTTCCTTCCCGGCCAGGGAGAAGAGACAAGTTCCGTCTGCCGCGAAGACCTGCAAGTCCTTGCAGCCGGCCAGGCACGCGCCGCCCGGCGCCGGCGTCCCTTTGGCGGACACGCCAGCGTAGCCGACGCCTTTGTCACTGACGGTGACCGGCACATCCGGATGCACCGGCACATCGATAGGGCCGACGTTGACGACGCCTGGAATCCGCTCGGCGTCAAAAGGAATGCGGAACACGACCGCTTCGCCTTCGCCGCCTTTGCTGTCTCGATAGGCATCGCCCTGGGCCAGGAGCTGCTCTGCCGCTGCCAGGTGGCGGTGGCGCTGGGAAGTCTGATACAGGGGCGGCTTTTCGTCAAAGTCGAGGCCGAGCCACTCCATCACCTCCAGCAAAGTCGCAATGGCTTCCGGGGTCGAGCGTTCCAGGTCCGTATCTTCCACCCGCAAGAGGAACGCACCGCCCTCATGGCGGGCAAACAGCCAATTGAAAATCGCCGCCCGGATGTTGCCAATATGGACATGGCCGGTCGGCGACGGCGCAAAACGCACACGAACACTCATCGTCTTTCCTCATTATTGCTTTATGTTCCACCGGAGTCTGGACGCGACGCCGACATGTTTATTATAATATACCCTCCTTTTCCAACCCCGGCGGCTAAGCCCCTCTAACAATCCGAATTTGAGCAAGCGACGAGAGTTAGGGGCGTGGGGCGAAGGGGCGAGAAATGGTTGTTTTATCCGCAGATTACGCTGATGACGCAGATTTTTTTAGGATGTGTTATACAGGGAAACCAGCCGCTCCGCAGCTGTGGGCATGGTGGACGGGGTGGACGTCGTGGACGGCGTCTGCCTTAATTAGGCGCTTTTAGCGTTTTTGCCGCTACACGGCATACCCTAAAAAATCTTAGTGCCCTCCTTGGCGTCTTGGCGGTTAAAAATAGGTTATGGACGTGTAGTCCACCCTAGGGACATGGTGGACATAGGGGACGGCGGCGGCCTTAATTTGGCGCTTTTAGCGTTTCTGCCACTGCGCGCATACTCAAAAAATCTTGGCGTCCTTGGCGTCTTGGCGGTTAATCTTTAACTGACAGATTACAAAGAAACACCGAAAACCTCAAGGCCGCCGGCTCGGTTTTCAGCCGCTGTTTTTGCATTTGCGCATTTTACCGATATATTCCCTTCCTGGTTTCTTTTTGTTTCCTTCCCCACGCAAGCCCTGGCGAGGATTGAAGCTATCATGTATTGGTATTACAAATGGCCGCTGATCATCATTTTCCTGCTTTTGGCCGTCGGTCTCGGGTCTCTCCTTTGGCGTTCCTGTCTGCCGACCAGGCCTGCCGCGCCTCCTGACGACCCTGCGCCCAAAGCCCAAACCAGCTCTGTTGCCACCAAGACAGGTGACGCAAACGCTGGCGCTTCCTCCAAGTCTGTCAGCTCATCCAGGCAAGCGGCTGCGCCGGACAGCTCCAACGCCGCGGTGACGGTCCCCCCTCCCACGCCAGTTCTCCCCGAAGCCATGTTCACCTTTTCCCACCAGGACGAATACCGCCTGGACTCGGCGGAACGTCAGCTCCTGGCTGACCAGCCGCTGGCCGCCCGCACCCTCGCCCAGATCGTTATGGCCAACAATGCGTTGATTCCCGGCAGTAAGGAATGGCATCGCGTGACCAGCATCGTCAATGCAGCCAACCGGGTCTTCATGAACAGCGCCGCGCCCAGCCCCGAAAAAACAACTTACATCATCTCTGCCGGGGACAGCCTCAGCCGGATTGCCACGTCCAACCGCACCACCATCGGCGCGCTCATCCGCCTCAATGAGCTGAGCCAGACCAACCAGATCATCCACCCTGGCAACGCCATGCACATCCTGACCGGCGACTGGTCCATTCACGTCATTAAATCGCAGTTCCTGCTCCTGCTTTATCTCGGCCCCGACCTCTACCGCGTCTACTCAGTCGGCATCGGCCGCCAAGACCGCACCCCCGTCGGGACTTTCGCCATCACCTCCAAAGTCCTCAACCCTGCCTGGACGCCGCCCGGGAAAAACATCCCCTACGGCCATCCCGAAAACATTCTTGGGACGCGTTGGCTCGGGATTTCCCCGATTGGCAGCACCAACCCGTCCCTGCGCGGATTCGGCATCCACGGCACCTGGGAACAGGACAGCATCGGCACTGCCGCCAGCGCCGGATGCGTCCGCATGCGCAACGAAGAAGTCGAGGAGCTGTACGATTTCATCCCCATGCCTAGCAGCGCCCACACCTTCGTCAAAGTCACCATTGAGGAATAAACATATTCATGGCCGTCACCCTCGAATTTGAAAAATCAATCATAGAGCTGGAAGAAAAAGTCGCTGCCCTGCACCGTTTCAGCCAAGAACGTGACATTGACCTTGGCCCTGGCCTGGCAACCCTTGACACCAAGCTTCCCGAGGTGCGCCGCAAAATTTTTTCCAGCCTCACCCCGTGGGAAAAAGTCCAACTGGCGCGCCACCCTCAGCGGCCGCATCCTAAGGACTATGTCGACGAGATATTCACCGATTATCTGGAGTTGTGCGGTGACCGTCGCTATGGCGACGACCGCGCCATTGTCGGCGGCTTCGCTAGGCTGAGCCAACGGCATGTCATGGTCATTGCGACGCAAAAAGGGCGCAACCTCAAGCAGAACATGGACGTCAACTTTGGCTACGCCCATCCGGAAGGATACAGGAAGGCCTTGCGTCTCATGCAGTTAGCCGACAAGGCGCGGGTTCCAGTCATCACTCTCGTCGACACTCCTGGCGCCTATCCTGGCGTTGGTGCTGCCGAGCGCCACATTGGCGAGTCGATAGCCGTCAACCTGCGCGAGATGTTCCGCTTGGCCGTGCCTATTCTCAGCATCATCACTGGCGAAGGCGGCAGTGGCGGTGCGCTCGGCATCTGCGTTGGCAACTGCGTTCTCATCATGGAAAACGCCTACTATTCTGTCATCACCCCGGAGGGCTGCGCTGCTATTCTCTGGCGCAGTGCGGATGCCATTCCCAAGGCCGCCCAGGCCCTGAAGCTCACTGGCCGCGACCTGTTGAAGCTCGGCGTCGTCGATGGCATCATCCCGGAACCTTTGGGCGGTGCGCACCGTGATCCTGTTGGGGCCGCTGAGCTGCTCAAGCAGGCGATTGTCAGGCAGCTGGATCAGCTGTGCGCCATGTCTGGCGCCCAGCTCCAGCAAGCGCGCTATGACCGTTTCCGCAACCTCGGCGTCGTTGGCGTTTGACGTCGCTCCGGCAGCCGTCAACGCGCCGTTCCTCTCCCCGCTCCCTTCCGTCTCCAGCCCTCTCTCGGAGTGTCCGCATGTCGCCATCATCAGACATTGTTATTGTCCCTGCCGTCGAAGCTGACGCTGAGGCCATCGTCGATTTGCTGGCTCCCTACGTTGCCAAGCAGATCGTCCTGCCCCGCACGGCGGAGGATATCCGCGCCCATATCGACAATTTCCAGGTTGCCCGCTGGCGTGACCGGCCTGGTCTGGCCGGCTGCGTCGCCCTGCGCGACTTTGGCGACGGGCTGCAAGAAGTGAGGTCCTTAGTGGTGGCCCAGAAGCAATCTGGACAGGGCCTTGGTTCTCTGCTGGTGCGAAAGGCCGTCGAACTGGCGGCAGAGCGTCATGCCAAGCGCGTATTCACCCTCACGGTACGGCCTAACCTGTTCCGCCATATCGGGTTTACCGAAGTGCCGGTGACGGACTTTCCGCAAAAAGTCTGGTCAGACTGCGCCAATTGCCCAAAACGCCAGCATTGCGATGAAATTGCGCTGGCCCTGGACTTGGCCTGAGCCGAATCGAACCCCTGGCGAGCGCACCTGGCGTCTGGCGCATCGACACACACCTGCTCCAAAGCCCGGCTGCAGCAGTTGTGGCACTTTGCCGACTAATTGCGCCCAAGCGTCTTGTTTTTTGCCCTTCGCAGCCTAAATTTGGGCGATTTGCGAATTTTGCCTCTTGCTTTTGCCACCCTGTCAAGCCTGTTTGGAGAATCACCTCTATGCCTAAGCGCAGCGACATTGAAAAAGTCATGATCATCGGTTCTGGCCCTATCATCATCGGCCAAGCCTGTGAATTCGATTATTCCGGCACCCAGGCCTGCAAGGCGCTGCGCAGTCTTGGCTATAAAATCGTTTTGGTCAATTCGAATCCAGCCACCATTATGACCGATCCCGGCATCGCCGATGTGACCTATATCGAGCCGCTGAACGTGGCCCGCATGGAGGAAATCATCGAGCGCGAGCGGCCCGACGCGCTTCTCCCCAATCTTGGCGGCCAATCCGCCCTCAACCTGGCCTCCGAACTGGCGCAAAACGGCATTTTGAAGAAATACGACGTCGAGGTCATCGGCGTTCAGATTGACGCTATTGAACGCGGTGAAGACCGCACTGCCTTCAAGGAAACCATGAACCGCCTCGGCGTTGACATGGCTCGCAGCCGGGCCGTCAACAGCGTTGAGGACGCCGAGGCCGCGGCCCGCGAAATCGGGTTTCCGGTCGTCGTTCGGCCTGCCTATACTATGGGCGGCAGCGGCGGCGGCTTCTGCTATAACGTGGAAGAGCTGCGCACCATCGCTGCCCGCGGCCTCCAGGCCAGCCTTGTCCACCAAGTGCTTATTGAGGAATCCCTGCTGGGCTGGGAAGAGCTGGAACTGGAAATCGTGCGTGACGCCAAGGGCAAGATGATCACGGTCTGTTTCATCGAAAACGTTGATGCCGTCGGCATCCATACTGGCGATTCCTTCTGCACCGCGCCTATGCTTACCATTGCCAAGGACTTGCAGCAGCGCATGCAGACCTTGGCGCACAAGATTGTGGAGAGCATCGGCGTCATCGGCGGCACCAACGTGCAATTTGCCCACAATCCTAAGGACGGGCGCGTCGTCGTCATCGAAATCAACCCTCGCACCTCGCGGTCTTCCGCCCTGGCTTCCAAGGCCACCGGCTTCCCGATCGCATACATCTCCGCTCTGCTCGCCACAGGCATCACCCTCGATGAATTGCCCTATTGGCGTGACGGCAGCCTGGACAAGTACACCCCCTCCGGCGACTACGTCGTCGTCAAATTCGCTCGCTGGGCGTTTGAGAAATTCAAGGGCGTGGAAGACCGGCTGGGTACCCAGATGCGGGCTGTCGGCGAAGTGATGAGCATCGGCAAGACGTACAAGGAAGCCTTTCTCAAGGCCATCCGTTCGTTGGAGAACGGCCAGCCTGGGCTTGGCTTTTTCAAGCACCTGGACAACTTGTCGCTGCCGGAACTGATGGAACGGTTGAACACGCCGACCAGCATACGCCAATTCATCATCTACGAGGCCTTGCGCAAAGGCGCTGACATCAACGAACTCTACAGCCGCACCCATATCAAGCCGTGGTTCCTCGAACAGATGCGCGAACTCGTCGAACTGGAAAACGAGATTCTCAAATACCGCGAGCATGTTCTTCCTGACGACCTGCTCCGCCAGGCCAAGCAGGACGGCTTCTCTGACCTCTACTTGGCTAAGCTGCTGAAGACGCCGGAAGCCGTCCTCCGCCGCCAGCGCCTGGAACTCGGCATCACCCAAGCCTGGGACAGCATCCCAGTCAGCGGCGTAGATAATGCCTGCTACTACTACTCGACCTACAACAGCCCGGACAAAGTGAAGGTCTCGGATAACCCGAACAAAGTCATGGTCTTGGGCGGCGGACCCAATCGCATCGGTCAAGGCATTGAGTTTGACTACTGCTGCGTGCATGCCGCCCTGGCGCTGCGCGAACTGGGCTACGAAACCATCATGGTCAACTGCAACCCGGAAACAGTCTCCACGGACTACGACACTTCCGACCGACTCTACTTCGAGCCGCTGACCTTGGAAGATGTCCTCAGCATCTATGAAAAGGAAAAGCCGCTCGGCGTCATCGTCCAATTCGGCGGCCAGACTCCGCTCAACCTGGCCACTGACCTGGCTCGGAACGGCGTCAACATCCTGGGCACCTCGCCGGCGACTATTGACATGGCCGAGGACCGCGATTTGTTCCGCGCCATGATGGAAAAACTCGATATTCCCATGTCGGTCTCCGGCATGGCCAGCAACCTTGAGCAGGCGCTGGCCATCGCAGGCCGCATCGGCTACCCGCTTATGGTCAGGCCGTCCTTTGTGCTCGGCGGGCGTGGCATGGAAGTCGTCCGAGACGACGCGATGCTCCGGCAATACGTCGAAGCCGCGGTTGACGTCACCCCGGAGCGCCCCATCCTGATTGATAAATTTTTGGAAAACGCCATTGAAAGCGAGGCGGACGCGATTGCCGACGGCCATGATGCATTCGTGCCATCGGTGATGGAGCAGATTGAGCTGGCTGGCATCCATTCTGGAGATTCCGCCTGCGTCATCCCACCGATCAGCATTCCGCAGCAGCACATTGAGACGATCCGTGAATACACGGCCAGGATTGCCCGGGAAATGGGCGTGGTCGGTTTGATGAATATCCAGTACGCGATCTGCGAAGACGTCGTCTACGTCCTGGAAGCCAATCCGCGCGCATCCCGGACTGTTCCCCTGGTGTCCAAGGTCTGCGGTCTTTCCATGGCTAATCTTGCCACTCGCATGATGATGGGCGAACGCCTGGCCAACCTCAATCTGCAACACCATGACATTCCGCATCATGGCGTCAAGGAAGCCGTCTTCCCCTTCACCATGCTGCCGGAAGTCGACCCAATTCTCGGGCCGGAAATGCGCTCAACCGGCGAAGTCCTGGGCCTGGCAACCAACTTCGGCCTGGCCTTTTACAAGGCGGAAGAAGCAGCCAAGCCCCCGCTGCCGAGTTCCGGGACGGTTTTGATCACCGTCCACCCAGCCGACCGCGAAGGCATCTTGGAGCCAGCCCGCAAATTCATGCAGCTCGGCTTTACGATTCGAGCGACTGATGGCACGTGCGCGTTCCTGGTCGCTCATGGCGTCAAGGCCACCCCCATCGCCAAGATCAACGAAGGCCGACCGAATATCGTAGACGCCATCAAGAACGGCGAAATCCACCTGGTCATCAACACCCCGATCGGCAAAGCCAGCGCCATCGACGACTCCTACATCCGGAAAAACGCTATCCGCTATGGCGTGCCCTACATCACGACCGTCGCAGCCGCCAAAGCTGCTGCCGAAGGCATCACCGATTTCCAGAAAGGCGACGGCGGCGTCATGTCCCTGCAAGAATACCACCGAAACATCGTCTGATGGGCGGGGCAACCCAGCCCGGCTCGCCTGCTTCTGAACTTACCTCTGGAGCTGGAACAGCATGGTGTCCGGGGTGGTGCAGGCGTAGTCCAGGCAACCGTCCGCACCAACGCTTTCTTCGCGGCCGCTGAACAGTTCGGTGACCCGCTTGACGCCCTTCGGCAACCGCAGCCGGACTACGTCGCCATGAGCGGCGTGAACGGCCAGGAGATCGCCCTCAGCGTAAACCGGAAACTCCGCGTCGCAGTACAGGTGCACACCTGCCTTTGCCGCCAAATCCTTGAGAACGGCTACGGTAAGCTCCTTGTAGTCATGGATATAGCATGACGTCCAGTCGCCCATGTCTCGGCACACAACTCCGGTGCTGTTGTAGGGGATGCCGCTGATAGTCTCGCAGAAAGCCGGATCCAGGCGTCCCTCCTGGATGATTCCCGGGCCGTACAGCCAGACTACGGTACGACCGCGGTTCAGGACATGCTCCTGCAACAGCGCGATTTTCTCTGGGGTGAGCACGAACGCCGAGGTGAAGATCACTAGCCGGAAACGGTCGAAATCCGGGCAGCGCGGAATATCCTGGAAGGAAAAGACTTCGAACGGCGCGCCAAGCCGGTTGAGACGATTGCGGGTGCCGAGGTTCATATCCGCCACCCGTGGGTCGTCTTGGTTGACGTAATACGTGCTTTCCGGATCGACAATCATCGCTGTCTGGCTCGCGTCTCGGGCCGGCTGGCCGCCATGCTGCGACCACAATTCACGCGCCCGTGCAAGCGTCTGCATGACTTTTTCGCCTTGGTAATAGTCGCCCCACATATCAAACCACCATAGGTGGGTTCGCTTGATCAGTCCCAGGGCGGCCTCGCGCTTCAGGCCGGCCACTGTCGCCTTCTCGTTTGGCCAAGCCGATTTAACGCGCAGATTGATGTGCGGCGACAGGTAGGAGTTGTACGTATGCGTCCGCTGGTCGCATTCATGCAGGAGCCTTTTGCCGCGCACTGCGGCAGTGCCGTTCGGGATCAGGAAGCCGCTCCCGCCGCCCATCTCGCGGTCTTGATACGTGCCCGGGGCGATAAGAAAATCAATTTCCGGCGCGTCCAGCACCTTTTCATATTCCAGATGACCGCAGGAAACCAGGGTGCGGGCCGTCTTTTCCAGGATGTAGCCGTAGAAACAGCCGACCTCAACAGGCCGACGGACTATCGACCGGATAATCTTGGCAAAATGCAAGATAGCGTTAGCGACGGTTTCGTTGCAAAAACGCCAGTAAGCGACCGCTTCCTCATCCTTCTCCGGCGAACGAAGAAAGCCGTCATGGCTGACGTGTTCACGCGCAGATGCGGGCGGAATGTCAATCGGGTCCGGCTTTCCCTGCGCCTGGCGCCATTTCCGCCAGGCAGCCCGGCGGTTGGCATCTTCGGTGCCTTGGGAATAATCATACCATTCGTCGGTCGCCCCGCAACAGGGCATGTAGGCCAAGATGCGGTCTGCATAACGGCTCTCGCAATACTCGACAAAGCTGCGCAGATAGCGTTCGGTCGGCGCCAGCCACTCGGGATTGTGGAGCGCCTTGCCCAGGTTGTTGAACGTATCTGAACAGCTGAGCCAGTTCATGTGCTCCAGCCAAACCGGCGAATTGAGGTCAATCATGCACAAAAAACGGACGCCGGGCCATGCCCGCGACACATCCGCGATAATCTTGTCCACCACGGTGAAATCGTAAACATCATACCACAGCCAGGTGGGCGGATACTGCGAATACGGCGTGCCCCGGGAATTAACCGTGTGAGCCGGAAACAGGCAGACCGTGTCATAGCCGATCTGACCAAACTTCTCCAAAGTGTTGAGAGGCGTGTAAAAAGACCGGTAGGCCAAAAAAGGCGCTGACTGCTCCATGATGAAACTCCTTCACAAGCAAACTCTGAATTGCAAGGAAAAATCCCGATTAACCAACGGCAGAATCGCCCGCAGACGCATACAAAGTTAACTATACCGCAGCCGACTAGACTGTCAAGATTGATTTTTTTAAATTCCCGGTTTGACATATTTGACTGGCGTGCTAATCTAAGAACAAATCATTGAGATAAGGAATAAAAAAGGAACAACTTTGCGCCAACCAGACTTTTTCCCCTGAATAGCCTTTTCCCAGGCAGAAACAAGCCGAGAAGCATGTCAGCTGTTTTTCATTTACTTAATCTGAAAACTCTCGGCGCTCTCGACTGGGGGAGACACGTCACGCTCAGACAACAAAGGCACATTAACTATTTCCAAGTCGCAGTTTTGGCCTGATTTCGGTTCACCAACAGCAAAGAGAGCAGCGTCATGCAGGAGCACATTCGTCAGCAGGCAGAAGATTTCATCACGCAGGAGACCCAGTTTCATCCGGGCTTTCTCCCTGTCAGCCTGGAGGATTTCCTCCAATGCGCGGACCAGGGCTGGAAGTTGGTGTGGAGGGACAACCAGGACGCGGCGCAGTCGATCACGCCTGCGGCCATGCGCCATTCGGCCAAAACACTGTCAGCCGACAAGCGGCAGGCGACGCTCACCTGGAAGGGTCATCCTGACGCTGGGGACAACTTCACCATCACCGTCGATTGGGAATTCACTGACGACGGCCGCTTTGCCGGCAAACTTCGCTATGACGGCTGGCCAGGCCAACAGCACATTGAGGAAATCCATTTTCCGGTGGTCTCGCATGACTTCGATATTGCCGGTCGTTTCCTTCATACCGGCTGGGACATGGGGCGCCTAAGCCCAAAAGACCATGTCTGGAGCAAGACACCGATCCGCTACGAGCAGTGCTCTATGCAGTTCAATGCTGTCATCAACCCGCATGGCCAGAGCTGGTACTTCGACACCCGGGACCCTGACTGGAACATCAAGTTTGCGGAGTTGTCGATTTCTGCCGACCGAATGAAGTTCACGTATGCCCCCGTCTATCTTTGCCCGTTGCCGAAGACGGCAGCGGCAGCTGGCGGTGTCCCCTACGTCTGCAGCGTCAAGCCATACCGCGGCAGCTGGTATGAAGCGGCGCAGATTTACAAGCCCTGGGCGACGCAGCAGCCCTGGGCAGTCAATCGCCCGCGCAAGAATCCGCTGCGAGACATCGCTATGTGGGTGTGGAACCGCGGCAGAGTCGAGGATGTCGTCCCCACGGTTGAGCGTTTGCAGAAGGATTGCGGCCAGGCCAAAGTCGCCCTGGACTGGTACTGGTGGCACAGCAACCCGTATGACACCGACTATCCGAATTTCTGGCCGCCGCGCGACGGCGTCGAGGCATTTCAGGCAGCCGTGAAGCGCCTGACAGACCAAGGCATCTACACGCAGGTCTATGTTAACAGCGTGTGCTGGGACATGGACACCTACAACTGGCATGAAGGTGTAGCCGGCGTCGTCAAAAAGCGGGACGGTGCGCCGCTCGCGGTAGCCTTCAACCGCTATAACCACCACCGCCTGGCCTGGATGTGCGGCGAAGCCGAGGCCTACCAGGATAAGATTTCCGAGCTGATTGGCCGCCTTGCCGACAGCGGTCTGACAGGTCAGTATCTTGACATGATCGGCAACTCGACCTTTTCGCCCTGCTATAATTCCGCACACCGCCACGACTTAGGCGGCGGCAACTACCATATCCGCGGCTACCGCAAGCTGCTGGAACGCTTGCGGGCGGAAAATCCCGGCTATACGCTCACCACTGAAAGCGTCAGTGAGCCATATATGGACCTCTGCGACGGTGGCATCATTTGCTCCTCAAGCTCGTACGAGCATACGGGCTGTGAAGCAGAAATTGTGCCGCTGTTCACAGCAGTGTATCACGGCCGCTTTGCCGCTTTCGGCACCTATGCGTTTCCTGATGGCATCCCACCTTGGGACCCGAAATGGCCTGACCAGGACCGCTGGCAAAACGAAAAGCCGTGGCATAAGCTCTATCCGGAGCAGTTCTTTGTGGAAATGGCGCGGCCGGTTGTCTGGGGCGCACAGCCGATGGTCTGCCACATCAGGCCAGCCGTCCAGAACGACCCGGAATTCGCCGCCATCTACCAGTTCATCATTGACACCGCCCAATTCTACAATGACCACCGCGACTTCCTGTTCGACGGCCAGATGCTTTCCCCAGACGGTTTCGCATGCGCCAAAAAAGAAGTCCAGTTTTTGGTTCGAATGATTTTCACCAAGGAGGCCGAAGCACGTGTCATCACTTCACTTCTGCCTTGCGTCCTGCACGGCTGCTGGCAAGCGCCGGATGGTCGCAAAGCGCTATTCCTGGCAAACTATACTGCCGAACCGCAAGAGTGGAGGTTCCACGGCAAGAAAGGTGTGATTCAAGCGCGTGCCTACCGGAAAATCGACTTGGAGCGATAGGCAAAACCTGGACGGTTCCTCTGAGGTTTTTGCCGTCCAGCAGCTGTGAACGTTGTGCAACTAAGTTTTTTCGCAAGCCACAAAAGAGACGAAAAAGGGAACAACTTTACCATGGTAGCTAAAAGCGGCAAAACACTTAGCAAGGCCGAACGCCTGGAGACGATGTTGCGTGAGGACATCTTCACGCGGCGTTTAGCTGACGACCAGGCGATTACGCCCGAGTTGCAGCTGGCGGAGCAATTCGGCATGAGCCGCAACTCGGTGCGCCGGGTCATCAGCAAGCTGGTGTCAGCTGGTTTGCTCTACCGGCGCCGCGGCAGCGGCACCTTCATCGTGCCAGAACAGCATCGCGACCAAATCAGCACCGGCGCGAAGCTTCCCCACGGCAAACGCCAAATCGTCTTTCTTTCCTTGTCCACCGCTCTTTCCGAAGCTGTTTTTCACGAGGAAAACACCTTTGGGCCGATCTTCCGCGGTCTCAACCGCGTCTTGCAGCCCAGCGGCTATAATTTGCTGATTGCGCATATCGGCATTGATTGGCAAGCGCCGCCTTGCCTGCTCAACGGCGACGTGGGCGGAGTGATTTTTCACGGCGAAGTCAACCCTGACTTCTGGCGCCAGCATATCTCCGTCCTGCCCTGCGTCGGCCTGCAATACGTCAACCGCGACTTGCCCTGTGACTGGGTTTTGCAGGACAATGCACAACGCTGCCATGAAGCAATCAAATACTTTAAGCAGCATGGGCACCAGCGCATTGGCTTTGTCAGCAATGAGGCGGAGATGTTCCTGCCGCAGGAAAGGCTGCTGGGCTATCGCATGGCTTTGCAAGAATTTGGCTTGCCGCAAGACCCGGCCTGGGAAGTGGTCTGGCAGCGCCCGCGCGTCAACGGCGTACTGCTTGGCGAAAGCGAGATGACCGACTACACCCCGTACCTGCAAAAAGCCTTTGCAACCAAAAAGCCCCCGACTGCATTCCTCTGCCTGGACAACTGGCGGGCGTATAATACGTTGGTAGCGCTGGACAAAATGGGCTTGCAGGTGCCGGACGACGTCAGCCTTATCGGCAGCTATAACTTCCGCCATGTCAATGGATTTGTGTTTAACGACAAAACCTGGCATTTCACTCATTTCAACTGTAACCTGGAAGATACTTGCGCAGCTGCTGCCAGCCTGCTTTTAGAGCAAATCGCCAGCGGCAAAAAGCAGGCAAGAAGAACAATTTTAGTACAACCTGACCTCATTGCCGGCGACACCGTGAAAGACATACGACGAAGCGCACGAAAGACCTCGTAGAATATATCCAGACATCTCGTTTTTTTCATATTTCAAACCATTTAACCGGAGAGCAGCCATGAGACAAAGAAACCGCTTCACCTTAATCGAATTGTTAGTCGTGATTGCCATCATTGCCATTTTGGCGGCGATGCTATTGCCTGCCCTAAGCAAGGCGCGGGACAAGGCGCGGGAAGCCAGTTGCATCGTCCTAAGCAATCATGATGAAGGCTCAATTTGCCAGGATATCAAGCTGAAGCATGGCGAAAAATACACGGTCAAACTCTATGCCCAAAAGCAGGGTGAAGGCCAATGCCGCCTGTCTATATGCTGGCGCAAAAACGGCGCCTGGGTCGCGCCAGGAAAAAATATCCGGGGTGAATTCTAAAGAACAACCTGGTTCCGACTGGATGCTGGAGGTAATCGAAAATGTGGAATTGCCCCAAGAGGCCGACAGCCTGGTGCTGTTCGCCACGGCTGCAGGACAAAAGTCACACAAGGCTCACGTACGCTTCAGTGCCGCATCAGTAGTTAAAGAGTAAGATAACTCGCCTTATCACAATTAGTTGCGTGCATACATTGCATATGCAAGCCTGAACTACATAGACCCCATCCAAAAAGGATTTTCTTCAAAACGGCGTTTATGTGTCACCCCTGGCGGGGTTCAAAATTATTATACGCCTCACCCAGGGCTTCGCTACGCTCACCCTGGGCTTTTATGTTGCTGGCTCTTTGGGCTGCCAGGCTTGCATACGACAATCAACGTCCATAACGTTCACAGCCGCAAAGCGGCAAAAGCCCGGAGGGCGACACCTAGAAGCCCAGGGCTGCGCCGGGCCGCCAGGCCCGGCGCAGCCCTGGGTGAGATGGCATAGATTTGGAGTTCTGTAAGGGTGACACATAAATTTTAGGTTGTAGACGCTATAGTCCACCTAAGCCTTTCGTGGTTAAAAACCTTTTTGGACACCATCTACAAGCGGCGCCGGAAGGCATACAAATATTCATCACAAGATGTTGCACATTACCTATTTCTGACAAAACGCGGGCAGCAAGACAGAGAATTTCTGATGAAAAACAGCTTTTCCCTTTTAATTCTTATCGCCTTCTTGCCGGTGCTATGCCAGGCAGCAGAAATACCCCTGGAGATTTTGAGCGTCAAGGCATACGCCGAGTATTGGACCGGACAGAAAATTGACAGCTGGCAAGGCCAGTCAGTCGATGACGGAGGACGCAAGGCCGACCGACATGATTACTATGAAGTGGAAACAATGTACAAGAACAATTCTCCCGCTACCCTGACTGACGGTGATTTTTCCTGGAAGGGTTCTTGGAAGACTCACTTTTGGAGTCATCAAGGCAAACGCGTGGAGATCATTGCGGACTTAGGCGAGGTGTATCGACTTGAGCGCGTGGAAGTCTGGCAGGGCGGCGCCAACGAAAATAATACTTTGATTGAAAAAACTACAGTATGGGGCGCCCTGACCCTTGAGCTTGCTGATCCCTGGGACAGCAGCCAGAGCCGGGAACAGAAGGAGCATCAGAAGCCGGTTAGCGAGAATGCATATCCGCTCAGTTTTTCAATGGATGCAAGCTATCGCTACCTGAAAATCGTCTGCAGCTCTCAGCTCAGCGCCTCGATGGTGATCAGCGAGATCAAAGCTTTTGGCAGCAAAGCGGAAGCTCCTATAGCAGAAGTTCCGCTCCCGGAAACTGCCTTTCGTTTTGAGCTTGAAAACATGCCGGGAGTCTTTTTGACGTCGCGTTCGGGACTGTCCGGAGAAAAAGGCGGCTGCATTACCGGCGAGCATCACCTGTACCTGCAACTGCCCGCAGAGGCCAAGCTGCCGCTGTATTCCTTTCTGCGTTATTTTGACAATGGACAGAGAAATTTGGAGTGGGAAATCAATGGTCAGGCAAAGGCGATGCCGGTCACCGGAAACCAATGGCGCTGGGTTGCCGGCCCAGTGGTTGACCAGCATGACTTGCAGATAACCTTGCGCCTGATCGGAAAGATAAGCGGCTCCTGTGACAGCATGATCATTTGCAGTGATCCAAATTTTTTCAGCAAACAGGAACCGCCTCTTTGGCAGCTGAAGCAAATTCCGGAATTGGTGCGACCACCGTCATTTCCGGAGAAATTACTGCAAGGGCAACCGGAAATTGACGCCGCAGAATTCGGGCGTAAGGTTGCGCAGCATTATGGATACCCGGAAACGCCCCCCCCAGAAAGTCATTGATGAAAACAACAATATCCTCTTTCGGGGCAAGCCATTTTTCCAACTGGGCTTTTATCATGTTAGGCCGGATGGCCGCTTGCAGGATACTCCGGTCAACACCTACATTTACAATAAAACCGAGGGGCACTCCTATGCGCTTGTCTTCTCGCACTTGTCTTCTTTGCGAGCCTACGAGGCCATTGCGCAACGCATGAAAAAAATCGACCATTCGCAAATTGTCATGCATTATCTGGTCGATGAACCCGATGGGCAAATTGGCGTGACCTTGCGGGATATTGAACTGCTCAACGGATTGCTCAAAGCAATTTGCCCGGGAAATGCGACTTTTTTAAACTTTGCCGCCAACTCCACCATGCACAAGGCATTCAAGATTACCGATGTCATTGGCTTAGACCATTATCCGATACCATACGGGCGTGTTGCCGATATTGGCTATACCATGGATGCCATGCGCTACTTCTCAGGGAATCGTCCGGTCGTTTTTGTACCGCAGGCATTTTCCTGGGGAGGGGGATATGGCCGCAAAGATGGGCGTTGGCCGACCCCGGATGAGTTGTCGGCAATGACGTGGATGGGGCTCGTGCATGGTGCAAAAGGACTTCTTTTCTATGAATTCCCAGCACCTAAAATGTACAGTGAAACATCCATTAAAGACATTAACCCGCAACTCTGGGCGCGTCTGGAAAAATTGCTGAAAACCATTGATCAAATAATTCCAGGATTGCTTGGACCGGAATTGGTTTCGCCATGGCAGAAGAAGAGTATAGAGGAGAAGCAGCAACCGGAATTCCGCCTGCTGGTCAATGCAGAGCGCAGCGAAGCCTGGTTGCTGGCAGTCAATCCGTGGGACAGCCCGACCGGATGCGTGCTTGAAATTGATAAAGAAGTTCTGCCGTTGACTTCTTTACACGAAATTGAAAATCATGGCGCAAGTCTGCAACAGCATGACTATCGGCTGGAGTGGACTTTTTCGCCTTTTGCCACTGCCGTGTATCGGGTGGAAAGCACGACCTTGCAAAGGCTGACTGCAATCCGTCAGGAGCAGTTGCTGGCTCAACTGGGAGAAAAGTTCAACAAACAGCAAAGCCAGCAGGTCGCCACGGTCAAACTTCAAGTTGGCGAGGAGCTTAACTGGCAGAAGGCAACTGACCTTCTTGACTCATGGAAATCCATCAAGCGCCCTGACAAAGTTCGCATAGCGGCCAATTCGCAAGGAATACATTTTCAAAGTACGCTTCGTTTCCCGACCGGGCATCGTTCCGTGATCCAAAACCGGGATGGCGATGTTTGGCGAGACCCGGGAATCGAGCTGTTTATAGGAGTTCCTGGGCAAAATAAATATGTCCACCTGATGGTCAATACCAGCAACGTCCAGGCAGACTGGAAATTTGATCATAGTTTGCCCGAGCCGCTTGATAAAACTGTGAATTTCAACTGGCAAAGCAAGGTGGAAAATTCTGGTGGGGAATTGGTTGATTTTGAAATTTTTATTGCATGGGCAGAAATGCAAAAGATGCTGCAACAACCTGAAATCCGTTCCTTTGCCTTTAACCTTGGCTCGTCCAGTTTGTCGTTGGACTGGGCCGGGCTTAGCGGCTCCGGGTTCCATGCTCCAACAAACTTCGGAGTGATTAACCTGGAATAAGGCCAATTCTGTGCTGTTTTTAACCGCCAAGGCGCCAAGGACGCCAAGGGGAGGGCGCTAAGATTTTTTAGGGTATACCGCACAGAAATTGGCCGATAACGGTCGCATGGCGGCTCTGTCTTGGCCGTTTAGGCGTAAATGCACAGGGGCCGAGGGGCGAGGTTTTTTTCGGCTTGCTTCGACTGGCAGAAGCGGAAAACCCCATTATAGTATTTCTTTCACCGCGTCTCTCTTTGTCAGCCTCTTGGCTGGCCGGTCTTCTCCCTGGCTGGAGGCGCGGACACAACAACCCAACGGGCGCTTCGAAGTCGGCACCGGGAGAACTTTGCCATCGTCAGCTGCGATGGCCGCCGTCGGGAAAAGCGCCTCGCAGGCAAAAAGGGCCAAGCACCGTGCAGACATCCATCACCGACCTCCTTGAAGCGGGCGTGCATTTTGGTCACAAGACCAGACGCTGGAACCCGAAGATGAAGCCGTACATCTACGGCACCCGCAACGGCATCACCATCTTCGATCTGACCATCACCATGAGGCAGCTTGCCGCCGCCTGCGACTATCTTAGCGAAATCGCGGCCAACGGCGGGCAGATTCTCTTTGTCGGCGCTAAACGCCAGGCGCAGGAATGCGTCCGCAGCATCGCTGAAAGCCTGGACATGCCGTACATGTGCGACCGCTGGCTGGGCGGCACTTTGACCAACCAGCAAGTCGTCCTCAGCCGCGTCGGCTACATGAAGAAGCTGCAAGCCAAAGATGCTGACGGCAGCCTGGACAATCTTCCCAAAAAGGAAGTCGCCGGTCTCCGCCGCGAACTCGAAAAACTGCAAACCACCCTTGGCGGCATTGCCAACCTGAAGAACCTGCCAGCGGCGATGGTCGTGATTGACGTTGCCCGCGAGCACATCGCTGTCCAGGAAGCCGCCAAGCTGGGCATTCCGGTGGTGGCCCTGGTTGACTCCAACTGCAATCCGGATCTGGTCGAATACGTCATTCCCGGCAATGACGACGCCCTTCGCTCCATCAAAGTCATCATGGACACCCTTGCCGCCGCCATTGCCGACGGACTCAGCCTGCATGGCAAAAAACGCGAGGACAGGGCCGAGGCCGCCGCGCCAGCGGCTGCCCCTGCGGAAAAAGACGATGACGATGACGACAATGCCTGACGGCTCATCCGCCTGCTCTAATCTTTACTTCCTCACCACAACCTTATCACCCAGAAAACTCGGGAATTGAACAATCATGGCCACTATTACTGCCGCCCAAGTCAATGAGCTGCGCCAGAAAACTGGCGTCGGCATGATGGATTGCAAAAAAGCCCTTGTCGCTTGCAACGGCGACCTGGAAGCCGCTATTGAACACCTGCGCAAGACCGGCATTGCCAAAGCCGAGAAAAAAGCCGGCCGCTCCGCCACCCAGGGCATCTTCGCGACCCTAATTGAAGGCAACGTCGGCGTCATCGTCGAACTGCTGTGCGAAACCGACTTTGTCGCAAAAACTGATGTCTTCAAGCAATTCGGCGCTGATCTGGCCCGGAAGGCCCTGCATGACTTCACCGACAACGGCGACATCTCCGCCAAGCTGGCCGAAGCTACCGAGAACGAGCTGAAAGAGTTGATCGGCAAAATCGGCGAGAACATGCATGTCCGCCGCGCTGCGCGCTGGGTCAGCCAGGGGCAGGTCGGCTCGTATCTCCATACTGGCGTGCCGTACGGCGTCATGGTCGACGTCGAGGGCGACTGCGGCGCTGATCTGCTCCGCGACATCTGCCTGCATGTCACTGCTTTTGCTCCCGCCTACATCACGCCTGCCGACATTCCGGCGGAGGTCATTGCCAAGGAGCGCGAAATCGCTGCGGCGCAGATGGCCGGCAAGCCAGCCGCGATCATTGACAATATCGTCAACGGCAAAATCAGCAAATGGTACGGCGAAGTCTGCCTGACCAAGCAGCCTTGGATCAACGACAACAAAACCAGCCTGGAGAAGGTCGCCCCGAAGGTCACGGTCAAGCGTTTCCTGCGCTGGCAGGTTGGCGAGGAAATCTGACTACGGCGGTCGGCCGCCTGGTGCTTCCCGGCGGTCGGCCCGGAGCTTGCTCCCAACAGCCGCCCACCAAACTCTCATTCAACTTCTCGTGACAACTGCGGGCGGCTTTGCCTTCCGCAGTTGTTTTTTTATGTCCACTCCAGCCAGCCAACCGAAAGCCCATCATGAGCCAACCAAAACGGTTCCGACGCATTCTCCTGAAGCTCAGCGGCGAAATGCTTAAAGGCCCCTCGGGTTACGGCATTGACCCGTCCGCCACGCTCGCCGCCGCCGAACGCATCCGCGAGGCGGTTGACAGCGGCGCCCAAGTCGCCGCCATCCTTGGCGCCGGCAATTTGTTCCGCGGCCTGGCCGGCAGCCGCTCCGGCATGGACCGCTCCAGCGCCGACAATATCGGCATGCTGGCCACGGCCATGAACGCCCTGGCTATGCGCGACGCCCTTGAAAGCCTTGGCCTGAAAGCGGAAATCCAGTCTGCCTTCGCCATTGACGGCGTCCTGGACCCCTTTGATCAACGCCGTGCCATCAAGCTCCTTGAGGGCGGCACGGTCGTACTCTTCGCCGCCGGCACCGGCCACCCATATTTCACTACCGACACCTGCGCCGCCCTGCGGGCCTGTGAAATCCAGGCCGATGCCGTCTTCAAGGGCACTAAGGTCGATGGCGTCTATTCGGCCGACCCTTTCCGGCATCCTGACGCTATCCGCTATGAGCGACTCACCTTTGCCCAAGCCCTGGCCGACCGCCTCCAAGTCATGGACTCCACCGCCTTCTCACTATGTCAAGACAATAATCTGCCAATTGTCGTCTTCAAATTTGGCGAACCAGGAGTTCTGCGCAATATTATGGAAGGTGATTTAAGCGCGGCGACGCTCGTCAGCGCTTCCCTGTGATTCGCTACACTCAAGTTGAAAGGACAGCCATGAGCAAGAAAAGCAAATCCGACAGCGGCGCAGCCAGCAGCGCCGACACCATCATGGACGATTCGAAGGCAACCATGCAGCAGGCCATCGACATCATGCAGAAGGACTTCGCCGGCGTCCGCACCGGCAAAGCCTCCCCGGCCCTGGTTGACGGTCTCATGGTGGAATACTATGGCGGCCAGAATCGCCTCAAGGACATCGCAGCTGTCACCGCCCCGGAGCCGCGTCTGCTGGTCATCCAGCCCTGGGACCAAAACGCCATCAAAAGCATTGAAAAAGCGATCATGGCCTCTGACCTCGGCATCAGCCCGGTCAGCGACGGTCGCGTCATCCGCCTGCCCATCCCTGAATTGAGCGAGGAACGCCGCACCGAAATGACTAAACTGGTGAGACGGCGCGCCGAAGACGCCCGCGTCGAAATCAGAAACGTGCGCCGAGACGCTAACGACTTCATCAAGAAAGCCCAGAAAAACTCGGAAATCTCCGAGGATGTGATGAAGTCCCTCACCGACCAAGTGCAAAAGCTGACCGACAAAAAGATCGAAGAGGTCAACAAAATCCTCGAGGCCAAGGAAGCCGAACTGATGACGGTCTGAAAAAGGGGCGAGGGGTTGAATGCTGAATGCTGAATGCTGAATGCTGAATGCTGAATGTTGAATGATGAATGATGAATTTTGGGCATGGATAGGTCAGTGTTTATGTCTCGCCCTTTCAGGGCTCAAAATTATACATTGCCTCACCCAGGGCGTCGCTCGCCCTTGGCGGCTCGGCTTGCCCTGGGCTGGTATGTCGCGCCCTTTCAGGGCATTTGCAGCTCTGCAGCTGCGGACGTTGGTGGACGGTGGTGCGAAGACGCATGTCTTCCGCAGGCTTCCACAGGCTTTCAGCCGGTGCAGTGTGCATCATGCTTAACGTCATATTATTTTGCGCCGTAGGTGCTTAACCATGCTTAACCCCAGGCTTCAGCCTGGGGGAAGGCATACCCCCAAACTGGTGCCCCGTAGGGGCACTACAGTTAGTGCTGAAAACATGTTGTCGGGATTTTGCGTGGGGCTTTTGTTACCTGTTGTATAACAATGACTTGAAGATTTGTTTTCTGGAAATCTTTTCCAAAAAACAAGAAGTTGATCGATAGTAGTACTATGTCCACCACGTCCACTATGTCCACATCACTTTGCGCCTAAAGAAAGCATTGCCGACTATGTTCAGCGACCAGAATTTAATTTGGATCGACTTGGAAATGACGGGGTTGCGGCCGGAGCGCGACCGCATCCTGGAAATTGCCGTTTTGATCACGGACAGCTCCCTGAACATCCTGGCCGAGGGGCCTTCTTTGGCCGTTTACCAGCCCGAGAGTGTGCTGGCCGGCATGGACGAATGGAACCAGACCCACCATTCCGCCTCTGGCCTGCTGGACCTCGTGCGGCGCGAAGGCGTGACTGAGGCGGAAGCGGAACAGCGGACGCTGGACTTTGTCCGCCAATACGTGCCTGCCAACGCCAGTCCCATCTGCGGCAACAGCATCGGCCAGGACCGCCGCTTCCTGTACCAGTACATGCCCACCTTGGAAGCGTATTTCCATTACCGCAACCTCGATGTGAGCACCCTCAAAATCCTGGCGGAGCGCTGGCGGCCCGAGCTGATGGCGGCGTTCACCAAGAAAGAAGCGCACCGTGCGCTCGACGATATCAGGGAATCAGTGGCCGAACTGCGCTTCTATCGGCGCCGCCTGCTCAACCTAACATGAAATTCAGTCTTGTTTACGGCTTGCCTAAAGCGCTTTTTGGATGTATAGTGTAAGTCATGTGTTGCCTTTATGTCCGGGCAGCCGATGTTTTTCACACAGCCATAACAGGAAAGGAATTGATCATGGCAGTAGTCATCCCGAGACAGGAATACTTTGACCGCATCGCCAAAATCCAGCCTCTGATTCGTGCAGCCGGCCTGGATGCCGTTCTGGCGCACGGCCATGAGGCCGACTGCGCCAATGTCCGCTACTTTTCCGACTACTGGCCGACCTTCGAAAGCGCGGGCGTCCTTGTCCCGGCCGAGGGCGAGGCCATCCTGCTGGTTGGCCCGGAAAGCGAAGAGTACGCCAAGGGCCGCAGCGTGCTGCCCAACATCTACAAAATGGTCGAATACCGCGAAGGCGCTGACCCCGAGTATCCTGGCATCGCAGTGGCCACCTTCAAGGAAGTATTCGACAAGGCGCTCAAAGGCAAGCCGCTGCAAAAGCTCGGCTTGATTGGCCACACGATCACGCCGCTGCCAGTCTACGAAAGCCTCAAGGCTACTTTCCCGAATGCTAAAATCGTCAAGGCTGACGACGTCATCCGCCAGCTCCGCTCCTTCAAGAGCGAAAACGAACTCGCCTGCATGCGCAAAGCCTACGCTATCAGCGAACAGGCCATTGAGTGCATTTTCGCGGAAATCAAGCCTGGCATGACCGAGCTGCAAGTGGCCGGCATTGCTCAGCGCGAAATCTACAAGAATGGCGGCGAATACGAAGGCCATGCCCTGTATGTGTTCTGCGGCAAGAAGACCTGCAACGCCATTTCCCGCCCCACCCACAACGTCATCGTCCCCAATGAAGTCATCCAACTCGGCATCGGCGCGCGCGTCAACGGCTACTGCTCCAGCGTCGGCATCCCGTTCTCCATCGGGCCGCTCCCAGAGCGCAAGCGCCGCCTAGTCGAATTCGGCCTCAAGGCTCACCTGAAAACGTTTGAATTGCTCAAGGGCGGCAAGGTCTCCGGCGAAGTCGTCCGCGAATACATGGAATGGGTCAAGGAGCAAGGCTTTGACAAATATATGCTCTACGGCCCCTGCCACAGCATCGGCCTGATGGAAGTCGAGTACCCCTGGATGGAATCCACCTCGACCTACCCGCTGAAGAAGAATCTGACCTACCAGGTCGATACCTTCTTCTACGACACCGACTTCGGCCTGCGCTGGGAAAACGGCGCACGGATCACAGATGATGGCGTGGAAATGCTGTCATCGAAATACATGAAGTACACGGAACTCTAATCCACCCTAAACCATGCCATTCCGCAGGGCAGCCGCCGCCAATCCGCTAAGGGGCGACCGGCTGCCCTGCCGGATTATGAATACGCCAGCCGCACGTAGTTCAAGCTTCAGCTTGCAGTATGCGGCACCGTGCGTTATTGTGCTGGACAACGTCCACTAAAGCCCACTAAAGTCCACGTCCACTCTCCACTAACGTCCACTCCTGTCCACAGTCCATCGTCTATTAACGTCCATTAACGTCCACTTCTGTCCATTGTCCACTGTCCACTAAAATGCCTTACCCTGGGTACCTCGCACTGCATGTCGCCGGAACTCCGAGCATCAATTGATGACTGACTTGCCATCGAATTATATATAGCCATGACAATAAAGGCTGTCCTCAATCGTTTCTCTATCACCGCCCATTGATTCACCACCCTCAAAAAAGGACTCACTTCCATGCGACGACTTCTTCTCGGTCTGTCCTTGCTTGTCCTGACCCTAGTGCCATCTTCCCTGGCCCAGGACGCCGCCAATCTGCCGCAACTGATCGCTGCCGTTGAGCAGAACTATAAAGACTTCTTCGCCAAGTCCTTTACCGTCGACATGGTTTCCCGTGAGGTCAACCAGCTCATCTCCAGCGTCGTAGCCGAGCAGTCCAAGCACATGGGCATCCCGATGACGCTGACCTTGAAACACTTCACCCTGACTTCCGACGGCGCCAAAATCACTAGCCAGGCCGTGCTGGAGCTTCCCGATGAGAGCATGCGCGGCATGCTGGAGCCGCAGGCCAACCAGATGCTGGAAGCCGCCGGGGTCAACAAGGCGATCGCCAACCTCAGCCTCACCGCCGTCGGCCAGGCCGCCGCTATCTTAGCTGAGAAGCAAAGCCTGTTCACGGCCTCCAACGAGACTGACGCCACCGTCCTGCTCACGGCCACCGACCCTGAAATCAACTATTGCGGCCTGCAAATCAAGACCGCCCGCGTCAGGCTTGACAAAGCCAACCATGTGATCGCCGAGCTGCGCTTTGACTTCGTCGACCAGTCAGCGCTCTGGCTCCGCCTCGGCCATCGAGGCGCCATCGACGGCGCTGGGGACGTCAACTGCCCCACCCGAATCTCCCTGCGACACAACATGAAAATCAATGCCGGCGGCGTCAAGCTGCCTGACCCCATCACCATTGAGTATCAAAATTACACTTTTCGTTGAAATAGGCTCTTGTTTTCGCCGTCGGCCATGCTATATTTGCTTTCTATAGACATGTCTACCCACTTCTCCACGGTCGCAAGCGTCCCTAACGGCTGATGGTCAACATGAATTGAGCTGCTGAACACGGACTTCCAGGGGCGAGCCTGGAAAATCCGCGCAGGCGGTGCGAATGTATCTTTATCTCGCGAGCGCTGCTGACAGGTTCTTCCCCAGCGACGCGCACAGGCGGATATAGCTGGGCAACGTGGCAAGGCAGCCGGAAAACGCCCGTCGCCTCTTTCAATATTAAGAAAATTATTTCCACTTCCCACTTGAAATCCAGTTTTCCTTTGTGTATAATTAGTTTCAAAGATGAACTTCGTTTGTCGAAGAGCCACCTTAGCAGAGAATACTTTCCTTCACCCGAATCAAAACTCAAGCCTTGAAAGGAGGGATTGCACAACTCGTCAACTTGCGCTTGATTAAGAATTGGAAATGACGTCAGCGTTCCCCAAGTCATTTTCACCGTGTTGCCAAAAATTCACAGTCAAGCTTGGCTCCGGTTGATAGCCAAGCGGCAAACGGGAGGCGGACACGATGTTCGCAGGGGAGACCTCACTTGCAGAAGAGAACTTTAAGGAGAAAGAAAATGTTCAAACGTCTTGCCAACAAAAAATTCACCTTGATTGAACTGTTGGTCGTCATTGCGATTATCGCCATTCTGGCTGCCATGCTCTTGCCCGCCCTGGCCAAGGCCCGTGAAAAAGCCCGCGCCATTTCCTGCGTGTCCAACCAGAAGCAGCTCGGCCTCGGCATGCGCATGTACATTGATGACAACGCCGGTGGACTGACCACCTCTCAGACCATCCATACCTCCGGCTCCTTTACACTCCCAAGTGGAAAGACAGATTACACGGGCAGTGTCTACTGGGCAGAATTGATCTACTCCTACGTCGGCGACATCAAGACCTACAATTGCGGCAGCGCCTCCTCCAACAAATACCTCGGCGAACCCAAAGGGAATATGCACTACGGCATGAACTACAACTGCCGCAACAAGGCTGACGGTGCCTTTGTCAGCCCCTCGAACTGCATGTTCTTCACCGAACCCTACGACGGCGCCACGGTCAGCACCTATGTCATCGACAACTACGGAAAAACCACCGAACCCAGCACCGCTAGCCCTCAACTGTTCATCTACGGCCGTCACAGCGAAGGCGTCAACGTGTGCTATGCTGATGGTCACGTCGGCTATGTCAAGCAGAACGCGATCCCGAGCTATGTCACCACCGACAGCAAATTCTGGTGGCCCACCTACTCCGGCAGCAACGACTAAGCACTTAGTCGGTTAAAGCCGAATCACGTAAAGGCCGTCAAGTCCCTTTCCGGGTTTGACGGCCTTTCCTGTTTTAGGGTCATTGGTCATTGGTCATTGGTCATTGGTCAGGGCGAGGGGCTGAATGCTGAATGCTGAATGCTGAACGCTGAGGCGCATTTCATAATTCATAATTCATAATTCATAATTCATAATTCATCAGGGGCATTCCGTCCAGTGCCCGGGCTTTAGCCCGAGGGCGGTATGCATTTAACCTTCTAACGTAAAACTAATTATAACTTGACAAAAAGCCATGCTTGCAGATTGCATAGCTGCCTTCTTGGATTATATTTATATTACGCCGTTTTGCAGACATTTCCGTTGCTCAAGCTCGCCGGAAGTCAGCCTGGCCTTTGTCCTTCACTGATTTAGAAAACATCGTTTGACGGGCTGTTAGACTGGTTGCCCATTTTCCT
Organism: Lentisphaerae bacterium ADurb.Bin082; assembly: GCA_002070945.1. GTDB lineage: Bacteria > Verrucomicrobiota > Lentisphaeria > Oligosphaerales > Oligosphaeraceae > JAAZKI01. The sequence goes on from MWEG01000043.1 coordinate 48,623, forward strand.
TCTGCCATGACAAACATTTTCCAAACTCCAGCCCCTGGCTTCCAGGCCGTTCGCCACTCTGGCGACATCTTGATGGTGTCGCTTCAGCTTGATTCTGCTCGCGAAGGCAAGGCTTTCCTGCGCACCAACCTTGGGCAGGCACACGTCCGCCGGGCGGAGATCATCGCCAACGTCGAGCATGGGCGAGCGATCCTCGGTCGCGATTGGCACGACCTGCCCATGCGTCAAGCCGACGAACGCTCCTTCCAAATCACCCTGCCGCTATGCCAGGTCGGCCTTTTCGAGTTCAAGACCTTTTTTGTGCCCGACGATGGCGGCGAACTGGTCTGGCCCAAGGGCGAAAACGTCCGCGTCAAAATCGAGCCGTCGGCAACGGTTTCTGGGAACACGATTTACAACGCCTTTGTCCGCCAATTCGGTCCTAATCGCTCTGGCCAGGCTTGGACCAAGGCACATCGCGACGCTGAGACCTTCCTCAGCCAGGCTGGCTACACCGTTCTCCCTCCCTCGGGAACGTTTGCTGACTTGCGGCGCGAGCTTCCCGTCATCATGGATCAGCTCGGTTTTCGCATCATCCAGCTGCTTCCCATCCATCCTGCGCCAGTCACTTTCGGCCGCATGGGACGTTTTGGCAGCCCCTTCGCTCCTCTCGACTTCTTCACCGTCGACGCCTCCCTGGCTGTCTTCGACCGCCACACCACCCCTTTAGAGCAATTCAGCCAGCTCGTTGCCGACATTCATTCCCGGGATGGCCTTGTCCTCATCGACCTGCCTGCCGACCACACCGGCTGGGGTTCTGTCATGCAAGTGCATCACCCAGAATGGTTCACCCGCAATGAAGACGGCTCCTTTGCAAGCCCTGGCGCCTGGGGAGTCATTTGGGAAGACCTCTGCAAACTCAATTTTGAGGATAAGACCCTATGGATGCAGCTGGCCGAAGTCTTCCTGCACTGGTGCCAGCTCGGCGTCGATGGCTTCCGCTGCGACGCCGGCTATATGATTCCAGCCCCGGTCTGGACCTACATCACCGCCCGTGTCCGCGAGCAATACCCAGACACCATTTTCTTCCTGGAAGGGCTGGGCGGCGCCATCCAAACCACCGAAGACCTCCTCCAGGAAGCCGGCCACAACTGGGCCTATTCGGAATTTTTCCAGCAGTTCGGCTATCAGAATATGCTTGACTACACCCGGTTCGCCATCTCCTTCAGCAACCGCGTCGGCTGCTTGGTTCATTTTGCTGAAACGCATGACAACCAACGTCTTGCCGCCAAATCCCCGATCTGGGCCGCCCTCCGAGTCAAGACTGCGGCCTTGTTCAGTATCGCTGGCGCTTTCGGCATTGCCAACGGCGTCGAATGGCTGGCCACGGAAAAAATCCATGTCCATGACGCTAATTCCCTTGCCTGGGGCAGCGAACCGAACTTGACGAGCCTCGTCCAGACGTTGACCCGCCTGCTCAATCAACATCCGGCCTTTCAAGCCCAGGCCACGCTCTGCATCCCCAACAGCTTTCGCGGCAACGCGATAGCCATGCTCCGCTATCCGCCTGCCGATGATGACAGCCAAAACCGCCCCATCCCCCTGACCACGCCCCTGCTAGTCGCCGCCAACCCCGAAGAAAACCAACCCGCCACCCTGGAATGGGATATCAGCGACTTCAACCCTGGCAATAAAACCATTGACCTGGTCTCCAACGCCGTCATCCCTATCCGGCGCAAGGGCCACCGTGCCATCCTCAGCCTGCCGCCTGCCGCCGCCTATTGCCTGTCTGCCGCAACTCCCGAGCCAGCCGCCCCCGAAAAGCAACTCTCCCCGCGCCACTGGCAGGACTTGCGCGACCGAGTCATGGACTTTATCGTCGAAGTCAAAGGCTACATCGATCTGGCAGGCATTGACATTGACGGCTTGGCCCAGACCGTGTACGTCAATCCGCGCCGTTTCGCTCGCCAGATTCTTCCTGAATCATCCTATCTGCCGATTATTGAATGGCGGCCTGGCCAGGATGAACACCGCGTGGTCATGGTGCCTCCACAACACCTGATCCTCATCCGGCACGTCCACCCCTTCATGGCCACCATCCTGCAAGGCACCACCTGCCAACAGCGCAAACGCTCCCTGCCGCAGGCGGACGGTTCGTCTGCGATCCTCTTCTCCCCCCTGCCTGCCCCTGCCGAAACCCCAGCTGAGGCCACCCTGGTCATCCATGTCTTCGCCCGCCAGCCTGATGGCCAGCCGCAATCCAAAAACCTCTTCCACCGCGGCGCCCTGTCCCTGCTGCCCGAAGTGACCGAGCCGGTCGTCAACCTGAGCCTGACCGCCGAACAAATCACCCCGGAACATGTCGGCCTGTGCACTGATCAGCACGGCGGTTTCACCTTGGCTCGCGCTGCCTGGGGACTGCTTTGCAGCAAGTACGACGCCCTGTTTGCCCCCAGCCTCGCCCCGCTGGTGCCCGTTGACCGCACCGTGCTCCTGACCCGCGTCCGAGCCTGGATGATCTATCGCGACTACCGCCAGGAACTTAACCTCAATTGCCAGACCGGCTTTGTTGCCGGCTATGCCAACCGGCTGGCATGGTCCTTCAACGTCCCCTCAGGCATGGGCCAGCATGTCATCCTGCGCGTAGAATGGCAGCTCGCCAGCGACCGCAGGCAAGCCAGCCTGACCTTTGCCCGCTTGCAATCCCCTGACCGACAGTATCGCCATACACTTCCCGATGATGTCCCCGTCGCCCTCTATCTACGGCCTGATCTGGATGATCGGCCTAACCACCAGGTCACCAAAGCCTTCCAAGGCCCCGAGAAAACCTTCCCGGCCGCCGTCTCCGCGCTCTCTGACGGCTTCCGCTTCCAGCCCTCCCCAGGACATGGACTGACCATGCACATCAGCGAGGGCACATTCCATGAATCCCCTGAATGGCACTATCAACACCCGCTGCCCGCTGACGCCGAACGCGGACTCGAAAGCGCCACCGACATCTTCTGCCCAGGATACTTCAAATGCACCCTGCTTGGCGGCAGCCAGACCACTATCGCCGTCGCCGTGCCAGACAAGGACACCGCCCCCGGCATCCCGCACGTCACAGCTCCGACGATGCCGGAAAAACTGCCGCTCAGGGAAGCGCTCAGGCAAAGCCTCTCCGCTTTTGTCGTCCGTCGCGACCAGGGCAAGACCGTCCTGGCAGGCTTCCCCTGGTTTTTGGACTGGGGGCGCGACACCCTCATCTGCCTGCGCGGACTGATCGCCGCCGGCATGGTTGACGACTGCCGAGACATCATCCAGCAGTTCGCCAGCTTCGCCGAGCAAGGCACCATCCCCAACATGATTCGCGGCCTTGACCATTCCAACCGCGACACCTCCGACGCCCCCCTCTGGCTCTTTGTAGCAACTTCCGATCTGGTCAGCCACCCCAAGGGCGGCGAAGCCATCCTCGACCTGCCTTGCCCAAGCCCAAGCCGGCCTTTGCGGAAAGTCCTCAACGACATCGCCGACTACTATTGGCACGGCGCCGCCAACGGCATCCGCGCTGACCATGACTCCGCCCTGGTCTACAGCCCCTCCCACTTCACCTGGATGGACACCAATTTCCCGGCCGCGACCCCGCGCGCCGGCTATCCAGTCGAAATCCAAGCCCTGTGGATATTCGCCCTTGAATTCCTTGCTGCGCATGGCGGGAACCCGCTCTGCGCCGAACGCGCTAAGCTCGCCCGTCGCAGCCTGGAGCAATACTTCCGCCGCCCGGACGGCCGCGGCCTGGCCGATTGCCTGCACGCGCCCACGCCGGACACACCGGCCAGCAAGGCCACGCCAGACGACGCCTGCCGCCCCAATCAGCTCCTCGCCGTCACCCTGGGCGCAGTCACCGACCTAAGGCCGGTGCGCGACATCATTGCCGCCACCCGCCCGCTGCTCACGCCAGCTGGCATCCGCAGCCTGGACGACGCCCTGGTCCGCCATCCTATTCCTGTCAGCAGCAAAGGCCGTCCTCTCAACGACCCCTATCGCCCCTATTGGGGAACCTACAGCGGCGACGAGGACACCCAACGCAAGCCAGCCTATCACAACGGCACCAGCTGGGCCTGGATGATGCCGTCGTTCTGCGAAGCCTTAGTCATGGCATACGGTCAAACCGCCATCCCCGCCGCCAAGGCATGGATAGCCGCAGCAGCGCCACAGATGCAACGCCAATGCCTGGGCTATCTCCCGGAAATCTATGACGGCAACGCACCCCATGAAGCAAAAGGATGCAGCGCCCAAGCCTGGAGCATGACCGAATTCTTCCGAATTTATCAAAAACTAGCAACCTAGTGTGAGACATTTCACCCTAACAGGCTTATATTAAGGTTGTTAAAAAATCATATTCGCTTACCTTTGAAAAGGAGTCCTTACCATGCAAGCAAAACAAAGCAAATCCGCCTCCCGTCCCAAAAAAACCATAGGATGCCGCGTCAGGCGCAGAGTCAACTTTTCGGTCAACGCCGAACCCGGGGCCAAGGTCTTCCTGGCTGGTGCCTTCAACAACTGGGATGTCACCAAGAAGCAGATGGTCGACCGTGAAGGCAAGGGCTGCTTCACCTGCACCTGCATCCTCACACCGGGGACGTATGAATACAAGTTCTACATTGACGGCGTCTGGTGCCATGATATCGCCAACCCAAACTTCGTAACCACCCCTTTCAACTCCCTCAACAGCATTATCGAGGTGCTCTAAGACCTCCTCGCCGCACCAGCCAGCCCCCAACCCGTTCCCCGAGAGATGTGATATGGCCCCGAACATCAGCCCTGACCGCAAAATCAAGGTCCTAATCGTCACTCCTGAAATTACCTATCTGCCCCCGGGCATGGGCAATATCGCCGAACGCCTCTCCGCCAAGGCCGGAGGCCTGGCTGACGTCTCCGCCTCGCTGGTCTCAGCTCTCTTCAACATGGGCGTCGACGTCCACGTCGCCTTGCCCAACTACCGTCGCCTCTTCCACGTTGAAATTCAAGACTTGATGGACGCCAAGCTGTCCCAGTACCGAGCCAAGCTCGGTCCCGATGTTGACGGCAACCAGCGTATCCACCTTGCCGAGGACAGGACATTCTACTACCGGGAAAGCGTCTACAGCAACTATGCTGAAGACGGTCTGAAAATGAGCCTGACCTTTCAGCGCGAAGTGATCAACAACATCATCCCGTCCGTCCTGCCTGACCTTGTCCACTGCAATGACTGGATGACCGGTCTGGTGCCAGGTCTTGCTCGGCGCTGGGGCATTCCTACTCTCTTCACCATCCACAACATCCACACCCAGGAAACCACGCTCGAAACCATTGAGAACTACGGCATTGACACCGCCTTTTTCTGGAAGAACCTGTACTATTCCCGGCAACCTGCCTGCTACGAGGAGTCGCGCTCGACGAATCTGGTCGACCTGCTCACCAGCGGCATCTTCGGCGCCCACTTCGTCAACACCGTCAGCCCGACTTTTCTGCGTGAAATCGTTGAGGGACAGCACACCTTCGTCCCCCCGCAAATTCAACGCGAAATCGCCAACAAATACTTTGCTGGCTGCGCCAAGGGCATTCTGAACGCTCCAGACCCCGACTATCACCCCAGCACGGACAAGGCGCTCGCCGCCACCTATAACGCCGAAAACCACGCCGAAAACAAGGCGATCAATAAAAAGGCTTTTCAAGCCAAAGTCGGCCTGACCGTCAATCCGAACGCGCCCCTGCTGTTCTGGCCGTCCCGCCTTGATCCCATCCAGAAAGGCCCTCAGCTTTTGGCGGAGATTTTGTATTCCATCATCGATGACTATTGGTCGCTTGGTCTCCAGGTCGCCATTGTCGCCGAGGGCGCCTACCAGGATCATTTCCACGCCATTGCCGACCACCACCAGTTGCGGAGCCGGATTGCCGTCTGCTCGTTCCAGGAAGCTCTTTCCCGTCTGGGCTATGCTGCTTCCGACTTCATCCTGATGCCGTCTCGCTTTGAACCATGCGGTTTGCCCCAGATGATCGGTTCGATGTACGGCAGCCTCCCGATCGTCCATGACACCGGCGGCCTGCACGACACTGTCTCCCACCTCGACGTCGCCAAAAACAGCGGCAACGGCTTTGTCTTCGAGCATTACGACGCCAATGGTCTGCGCTGGGCCATCAATGAGGCGATGCGCTTCTATGGGCTCGGCCGCCACGCCCGCCAAAAACAAGTCTGCCGCGTGATGCAAGAGGCCGAAACCACCTTCACGCATGCCAACACGGCTGCCGCATACGTGGAACTCTATGAAAGAATGCTGCAGCGACCCCTGCTTCCGCAAACTGATGCCGACGCCGACGCCAGTCAGCCGCTCTGACGCAGCCATGACTCCGAAAAGATGCAACAACCTCTATGACGAGCTTCGCCAGGCTGCGTCGGCCTATTTCTGCATGCCGTTGGAAGAATGCGGCCCCATCGCCGCCGAGCTTCTCCTTTGCCTGGAAGCAGCCCTTGCCATTCTGGAGAAAAAGCACCTGGAGCCATCTGGAAGCGACTTTCTGGAGTCTCTGGGCAACATTCTCCTCTTGTCTTCGCGCCTGCGTGGGCTTATGCTGGCGGAAGTGGCCAATGACTTGCAAGACTCCCTGGGCATGGATGACGCGGGACGCCTCGCCATCATCAATGATTGCATGAGCGTGGTGCAAACCGCGAAAACCTTCGTGGCCTGAGTTGCGGCTGGCCAGGCAAAGAGCGCCATGACCTGAGGTGGAAAGCCCCGCGCTGGCAAAATTCGATGTTTTCGACTGGGTCAGCGCCGCCTGGGAGTTCCTGGTCGCTTGGCTGAAAAGCCGAAAAAGCCGATTCGCCTGCCCAGGCCATAGTATTCCCGGTGCGCATACGCCAGCAGTCTCGCCTGCTCCGGGCAAAGCTTTCCACGGCGGTCCAGCAGCGTCGGCGAAACATGCACGGCCACGACTTCGGCGATGAACATGTCATGCGAGCCGAGCTTGACCGTTTTCCTCACCTTGCACTCCACGTTCAACGGGCATTCCGCCAGCAGCGGCGCGGCGACCGACGCGCCAGCAGCGCGAGTCAAGCCAGTCAAGGCGAATTTATCCGTGTCGCGACCTGATTTCATGCCGCATAAATCGGTCGCCTTCGCCAAATCCTGAGTCGGGATATTGACGACGAATTCGCGCGTGGCGGCGATGATGCCATGCGAAAAGCGCTCTGGTCGAATGGAAATCGACAGCATTGGCGGGTCGCTGCACACCGTCCCGGCCCAAGCCACCGTGATGATGTTCTCCGGCTGCTCGGCGCGTCCGCCGCAACTGACCAGCACCACCGGCGTCGGCACCAACATTGTGCTCGGTTTCCATAGCAGTTTGTCCTGGTCGCTCGCCTCTTGGCGGCTGCGACGACCGCGGCGGTCGTCGTCATTTCTGCTCCGAATCGGCGCTGGGCGACCGAACTGCTGCCGCGGCGGAACCCCGCCCGCCTCTGCCGACTTCTTTGCTGCTGACTTGACCTCACGCCGCCTGTTCTCGCCTGCTGACATATCGTTATCCATCCTTCGCCAAAATCCTGGATTTCACGCTGGCCTGGCTGCCAAGCAGCCAACTAAGCAATCGGCGTTAATGTAATCCAAATTTCCGGGTTGGACAGAGCCTTGCCGCCATTTCAGCTTGGCTGTCGGCTGGCTGACGTCGTCAATAGAACGACAAGCCTGGCCAGGCGCCGCGCCCGCTTGAGCCAGACTCAACCGTAGCTCCGTAGCCGCCAAAAGGCAGGTAGAGTTTGTAGTACTTCCCCACCTGGGCGATTCCCCAAGTCGCCGTCGGCGCCAAGTCGTGCCCGCCCAAGAGCATGGGCAACTGACAGGCCATCTCGCCGACATGACCGTCCAAATACGCGACGCTGCATCGCCCGCCATGCCGGAACGCCAGCGTCCCCAGGTGATTTTCGCCAGGCTTGACTATCGGCGAGACGATGGCCATCGAAACTGGATTGCGCTGCCAATCCGCAAACGCCATCAAATCAGACAAACTGCGGGGAAAACTGTGCAGACGAAGCCAGAACGGACGCGGCCCAACCGCAGTCGGACGCGCACTGCACGACAAGACGCATTCGTTGCCGCCAATGCTGACCGTCACCCCGCCAAAGCCGTCCGCCTGGCCCAAGCGCCCGAGCGAAGCGGTCATGCCGTCTCCAGGGCAACGGCCAATCACGTCTGGAAGAACATGCCCCGAGCCAAAATACGGCGGCAAACCGCGCATCGGGTCAAGATAGGCCAACGAGTCAACCAGGTAGTCCTCATTGTCATGGCAATACATCTGCGACGCCAAGCCATATTGGCGATGCAGGCTCTTGCAGGACAAAGCCCGCGCCTTCTCCCTTGCCCGCGCCAACGCAGGCAGGAGCATTGCCGCCATGATCGCTATGATGGCGATCACTACCAGTAATTCAATCAAGGTAAAATGAAAATGCCGCCCTAGGTCCTTGCGCATCGTTGTGTTCCTGCCAATTCCATGAAGAATACTATTGCCGAACATGTCTATAGCAACACAGCAGTTTCAATGCCAGGTTGAAATTGGCTGCGGGCGCTCCTGCCAGCCGCCGTGTCTTGCACCAGCCATGAACACACGCTGCCCGATTCCAAGGCAAAAGCATAAATAATGGGGCAGTCATTGATACGTAGGAGTTCTAGTGAGTTTCAGAGCCAGGCTTCCCGGATAAGGCGCTTTAGTGGACAGTGGACAATGGACGCAAGTGGACTTTAATGGACATCAGTAGACGATGGACTGTGGACTGAAGTGGACATGAGTGGACAGAGGAGCTTTCGACACGTGTCCTCCACAGGCCTTCAGCCGGCAAAAATGTATCATGCTTACAGTCATGCCCCTTTGCGCCGTAGGCGCTTAACCATGCTTAACCCCAGGCTTCAGCCTGGGGATAGACGTGCCCCAAAACTGGTGCCTTGTAAAGGCACTACAGAAGACTCCTATGAAACCCCTTAGGGCTTTGACCTGACTAAAATTCCAAACTCTTCCTGAAACAGAGGGCGAATTTGCCG
>MWEG01000044.1 GCA_002070945.1 Lentisphaerae bacterium ADurb.Bin082
GCCTCCTTATCAAAATAAGGGTTCAGATGCACCTTGTCAAATATCGACTCCTATCACAAGATCTCGCACATTAACTAACATTTTTGCCAAATAGTATTTTGGATTGTTCAAACAAAGCGGAGGTATCTATGCGCAGGCTTGTTTTTGGTGCATGCATGGCGTTAGGCGTTTTGACCGCATGGGCAGACTTTGAACTGACCGGCTCGACGCCGTTGCCGGTGATTGTGATTCCAGCAGCTGCCGCCGCCAGCACGGAGCTGGCAGCGCAGGAGCTGAGCGCATACATCGCCAAGGCCAGCGGAGTGACCTTGAGTACGGCGCGGGAGCCGTCAACCGCACCGCGGCAAATCGTGCTGGGCACGGTTGCCACCCTGCCGGAATCGCCCGCCGCCATCCGCGAACGCTTGACTAAAGCGGCAGATGACGCCTTTTTCATACAGATTAGCGATGAGCGCCTGCTCATTGTCGGCAAGGACGGAGTAGCCGAGCTGTATGGTGTCTACTATTTTCTCCAGCACTACCTTGGCGTGCGCTGGCTGGCGCCGGCGACGGCGGACGATGACGGCGAGCACGTTCCCAAGCAGTCTAAGATCAGCCTGCCTGCCGGCGAGCTGTTCCGTCAGCCGCATTTTGCGGTGCGGCGGCTGGACCAGGTCGGCTCGGCTTGGAATGCGATTCCCAAACATGGCGTCACCTGGGCGGTGCGCAACGGCTATCAGATTGCGACTCCTTACAGCATCCCGGTCAGCAATCCGGCCTTGACCGAATTTTACACTCCCCGTCTGCCGCCGTACCTCACTTCAAGCGCTGGCGGCCACACGACTTTCTCTGCTGCAGTGCCAGCCAAGGAGTATTTTGATGAGCATCCGGAGTACTTCACGTTTCTTGACGGAAAGCGGGTTCTGTTTGACGGCGGACACAAAGGCGTGTATCAATATTGCATCAGCAATCCGGAAGTGCAGAAACTCGTGGTCGAGAAGATTTGCCAGCAGATAGCTGAGCATGGCGTGGAAAAGGCAACGTATTGTTTCGGGATGACGGACACGTCCGTGGGATGGTGCGAATGCGACGCATGCCGGGCGCTCGACCCGCCTGGCCCCTATCATTACCTGAATATCTCCACTCGTTTCCACAAAGTGGTGCAGGCGATGTCGGCGCAAGTCTATGCGCGCTATCCGAAGGCCCGGCTGTCAACCTGGGCATATCACACCTACCGAGAAAATCCTGATGGCGTGCAGCATGATCCGCGCATACGGGTGTATTACTGCATTCACGGCCGCTGCTACGGCCATCGCCTGGACGATCCGTCCTGTCGGCGCAACCGCCAGCAACTTGAACTCCTGAACAAGTGGCGGGAACGCTCCAGTGATGTCTATCTCTATGAATATTCCACCTGTACGCCGACTTTGTACGTGCCGAACGAGCGCGTCCAGGCGCAGGAAATCCGCTTGTATCGCGACTGGGGACTGACCGGGACTAAGTTCGAGGCATTGTACGCTGACAGCCATTTTGTGGGCGCCAAAAACCCGAGCCGGAAGGACATTTTCCCCTCCAACTGGCAGTGGCTCTACGTCACTGGGCAGCTGTTGTGGGACCCGGATTTGGATGTCGATGCCATGCTGTCTGAGATTGAGGGATTGTATTATGGCGCGGCTGGTCCGGCGATGTCCAAGTACCACGGTCTGCGCCGGCGCTTGTGGGAGAACACGCCGCACTGCATGGGCTATCCGACCGGCGACCAGCGGCGGCCGAACTTGCTCAACCAGCCAGGCAGCCGCGAGGAGCTGCTGCGATATCTGGCCGAGGCCGAAACCCTGGCAGCCGGGGACGCCAAGGTGATGGCGCGCCTGGCTCGGGACAGGCGCTACCTGGAGGACTACTGGATTGCGCCTAACGACGAAATGCGCGCTAAGGCCAGTCAGACCCTGATGGCGCCGACAACCTCGGAAAAAGTGACGATTGATGGCGACGGCAGCGACAAAGCCTGGGTCGGAGCTTTCTACACCTCAGATTTCCGGGAGTCCTTCACGCCGGAAAAGGCCGTCATCCCAGAACGATTGCAGACGACGGTAGGAATGCTCTCAGACGCAGAGAATCTGTATTTCCTGGTGACGGCCATGGAGCCGAATCCCGCCGGAATCGTGACTAAGGCGACCGAGAAGGACGGCACGGTCTGGTCGGACGACGCCATTGAATGCTTCCTCTATCCGCCCAGCGCTGACAATAGCTACTACCAGATTGTCGTCAATCCACGCGGCGTTGTCTTTGACGCGATCAATCCGGGCGCGGATGCGTCGTTCGACTCTGGCGTCGAGGCCAAGGCGCGGATTTTGCCTGACCGGTACGTGATCGAAATGAGAGTTCCGGCGGCGCGCCTGGCGCCTTTCCGGCGCGGCGAAATCTGGCGCGTCCATTTTGCTCGTAATCGCCGGCAAGAGGACGCCGCCAAGAATTTCTCCTTGGATGCGGTGGCCTATCACGACACCTCATCATACCGGTCTTTGGCGATTGGTTCGCCCTACCTGGCTAACGGGTCGTTTGACGATCTTGACGAGAATGGCAAGCCAGTGAAATGGACGGTGTCCAAGGCCGAGGTGCGCGGGGAAGGGCCGAACAAGGCACTGGAGATTGCTGCGTATGGCCATGCATATCAGCTTTTGACTGACCGGGACCTTTGGCAGAGTCCGCAGCCGCGTCCAATTGTGGTGACTTTCCGGGCGTCAGGCCAGGGCAAATTGAATCTCAGCGTTCTGCGCTATACGGACACGCCGGATGCCAAGGCAAAGCATGGTTACCAGCGCGCGGTGCACCCCACACTCCGGCTGGCGTCCTTTGATTTGGCGGAAGAGCCGGCTCTGTTCACGGCCTCGTATATGATCCCGGCCGGAGAATGGGCCGGAATCATGTTCTCCACGGATAAGAAAGCCATTCTGGATGACGTGGCCGTGACTTTGGAGTAAGTCGGCTGTATGGCTTCAGCCGAAGCTGGATCAAAAGCTGATTTTACAAGAGGAGACTTTCCGGATCGCGAAGCCTCAAAATGTGTTGCCGCATTTGCGAAAAGCCTTTTCCAGGAGATATTATAGCAGGCGCAGCATCAAGAGGACAAACGATGAAGATTAACTCCATAGAATTGTTCACCGGTGCAGGTGGGCTGGCGCTGGGACTGGAGAAAGTCGGATGCCATCACCGGGCAATGGTCGAATTCAATGCCCAGGCCTGCGACACCATCCGCCTGAACATGGGTCGGGGGCAGTCTCTTGCCAAGGACTGGAGGCTCCACCAGGGAGACGTGCGTGACGTTGTGTACGATGACCTGATTGGTTCCGTGGAACTAGTCGCCGGCGGACCGCCGTGCCAGCCGTTCTCAATGGGCGGAAAGGCGCGCGGGCGACATGATACCCGGGATATGTTCCCCGAAGCTGTCCGCGCCATCCGCGAATTGCATCCGCGCTGCTTCGTGTTCGAAAATGTCAAGGGGCTTCTGCGGGAAAGCTTTGCGACCTATTTCAACTATATTGTCCTCCAGCTTTCCTACCCAACCGTCGACAGGAGGGACGATGAGGACTGGACGGAGCACCTTTCGCGCCTGGAAAAAATCCATACTGGCGGGCATTTTCCAGATGTGTCTTATCGGGTTGTCTATCGCCTGCTTAACGCAGCCGACTATGGTGTGCCGCAATATCGCCACCGCGTCTTTATCGTGGGCTTCCGTTCCGACCTGGAGCTGGAATGGAATTTCCCGGCGGCAACCCATGTTTTGGATAAATTGCTCTGGGAGCAGTGGGTGACCGGCGAGTACTGGGAACTGCATCAAGTGGTCAAAGCAAAGCGTCCGACAATCCCCAAAGCTGTTGCGTCCAGGGTTGCCAAGCTCAAGTCTAATTATTCACTGTTCCCGCCGTCTGGCGAACGCTATCGTACAGTTCGCGATGCGATAGCAGGCCTGCCTGACCCAAGCATGCCAAACGATATTCCCAATCATGAGTTTCGCGACGGTGCACGTCCATATCCCGGCCATACCGGCAGTCCGCTTGATGAGCCTTCCAAGGCGCTCAAGGCAGGTGCGCACGGTGTCCCTGGCGGCGAAAATATGATTGCTTTCCCCGATGGAAGCTTTAGGTACTACACGGCTCGCGAAGCGGCCAGAATACAGACTTTCCCTGACGACTATGTCTTCGCAGGCGCCTGGACCGAATCCATGCGCCAGATTGGCAATGCAGTCCCGGTGCTGCTCGCCGAGACGGTCGGACAAAGCATTGTGACTAGCACCTGCTTTATGTAAACCAAGAGCCGCTCGCGCTGCGCACTACTTAGACGTGTTTCCGTCCAGTGTCGGCACTTTAGTGCCGGAGCAATTTTACGGCGTGAACACGGTGCGGTTGATAGCGCTGATGGTTTTGCCGGTGGTTTTGTCTTGCAGCTGGACAGCGAGGTTCTCGCGGGTGTTGAAGGCCCCTTGGCTGAGTGTCAGCGTGAAACGGCTGTCGTTGGCGAGCGGGGCGCGGGCGAGGACGCCATGAGCCTCGCTCCGGATGACCAGCTCCAGGTTGGCGCGACGCTCCGGCGCCAGGTTGACAGCGATTTCCGCCTGCCAGTCAGGGCCGTCAATGAAAGGCGAGGACAAGGCCAAAATCAACGGCTGGGTTACTTGCGGAGTGGTGGTCAGCCGGTCGACGATGTTGGCTTTGCTGTCCAGTAGCGTGATGGTCTGGGTGACTGGGCCAGGTTCGGCGGCAGTCCAGGTGAAGTTGACCGTGCCCTCCTGGTCCGGTTGCAGAGCGATGGTTTGGGTCTGCTTGGTTTCACCGGCTGCGCCTGTGGTCCAGGCGGCAGTGACGGTGAAGGTCTCAGCCGTCGGAAGGTCGTTGCGAATCAACGCCGTGATCGGGTTGTCGCCGAGCTGCAGCGCGTCCGTTGAAGTCAGGCTGAGGCCGCGGCGTCCGAAGTTGGCGACGCCAAAGCATTCGGGCGTACCGAAACTGCCTCCGGTCGGGGACCAGCAGGTCAGTTCCATGACTTCGAGTGGCCGGCGTTCGCGGCAGAGGTTGAAGCCGAAAGACTGTCCTGGGATGCTCAAGTCAGCGAGGGCGATGCTCAGCTCGACCGTCCAGCTATCCGTCCCCAGTTTGGCGGCGGTCTTGATCCGGGGTTTCATCTTTTTAGCGTTGAACTGATTCAGGAAGGTGAATTTGCCAAGGGCGTTGACCACGAGCTGGTAGTAGCCTTTGTACTCCAAGGTGGGGTCGAAGAAGAATTCCACGCAGTCGTCCATCCAAATCTGGCCGCCGTTTTCAGTCACCTGCATGGAGATTTTGTCCATATATTCTTCGTCGCAAATAGCGGCCAGGTAGAGGTAGGTTCCATCGGTCATGATGCGGCCATGCGTCTGACGCAGGGGCACACCGCCGGTAGCGAGGCTGAAATTCTCGATTTTGCCGGCTTTTTGCCAGGCTGGTTCTGACAGGTCGCCGTCAATGGTTATCGGTGTGTTGATGATGGGGATGACGACCTGGAATTGGCTTTGCGGGGCTGATTTTTCGGTTTCTACTGGCGGCTGTGGGGTGACTGCCAGTTTGGGCGCTGCGGCTGTTGCGGTTGGTTTGCTGCCGCGCAGGGTCATGATCTGGGCGATTAGGATGGCGCGAGCCTGGTCATAGTGCTGGAATGACCAGTCGTTGGGCAGTTTCAGAATGCCGGTGACGCCGCGTTTTCCATCGGGGAGATTTAAGCTGGTGAAGGACGCGGCGTTTCGGACTCTGGGTGAATAGCGCAGGGTTCCGAGCAGTGCGTCAATAGTCTCGGCTGCCTCTTTGGCTTGAGCCTGCTCGGCAGGGGCACCATTTTTCTTGCGGTCGACTAAGTTGCGCAGGGTAGTCAGGTACTTGTAGTCGTCAATGCCTTCGCGGGCGCCGTACCAGCCAATGCTGGGGCCGCCGGGTTCGGTCGCAGTGGCCGGGTAGATGTGGCTGAAGTCGCCGTGTTCTGAGTCAAAGTCGTCATACGGGTTGCTGCCACCGCTCATGAAAGCCCAGTTGTAGTAGCCTTGGCTGTTGGAGCGGGCCTGGAAGAAGCCGGTCACATAGCGACCGACTTCCGGGCGGTAGGATTCGACGTCGCAGTTGTAGAGGGTAGCCAGGCGGTTTTCGCGGGCAACGCGCGCCATCACGTCCGCGTTGCCAAAGGCGCCGTTGAAGTTCCACATATCTGCCCAGGGGCCGGCTTGGTTGATGAAGTAGTCGTCACCCGGGCCGTCTTGTTCAGTGCGTTGACCTGGGATTTCCTTCAGGTATTTGAGCAGAGTCAGGTTCAGATCACGGTCATACTGTGAGCGCCAGCCCGGTTCATCCACCGGCTGCACGATCATTTCGGGCCAGCCGCGTTTTTTGCCTTCCGCTTGCATGGCTGCCCAGAAGGCCTTGTAGCAGGCTTTGTACTCCTCGGAGCCGACTGCCAGCTTGAATTGCGAGCAGAAGGACTGGCCAACGTCAGAGAGCAGGATGACCGGCATGGTGTAGCCCAGCGGGAAATAGAGGTTCATCATAAGGACGAAGTTGCAGTTTTCATCAAGAGTGAAGCTGGCCTTGCCGTTTTCCCAGCGGGCGGAGTCTTTGACCAGGGCGGGGCCGGAGCAGATGCCGATGGAGGTCATGCCGTTTTTGCGCATGATTGTCATCTGTTCTTGCAGCTGCGCCTTGGTTTCCTCTGGGGTTTTGGCATTGCGGGCACCGTAGTAGTATTCGCCCCAGAACATGTCATTCGGCTCCTCAAGGGTGAAGGGCAGGACGCGCAAGGTGAAAGGCAGAGTGGTTGCAGTCTTGCCGTCAATAGCCAGGGCCAGCGTGCCGGCATAATTCCCCGCCGGAGTCTGGGCAGGGACGTCAATGTCAATCCAGAAGCTCTTGCTTTCGCCGCCGGGGATGTCGACGGCGGCGCGTCGCTCCAGCAGCACCGGCAAGTCGCAGTAGTAGTCCTTAGATGGGTAGGTGGTTTTTTTGTCAAGACAGCGGATTGGCAGGATTTCGATGGCGGTGTTGGGGAGCGCGTGACCATTGGGGCCGGTCAGCGGCTTGGCGACCGTGACGGCGACTTGCTTCAGGTCAGCCAGGGCGTGCAGGGAGAAGACTATCGGCTCTTGTTCACCGGGGCAGGCAGTGGCGTCCAAGACTGGTGCGCCGTCGGTGGGCAGGGGCTTGGTGTTTTTGAACACGTGTTCCATCCAGTGACGCTGGAAGAGTTGGAAGCCGACGGCCTGCTCGGCTGCTGTTGGGGGACGGTGACCTTTTGGAGCGATGTACTCAATCGGCGTGAATTTCCGGCTGGCGACGTCCAGCCGGAAGTCGTCCAGCCAGTAGGTGCAGTCTTCGCGTGGCATGCGGCGGTAGAGTACGATCTTGACAGCGCGGAAGGCGTTGGCGTCAGCGTCTTTGCGTTCGATGGCGAGGCCGATGCGTCTTCTGGTTTTCGGGGGGACGTTGGTGCCGCCGAAGACGGAGTCTCCCTTGTCGTAATCAATGCGCCAGTTTATGCCCATGGTCTCTTTTTCCTGGTGCCAGGCGCTGAAGTTCAGCTCATTGATGCCGTCGACAAAGTCTTCCGGCTTGATTTTGAGGTCAATGCCTGGCCAGGTGTCGTGGGCGCTGCCGGGCAGGAAGACCTTGGCGCTGTGCTGGCCATGAACAGCGTGCTCGGCGACGACTTCCAGCTTCGTCCTGCCAGCGCTGATGCGTTCTCGCCAGTTTTCCCCAGGCTCAAAGGAAATGATCGGCTCGGCTGACTGCAGCGCTGCCGCTGCCAGAAGGGCGAATAGACCGCAGGCAATCTTTTTTGTCATTGTACAATTCCTTGTTTGAACGTGTTCAGACACAGGGGAAAAAGCGTGTTCCTGGCCGCGGGTTGCGGCGAATCAGGCCAGTTCGGTCTTGGCGACCTTTCCGGCTGGATTGCGCGGCAAAGCGTCCAGGAATTGGATCACATGGGGGATTTTATAGGATGGCAGGGTTTTATGGCAATGGCGTCGCAATTCGTTTTCGGTCAGGGTCATGCCTGGCTCTGGCACGACGTAGGCTTTGATCATTTCGCCGAGCGACTCGCGGATGCCAGTGGCTGGAATGCCTTTGACAGCGACTTCCTTGACAGCGGCGAGCAGCATGATGGCGGCTTCGACTTCGGCCGCAAAGACATTTTCGCCGCCGACGATGATCATGTCCTTCTTTCGGCCTTTGATGAAGTAGAATCCCTCGCTGTCGCGGCTGGCCAGGTCGCCGGTGCGGAACCAAGTGCGGCCGTCGAGCTCGATCAACGCTTCGGCCAGGCGTTCAGGCTGCCCCCAGTAGCCGGGGATGACATTTTCGCGGGCGAAGAGCAGTTCGCCTACCTCGTCATCGGCACATTCACGGCCATCTTCGGCGGTGATGCGGGCAGTGACAAAGGGCAGGGTGCGACCGATGGAGTCAGGTCGGTCAAGGGAGGCGTCGCCATTCAGCACATGGGTGGCGGAGATGGTCTCGGTCAAGCCAAAGAAGTTGTGGAGGGCGACCATTGGAAAGGCTGCCTGGAGCTGGCGCACGGTTTTGACAGGCATGAACGACCCGGCATAGCCGATGACGCGCAGGGAAGAGACGTCGTAGCGGCTGAAATCGGGCAGGGCGACGACGCGCTGCAGGATGGACGGCACCGTGAGGAAAGTAGTGATACGGTGGGCTTGGACGAGCGCCAGCAGGGCGTCAGCCTGGGTTTCCGCTGTGATGACGACCGGGGTTTTCTGGAAGGCGGCGGCGGGCAGGGAGCTGTACAAGGCCGTGCAATGGAACATCGGGTTGACCAGCAGGTGGATGTCGTTCGGCTGGAAGCCCTGGGCGTTGATCGTGGTGACAACGTTGAAGATGAGGTCGCTGTGGCGCATGATAGCGCCTTTGGGAGCAGCGGTGGTGCCGGAGGTGTGCATGACAATGGCTGGGTCGTCCTCAGCTGGTGCGCAGGGCGTGGCGGGTACGTCGGCCTGCATTAAGGTGTTGAAGTTACGCAGGCTGGCATCCGGGAAGAGGGCGTAGACTGGCAGGGTAGGATGGCGTGCAGCGCTGGCCAGGATGTCGCGGTCGCCGTAACCTTGGACGATCAGGAGGTCTGGCTGGACAGTGTTCAGGATGGCGTCTAAGCTGTCCTCCTTGAGCCAGGGATTGATCGGGATGATGACGCCGCCGAGGTTGACAAGAGCCCAGTAAACCAAGTAGTATTCCAGGCAGTTGGGCAGACCGACAGCTACCTTGGGCCGCTCCACGCCGGTGGCCGTGCGCAGGCCAGTGGCCAGCCGGAGGCATTGTTGCTGAGCTTCGCGGTAGGTCAGGGTGGTGTTGCCGCTGATTGCAGCAGGTCGGTCGGGGGCGAGGGCGACGGCTTCCTGCCAGAAATCAAGGAGGTTGTGCGGTCGGGCGGTACGGATCGGCCGGGCAGTCTCGCCCAGGATATTTTCCAGGATGGGTGCAATGATGTTGGCGACGCTGCGGTTGCCGATTTCATTGGGATGGTTGCGGTCTCGCCAGCAACAGCGGTCATCGATGATTTCCTGCTGGATATTGGGGATGTACGGGCAGGCGTAGCGGCGGGCAATGTCAGCCTCCAGCTCGCGGTACTTGCGGGCGCGGTCGTCAAAGCCGTAGGTTTTGTCCTGGAGAAGGCCGGTGGCGTGGCAGCGATAGGGGCCGAAGACGCCGAGAATCACTGGTCGTATGCAGAGGCTCAGGAGACGGCGCACGGCTTCTTCCAGGTCAGCGGCCCAGGCGGCTGGCGGTCGTTCGTCGCGCCACCAGTCATTGGCACCGTATTCCAACAGGACGACGTCAGGCCACTCGGCTAGGACATCGGAGGCCAGGCGTTTCAGACCGTCAGCCCAGGTCTCTCCGCCAACGCCGCGGTTGAGGATGACGTGGTTGGGGAAGCGGTCCTGGAGAATATCGCTGTAGCGGCCGTCAAAGCCGCCGCAGCTGGTCAGACTGTCGCCAAAACAGATGATTTTCATGGTCAGGTCAGAAAAAAGGGGATGATAGAAAGAGAAGCGGACAGGCGTTGTTGCTAGGCCTGGCTGGATTGCTGCCAGCACCTGATTTCGCCAAGTAGGTTTTCATCGACGGTGAAGTTGGTTATATTACTTAGTTTACACGCGAATCAATATTTTTCTTGTCCGGGGTGGGAAAATTTACATGAAGATGATATCTCAGAACAAGAAGGCGCGGCATGACTACATCGTTTTGGAGAAGTTCGAGGCCGGGATTGCCTTGACTGGTACAGAGGTCAAGTCGTGCCGCGCTGGCGGAGTGTCGTTAGTTGATGCGTATGCTTCGATTCAAGACGGCAATTTGCAGCTCACGGGGGTTCACATAGCCCCGTACGAGCAGGGCAACCGCAACAACCATGAGCCGCGGCGGCTGCGGCGCCTGCTGATGCACAAGCGCGAGATTACGCGGTTGAAGAAGAGCGTTGAAGCGAAAGGCCTGACGCTGGTGCCGCTGTCCTTTTATTTCAATGACAAAGGCAAGGTCAAGGTGGAGCTGGGGTTGTGCCGCGGCAAGAATGTCCGGGACAAGCGGGATGACTTGAAAAAGCGCGAGGCTGACCGGGATATTCGGCGAGCCTTGACAGCGAAGCGGTGAGGGCTGCGGTACACAACTTATTTTTTTACCACGGATGGACACAGATGAACACTGATTTTTTATAGGGTTGTTTTTGTAACCACTGAACATACGGAATACACGGAATTTTTTTATTGTGCGAAGTCTTGCGATGAGCGCTTGCTGTACAGACTTCAGGTTGCCGTAAGTTGGCTGATAGTGGCGTGGCATGAAGCAAGAAGGTCCATGAAAGTATCTGATTTCTATTATGATTTGCCGGAGGAACTCATTGCGCAGCATCCGGCTTCCCATCGGTCAGACTCCGAGATGTTGGTTCTGGAACGTCGCAGCGGAGCTTTTTCGCGGCATGGCTTCATCGAATTTCCCCAGTATCTGCGGTCTGGCGACTGCCTGGTCATCAACGACACGCGGGTATTGTGCGCTCGTTTGTGGGGACATCGGGCGCAGACGGGCGGGCGTGTGCAGGCTTTTTTGCTGGCACCCACGGCGGACGGCACCTGGACGTGCCTGCTGCGGCCAGGTCGGCGGCTGCCCCCTGGGGCGCGAGTTGAACTGGAAGCCGCTGCCGGGAGCTTTGTCGTCACCCGGAAAAATCAGGACGGCACCTTCCAGGTCAGATTTGACGTTGAGGATGTTTTTGCGCTGATGGAGAGGGCTGGGCAGATTCCTCTTCCTCCCTATATTGATCGCGAACCCTTGCCAGAGGATCGCGAGCGCTACCAGACTGTGTACGCATCCACGCCCGGCGCAGTAGCGGCACCGACTGCAGGGCTGCATTTCACTTCTGAGATGCTGGCTGGTTTGGAAGCGCGCGGGGTCAAGATTGCGCGTTTGACGCTCCACGTCGGGGCTGGGACGTTCAAGCCGGTGAGCGTGGAACGGGTTGAAGACCATCTGATGCACGCGGAAAACTACTGTTTCTCCGCTGCGAACGCCGAGCTGATCAATAGCACCAGGCAGGAAGGCGGCCGCATAATCTGCGTCGGCACGACGACGGTGCGGGTGCTGGAGACCTGCTTTGACCCGGCCTCTGGAATGGTCAAGCCGGGTTCAGGACAGACATCGATTTTTCTGCATCCGCCGCATCGTTCCCGGGTGGCGGACGGCCTGTTGACCAATTTTCATCTGCCGCAGTCGACCTTGCTGATGCTGGTCTGCACGTTTGCGGACCACGCCCATGTGATGAAAGCGTATGACTTCGCAGTTCGCAGCCGAATGCGCTTTTACAGCTATGGCGATTGTATGCTGTTGATTTGAGCCTTGGCAGAACGGCGCGACAGGGAGCGTCGTCCTCGCAGGCATGACATAATCAAAATCCATCTGGGAGACGAGCATGAAATTTCGCGACCGTTTGTGGTTATGGGGACAGAATGCCGGCAGTCATCATAACGCCGCTGGCAATCAGCGCTGGAAGCTCCCGGGCGAGAATAGGATGGAGCCGCTGGAGGGAGCGCAATTCCTCGGCATTCCCAATATGTGCCGGGTCGTCATGTGCAATCTTCCGAAACCGCCGTTTGATGACGAGGCCGAAAAACTGCACTCCATGCGGCGGATTATATGGTCCGCCATCGGCGACAGCGGCTCAGTGCGCAATGACGATACCACTGACCTTGACGAAGTCTTGCGCCTGGCAGAAAAATTCCCCAATATCACCGGAGCCATCCTGGATGATTTTTTCCGGTCGCCGGT
>MWEG01000045.1 GCA_002070945.1 Lentisphaerae bacterium ADurb.Bin082
CGGCGATGATACTGCGTTTCAGAGCGCGGGAAAGTAGCGCGCTGCCAGTCAATTTCTTCAAAACCCCCGACGGGTAGAACCCGCCGGGGGTTTTCTTTTTAGAATGGTGAATGGTGAATGGTGAATGCCGAATGCCGAGGCGCATTTCACAATTCATAATTCATAATTCATAATTCATAATTCATAATTCATTTCGGCAATTTGCGCTTGGGCGAATTGGGCTTCTTTCACCAGGCAGTCGGCCAAGGATTTGCACTGGAGGAAGTCTGGGAGGACATTGTAGGAATACGTCTCGATTTCGAGGGTCGGGCAGAGTGAAGGCGTTTTGCGGACGGCGGCGAGGACTGCCTTCAGCTCCGCGTTAGCAGCCATGAGTCCGCCCGTCAGGTTGTCGAGAAAGATCGGCACATGGAAATGGCACCGCCATTCGCCATCAGTGTTCGACGAATGGCTGGTCAGGTCGGTTGGGAGCGGGAGGTCTTCCCAAGACTGGATGACAGTGTGGTTGCGGATGAGCCTGGTCTGGTGCAGATACACACTGTCTTGAAAATTCCGACACAGAAACTCTTGTGCGGCGACGGACGGGGCTCGGATGGCGGCGCTCAACTGGATTTTAGTGATGGGGATGCCCTGGTCAATGAGCAGCTCAAGTCCGGTGCCAGGTTCGTGGCCGAGCAGTTCCTGGTGGCAGGTGTCGTAGCAGACGCCCAGAAAGCCGACATGTTCGTGAGACTGGAGCCGCCGCTGAAAGAAATCAGCGAATTCCGCCGGAGCTTCCCAGAGGCAGTCCGGCTCCATTTCAAAACCCAGCCGGATGATTTTGCCGGTTTGCTGGTGAATTTTTGCCAAGTGTTCGGCCACAGCCAGGATGTTGGCGAGCATGGGTTTTTCGCCTGCGGTTGGGAAGTGGCGTCGGTAGCCGGCAGGCAGAGTCGAAATGCTGCCTATCGTGTCTGGCGGCAGCAGGCTGGACAGCAGGTCTGCCACTGCTATCGTGTAGTCACGCCGTTCAGGACATGTCCAGTCAGGATGATAGACACTCGTCTTGACGGGTTCGTCATGGAATCTGCCGTAGGGGAAGGCGTTGGCGGTCACGGCTTCGAAGCCGGCGGCGTGCAGCTGGGAAGCCCATGCTGCCCTGGCGTCATCGTCGCGCCGCAGAGCCTCTGCGGTCGCGGCGTCCAGCCATAATCCGACTGGGAATGGCCGGTCGGCAAAGCCATGCAGGCGGTTCTTCACTTCCGTCAGGCAGCCGCACAAAGCCGTCAGCTTGGCCTGCGGAGTCGTCCCCGGGAACACATTCATGCAATGGCAGAGGACAGGTTGCCTGGAGAATGTTGGGGCTTTGGTCATAATTATGCGTCCTGAGGCACGTACTGGTCGGTGCTGACGGCATTTTCAAAGCGGGTATAGCGCGGCAGGAACAGCAGGTCCACGGTTCCGGTGGCACCATTGCGGTTTTTGGCGATGATTAGCTCGGCTGGGATGCCGTTGGTGTCATCTTCCCTTTGCTCATACTGCACGCCGCGGTCGCGGTGGAGGATGGCGACGACGTCCGCGTCCTGCTCAATGGCGCCGGATTCGCGCAGGTGGCTGAGTTTGGGCTTTTCGCCCTGTTCGGCCTGCCGGTTCAATTGAGCCAGAACCACGACCGGGATGTTCAGCTCCTTGGCCATGGCCTTCAAGGAGCCGGAAATCATGGCGACTTCGTTTTCGCGGTTGGCGTTGCGGGAGACGTGGCCGCGGATCAGCTGCAAGTAGTCGATGAAAATGACCTTGACGTCGTGCTTGCTGCACATGCGGCGAGCCTTGGCTCGTAGCTCGAGGATGTCAATGGCACCGGTGTCATCAATGATGATGCGTGAATTGCTGATTTGCTCGCAGGCGCTCCCGACGTCATGTTGCCAGCGATGCGACGACAGGGTGCCGTTCTTGAATTCGCTCATGCTGACCCTGGCAGTGCTGCAAATAAGGCGCAGGACAAGTTGTTGGGCAGGCATTTCCAAGCTGAAGATGCCGACAGGCGTTTCCTTGCTGCTCATGGCGATGTTGGCCGCCATGTTAAGGGCCAGTGCTGTTTTACCGATGGACGGCCTGGCCGCCAGCACGAACAATTCGCCGGGCTTGAGGCCAGTGATCATCCTGTCCATGTCAAAGCCAGTGCGCAGGCCAAGCATGTCCGTGTTGCCCTGCATCAGCAGCTCAAGGTAGATGACGGCTTCCCGCACCAGCGGCTTGATAAGGAGAAGGTCCTTGGCTTCATTCATCCCGGCGACTTCGAAAATCTGCTGTTCAACGGTGTCCAGGAGCGTCTGGACATCGTCGTCTGTGTCGTAGCAGCGCATGATAGTTTCGGTGCAGGCGGCGATGATGCGACGAAGGATGGCATTTTGGCGGACGATGTCAATGTAGTGGTCGATATTGGCGGCGGTCGGCACAGAGTCTATCAGCTGCATAATGTAGCTGCGACCGCCGACTTCCTCCAGTCTACTGCTGCGTTCAAGGTGGTCGGCGAGGACGATCGGGTCGAGGCTGGCTTCGCCCTTGCCAGCGCTCAATTCGAGCATGGCATTGAAGATCGTCTGATGGGCGCTCCTGTAGAAGGCGCCCTCCATGCGCAATTGGCCGAATGCGGTGGCAGAGGCGTTTGGGTCTTGCATCATGCCGCCCAAAACAGCGATTTCGGCATCAAGATTGTGCGGCTTGGGACGGTCGAGGTTGAGGAGAGCTACGGTAGTGGAACGTGCCTGAGGTGGCGAGGTTGACGAGGACGGGGAAGTCATGGCGGAAAGTCTCCAGGGGAAAATGGTTTCGCGGCTGGCCGTCAATGTGGTCAATCGCGGGGATGGCCGCAGAAGGGGGGGGCACCATGAACCCTCCGGCTGGCCTAAGAAGGCGTCGGGTTGCAGCTGGGGGAACGGTGCTGGCGGTTTTAGGCTGTGGCAGAGGGCGTCTCGCCTTCAGCCATAGGTCAGACAAAGAAAGCCTGTTCAGCGGTTGGGGCGGTTTTTTCATAGCTCCGCCCGTCGATGATAGTCAGGCCTGGGCGTCCGGCAGCGTTTGGCGTCGATTGTCTTTCGACCATTTCGCGTCGGATGGTCACTGGCTTGGTGACTGCCAGTGGTTTGATGTTTTTCAGGTCGCGGATGGCCGCGATAGTTGCTTCTCGGATTAAGTCATGGGCGGCTTTGCGGGGGAGGAGCATGGCGCCTTGGCAGCTGCATGCCTTTTTCACTTCGCAGGTATGCACCCCTGGAATCCATTCGCGGGCTTCCCGGCAGACAAAATCGTCGCCCGTGACTAGGATAGTCGGGACGCCGTAGTCGGCGGCGATGGCGGCGTCAATGCCGGTTTCGCCGACTGGGCGGCCATTGAGCCACATATTCTGTATGGTGGCGGAGGAGTAGGTATGCTCCAGCAGGGCGCCGGGGGTGCCTGCCATGGCATGATAACCTAGTAGGATGAGGGCGTCGCTTCCGGCCAGGCCCCACATTCGCACTGGCCCGGTCTGCCCTTGGACAATTTGCACGCGCGGGTCGACTTGGTCCCAGAGGAAATGGTTGCCAGCGCCGTGACCGTCGCGGGCGATGACTTCCTTGGCGCCTGCCTCGAAGCAAGCGCTGGCGCAGACGTTCATCTCCTCGGTGTAGTAGCGGCGTCCAGCCTGATAATGTGCGCCAGAAGCAGTGACGAAGTCAGAGCCGCTGACGCCGCTGATGCCTTCCATATCAACAAAGATGTAGATTTTCATGATCGTTTCCAGTCGTAGCGGGCGTTTTTCTTAGTCGGGCGGGAAAACTGCGGTCGCATTCTTGCAAACGCCGATTGATTGTCTATTATAGCATGAAGGCAGGGAATTGTCGAGCGGTGTAGTCGTGAAAGGAACCATGAAGGAGTATTTTCAGGCAGTGTCTCGGGCGTTGCTGTGGCCGTTCCGCAGGGCGGGGTCAGAGGTCTCAGCAGAGGAAAAGGAGCTGGCTGGCGTTTACCAGCTGGCGCTGTTCCTGGCGCTGACCGGATTGTGGCTTGGGCAGGCCGCCGCCCGGGTACTCAGCGTTTTGTCGGCGGGGGTACAGTGGCCGGCCATCCGTTTTGGCATTGGGCTGCTGCCGTTTCAAGTTGGGGCCTTTGCCGGCGCTATGGCTGGCCTGTGTTTATCCCGGCGCCTGCATGGCTGGCGTCGGCTGCTGGCCTTGCATCAAGACCCTGATGATGACAGCGATAGCAACGTTACTTGGGCAGTTGTCAAGAGCGTGCGGATTCTTTTCCTGCTGTACCCGGTTCTGTTGGTTGTCAATGCCCTCAGCGCCTGGGGCTGCCGTCAGCTTGGCATTCCGATGCCGCCGCAGTCTTTGCAGGTTTTCGCTGAGCAGTCGCCGGGGATGGGATTTTGGTTGTTGGCGGCGGTCAGCGTGGTGATCCTGGCGCCGGTCACCGAGGAGATTCTTTTCCGGCTGGTCGTCTATCGCGCTTTGCGCGGCGCTTGGCCGCGGGCGGCGGCTGTCCTCGCCTCTGTCGTATTTGCGGGGGCGCATTTCACGCCGCAGTATGTCCCAGGGCTTTTCTTGGTCGGCATGGTGCTGCAAACGGCTTTTTGCGAGGGCGGGTTGCGTCACGCCATTGTCTTGCATTGTCTGTACAACCTGGCGTCGCTGCTGTTATTCTTGTTTGTTCATGCTATGGGATCGTGACGGGGTCGGCTCAGGTGCTGCCGTCGAGCGTCCAATCAATGGGTTCGGCCGCCCGTTCAGCCAGGAGCTGGTTGGTGCGCGTGAAAAGTCGCGAGCCTAAGAAGCCTCGATAGGCCGAGAGCGGCGACGGATGCGCACACTGGATGGCGACGTGCCTAGTGTCATCGATAAGCTTGGCTTTGACTTTGGCGGCATTGCCGAGCAGGATGAAGGCCAGGGCGCGATCCCGGCGGCTGGATAAAGCTTTGATGATAGCGTCGGTGACTTTTTCCCAGCCGCAGTCGCGGTGCGAGCCAGGCTGGTGGGCGCGGACGGTCAGGACCGTGTTGAGCAGGAGGACGCCCTGCCGGGCCCAGGCTTCCAGCGAGGGACTGGCTGGCGCGTTTAGGCCGAGGTCCGAGGAGTATTCCTTCAGGATGTTGCGCAGCGAAGGCGGGGCTGGCACGTCATCGGGCACGGAAAAAGCCAGCCCGCAGGCCTGGCCGTCATCATGGTAGGGGTCTTGACCGAGCCAGACTGCCTTGACCTTGGCAAAGGGAGTCAGGACAAGGGCCCGATAGATGTCCTGCCGAGGCGGAAAAATGACTTGGCCAGACATCTCTTCGCGCCGCAGGAACGCCTTGATTTCGGCCAGCGCGTGCGTCGGCAGGAATGGCCGCAGGGCCTTTCGCCAATCAGGAGGGAGTGTGCTTATGGTCGTCATGGGCAATTTTTGCTCAGGAGTATTCCACGGCCACGATTTGGGCCATGTTCAGGGCTGGAATGGTGAACTCGATGCGGTTGTCAGAGCAGGTGAACGGCAGCATCGTTCCTTCCGGAACCAGCCGGACTGCCTTGGGCGGTTGGCGGACGGCGAAGGTGACTTGGACGTTCGCTAGAGGGATGATGTCCTCGATGACTTCGACGTTGCCGCGCTTGGCCGGAGCGGCATAGAGCAAATGCAGAAGGTGGCGGTTTTCCCGCTCCTGCCAGGTGACGTTGGCGCGTCCGCAGGATGGCAGCGAACAGGTCAGCAGCGGGTAGGGATAGAGTCGTTCAAGGCAGTTCATGACAAAGTCGCGGTGCAGGCGCATGCCTTGCTCATGGTAGATGCTGAAGATAGGATGGGACAGATAGATGACGTTGCCGTGCTGGATGGCAGCCGGCCATTCCGTCTTCGTGCCGACCGGGCTGTTGCGGTGGGAGCAGAAATGGGCGTAGGTGCGATTGAAGACAGGCCCCCAGGTGGACGCGAGAACCTGAGCCTGAACCGGACGGCAGGTTATGCCGCCGCGATAAGTCAGGAAAGGTGACGTGACCAGGTCCTTAGACACCTCCGGGCCGGCTTCGATAAACTCCACGTCCCAGGGTGAGCGGCCCAGGCATTCGGCGCCCAGGTTGAGAGCAAAACGGTCGTCGTTGATGTCCAAGCCGCTTTCATAGGATGCGAGGATGCTGCCGCCTTGGGCGAGAAAACGGTTGAGCTTTTCACGGAAGCCAGGGTCAAGCCGGGCCAAGTCAGGCAGGATGAGCAGCCGATAGGGGGATATGGACATGGTCTCGTCAATGATGACATGCGGTATTTGCTTTTCCATCAGCATCTTAGTGGCTCCGAAGATGGCGCGGTCGCGGTTGTCGTCGAAAAGCATTTCCATAGTGGCCATAATGGCGACATCTGCCTCGGGGCGGGCGTCTTTCAGCCACGGTTCGCGTGTTTCCAGGTATTCGTAGGCATGGCCGATGATTCGGTATGTCTCCGGGTCCATGCGACCGGACGGGTGGAGCTGGTCGCCGACTGAGGCAAGACACCCCAGGCTGGCAATCTGGGCGCATTCATAGCGGAGTGCGTCTGGGTGCTTGAAGCCGCCGAATTCGCCCCAGGCCGTATGGAATTTTCCAGTCATGCCAACGACCTGCTTGTTGGGCTGCAACTGGGTGAAATAGCGCGCATTCATGGGGAAGAAGTCATAGCCCCAGCCGCCGCTGGGCAGGGATTCGATTTCGAGGTGGCTGTCATACACGAACAGGTCGTGGCGGCCTTTTTTGCAGGAGCCGTTGTGGAAGATGGTGGCTTTGGGATTGATGCCCCAGATGAGACTGGTGGTGGCTTTCAGGTAGCGTTTATAAATCATGGAGGCGAATTGCTTCTGGTCTTCAGGCGACTCCGGGTTGAGGCGCCGCTCGCGCATGGAGGCCTGGCAGCGTTCGCAGTAGCAGGGCAATTCGCGGGTGATGTCGAACCAGATGCCGCCTGGATTGTAGCGTTGGAGGACTTCTGCGGTTACGTCCAGAACTTGCTGGAGGTAGGGCGAATTGAGGCAGAGGTTCCGCCATCCCGGAGGACGGGCGCTGTGTGGGTGCCCTTCGCCAGGGCCGCCAAGGATTTTGCCGTCTTGGGTGCGGATGCACCATTCCGGATGTTCGCGGGAAGCCTTGTCATTCCAGCCGACGGTGATGTAGACTTCGGCATTGATGCCTTCCTCGCGGCAGACCTTGAGCATGCCCCCGACCAGGTCGGTTTTCAGGTTGGGATGCGATAGGCCATGCACGGCGTCAGGATAGTAGCACCAGCCGTGATGGCAGTAGGCAAAGAAATTGATGGACTGGACGCGCCCGCGGCGTAATTGTTCGGCGAACTGTTTTTCGCTGAATTGGCCGCCGATGTCAAGGCAGTGCTCCGAAGTATGGAAGTCAAGGTGAACCTGACGGTTGGGCAAGTTGGTCACGAGCATGCGGAGTCCTCCAATATAATGTATTGATTCAAGACGGCCGGCCCCGGGGGCAGGCAGCGGCGGACACGCCGTCCGGCATTAGGAAAGTGGGGACTAATATACTCCGCGTCGACAGCGAACGGAAGCAGCGCCAGCGTTTTTCTCATGAAAAAGGCAGCTTTCCTGAGCCTAACGTGATGTCCCCGAGACGGTTGGCGATGACTGAACAATTTGCTTGGCGTGGTGTCTGACAAAGCATGGCGGCGGTGGTATATTAGACCGTAGTCCGGGAACTTGGGGGTCTCCTCGTCAGCCAGTCGACAGAAGGAATAAGTTTATTCGGGAACTGGCATGCATAAAGTGTTCATAGTGTTAACGTTGGCGATGCTGACTGTCCTGCGTGGGCAGTCGCTGGACGGCTTTCTGGAGGAGCGCGGGCGCCGCTTGTGGGATACGACCGGGAGCGTGGTGCTCAAGTCTTTTCCAGGCGCCTTGGGCTGGAGCGCCGCCGACTTTACGCAAATGAGATATGCAGCAGGCAGCGCTAGACAGAAGCTGACGTTTGCCGGCATTCCCTTGCCTGAGGTCATTTTCTATTATAACGACAAGCCAGCGGACAAGCTGTCCCGGAAGCTGGTCTCCCTGCAAGTGTCAGTGTACAATCGCGGCGACTGCGGCCATTGGGACAAAAAGCGTTTCCAGGAAGCGTTGACGGCTGTGGAGAGGCGTCTCTGGGAATTGACGCGCGACCGCAATCCCAGCAAAAGCCGCCGTTTTCTCGGCCAGGCGCGCATTGAGCAAATCACGTGGCGGGCGTCTGGCTACGACGTGTCCCTGCGTTGGAGCGGCCGCGGGGACGAGAACGAGTACATCACCCTGCTGTTTGCAGAGCGCGGCTCTACGGGCAAGCTCGGCGAGGAAATCCGCGCCAGCCTGAACCGCAGTGAGCTTCGCGAGCGCAAAATAAAGGAGCGCGACGGCACTATCCGCCTGGAAATCCCGCCAGTGACCCAGGGCGGCAAGGGCTATTGCGTTGGCGCCACCCTGGAGCGCGTGCTGAAATACTTTGGCTCAGAGGTCGATCAGCATATTATTGCCCAAATCGCGGAGTCAGATGCGAGGCTCGGCACCAGCATAGATGTTGCGCTGCAAGCGTTGAAAAATGCCGGCCGCAAGCTGAATGTGCGGATTCAGGATGTGTACGTTGACGACAGCTTTGCAAGTTTGCTTGGTTTGAACAATCTGTTCAAAAAATATAACCGTCAGGCTCGGCTGCAGGGTCTGCCTGAGGTTGATAGCACCTTGCGGCCTCGCGGCGGAGTGATTGACTTATCAGATCAGCTGACCCGTCTGGACCCGTCGGTATTCATTGCCAGCCGGCAGAAGCGTGATCGAGACGCCAAGTGGTTTATGCAGGAAATTCGCAACAATATTGATCGTTCCTATCCATTGTGCTGGACGTTGATCATGTTTCCCCAGGACACCCAGCAAGGCCGATTCAGTTTCCATGCGCGCATTATCAACGGCTATAACTTGAAGAATAACACGATTATCTATACCGACACCTGGGGGCCGGAGTCGACGCCTAAAACCATGCCTCTAGACGAAGCCTGGGCTAAGACTACGCATTTAATCCTGGTCGCTCCGCGTTGAGGCGGGAATAGGGCGAGGGGCTGTCATCACTGCGGGCGGTGATTCTTGAGCCACTCTTCGGTCATGGGCGAGACTGCGCCGGTTGAGCGTACCGGGTCGGTGTGGTAGATAGCGGCGATTTCGTCAAGAGCGATGCTGACTTCCGGCGTTGGCTCGCCGTTGTTGGCGGCGAGGAGTGCGTCGATGCGGGCGCGAAGGAGCAGCAGCCGCCAGCGCCAGGCCTGGCGGGCCCAGTCTGGCAGGTCGGCGTCAAGGCTGCATGTTGTGCGCCAGGCGTCTTCAGCGCCGCGGTATTCCGGAACTCCGGCAGGATTGAAATAGATGTCGGCGAAACGCGCCTTTCGGTAGCCTGGCCGTGGCGTCGGGGTCCAATGCAGGGCTGACTTGCCGGAGTGGTTGCGTTCCAATTGGCGGAGGAGGGCGATGAAGGCCTCAGTGCTTGAACTGCCGTATTCGTAGCGGCAGTATTCGCGCATGATATCTTCCCAGGCGTTGTTGCCGTTCCAGTAGAAGGCCGCGTAGGCGACTTTGTTGATGTCCTCGAAGATGCCTTCGGAATAGATCATGCCGCCGGAGGAGATAGTACAGTTTTGCCCCCACAGGCGAGCGAATCGGTCCAGGAGCGGGCTGGCACCCATGCCGCCCCAGGGGCTTCGTCCCCACATGCTGATTTCCGGGAAATTGATCAGGGCCTTGCCGGGAAAGCGGCCGCGGCGGCGCGGGAAGACGGGAAATTCAGTGTGTGAATCAGCCAGGATGATGTCAAACCAGTCGCCTTTTCCGGAGTTGATGTAGTCGTCAAGGCCTTGCCATTCCGGTTCGCCGTGGTAGTCGAACAGCCAAGTGCTGAAGCTGATTTGGCAGCCAGGGAAATGCTGGCGGTAGAGCGGGGCGACGTGTTCGCCGGTTTTCAGCATGCCGTTGCATCCCCAGGGAGCGCATTGCGGGCAGGCGCAACCGCCTTGGTCGTACGACCATAGGGAGGTTATCTTGGGTTCCAGGTCGGCGAACCAGGCGATGCAGTCACGGTGATTCTTGAGGACGAGGTCCAGCCCCTCCTGGGTGGATGGACAGACCTCGCAGCCGTAGAAGCTGCGCTTGGGATGGGTGGCGCGCAGGTGCTCCGGGGTGTTGGCATAGCCTTCGTTCATCAAAGTCAGCACGGTCGGTTCCATGCCGACTGCCTTGCCGGTCTTATACAACTCGTGCAGGCGTGCGATGAACGGCGCCAGCGCAGGGTCATCATTGCTCTCGAAGTGATGCTTATCCGCCCACATAGCGAGATAATTGTAGCCATAGAGCGCCAGGTCTTCGATGTATTTAGCGACTTTTTCCACTGGCGCGACGTGATAGAAGTTGTAGAAGTGGCTGGCGAAATAGGCGATGCGGAGCGGCTTGGCTGGAGCGGTTGCGCCGCGCCAGGTGCCGATGGCGAAGTCGCCGCCGTCGAACGAGCCGGTGCGGAGGATTTTGCCGAGGCCATAGAGCAGGGCAGGGGCGCTGGCGCCAGTCAGGCGGATGTTCTTTCCCAGGGTCTCAGCAATGGAAAAGCCCTCGGCTGGCAGGCTCGGGTCTAGGGTCAGGATCAGAGCGTTGCCCGTAGCTGGATCAAGGTCGGTGGCGTCTGGGACGATTGCCCAGGGCGCACAGCCGCGGTCAGACAGGCGCTGGTTGAAAATGCGGACGGCGTTGAGCAGGAAGTCACTGGGCGCGTTGGCCAAGATGATGGTACCGGGCATGATGTTGACTCGCTCCGTAGCTGTGGGTGAGGTTTACGGTGGCGTGGGCGGGATATGGTTTTGGCGCAGTTCCTCATACCAGCTGAGGAAAGCCGCAGTTTGCCGTTCCAGGCTGAATTCTTGTCCGCGCTGTGCAGCTGTGGCTCGGCGGCGGAGTTGGTTCTCCTTGCTGTCACTGAGCAGGTGGATGATTTTGGCAGCCAGTTCTGACGGGTTGCCAGGCGGGCAGAGAAAGCCGGTCTCACCGTCAATGATTTGTTCTGGTATGCCGCCGACAGCGGTAGCGGCCACGGGGACGCCGCAGGCCATGGCCTCAGTGATGGTTTTGCCAAAGGCTTCGGCCTTGGCCGTATGCACGAATATATCGGCGGCGCGGTAGTAGCTTGCCAGCCGGCCGGGGTTGGTGATAAATGGTACGCAGCGCACATTGAGCTGGCGGAGCGCGGCAGCAGGGGCTTTGACGCCGACGCAGACGAACAGCAGGTCAGGCAGGCGTTCAGCGACTAAGCGAATAGCCTCCTGCATAGTCTGCGGGTCCTTGAAGACGCTGTGGCGAGCGGCGGCAGCGAACATGACGATGGGGGGCGTTGTCGGCAAATTCAGTTCGCGGCGAGCGGCATCCTGGTCGCCGGGTTTGAATACATTGATGTCGATGCCATTTGGGATAACCTTGTAATCAACGGCTTGCAGCATGGATTGCCGAGCTTGGTCAATGAGCCACTGCGACGGTGCGGTCACATAGCAGCGGGTGGCGGCATAGATATCGGCTTTCTGGCGCCAGTTTTCAGCGGTGGCGTCACGTCGGCAACGCGGGTAGACTTCCAGTCGCGGGCATTGACCGCAGCCGTTTTTCCAGCGGTCGCAATCTATGAAGTAGGCGCAATGTCCGGTGAGCAGCCAGGTATCGCGCAGGTTGAGGATCAGCGGCGCTTGTTGAGCCAGTTCGGGCAGGATTCGCAAGTCAAAGTACCAGCCGTGGAGATTGTGGCAGTGGATGATATCAGGCGGGGCTGGGCACATATCGACGATTTGCCGACAGCCGGGGAAGTCCATTTCATCGCGTCCGGCTCGCCAGTCAGCCAATCGGGTTGGCGAGGCCAGTCGCTCCAGGTTTATGGATAGGCGTCGCGCACCGGGGAGTGCGGGGTCGCCGCTACGGGCAACTTCCGCAGCAATTTGCAGCAGTCGCCGGCCAGTTCCGGCGACGGGCGGACGTGGGATTTCCAGGACATCCGCGTCCTTGGAGTATTTCCGTCCAACCGCCAGCCAAGAGCCATGTCCCAGTTGCCGGTAGCGCTGAAAAAGGCTCCGAGCCGAGCCTTCGGCGCCGCCGCCTCGGTCTGCTGTGTTGATTTGGAGTATGTTCACCTGGACTCGCAGCAACCATGTGACAATTGAAAGCAGGGATTCCAAGCCGGAAGTCGGCTTGGCTTGAAACGCCATACTATAGCGGTAGATAAAAGAAACGGAAAACAGCAACGCGGATTTTCACTTGCGATGTAACTGGAAAAGCAAGCGGGCGGAATGGCGTCGTGCCAACTATTGCAAGAGCAAATTGGGTTTATCTGCAGAATAAAAAACCGCAGTGCAGCGTGATGCTTTGCACTGCGGTTGAGGCGGTTGTGTGTCAATGTGCGAAGTTTTGTGATGGAAAAAAGCGGCAGGCTAAAGCCTGTGCTATCCTCGGTGTCTGAAGACGGCTAACTGCCAAGGCAACAAGGGCGCATCCCCAGTCACTATATTTTCGTTGCCTTACGGACAGCGATCAGGATAGAGATGCTTATGATATGGCTTCAGGTTGGAGGTCGAACCTGGCTTGGCAATTGAACCGGCCAGCTCGTTGACCACATGGCCATCCGCAACCAATATATTGGCTCTGCCATCATGATGGTGGGCAGCGCGCGACAGTACGTTGGGGTTGCCGGTGGTGTACTCATAGCCGTAAAAGAACCCCTGCCCTCCGGCTTGGTTATGGTGATCCAAGGCTATGATGACCCTGGAAGGCTCCGGCTCTCGGCTGATCATGAAGAGTCCGTGAGACCTAGGAGTTGTACCACCTACAATAAGCTGTCCCAAGGTGCGGTCAAAGATATAGCTGCGGTTGGTTCTTTGGCACCAGCCATACGGATACCAGCCGCCATCCTGGTAGTTTGATGTATAAAAATCCCTGGTTGTGTCGCCGGGGCAATCCCAGACACGTATGTCAGAAATGTAGGAGCCGTTTAAAAGTGGCCGCCATGGGCTGAAGTTGCCATGCCCTACATAACTTGCCGGGAAATAATCGTCATTGTCACCAAAGTACATGTGAACTGATAAGCCGATATCCTTCAGATTAGCGGTGCATTTTATCGATATCGCCTTGGCTTTGGCCTTGCTTAAGGCCGGCAACAGCATCGCCGCTAAAATGGCGATGATGGCGATGACGACAAGCAGCTCGATTAAGGTGAACAACTTGCGTGAGGGCAAAGACAGGTTTAGTTTTTTTTGCATTTTATATCCTCCTGGCTCGATGGCTTTTCTTCTGGTCTCCTGTTTTTCTTCGTGCCTCCTGTTTTTCTTCGGGTGATTTTTTGATATGAAAAATTGTGCCGCTGAACAGACGGGAATACGGTTTAACAAAATTGGCTTCTGGATAACTTATCCTCGCCGCGGTACAATAATTATATACTGTGCTGTGCCATAATTTCAAGTGCAAAGTTGAAAAAGTCTGTGCTGCAAGTGAAAAAGCCAAGCGCACGGAATGTCACGGCGCCACCTGCTGGATAAAAAAACCGCAGTGCGGCGTGATGCTTTGCACTGCGGTTTAGGCGTTCCTTTTCCTGGTGATTTACGGTGGTCAGTTAAGTCGCTCTGTTTATTCAGGCTGCTTTAGAAGTCCCCGCCGCCCTTGCGTTGTTCAGTTGCCTGCTGTATTGCGCTGCCGTCCACAAGCTTGAAATTCAACAACGGGTGCTGGAAGAAGTTAGGCGCATCGCGGTCATCATAGGTAACGTTCAGGAGAGTGTTGGCCGGCAGGTTGAGGAGTCCGTCCAGGCGGTTAGTCACATCAATTTCCCGGTTTTCGCCCGAAGTCAGCAGCGTTGCCTTGACTCCCGGGTAGAGCAGCAGCTTGTCGCCAGGTGCGAGTGAGTCGCGGTAGAGTATTTCCTGCTTATTGAAGGTCAGCCGGGGGTAGCTGACCGCGCGCCTGAGCGATTCCAGTTCCAAGTGGAAGTTAGGCCCCCTGCCGCCGCCGCTTATCATCTGCCAGTGTTCTCCCGTACGGGAGATGGTGTATTCAGTATTCATGCTGCGGCTCTGCTGCATGCCATCAGCATTTTGGACGATTTTTTCCACGCTGTTTGCCTGCACAGTGATTTGCAGCTGTTTCGGTGAAAAACTATCGCTGTTTTTTTCTTTTTGCAGCCACCAGGTTGTTTCCATGACTGTTTCGCCAGCCAGGGTCTCCATGCGCAACAAGCTGGGGCTGTTAGCCTCTGGCGGCAGGACATAGCCGTCTGGAATGCCGGACAGTTCCAATTCCACGTTTTTCAGGGCGACTTCATCTTCATTGCCTCCGAACCAGGATTTGTTGCGGGGATTGTAGACTGTAGCCGAGACCGAGACATAGTCTCCTGGCGCCTTGTCGCGGAAGTCATAGCTCAGAAAGAGTCGGGGCTGCAGCACTTGCTTGACTACTGGCAGACCGACTTGATAGCGGTGTCCGAACCAGCGGTGTTGATCACTGATATGCAGACCAGTTTTACCCTTGAACTCCGGAACTATGTTCCAGGCATGAATATTCGGATCATTGTCAGTATAGATAAATGTCCCCAGGTTGTTGGGGTGCTTCACCCTTGCTCGTTCCACGGTGTCGCTGAAGCTAGTCAGCCGCATGCGTGGCGGGATTGAAATCTGGCTGAAGAAGAAGCAATTGTGTTTCTGCACAATATCCATAGTCTGTTTCTGCCAGATCAGGTCATTGTTCGGATAGCCGAAAATGCCGTCGCAATTGCCTTCTTGCAGCAGGTCTTTGATATAGAAGGGCATCACGCCGGTGTCAAGCAGCTTTTTATCGGCGCGATCCAGGGTGTTGTAGTAGGTTGCTGGCCAATAGATGATTTTGCAGTTGGGCGCTAACGACCGCATGTACTGATGCATTTCATTGAGGTATTGGCAGTATTTCTTTCCCCACCAGAGGGCGTCTTCCTCTTTGCTGATGTCAAACGGATGCCCCAGTTCCGCGTTGATTTCCGCTTCAAAGGGTGCCATATCCCAAGGCATGAAGGCTTGGGTGATTCTGGATTTGAAGGGGCAACTGGTGAAATGCTGCGGCAATTCTTCCAGATAAGTCATGCCGACGATCGCCTCGGGCCGGGTCAGCCCATTGTGCAGCAGCTCAATCTGCTGACGGATTTTATCTCGCAGCTTTTCCTTGACATCCGGCCGGTAGAAATAGTCCCATAGGGTGGCCATGTAGCGATTGTTCGGCAGCCTTCCTTGGTTAGAAATAGGCCATATCCGGATGACAAAGCGGTGGTTTGGGTTCACGCGAAGGAGCGCATTGCAGCGGTCGACCGTCTGTTGATTGTCCGGGACACTGCCGAAGTTCACCAACGACCAGTCAAAGCGGGCGATATCTTCGATCAGCCCATTGCCGTAAGTGCCCCAGCCCCATTGCCAGTAGTGATCAGCCTGTTGGGCTTGCACTCCAAATACCAACAAAAGTAAAAGCCAAAGCCAAAGCCATGCCTTTTTCAACATAACAAAGTTCCTTCAAGATATATTTAAATTGTATAAATAAAGGGGAAAAATGCCTGCGGTTTTCGTCGTTATTTTAGAAGTCTCCACCCCCCTTGCGTTGTTCTTCAGCCTGTTGTATTTCGCCGCTGTCCACCAGCTTGAGCCTCAATAGCGGCGTCAGCCAGAAGTTCGGCTCGTCGCGATCATCATAGGCAACGTTCAGGGCGGTGTTGGCTGGCAGGCTAAGGGAGCCTTCCAGGCGGTCAGTGACATCACGTTCCGGGTTTCCGCCTTCCTGGAAATTGAATTCCCGCAGATGGAGCTTTCCGGTTTGCGCATGGCGGTAGAAGCGGACAATCGTTCTGATTTCGCTGTTGTCATCAAAAGTTGGAACCTGCACAGTCTGGGTAGCGGTGCTCAATTCCTTGCCCAGCGGATTGAAGTATCGCACGCTTTCTTTGTGCGGCTTTCCATTGCGTTTGCCGTTGAATTCCACCAGGCAGTTGAGGATGGCGTTGTCTGCCACAAATCCGGTGACACTGAAAACATATTCGCATCCAGGTTTGACTCTGATGGTCGGGCTGCTGAAAACCAGGTATCCGTCCTCAAACACCCGCTCGGCATCGGCGTCAGCCCGTTCGAAACGTGCCGTTCTTTTCGATATCAAGGGGGTCTTAACCAGGGTTGCCTTGACTCCCGGGTAGAGCCGGAGCTTGTCGCCCGGCCCAAGGCTGTCCCGGTAAAGTATTGCCTGGTCTTTGAAGGTCAGCCTTGGATAGCTGACAGTTCGCCTGAGCGGTTCCAGTTCCAGGTGGAATTTGGAGCCTTTGCCGCCGCCGCTTATCATCAGCCAGCGTTCTCCTGTACGGGAGATAGTGTATTCGGTATTTACGTTGCGGCTCTGATGCATGCCCTCCGCATTTTGAATGGTTTTTTCCACGCCATCGGCCTGGACTGCGACTTGCAGCTGCTTCGGTGAAAAATTGTCGCTTTCCCGGTCTTTTTGCAGCCACCAGGTCGCTTCTATGGCTACTTCACCATCCAGGTTCTCCAAGTGCAGCACACGGGGGCTGTTAGCCTCTGGCGACAGGATGTAGCCGTCTGGAATGCCAGACAGTTCCAATTCCACGTTTTTCAGGGCGACTTCATCTTCATTGCCTCCGAACCAGGATTTGTTGCGGGGATTGTAGAGCGTAGCCGAGACTGTGACAAAGTCTCCTGGCGCCTTGTCGCGGAAGTCATAGCCCAGATAGAGCCTGGGCTTCAGTATTTGCTTGACTACCGGCATGCCAACCTGATAGCGGTGTCCGAACCAGCGCAGCATATCATCGATATGCACATTGCTTTTGCCCTTGAACTCTGGAATGACATTCCAGGCATTAATATTCTGTTCAGGCTCGACATATACAAATGTCCCCAGGTTGCCTGGATGCTTCACCAGCGTCCGGTTCACGGTTTCTTGGAAGCCGGTCATGCGCATGCCAGCCGGGGTGGAGGCTTGGCTGAAGAACAGGCAATTGTGTTTCTGTACAATGTCCATAGCCTGTTTCTGCCAGATCAGGTCGTTGTTTGGATAGCCGAAAATGCCGTCGCAGTTGCCCTCTTTCAGCAGGTCTTTCATATAGAAGGGAAGCACGCCTGTTTCAAACAGCTTTTTATCGGTGCGGTCCAGGGTGTTGAAGAAAGTTGCCTGCCAATAGATGATTTTGCAGTTGGGTGGTGCTATCGACCGCATGTACTGGTGCATTTCGTTGAAGTACTGGCAGTATTTCTTGCCCCACCAGAGGGCGTCTTTCTCCTTGCTGATGTCAAACGGGTGGCCCAGCTCTGCGCGGATTTCCGCCTCAAAAGGCGCCATGTCCCAGGGCATGAAGGCTCTGGTGATCCTGGAGTTGAATGGGCGACTGGTGAAATGGTTCGGCACTTCTTCCAGATAAGTCATGCCGACGATTGCCTCGGGATTGCTCAGGCCATTGTGCAGAAGCTCAAACTGCTGCCGGATGTTTTCTCTTATTCTTCCCTTGACTTCCGGGCGGTAGAAATAATCCCAGAGGGTGGCCTGGTAACGGTTGTTCGGCAGCTTCCCGATGCCCAAAATGGGCCAGATGCGGATGACAAAGCGATGGTTGGGGTTCACGCGGAGGATAGCATTGAGGTGCGCGACTGTCTCCTCGTCGGCAGCGATATTGCCGAAGTTCACCAGCGACCAGTCAAAGCGGGCGACATCTTCGACCGGCCCAGAGCCGTAAGCGCCCCAGCCCCACTGCCAGTAGTGATCAGCCTGCTGGGCATGCACGCCAAATGCCAACAATAGTAAAAGCCAAAGCCATGCCTTTTTTAACATAAAAAAGTTCCTCGAAAATGTATTGAGTTGCGCAAATAAGGGGAAAATGCCTGCGATTTTCGTCGCCGTTTTAGAAATCGCCGCCGCCCTTGCGTTGCACGTCAGCCTGTTGTGTTTCGCTGCTGTCCACCAGCTTGAACCCCAATAACGGCGCCAGCCAGAAGTTTGGCGCGTCGCGGTCATCATAAGTAACGTTCAGGACAGCGTTGGCCGGCAGGTTGAGGAGTCCATCCAGGCGGTTGCTGACATCAGACTCTCGGTTTTCGCCCGATGTCAGCAGCGTTGCCTTGACTCCCGGGTAGAGCAGGAGCTTGTCCCCCCGTCCGAGGCTGCCCCGGTAAACTATTTCCTGGTTGTTTATGGTCAGGCGGGGATAGCTGACAGGGCGTCTGAGCGCTTGCAGTTCCAGGTGGAAGTTGGAGCCCCTGCTGCCGCCGCTTATCATCAGCCAGCGTTCTCCTGTGCGGGTGATCGTGTATTCCGTATTCATGCTGCGGCTTTGCTGCATGCCCTCGGCGTTTTGAACGGTCTTTTCCACGCCGTCGGCCTGGGCTGCGACTTGCAGCTGTTTTGGTGAAAAACTGTCGCGTTCCTTGTCTTTTTGCAGCCACCAGGTTGCTTCTATCACTTCCTCGCCGCCCAGGGTTTCGATGCGCAGCACGCGGGGGCTGTTAGCCTCAGGCGGCAGGATATAGCCGTCCGGAATGCCGGACAGTTCCAATTCCACGTTTTTCAGGGCGGTCTCATCAGCGTTGCCCCCGAACCAGGATTTATTGCGGGGATTGTAGAGTGTAGCCGAGACTGTGGCATAGTCTCCGGGCGCCTTGTCGCGGAAGTCATAGCCCAGATAGAGCTGTGGCTTCAGTATTTGCTTGACTACCGGCATGCCGACTTGATAGCGGTGTCCGATCCAGCGTTGCAAGTCATCGATATGCACATTGGTTTTGCCTTTGAACTCCGGAATCATATTCCAGGCATGAATATTCTCATCGTCGCCAACATATACAAATGTCCCCAGGTTGCCGGGGTGTTTCACCATCGCCCGGTCTACGGTGTCGCTGAAGCCAGTCAGTCGCATGCCGGCGGGGGTGGAGATTTGGCTGAAGAACAGGCAGTTGTGTTTCTGCACAATGTCCATCGTCTGCTTCTGCCAGACCTGGTCGTTGTTTGGATAGCCGAAAATGCCGTCGCAGTTGCCCTCTTTCAGCAGGTCTTCGATATAGAAGGGAAGCACGCCATTGTCAAACAGCTTTTTATCGGCGCGGTCCAGGGTGTTGTAGTAGGTCGCCTGCCAATAGAGGATTTTGCAGTTGGGTGCTATCGACCGCATGTACTGGTGCATTTCATTAAAATACTGGCAGTATTTCTTGCCCCACCAGAGGGCGTCCTCTTCTTTGCTGATGTCAAACGGATGCCCGAGCTCCGCCCTGATTTCTGCCTCAAAAGGCGCCATGTCCCAGGGCATGAAGGCTTGGGTGATCTTGGATTTGAAGGGGCTGCTGGTGAAATGCTGCGGCACCTCTTCCAGATAAGTCATGCCGACGATCGCCTCGGGATTGCTCAGGCCCTTGTGCAGAAGCTCATACTGATGCCGGATTTTTCCTCTTATTCTTTCCTTGACTTCCGGCCGGTAGAAATAATCCCAGAGGGTGGCCTGGTAGCGGTTGTTCCGCAGTTTCCCGATGCCCAAAGTGGGCCAGATACGGATGACAAAGCGGTGGTTGGGATTCACGCGAAGGATTGCATTCAGGTGCGCAACCGTCTGCTCATTGTCAGCGATATTGCCGAAGTTCACAAAAGACCAGTCAAAACGGGCGACATCTTCGACTGACCCGGCGCCGTAAGAACCCCAGCCCCATTGCCAGTAGTGATCAGCCTGCTGGGCTTGCATGCCAAGCATAGACAGAAGCAAAAGCAAAAGACATGTCCTTTTCAACATGCAGGTAACCTCCTAACTAATTGTAGGGCGCCGCCAAAGGAGTTTTGCGGCCACAGCTAAGCCAGATGGCATAAGCTCCCAGGGCGCGCCTTGGAAAATCAGCAATGGTCGATTTTGCGATGAACGCGCTTTTTACTGGTTCCAGAGGCCGAACGCTTCCCAGACGACATGCCAGGCGACAGTAATGTTCTGCGGGTCTGGCCAGGCTGTGCTGTAGGCCCTAAGGCTGTTCGTCAATGTCTTCCAGCCTTGCACGTGTCCATCTGAATATGCGACATTGGCTTTGCCGTTGTGGCTGCCGCGCATGCAGTAGAATTTACCGGCGAGGATATACGGGCAGCCGCCGCCGGCGCCTTGCTCTGAGACGAGCATGCAGTCGCTGGGGCGCTTGATGGAGGAAAACGGCCGGCCCTTGAAGAACAATTCATGCTGTGTGTAGACGCCAGGCTCGTCAGTAAAATTAGGGCCTTTCGGCATACCGTAGTTGACTAAGTAGTTGTTCCAGGTGGTGGATGGGCACATAAATGGCTTGATGTCGTTGATGTAGGGTAAAATCACCGAGGCCCAGCAGACATAGTACTCGTTAGACTCGGGGCTTTTTTGCAGGAATCTTGGATCGCCTGGCCAGGGCACCACGGTGGCGTCCAAGAAGGTCATGTATGTGCCTGGGAAGCAGTCTTCGTTGTCCTGCGCGTACATGATTTGAGCCAGGCCGATTTGCTTTAAGTTATTGACGCAAGAAATATCGCGCGCTTTTTCCCGGGCCTTGCTCAGGGCCGGCAAGAGCATGGCCGCCAAAATGGCAATGATGGCGATAACGACAAGCAATTCAATTAAGGTGAAGCGATTGGATTTGCTAAGTTGCTTTTTCATGCCGGGATTCTCCCTTGGTTTGATGGTTATGCATAATTTCCTGTACGTTGGTCTTACCCCCCCCCTTTTTTTCAATTTGTCTGGCCTCCTTGCTCGGATTGAATTAAACTTTCCTAACGCTACACGGCGACGGTGCGGAATTTTTTCCCGGGGTAAAAATCATACGCATATTTCCGTTCTTGGCGCTGGGCTCCCGGATTATCAGCCAGCATCTTGACTGCTTCATACCCCATTACCGCGTTAGGTACGGAGAAGTAAGGAAAGTTTTCCAGGTGCGGAGGTGAAAAGAATTGCTGGTCTATCCCACAGACTTTGATTTGCGGCGGCAATCCCAGCGCGGACTGAATGGTCCTGTTGACGCCGTACTGCCCGCTGCCCAGCAGCACCCCGTCAAACGGCGACGCATCATAAGTCTGACGAATGATATTGGCTGGAGAAGGAGTAAGTGATTCGTCATCTTTATAATGCAACTCCAAAATTTGCGCTGGCATGCCGTTTTTTGCCATGTATTTCTGATAGGCGCTGGCAACAGGATGCCGCGCCTCCGCGATATATTGTCCGATTAGGATGATTTT
This sequence comes from Lentisphaerae bacterium ADurb.Bin082, assembly GCA_002070945.1. Lineage (GTDB taxonomy): Bacteria > Verrucomicrobiota > Lentisphaeria > Oligosphaerales > Oligosphaeraceae > JAAZKI01. The sequence goes on from MWEG01000045.1 coordinate 21,227, forward strand.
GCGGCAGCCCTGCTGGATTAGGAGGTCCAGTGCTGCCGTGACTCCTTGGTTGCAATCGATGTTAAGCCGATGCCAGGTTTTTGCGTACTGGGCATAGCCGTAGGGGATTACGCCCTTGGTGATCATGGCTACTTGTGCTTGCCGTTCGAAAAGCAATGGAAAAGTCTTCCGGAACCAATTGCCCAGGATTACCATGCTTCCGGCATTGAGATGCCCCAGCTGCGCAAAATCGATTTGGTTAGGGTCGTTGGTAGGCGAGACCGCAATCATCTCAAAGCCGAGGTTGCGCTCACGAGCAGCCGTCATGGCGCCCTGCATCTGATCACGAATGATGCAGGCACTGTCTAAATGACTGCTCAAAAAATCTGGACAGGGCAGCAGAAAGGTAATAACCGACTTGCCCTTCACCAGCGTCCCGCGTCCAACCTGCCGTTCAATCAGCCCTTCATCGACCAGTATTTTCAGCGTCTTGGCTACAGTATTGCGGGAGATGTTATATTTACGCGCCAGAGTCCATTCACTCGGCAACATCCGGCCAGGGCTGGATTCGCTGATAATAGTACGCAAGTCTTTGAGCAGAGCCAACGCCTCTGCCCGCAATCCTGTCGCGCCGATTGAATGAGCCTTTTTCATGGTTAGCTTTCGCCAGGCAAATGCTTAGTAGCAATTTTGTTTGTTTTATGTAAAAATTATATATGAGTCAGCGTGCAATTTCAAGAAATCAAGTTGGAAAAGATGCTCAAAATCAAGCTGAAAACGATGCCAATAGTCAAGTTGGAAAAGATGCTCAAAAGCGAAGCCGAAAATGCAAAGGCGCGTTTTTTCGCACCCTGCTTGCGTTTACTTTTCCAACGTCGCCTTTTGTTTGCGGTTCCTGGCGGGTATAGTAAGGACTGAGCCAAAAAGCCTGCCGTGCGGCTGTGGCAGCCGGCATTCTTCATCACACTTTAATAATGAAAGGGGCAGAAGCAGCCATGAGCGCGGACAAGACATCTTCCGTGCCACGCCTTGACCTGGTGTCGCGGCTGTTGCTGAGCGCCATGCTGCTGCTGGCTGCTGCTGTGTTTACGGTTTCCGGCGATGCCTGGCACGTCGGTCTGTTGACGCTGGCAACCGTGCTCGGGTCAGCGTTGGTTCCGCCTTTTGATTTTAGCACTCGCTCGTTTGTCTACGTTGGCCTGATAGTTCTGGTGGTGTTGACGTTTCTCGATCAGGCCGCGCCGGTTCAGTGGGTGCGTTTCTTTTTCATGCCATCGCATCTGCTGTGTCCATCACTTCTGCTCGGCGGGGCGGCTGGGCTGTATTTTCGCCGTCACGAAGCCGTGATTGCGTGGGTGATCGGCTGTGCCCTGATGGCATTGTTCCTGGCAGGATTCGTGGTGGATTTGCCCAAAGGACTGCCGCGCCTGGGCTTGGACGGCGCCCAGCTTTGGGTCTGCCAGCATTTTTGGGTGTATTACGCCATGGCTGTTGTTCTGAGCGTGGCCGCGCTGTTGCCGATTCTGGCAGGACGTTCACGCCAGCCGCGGCTGACGGCAGCTAACCGCAATTGGCGGCGATACGCCTGGATAGGGGTGGCTTTCATCCTGGCCTTGGCCTGCATGCAGGTGATGACCGTGCTGATGAAAAGCCAGGAAAAACAGATGCGGAAGTGGTTCATGACGATTTTCCAGCTTGATTTCCCGCGCCCGCAGCCGCAGGGAGGCGTCGAACTGGCCGACCAGATCAACTTGCGCCATCCCTCGCCGCTGTTGCGGGATGACGACCGAGCCGTTGTCCTGCGCGTCAAGGCCGCAGAGATTCCTGGTTATTTGCGGACGCGGGTCTTTACAACCTATCATGATGGCCAATGGGAAAAAAACACCAGCCGCAGCCGTTCGTTGTCGCAGACAGCGGCAGAGGGGGAGCTGGCGTTCACTATTTTTTCCAGAACATTCAGCGATCCCGACGACGAAGCCGCCGCCGAACGCCTGGAAATCTATCCGGCTGGACGCATTGGGGTCCTGCCTGCCCCTGGTGATGCCGCGCACTTCGAAATGTTCGCCGAGCGGGTTGAGGAGAGTCAAGACGGCGCACTTGAGCCGTCCGAGTGGCGTACCCAGGCCGGATGCATCGTGATCCGGCCTGGACGTACTCTGGACAGCGCTTTTGCTGGGCCAACCGGCGAGGCTGTCAGCGAGGAATACCTTGACGTTCCCGCAGATATCAGTCCAGCGCTGGACGGATGCCTGGCTGCGCTGCTCGGGCCAGACTATCAGCCGTCTGACGCCCGGCTCACAATGGCCATGATCGTGAGGTATTTCCAGGAGAATTTCGAGTATGACTTGCACACGCAGTCAGTGCCAGCAGAGGTTGACCCGGTGCTGGCCTTTTTGGACGGCCCTCGTCGCGGCCACTGTGAGTTGTTCGCTTCGGCAACAGTACTGTTGCTGCGCCGGGCCGGGATTCCAGCGCGTTACGTCACTGGATTCCTTTGTCACGAGCGGCTCCGCTTTGGCGGCTACTGGGTTTCACGCCTGCGGGACGCCCATGCCTGGGTGGAAGCGTATGACCGCGACCGCAATCGCTGGGTGCTGGTGGAAAGCACGCCCGGGACGAATGCTGGAGAAGAGCCGGCCCAGTCCGGCGTGAATCCCTTCTCCGCGTTGTGGGACAGCCTGGCGTTTCACTGGCAACGCCTGAATGCAATGCTGCGGCGTGGGCATGTTGCGGCGCTGATTTGGGTTGGCCTTGGCGTGATGGCGACTTTGCTGGAGTGGCTGTTTCTCAATCCGTGGCTGGCGCCGATAGTCTGGCCGTTGACTCTGTGGCTGCTGTGGCGATGGACAAGGCGGCGGTGGCGTCGCCGTCGACAGGATGGCCTGACCGGCCAACGCGCTATTCTCAGCCAGACATACGCTGAAATCTGCCGCTGCCTGGCGCGCCTCGGCGTGGACTTGAACCCGGCTATGACGCCTGCCGAGCTGGCAGCATCATGCCGAAATAAAGGCATGACGGCATGGGCCGAGCTGCTGGAAGACTTCAGCCGAATGCGTTATGCCATTGCCGAACCTGAGGCAAGCGAGACGGAGGCATTCAGAAGCAGGGCTAGAGCCTTGCAAAAATAAGGGCTTTATTTTAGGGGCGAATTCCGGCACTGAAGTGCTGGCACTGGACGGAGGCGAGGGGCGAGCAGAGCCTCGGAGGCGGAACCACGAGTAACCCCAGGTGCAGCGAAGCGGAACCTGGGGTTTGAACCACATACGACTGCGAGTGCGCGTCATAAGATTTCGCCCATCGGCAAAAAATCACAATTGCGCACTAATTATCGTTATATTTGCTTGATTATGCGCGAATGTGGGCTATATTCAATCAAAATCAATCAACAATGGTTTTGATGTGCGCAAGAGAGTCCTCCCCATGGCAAGTGCTGGCCATCGTATGTTGACAGCGGAACGCGAGCAGCGTATTATGCAGCTGCTGCGCGATTCCGATGTTTTGACGGTTGGCGCCTTGAGCGAGGCGTTGGAAGTTTCGGAAGCGACGATTCGCCGCGATTTGCAGGGCATGCATGAACGCGGCCTGTTGGAGCGCGTGCATGGGGGCGCGGCGTTCAAGCCAGACGCTATGCCAGAACCGCTGTTTGCTGACAAGCAAGAGCAGTTCACCGAGGCCAAGCAGCAGATCGCTGCTGCGGCTTTGGCCATGATTCGCGACTATGACACGATTTTTCTGGATGGCGGCAGCACAGTATTGAAGCTGGCTCAGCTGTTGGAGAGCCGCCGTCATCTTACCGTGGTGACCAATTCGCTGATGGCGGCCGCGCAGCTGATGGAAAGCGGCCATCACCTGATCCTGTGCGGCGGCGAATTCAGGGCGCTCAGCCGGACCCTGGTCGGGCCGTTGTCAAAGCCGATTTTGGAGAGCATAGCGGTTGACAAGGCGTTCATGGGCACGATCGGCTTTACGCTGAGCGACGGCATGAGTACGACCGACGCCAACGAGGCGTTCACCAAAGAGCAGGTGATGCGCCGGGCCAAGCAGGTGATTCTGTTGGCTGACCACAGCAAGTTTGGAACGCGGTCGCTGGTTCGCTGCCAGTTGGATCGCCCCCTTGACGTATTGATTACGAACGCTATAGATGACAAGCTGCGCCAGGCTCTTGCTGACCAGGGCACAGAGGTGATCGTCAGCGACGGTTCATGTTGATTTAAGGCAATGTTGTTTCGTTGGCTCAAACAAGACATTAGGAGAAAGATATGGCGAACGCGGTTGTGATGCCCAAGGCCGGTAATACGGTTGAGGAATGCCTGCTGTCAAAATGGCGGGTCAAAGTCGGCGATGTCGTGAAGACCGGCGATATCATTTGCGATATTGAGACGGATAAGTCGGCGATTGAAGTCGAATCGACGGGCGACGGCACCGTCCTGGCCTTGTTCTGGAACGAGGGCGACCTGGTTCCAGTTCTTCAGAATATCATGGCCTTGGGCAATCCCGGAGAAGATGTCTCCGCGTTCGCCCCTGACGGCGCAGCCACTGCCGCGCCTGCCGAGGCCGCTCCCGCAGCAGCAGCGCCAGCCGCTGCGCCAGCAGCGGTCGCGCCCGCAGCACCAGCGGCAGCCAGCGGCGCTGACAATGCACCGATGAGCCCGCGCGCCCGGAAATTCGTTGCTGAGCATCCCTTTGTCGTGCCGGCGCTGGCCGGCTCTGGCGCCGGTGGGCGGATCATGGAGAAGGATGTCGCTGCGGCGTATCAGTCAGCGGCGCGCCTCAGCCCGGTCGCGGCCGCCATGCAGGCGGCTGGGGTTGCGGCCCCGGCCGCTGGGACTGGCGTCGGCGGCATGATCCTCGGCGCTGACATGGGCAAGGCCGCGCCTGCCGCTCCCGCGGCTGCTGCGGCACCTGCTCCCACTGCTCCTGCGGCTGCCCCGGCTTCTGATTCGGTTGTCGATGTCATCACCGAGAAGCCATTCCCGCATATTCGGAAGATCATTGCCAAGCGCCTGCATGAGTCGTTGAACTCCATGGCTCAATACACGTTGAATGCGGAAGCTGACGTGACCGGCCTGCTGGCGCTGCGGCAGCGGATCAAGGACGGCGCGGAAAACTTGGGTTTGGCCAACATCAACATCGGCGACATGGTCATGTTTGCGGTCATCAAGGCGTTGCAGAAGCATCCCGAGTTCAACGCCGAGTTCAGCGACAACGTGCTGCGCATGCATTCCTCAATCAACATGGGCTTTGCCTGTGACACACCACGTGGGCTGATGGTGCCTGTTCTGCATAACGCCCAGACTTTGAGCCTGGCAGAAATGGCGAAGACCGTGAAGAGCATGGCCAAGCAGGCGAACGACGGCAACATCAATCCTGATTTGTTGACCGGCGCCACGTTCACGGTCACCAACCTGGGTGCCCTGGGCATCACTACCTTTACGCCAGTTATCAGCGCACCGCAAGTCGCTATTCTGGGCGTTTGCAAGACGCTCCTGCGACCAGTCCGGGATAGCAAGGGCGCTGTCGAATACCGTGATTTTATTCAGTTCTCCCTGACCATGAACCACATGGTTCTCGACGGGGCACCCGGCGCCCGCTTCCTGCAAACCATTAAGAATATAGTCGAGAACTTCGACTTGATCTGCATTGCCGGCTAAAGTCCGGAGGCATGGTTGAGACATGGCCGGTTAGACCGGTCGCACCATTTCGTCAACACGTCGATGGAAAGTCAAGGTAACATCATGTACGATTTGATTGTCATTGGAGCAGGCCCCGGTGGATACGAGGCGGCGGCTTACGCTGCCAAGTTGGGCCGCAAAGTCGCATTGTTTGAAAAGACTGAATTAGGCGGAACCTGCCTGAATGTCGGCTGTATTCCGACCAAGACGCTGTTGCGTTCAGCACGGGCGCTGGAAGATTGCCGCGCGGCAGCGCAGTATGGCGTGACGGTGGGGGCGGCCGCCTTTGATATGGCGGCAGTGCAAGCCCGCAAGCAGCAGGTGGTTGCCATGCTGATCAAAGGCGTGACCGGCATGCTTAAGCGCGCTGGCGTCGATGTAATCAAGGCTGAAGCCAAGCTGGCCGGCCGAGGCAAAGTCGTGGCGGGGGGCAAGGAATACGAAGCCGCCAATATCCTGGTGGCCACTGGCTCCGTGCCAGCAGCCCCGCCGATTCCCGGCTTGCGTGACAACCCCGGCGTCCTGGATTCGACCGGCATCCTCGAACTTGACGCGGTGCCGGAAAGCCTGGTCGTCATTGGCGGAGGCGTCATCGGACTCGAATTCGCGTCGTTTTTCGCCACGGTGGGCACTAAGGTCACGGTCGTTGAAATGCTGCCGAAAATCGCGCCTGTTGTCGATGAGGAAATTGGCAAGAAGCTGATGGGCGAACTCAAGAAGGCCGGCGTGGTGTTCCATTTATCGTGCAAAGTCGTCCGCATCGAAGATAAGACGTTGGTCTATGCGACTCCGGAAGGCAAGGAAGAGAGCGTCACCGGCACCTGGATTCTCAATGCGACCGGCCGCAGCCCAGTCCTGAAGGGAATTGGCCTGGAAGAGGCCGGGGTCGACTTTGACCGGCGCGGCGTCAAGGCTGACGAGTTTGGCAAGACGAACGTGCCCGGCATCTGGGCTTGCGGCGATGTCACTGGCCGCTGCTTGCTGGCGCACGCCGCCACCCGGGAAGGAATTGTCGCGGTCAATAACATGTTCGGGATTCCGGACCGGCTGCGCTACAGCGCCATCCCCTCGGTGATTTATACGCATCCAGAGGTCGCCCAGGTCGGCGCGACTGAGGACGACCTGAAGGCGCGCGGCGTCGCCTATCGCAAGGCAGTCATGCCGATGGCGGTAGCCGGTCGTTTTGTGGTTGAGAACGCCGGCCAGTCCGGCACGGTCAAAGTCCTGGTGAGCGAGAAGCATGGCCAGGTTCTCGGAGTGCATATCATCGGCGGTTGCTGTGGTGAATTCATCGCATCGGCAGCGGCTATGGTTGAGATGGAACTGCGGGTGGAAGATGTCCGCCAAATCGTGTTCCCGCATCCGACGACGTCAGAAGCACTGAAGGAAACGATTCTGCACGCATAAATCCGGTTAAAGACGATTTTCTGGTCTAAGATAGCAAGCATTGCAAGTCAAAGGAGTCTTTTCATGACGAAGAAGTTGGAAATTTATCCCGAGGAACTGTTCAAGAAGGGACAGATTGACTTTACGCCGATTCCGGTCTGCGCGTACAGCAAGACCTTGGCGGAAGAGAAGAAACTGTACAGCAAGGACGAGTTCGTCACCATCTTTCATGACATGATGGTGTTGCGGACGTTTGAGACGATCATCAACGAGATTAAGCTCAAGGGCGAATACCAGGGCGTCAAGTATAACCACGCCGGGCCGGCTCACCTCTCCCTGGGCCAGGAATGCGCGGCAGTCGGGCAAGCCTACAGCCTGGATGTGAATGACCTTATCTTTGGCTCCCACCGCAGCCACAGCGAAATCCTTGCCAAAGGACTGTCAGCTATCCGTAAACTCGATGACGCTGTCCTCGAAAAGACGATGCGCGAATTCTTTGGCGGGGCGACGCTGAAGGTCGTGGAAAAGAATTTCTCTGGCAGCATCAAGGATTTGGCCCGGCATTTTTTGATTTACGGCGCCTACGCTGAGATTTTTGCTCGGGTGACCGGTTTTAACAAGGGCTGGGGCGGTTCCATGCATGCGTTTTTCACGCCGTTCGGGATTTATCCCAACAACGCCATTGTCGGCGGCTCCGGTTCAGTTTCCCCAGGTGCCGCGCTGTTCAAGCGGGTGAACCGCCAGGGCGGCATCGTTGTCTGCAATATTGGCGATGCGTCATTCGGCTGCGGTCCGGTCTGGGAAGGCTTGATGTTCTCGGCGATGGCGCAGTATCGGACGTTGTGGGACCAGGAGCTCGGAGGCGGTCTGCCGCTGCTGGTGAACTGCTTTAACAACCAGTATGGCATGGGCGGCCAGACCAATGGCGAGACCATGGGCTATGAATTCATGGCGCGGATTGGCGCTGGCGTCAATCCAGACCAGATGCATGCGGAGCGCGTCAACGGCTATGACCCGCTGGCAGTCATTGACGCGGTCAAGCGCAAGAAAGAGATTCTGCTGGCTGGTCGCGGCCCGGTTCTGCTTGACGTAGTCACCTATCGCATCAGCGGCCACTCGCCCTCGGATGCGTCCAGCTACCGAACCAAGGAGGAACTCGACCGCTGGATCGCGGCTGACGCCATCCCGGCCTACGCCAAGAAGCTCGTCAGCGGCAAAATCGCCACCCAGGCCGAGCTGGACAAAATCCAGAGCGGGGTGGAAGGACTTGTCTTTGACATGTTCAAGCTCGCCATTGACCCGGAAATTTCGCCATACGAACCCATGGACTCGCTCTTTATCGAGACCGTGACCTTCTCCAACCAGAAAGTCGAGAAATTCTGTGACCGTGAGCCGGAATTCTTGCAGAAACTGGAAGACAATGAGCAGTACAAGCGGATCATGGCCAAGGTGCGTTTCGCTGGCGCTGACGGCAAGGCCGTTCCGGCCATGAAGCAGTACAACTTCAACGACGCTGTGTTTGAGGCGATGGTGCATCGGTATAGCATCGACCCGACTATGGTTGCCTTTGGCGAAGAAAACCGCGATTGGGGCGGCGCTTTTGCCTGCTATCGCGGCCTGACCGAGCTTCTGCCGTATCACCGTCTGTTCAATTCGCCGATTTCCGAGGCCGCGATTGTCGGCGCGGCAGTCGGCTATGCGATGGCTGGCGGCCGGGCTGTGGCCGAGCTGATGTACTGCGACTTCCTGGGCCGGGCTGGCGACGAAGTTTTCAACCAGCTGTCGAAGTGGCAGGCGATGTCCGGCGGCATTCTGAAAATGCCGGTGGTGCTGCGTATTTCGGTCGGCTTCAAGTACGGCGCTCAACATTCGCAAGACTGGTCAGCGCTGGTGAACCATATTCCGGGCCTGAAGGTGGTCTATCCGGTCACTCCGTATGACGCCAAAGGTCTGCTGAACACGGCCTTGGCCGGAACTGACCCAGTGATTTTCCTGGAAAGCCAGCAGCTGTACGGCAAGGGCGAGCGCTTCCATACTGAGGGCGTGCCGGTCGGCTACTACGAGATTCCGATTGGCGAGCCGGACGTCAAGCGCGTCGGCAAAGACTTGACCATGATCACGTTCGGGCCGTCGCTATTCAAGGCTTTGGACGCCGCCGACGTTCTGGCGGCGAAGCATGGCCTGGAAGCGGAAGTCATCGACTTGCGTTCGGTCAATCCGCTGGATTACGCCAAGCTGGTGGAATCAATCAAGAAGACAGGCAAGGTCGTGTTGGTCAACGAGGCGGTCGAGCGCGGCAACGTGATGCACAATATCGCGGCCAACTTGACGCAGCTCTGCTTTGATTATCTTGACGCGCCGCCGGTCGTGATCGGCGCCCGCAATTGGGTCAGCCCGGCGGCCGAGCTGGAAAGCAAGTACTTCCCGCAGGTGAGCTGGATTCTTGATTCGATCCACGAGCGCATCATGCCCCTCGCAGGCTATACGCCGGAAACCAACCGCACACTCGGTGAACTGAGCCGCACCAGCCGCCTGGGCGTCTAAAACGAGGCCGGCATTCGTAGTTGCCAATAAGGCGCTTCCGTACGTCAAACGCACGGAAGCGCCTTTTTTTAGGGGCGAGGGGTAGAATGCTGAATGCAGAATGCTGAATGCTGAATGCTGAATGCTGAATGTTGAATGCAGAATGCAGAATGCTGAATGCTGAATGCTGAATGCTGAATGCTGAGGCGCATTTCATAATTCATAATTCATAATTCATAATTCGTTAGGGGCGAGGGGCGAACTGAGATAAAGCGGTTGACGGCTCGCAGCCAGCAGTTCCGCGAAAAAGCCGATTTTTCCGAAAATTTATGATTTCTTTGCTTGACTTACAGGAGCAATCATGATATAATGTAGGCATTTGATAGCTCGTGTAAACCCTATTTGCTGCGGTTTGGCATCATTTGTAGTTCGGCGCTAGCATTATCGCCCTACATGGTAGGCATTTAAGTGATTATGGCCTTGAGGTTTATGCTATGATAACGATGAAAGAGATAGCCCGTCGAGTCGGTGTGTCTCGTCAGGCTGTGTCTGCGGTGTTCAACGACAGCAGCAACTGTCGCGTCTCACCGGCGACTCGTGAGCGGATCTTGGCGGTTGCGCAGGAGTTGAATTACGTTTCGAACAGCGCTGCTCGGAGCCTCAAGGGCGCGGCGACCAAGACGATCGGGATCATTGGTCCGCTGTTGGATTTCGGCGTCACTGCGGCTGTGAATATGGAAATCACGAAGATGCTGCTTCAACGCGGCTACAATATGCTGTACAATGAGTGCAAATTTCGTGGTTGTGGAGAGATTGACGGGCTGTTGCAGCTGTTGGCGCGTGGCGTGGACGGCGTCATTTTTATCCAATACTACGATCTTGAGAAAATCCGGCAGGTCAAGCAAACTGTCCCGTACGTTTTTTTAGGGGACGATGGCCGGGCTGACCTGGCCTCGGACATCAGGGTTGACTTGGAACATGGCGGCTATCTGGCCACTCGGCATCTTCTTGATCACGGCCATCGGAAAGTGTCGCTGATGGTAGTTCTCCCGCAAGAGCGCGGGCACCTTCGTTCGGTCGGTTGGCAGAAGGCGCACCAGGAGGCCGGGGTTTCGGTTGATGACGATGACATTTTGGTGTTGCACCAGTATGGCGGCCATGTTGACGCCATGCTGGCGGAGTTGAAGCGTCGCGAGGTCACGGCGGTCTTCACCTCCAATGATTATATCGGCGCCAAGTTGATTAAGGTGCTGCCCCAGCATGGGATTCAGGTCCCGCAGGACATAGCGGTCGTCGGCGCGGATGGACGAACGTTTGCGGAGTACGTTTCACCTTCCTTGGCAACGATTTTGAGTCCGGTGTGTTCCCGCGCCGAACTGACTGTCCAGCTGCTGATGGAGCGCATCGAGCGCAAGGAGCTGCATTCGGCGCCGGCCGGGCATTTGATCAGGCCGCGCTTTTACCCAGGGGAAAGCTGCGGGTGCGCGGCCAGGCTCATTGACCGGATGTTCCGTATCAATACCTTCAGCACGATAGAAAAAGACGCTATGGTGAACTTTGGCGTAGATGTACTCGCCGACAGCGGTGAAGAAGTGTGAATCACGCGCCCAACGGCTGCCATAGCCACGAAAAGGCTGGTTTTTGCTTGAAAATGATGCCCTTAATTTAGAAATAAGTTCGGTTTTCCCTCAAGTACCATTCAACAAGGAGAAGAGCAGATGCGGAAGCTACTAGTTTTCACCCTGATCGAGCTTTTAGTCGTCATCGCGATTATTGCGATTTTGGCATCGATGCTGTTGCCGGCGCTGTCCAAGGCGCGGGAGAAGGCCAGGACGATATCCTGCCTCAACAACCACAAGCAGACGGCGCTGTCGCTGCTGATTTACACTGGCGACAGCGAGGATTTCCTGCCGGTCTATAACCTGACCTGGTCGATGACGTTGCTCAACAATTCGTATCTCTCCTCGGTTGAGGAGCTGTTCTGTCCGGTGCTGTCGGCGCAAAATCTCGGCGCCAAGACTGGCCAATACTCAACCTGGCAGAGTCTCTACTGCTATCATGGCATCGGCATCAACAGCAACATCACCGGCGTCTACACCGCCAACCGCACCCTGAAAATATCGCGCGCCACGAAACCGGCTAATCTCTACCTGGTCATGGATTCCCTGGCTAACCTGACCACGGCCTGGAACAACGGCCTCGGAATGTACTATGTCCATTCTCTGGGCACCTGCACGGCGCAAATCCCGCATCCGCGGCATTCAATCAATGGCATCAACATGGCGTATGTCGATGGCCACGCCGAGACGATCAAGTGCACCTTCGCCTCCTGGGGAACCTATCCGAACAACCCCTACGGCACCCTCGGCTGGCAAGGCTACAGCTGGAATAACGGAACCATCCACTGAGGAAGCGGCTTAAACTGCCAGAGTCTGCTCGGAAAAACTGAAAGCGCAACCGCAGAATACCAAGCCTGGTTGCGCTTTCAGTTTTTTACCGCATGCCGCCGAAACCACTCCCCTGAAGTCGACCGCTGACAACGACAGAAGCGCTGGCAGCGGAAACATCTCAGCCCTGGGCAAGAACGCAACGTGCTTGCCTCGCGCGGATATTAACGTCCCTTGGGGAGGTGCCGGTACATCCGCCCCTCCACAAAAAAACCTCCGCAAGGCGAATTATGCCATGCGGAGGCTTTTTTGCGGACTTGCGATTATTTGCAATAGCCGGTGATATGGAAGAAGTTATCCTTGGTGGCGTAGGTGGTGGCATTGATGATGTAGTTGCTCTTGAAGCTGGCAGCGTGTCCATCAAAGTACAGGATGTTGGACATGAGGTCATGGCGTGTAGTGTGCCAGACCCAGTTCCCACCCTGGCTCGCCATTCCGCAGTCTGAGGCGCAGAGCCAACGTGAGTAGTTGTTTTGCCCGTCCATAATGTGCATGGTGTTGGTGGGTTGGCGGATGTTGCCAAGGCTCTGGCTTCTCGAATAGTAGTTGCGGGTGTAGGAGACACCGAAGCCGAGGGTGGTGGTGAGTGAGTCCGCACTGTAGAATCCAGTATATTTCCTGCTGGGACAGCTGAATACCTTGTCGTCGCCGACGGTGTCGCGGATTGCTGTGAACCACTCGTTGTACTGTCCGCCGTTGTAGGCATTGACAACGACGGTGCCGGGTTGATACCCTACCGAGGGCGGGGTCACTTCGTTGTAGGAGTCTGTGTACAGCGCCATCCCGAGGCCTATTTGCTTGAGGTTGCTGACGCAGGAGATGGTGTGCGCCTTAGCCCGTGCCTTGGCAAGGGCTGGCAGCAACATCGCAGCGAGGATGGCGATGATGGCGATGACGACGAGCAGCTCAATCAGCGTGAAAGTTAGCATCTTTTTCATGGTTATCTCCTTAGTATTTGGGGTATAATGGGTTAGGGAAGAAACTCGTGACGTCGCTGTTGCGGTGGTTCTAAATTTTGTTCAGATGATATGTTCAATGTAATGCATTATGAAATTTCTGCATAACCGTCCCATAGGCTCCTCAAACCGCCCAGAAATGAGCTGTTTTCCTACCTGAGGACACCAGGTTTTCCCA
>MWEG01000046.1 GCA_002070945.1 Lentisphaerae bacterium ADurb.Bin082
CGGCTTGATGGCCGGCGACGTAGTGGCCGAAATCAAGGGCGGCGGGTATCATTTTGGCAATCATCAGCTTGCCGACGCCGGCGCTTTTCAGATTTACTGCCGCGGAATGCTGGCGGCTCCGCTGTCGCAATACCTGTTTTACGGCACAGGCTTTGACATGAACTTCAACAAACGCTCAATCGCCCAGAGCATGATGCTGGCGGTTGACCCGGAGGAGAAGTTTCTGTGGTACGAGGCCAATGACGGCGGAACCCGTTTTGTGCGGGGGGCTCCACTTACGCCGGAGCAGGCTCGCACTAATCCCAATTTTAACAACGGCCGGGTGGTCGCGTGCAGCTTCGGGCCGTCAACGCAGCTGCCGCTGTTCAGCTACTATGCCGTCAACCTGGTCGGGGCGTATTCCGCCAAGATCAGCGATTACCAGCGGCAATTCTGCTTCCTGAATATCTCCACTCCTGGCCATCCGGCGACCATCATCGTGCTGGACGACATGACAACGTCGAATCCGGCTTTTCAGAAGTACTGGCAAATCAACACGCTGCATCCGCCGACCGTGACGGCCGACGGGGTTCGCTTGCACAGCCAGGCCTCTGGTCATGCCAGTGCGCTGGACGTCAACATGGTCCTGCCGGTGCCGGCGGAACGCACCGTCGAAGTACTCAGCGGCGACAAGGCGTTCAATGTCTTTGGTCGGCAATATACGCCGCCGTATCCGAAGTTGCCGGAATCGCACGGTCATCGGGTCATGTTTTCGCCGCGACAGGCGGGCGAAAACGATGTTTTTCTGACGGTCTTGCAGGTGTTGGACGGCGCGGTCGAGCCTCTTCCTTGCGTGACCGGCGCCACTGACGTCAGCTATACGGTATCCCTGGCTGGTCGCCTGGTCAGCTTGGCCAAGGGCACGGGGCTGATTGACCGGCCGTTTTCGCTGTCGGTTGAAAAGGCCGGAACCCAGGTTCTGTGCGCTGGCCTGGCACCGGGACTCTGGGAAGTGCGCCCGACAGCGGGTCGTGCGTTCGCCTGCCAAGTGCAGGCGCGGGCGAATACGTTGTTCTTCCTGGCGCCAGAGGCAGGCGAATACCATTTTGCTCCCGGCAACGGGGAGGGAATGCCCAGGTTGGAGCTTGCAGAGCCGCTGCCGACCGCATCTGCGCCGCGACTGATGCCGGGCACGATTGAGTTGGAGGGCAAGGTGCTGGACGACGTCAAGGCGGTGAAGAAGGACCGAGAGTTTCTGGTGCCATTGCAGCAATTTTTGCGCCAGCGTGGGGTGGCAGCAGTCGAAAAAGACGGACGCTTTGCCTTCACCCTGGGCGGGCATGACATCGTCCTGTCGGAGAAATCACCGGACCTCGTCATTGACGGCACGTGTCTAGCTGGGGTGCTGTCGCCGCCTTCCCGTGACGACGGCTGGTTGTTTCCCGTGGCAGCGCTGGCATTTTTGGAAGACCGGCGCTGCCACCGGGACCCGCTGAGCAACGTGCTGTTTTTTTCGCCGCCGGAAAAACGCGAGCACGGCATGCTTTGGCTCTTTTCAAAGGACAGTAGCAACCCCAACCAGCTGTTTGGCATCCTGGATGACGACCCGGCCAAGACGTCCTACTGGGCTGCCCAGGGTCGGTCGGCCGCATTTGTGGCGATGTTGGCGGAAGAGACGCAGGTGCAGGGAGTCGCTATTCGGTGGCATGTTGGCGATACGCGGGCGTCGTCCTTTGCCATTGAGTGTTCCCGGGATGGCGTACAATGGGAAAACGTGTTTTCCGGGCAAAGTTCAGGGAAAACCACGGCCTTTGAAGAATATCGTTTCGCGGCTCCGGTGACCTGTAGGCAACTGCGCTTCATCGGCAAAGGCAATTCCGCCAATGACTGGAATTCAGTCGTTGCGTTTAAAGTTCTCCGCTGAAAGCGCAGCCGTCGATAAATCAAATTATTCCGAGGCTCGAATGCTCCTTAGAGCTTCTCTATCTGTTTGAAGAGTTCGACGGCATCCAGGACACCGAAGGCCATTTTTTCATAATCGATTATGTCGAGAGAATCCTTGGCCGTATGAAGCTGGTTGAACGGTGAGCTGTCACAATAAGCGATGGTCGGAATCCCGGCAAGATAGAATACCAAGCCATCACCGTTCGCCCCAGCGTATGACATCGGAATTCCGACCGGTTGAAGTCCCGCCGTTTTTTCCGGATAGCCCGGATAACTGATTTTGATGTAGGGTTCTCCGATCAGCAGGCCGAATCCGTCGAAATTCACGTACCAGCGCAAATCATCATTTCCATGCCGCTCCAAATAGTCTCCGCTTCCCAGGTTTAACTTGTCAGTGACATATTCCTCCGCCCCGAATGCCACGAAATCAAGAGTAACTCCTGGTTTTCTGTTCTTCAGCAGGCGTGCTATTTCAAGAATTATCGCTACCCCTGATGCGTTGTCGTATGCTCCCTGAATCAGCGGCGCCGTATCATAATGAGCGCCCAGCACGACTTTTCCGCCGGTTCCGTCACTGCGGGCGATGATGTTGCAGGAAGTATGCGGGAAGCATTTTGCCTTGATGACGATGCGGTACAGATCGTCTTTATGCGATGCCAGGTCGTAGGCGCCTTCTTCCGCTACCGCAAGGGTTCCAAGTTGCTTCAAAAACGGAGACCTCTGTATCTTGGTGTTCGGCGCCAAAGCCGTGTAAGCACCATCGCTGATGAAAATCGCCGCTGCCGCGCCGAGGGAATCCAGCTTCTCCGCGATTGAATTCTGGGTTCGGACTCCTCCGCCCCAGCATTCCAGCATACAGATTCGGCCTGATGCGGAACATTCCGTCAAGTGTTCCAAATCTTTGCGTTTCAGCCACAGCAGTTTTCCCTCGACTTCCACGGAATTCGAGAAGAAGCATGCGGTTGCTGCGGGAACCGAGCGTTTCCGAGTCACATTGTAAAATTCAAACGACTCGAAATTCCAGCCTGTGACAGGATAGCTTTCCCGAAAAGTCGGATAGCCGTATTCACGAAAGGTCTGTTCAATGTAATTCGCGGCGGCGGCTTCCCCGGTAGCGCCGACGTGCCGCGTGCCGATTCGCAGACAAAATTCCGTCATGTGCCTGGCAAGATTTTCTTGAAGCTTGTCCATTGATTTCTCCTTTTACATTTGAGTTGGTTGGGCAGTCAACTATTGCAGTAGTGTCACAAGTTTCCTGCATCAGTGCAGCGCTACTCCTGAAAACAGCAGAATATAGTTGATAATTTGTTGGCGTGCGGTATATTGTGATACCGTCAAAATAACATAATTCCACTCGCGGATACGGACACAACAATAAGTTATCGGTGTCGTCATTTTTTGCAAATGCAACTTGAAGGATTTCAGCTCTGTTTTTTGGGGTGCTTCCGGAGTTTTCAAAAAAACAGAGTCATTTTAGGCAGGAACGCTGGACTTGTCGGGTTGCCTTGTCCTTGCGATTACCAAAGTTCAGCTAGAAGACCGGAAAGAAATCCAGATACTTGTAATAATTTAACATTTCTATAATATAAGTTTCAAGCCTGGAGAAAACTCTCTCCAATCTAACCATCGTGTCTTTCAGGGGCGCCCCAGAATGCCAAACCCAAAAAAGGAAACCGAAATGATCAGCGTAAAAGATAATAGATTTAGAATAGAAAACGACCTTTTTTTGCGCGAGCTGCTGTTGGATGAAGCCGGCCTGAGAACAGTCTCTGTTCTAAATAAAAAAAATGGACGTGAATATGAAAAGCGCCCGGATGCAACTGATTTTCAGGTCGCCTTAAATGCGCGAACTATCACCAGCTTCAATAAGCCAGAAATTCATATTCTCGATGGAAACAAGGTCGAATACAAAAAATCTCTTGTTTTTTCGGATTACCAGATTATTCGTGAAAATTCAGGCAGTGAAATCCTCGAATTATGCTTTCTTTGCCCCCAAGTGGACGCTCGCATAAAACTGTATTTTCAGATATATCCCGACTTGCCCGGCTGTATAAAATGGATGAAATTTGAATGCCTGAAAGGCGAACTGCATATCAGCCGCCTCTTCTTTGAAATGCTCAACACCTGTCCCGGTCAATTCGCCGATGCGGAATTTTATAAAAAGCAGGGAACTGTGCTTGCATCGCCTAATTTTGCCGCTTGCGGCG
Organism: Lentisphaerae bacterium ADurb.Bin082; assembly: GCA_002070945.1. GTDB lineage: Bacteria > Verrucomicrobiota > Lentisphaeria > Oligosphaerales > Oligosphaeraceae > JAAZKI01. The sequence goes on from MWEG01000046.1 coordinate 4,131, forward strand.
ACGAGGATATAATCCAACTCCACAACTTTAAGCTTGACGAAGGGATGTTTGTGGGCAACAGCGCTCCTGGGCCTTTGCGATATTACATGGTTTATCCGCATTGGGCCAGCGGAATTTCCTGCGGCTACAGTATGAGCAGCGCCTATTTCAACAAATATCTCAAAGCCAACGAAAGCTTTACTACTGACAAAGCATATATCTACCTGTATGGGGGCGCCAAGGATGATCCCGCCAACCTTAACGGTTTCCGGGAGCTGGTTCGGCGCTCCCTGCCGGTCTGTCCTGATAATGGCGGAGTCATGTACTGCACTTGGCTGCCGTTTCTGAAAAACATCAACGAGGAGCTTCTGCTTGGTCTCGTCAACCACGCTGCCGCCCTTGGCTTTAGCTGGTTTGTGGTGGATGACGGTTGGTTTACCGATGGCAACTGGCAAGTCGACCTGGAGAAATTCCCGAATGGCCTGGAAATCATCTCTGAACACGTTCGGGCCAACGGCATGAAGTTCGGATTATGGTTCAACATCGGCAATGACTACGGCGCTATCGGCACGCGCCCCGAGGACAACGCCCTGACTTCAGATGGCGCCAGCAAGAATTGGGGCGCGAAGATTACCTGTCGTTGCCTGGCTTCAAAACATCGAGATTTTCTCGTCGAGAAACTCAGCCGGCTGGCAAAACAGTATAATGTGGATTATTTCAAACTTGACTTCAGCTCGATTTTAAGCCCTTACGGCGGGATTCCATACGGCTGTTCAGCGACTACTCACGAATATCATCGTGACTTGTCCGACTCTGTTCTCGAACAGTATGCTTCGATGATGCATTGCAGAAATGAGCTTAAAAAACGTTTCCCGAACCTTGTGATCGACTTCAGTTTCGAGACCTTTGGCATGGAAACTCCAAGCTTGACAGTACCGTTTCCTCCTTTCAAGTGACCTGACGGCAAGATACCATCGCTGCCACCTTGTTCAAGTTCAGC
>MWEG01000047.1 GCA_002070945.1 Lentisphaerae bacterium ADurb.Bin082
CCGTCCCGACCAGATTCGCCCAGGCGGAGGAGACCTTGGGACAGGAACGGGAACACCATATCTGGGAGCGTCACTTGGACTACTGGGGCGTCGTCAGTTGCGGGGGCGGCTGGCTCACGGTAGAAGAGCGCTGAGCGTGCTGCCCAACCGGTCGGATTGTCGCCGGACCTGGCCTTGACCAAGGCGAAGTGTTCTGGAGTTGGGTAGCAGAGGGCGATCAATTCGGCGTAGGTGGCGGAAATGCCGGTGGTGACATAGCTGTCTGCCAGGGGCGGGAAACGGAGGTTGCCCTGCATGGTCCAGATCAGCGCCTGCCAGGCAGCGCCGTATTCGGTGTCGCGGCAGACGTTGAAGTCGATCAGGCGGGGCGCCTGGTCGGGCGGCGTGAAGCCGTCCGGCTCGGTGTAGGAGCGGAAGGCGTAGGCGAACGGCGCGATGCAGCTCATGGTCATCATGGCGTAGGCCGCCGATTCCGAGGTGCCGCCGTCCTGCAGGAACCATTCGTCCACGGTTTTCACAAAGCCGTCCAGGCCGAAGCGAACCATGAGCGGATGGCCAGTGACCAGGCCGACGATGGCGGCGCCAGCGCGATTGCCGACCGACTTGTTGTTGATCGCGGTGTCGCCAAGGGCCAGGTAGGCTGCTTCCAGGAGGACGTCCTTTTCAATGCGGAGGCGGTCTTCGGCAGAATAGACGGACGTGCCGTCGGCATGGCGGGCGGTGCAGGTCAGGTCGTATGCATTGGCCAGGGTGACGGCGACCGTGCCGTCCATGCCGGGTGTGCCTAGGCGACCGGCTGACCAGTAGCCGGTCCAGAGCTTGCGGTCCGGGACATTGGGGGGCACGACCAGTTCGTCGGTCGGCAGATTGTTGACATCACGGGCGGCCTCCCGCGGGTCGCAGTCGGCGTATTCGTTATAGGGGCAGCCGGCCCGCACCAGGTAGGTTGGGACGACCTCAGCCAGACGAAGCAGGATAGCGCGCGCTCCGGCGGCGTACTCGGGGTTCTGGTGCAGCGCGTATGCAGTGGACAGCGGCTCCACCATGCCGATAACATAGCTGAGCTTGCGGGCGCGGATGATGCCAGCCGGATTGGCCCGGCAATGCTGGTAGCCGAAGCAATGGAAAGTCGGCCCTTCGACAAACCGGAAGACCTGGCGCGGGTCCCAGGTGCTGGTGAGCACGATGGTTTCCGGGTAGTCCGGATTAGGGAAGACGGTGTTGCACTGCTGGCAGATGATTTGGTCTGGATTTTCGACTGTCCATTTCCAGACATTGTGAGGTAGCCAGCGCAGGCCCTTGTCCCGGCAGGCCGGGCATGGGCTATGGCAGCCGACGGTGGTGATTTCGACCATGCGGGTGAGGAAGTCAGGGGCGGCCAACCTGACGAGGGCTTGGTCAGCGCTATTCCGGACGGATTCAGCGTACTTTGCTGCCCAGGGATAGGCGGCGATATTGCGCCGGGCCCGTTCAAGGTCCGCCGGCTTGAGCAAGCCAGCCGGATGTGCGACCTGTTCGCGAAAAGTCCGCCAAGGGGATATGTCAGTCGGATCGCCATAGACAATACGAACTGCGGGCGGCACCGCCGAGGCTGCCGGGAGGAGAATCGTGACAAGCAGGCAAAAGGAAAAATTACGGTACATGACTTAGTCTTTCCTGGTTGGAGGCCGACGGAAATGCCTTTTCCTACAGGCTCATGTTCATTCTTGCCGCCGACCTTGGCTTCCTCGCGCGCGGCAATAGGATGGAGGCCCCCTCAGGGTGGGGGGGCTTGATTTCTGGAACCCGCAAAAAAATAGGCTGTTGCACGCCCTTTTTCAAGTGGTTTTGAGCAGAATCATAGGCATTTTGTGCTTGAGCGTGATTTTGATAGCACGCAAGGTATGAGCTTTCCATGATTTCCGCTTTAGTCCCAGGGCGTTGCCGTGAACTGGTATGATATGCCTTTTCAGGACTCGCGGGATGGTTAATTGGCCACCGATTGATACTCAGAGTTCCGGCAAGCAGCTGCGTCAGGAGCCCAGGGTAAGACACTTTAGTGGACAGTGGACAATGGACGGAAGTGGACATTAGTGGACTTCAGTAGACGATGGACTGTGGACGGAAGTGGACTTTAGTGGACAGTGGACAATGGACGGAAGTGGACATTAATGGCGCAATGCGACGCCCCTGGCCTTTTGCCTTGCTGTTCAAGTTACATTCTTTGCAGGCACGCATCCTGCCAGTCGCCGCTGATCTGGAAACCGCGCTGGGCAGCTTCTGCGAGCAGGCGCTGGCACGCAGAACGACAACCGTCATGGAAATGATTCGCCAGAAAAATCGTCCCGCCAGGACGCAAGCATCGGCAGCAATTTTCCAAGAATCGAGCAATATCCTGGCATTCGTGCAGGAATCGCCCTCCTGCCAGGCCATTGCAGACGATGACGTCAAACGCCTCTTCGCCGCTCAGTTCCTGGAAGCGTTCGGCTCGGAAACGGGCAGGCAATTCAGGGGGATATCGGCGCAGCCTGAGTTCACGGACTGGATCGTGCGGCAAGCGCCGATTCTCCGCCATCCATACCTCCAGCGGCTCTGGCGTCACCCCCAATATGCTCAGACCAGAACCGAGCCGCTCCACCCCCAGCGCCGCAATCTCCAGCGTGTTGAGGCCGACCCCGCAACCGATGTCCAGCAACCGCATCGGCTGGTCGCCAAGAGGCCATTGACGGAAATAATCGGCGAGGCGCGACAGCTGATCCGGGTAGCGACTTGAGTCGGTGCCAAAACGCGGCAAATCGGCCAAAGCGCAGTAAAGAGCCAGAAGCTCTGTTGCCGCAAAAGTCACCCGGCCCGAAAAGACGTGAGGCAGCACAGCCCAGAAATCTGGCAGAGATGGCGGCGACGACAGGCCAACAGACGGTGCCGTGTGATACTGGGAAACGCAAAAACCAGCAGGAAACCACGATGGCGAGGGCAAGAAATGAGTGCCCAGGCAATGCAAATCGGCATAGAACAACGCAGCCGGCAGACAAGCCTCATAGAAAGCCCGCAGGCGCGGCGAAACGACCAGACCCTCGCCCCACCACGGGGGACGCGCATAGCGCCGCCAAATCGCCATCCTGGCACTCCAGCGGCGATTGTGGACGGTCAGGCGAGCCAACGTGTCATCAGATGGCTGCGGGAACGTCATGCTGCCCTGCCCTGCCCTGCCCTGGCTTCAATTCATCTGGTCTGGCATTTGCCAGCGCATTTGCCAGCGGTCGTTTTTGCCATCGTCGGCAAGGATGCGAAAGAGTTCTGTGCGAACGCCGCCTTGGGTGCTGGTCCAGAATGGGGCTGGCGGCTGGTCTGGGTTGACGCTCAGCCGCGTTTTCCCTGTCGGTTCTCCCTGGTCGGAAAGCCCGGCTCGGCACTGGTCAGGCGGATAGTCTGGGAAGCTAGCGGCGATTATCCAGGTCTCCGGCCCGGGGCTGGCGACGATGAGCCAAAGCAATGGTGTGCGGGCGCGGTGAGCGTCGATTTCAGCATAGCCACGCCTTTCGATGCCGCGAGCCAAAACGCTCAATTCCGTGTCGAGCATGCCGCCCTTCTGCAAGAGTTCCAAGCATCCGGTTCGGGCGAGAAGCGCGGCGACCTGCTCCGAAGTCGCGGGGCGCGGCTGGAACGACTGCAAACTAGACATGGGCATCAAGGTGGGAAAAAGATTGGCCACCGGGCGTGCTGGCGGGCGCACTGTGGTTCGGCAGCCACTGCCGAGAAGCAGCGCCAGGACGCCTGCACATAGCAGAATCCATGTCCGCATGATGTTCCGCCCTCCTCTCTTTTTCGGTTTTCCCGGGATTCGGCGATATTGCCTAGGCCAGGGTCTTGCCGTCGATGGTGCCAATAGAGACTTCGAATTCGCCTTTTCGGGCGACGCGGTCAGCGCGGCCGTCCTTGATCCAGACGACCGTGTCCGACGCGCTCAGCATTTTCATGTCATGGGTGGCGGTGATGACCGTGATGCCGAATTTTTCCTTCATCTCGCCAAGCAAATGGATGATTTCCTCGCCTGTTCTCAGGTCAAGGTTGCCGGTCGGTTCGTCAGCCAGGATGATGCTGGGCCGGTTGACTAGGGCGCGGGCGATGGCGATGCGCTGTTGCTGGCCGCCGGAGACTTGGCTTGGCAGGTGAGTGAGGCGGTGGCCGAGGCCGACGACGGTGAGAATTTCCGCTGCGGCCTCACGAGCCTGGGCCGGCGTCTCGCCCGCGAAAATGCGCGGCATAGAGACGTTCTCCAGGGCGGTCATGGTCTGGATGAGGTTGAAGGACTGGAAGATGTAGCCCATCTTGTGGCAGCGCACCCAGGCCAGTTGCTTCTGGTTGAGTTCTTGCAGGCAATAGCCGTCAACCACGACATTGCCCTCGGTCGGCCGGTCCAGGCCGCCGACCATGTTGAAGAAGGTCGACTTGCCGGAGCCTGAAGGGCCGAGAATCGACAGGTATTCGCCGCGCCGCACCTCAAGGCTGATGCCGCGCAGTGCGTGTACGGCTTCTGCCCCCAGCTGGTAGACTTTGGTGACGCCGCTGGCCTTGATGATGATGTCCTCGGAAATGCTCATTCTTCTACCCTCATCGCGTCAACGGGCTGTTTTTTGGCGGCCAAGTAAGCCGGCAGGATGGCGGCGACCACCGACAGAAGCGTGCCGATGAGCAGGGAAATGACCAGCGAGCCAGCCGCGCTCAGCCAGGGAAAGCACTTCATCACATAGCCGTGGTAATTGGAGGTGGCAGCCGCCAAGGCGACGATCAGCCCGAGAATGCACCCGAGCACGGTTCCGGCCACGCCTTGCAGCGAGGATTCGATGAAGTACGACCGGATGATGAAGCCATCCAGTGCGCCCAAGCATTTCAGGGTGCCGATTTCCTTGATTCGCTCGGTGACGCTCATCAGCATGGAATTGATAATGCCGACCAGGCAGGCCATCAGCGACAGGATGATCAGCAGGATCATCATCCGGTCGCTGGAGTCTGCCGCATAGATGTCAACGCCAGCTTTCTGCAGCATAGCATTCAGGACCACGTCATTGGCCAGGATCAGGCTTTTGACGATGTCGTTCATGACCTGCATGTAGGTCAGGAACGCAATCGCCAGGACGACTCCCGACATAGTGATGAGGGAACGGAAAAAGCGCCGCTTAATGCCGGCCCAGCTCACTTGCAGGGTCACCGCCCAAGTGACGTGACGCTGCTCGGGAATAATCGGCGGCGCTGCGGCCGCTGGTGTCTGCGTGGTGGTCGTCATAAAATTGGTCCAAATACGTTGCTGGCGCTGCGTCGGCGTTGCGCATCGCCGACCGGTCGCCGGTTTTACTGCACGTTCAGAGTGATGCCCAGGTTCTTCTGCATGACCAGGGACAGGATCATCGCCAGGGCGACGATGAAGAATTCTCCAAGGATGAGGCCAATGAACAGGCCCCGCACTTTAGTGTAGGTTTCTTTATTGGCATACTTGGTGACCAGGGCTTTGGCCAGCCAGCCAAGCATCAGCGAGAACCAATAGGCGCGCATCAGCGGGTTGATCAGCATGATCATGCCGATCGGGTGCGGCAGCCAGAACATTGTCTGACGGAAGTACAGCAGCAGCGCCATGATGATGGCTCCGGCAATCAGCCATCCGCGCCCCATCGCCGTGGCCGTTGGCGGGACTTTGGCCATATCGCCGATCCGGGCGAAAGTCGACTTAGGGAAGGAGGTATAGAACCAGCCCTGCATAGCGTCCGCTCCGATGTCATAGCTGAGCATAATCGCCACGGACAGTGCCACGACCACGGCTATGGCAATGCCGATGACGATGCCAAGGTGATAGCGCAGCCTGGACAGACGCAGGTCATCGCGAATTTTCAGCGCATTCGCCATGGCTGGTGCGATGAACGTCTTGATGTCAAGAAACAGAATCGAGTAGAAGACCATCAGCGGTGCCACGAAGTGTGGCGCTGTAAACGACTTGTCAAACCCGAACAAGTTGCGGATGTAGTGGAACGGGCTGGCGTGGGCCTGGAAGCCCGGGATGCCGCCTTCTGCCACGGCTCGTATCAGGCCGATGGTGGTGACCAGGATAATGGCATACCCGAAGGCCGCATAGAAGAAATTGATGTGCATCAGTCCCCAGAGAGCGAGAACCAGGGCTGCGGAGCCAAGCAGGAACACCGCCGAGGAGACGCGCAGCTCGCGCTTTTCGTCTGGACTGACGTTTTCGAGCTTGCTTGGTCGAATAGCGCACAGCAGCATGTCGCGGCATTTCCAGAGCACCAAGGAGGCGAACACCAGCATGGCGCCAGCGCCGGCAGCGGAGCGGAAATTAAGGGTGTACCACCATTCAGTCGGAAATGACGACTCATTCTGGCCGAAGCCGAGTGCGACCAGGATCAGCAGCGTAATCATGTACAGGACATGGAAAAACCACAGCGAGAACGAGACTTTTTGCGGAATCAGGAAGGCCACCCCGATCATCGTGAAGAAAATAGTCGAGCGACCGCCGTAAAGCAGGCCCTTGAACATGCTGTTCCGGATGAACGGCGTCCACGAATTAATCAAGTCAAGCGGCTTCAGCCCTGGCATCACCCCGGTGTAGCAGAGCAGATTCCAGCCCATTACCCCCCCCGCGATGGCGAAGCCGACCCAGAACAGGCCGTTCTTGAACAGCGGTGGAATCAGGCCAGGGTCGGCCTTGCCGCTTTCCAGCCCAGTCATGATCTCCGGCAGCTCGGCCAGCGGGAAAATCAGCTTCTCGTGATAGGCCCACTGCCGGAAGATCAGGACATTGAAGCACAGCAGGATGATGTAGGTAAGACTGATCAGAACGCTCCAGTGTCCAAGCGGCCGCGCCCAGTGCGACCAGGGCACATCGCCGACAAAGTACCGCGCTAAAGAGGCGTCAAAGGACGGAAAAGTCGCCAGGATAGTCTCGACGCCGGTCTGCCTGGCGCCGTCATCCAGCCCTGGCCAAGCCGTCGCCAACTGCTCAATCGCCGTCTTCGCCTCTGCAACCCGGCCGCAAATCTCGATTTCGCTGCGGACGCGCTCCTGCTCCTTGGCGTTCTTAGTCTGTTCCTTATTGATCTTCATCCGCCGGTGGTTCATCTTCTCGATATCCTTTTCCATCCGGCGGATTTCCATCTGGGGTGCGCTGCGCTTATCCTGGTAGCGGGCGATCAGTTCGCCGTCAATATGGTTGACTTCTGCGGCCAGGCTTTCCCCAATCCCGGCCAGGACTGCGAGCTGCTCCTCGACCGTGCCAGCGGCAGCCGAGGGTCCCAGCAGCGCCGCTGCGGCCTGGAGGGTCGGCGGCGCGGCGTCGCCCGCTGCTGGCGCCGTCCGCAGGATACGGGCGACTTGGCGGCCTCGGCGGAGTCGGGCGAGGCGCCTGAAATAGCTGCTGGCGTCGTCGTCGCTGGTGAACATCACGCCTGGGAAAGCGCGTTTGTCCCGCGGCAGTCCGCGGCGGTACACCTGGACTTTGGCGAAAGCCAGTTTTTCCAGTTCGCGCAGTGCTTCTCGCTTTTCCTGGACGACGGCGGCCTGGGCGTCGACGGATTCCTGCCATGCGCCGCGTTCCGAGGCCGCGATGGTCTTGATCTGCGCCTGGATGTCGTTCAAGTCGCGAAATGCCTCGGCATACGCCTGGGCGGCCTTTTGGATGCCTGGTTCAGCGATGAAGAAATTGTCGTTCAGGTATGGGTCGACATAGCGGTTCCACTCTGTCTGGTCATTGTTCCAGTGCTGGTTGTACAGGCCGCCGACAATGGGAATCAGCTGGCCGGTCAGGCCGAAGGTCGAGATGCCTGCGGAGACCATGCACATGACGAAGATGATCAGCATCTCCGGCCGCGACAATGGCCGGATAAAGCGCAGGAGCCGGAGAAGTGGATTCAACAGCAGGACGAACAGCGCCAGCATCACAAAGGGGAACAGCGGCAGCTGGTTCGCCGTCGGCAGCATGCTGTAGCGGTTTTCCAGGATGACGGTCAGCAGCGCGAACGCCCCTGAGAACAGGGCGCCCAGGACTAGGGACCGAATAGTAATGTTGTCAGATTTTTTCATGGATGATGGCTGGCGACGGAATAATTTAGTGTTCGGGATGGGCGGGTGTGGCGGAGCGGTATTCAGAAGATGAGGGGCGCCATCATCTTGTTGAGGATGGTGAAGGCGACCGAGACCATGCCGATGAGTCCCATGCCGCAGGAGAAACCGGCCAAGAGGATCGGCGTATATTTCATCCACTGGTCGCCAAAGCGCTTGCGGAAATAGTACCTGCCGACCAGGGCGCCGACGAGTTCCAGGACAATGCCGGACGGCGTCGACTGGCCCAGGCCGCGGACGACGCCAAAGACCAGCAGAGTAGGCAGGCCGAGCATGGACAGCACCGTGAACGAAATCACCCCGGTGCCCATCCCGGCCAAGACGTACTTGAGCCGCAAGGCTTCCATGAACATGGAGCCTCCCTCCATCGTTGAACTGTACGTCAGGCACAAGTTCTTGGCGCTCAGGTCCCACATCTTCTGGGCGTATGGATATGCGGCCGAGGGCACTTCCGCCATGTTCCACAGCAGTTGGGAAAACACGATTGACGCGATGATGATGATCGGCACCGTCACCAGCTGGGTCTTGATCTGGCTGACAATCTTGGTTCCGGTCAGCTCCAGTACCCGGAAGTTGACGGTCGCCACGCCGTAGTTTGGAATCGGCACTGGCGCAAACCAGATTTTAACGCCCTTGTAGCCGCTTAGGATATACGTGGCCTCCTTGATGTAGGGAATGCTTAGCGCTTGGCCGCATAGCCCCTCCAGCTTTGCGGTCGCGTACGATAGAAGCGGCGTCAGCACCAAGGCGTAGAACACGAAGAACTGCCATGGAAAGCCCTCGATCAACCAGCAGGACAGGCTGATCCAGAACGTATTGCTGAAAATGTAGATGCCAAGGGCGATGAAAACCGAGAAGTCGCCTCGGCGCGGGTCATTGATGAGCAGTCGCCGCCATGCGGAGACACGTTTTTCGCCAATGGCCTTGCCGGACAGGGCCGTGGCGTTGCCCCGCTTTGCTCGCCAGGCCCGAATCGCTGGCGTGAAAATCTTGGCCAGGCTGACGGTGGTGATGGCGAGCGTCAGCCCGAGTGAGAAGGACAGGTAGAAGTCGACGTTGTTGCTGTACAGCGTGTTGATGACGTCCATCTGCGGGTCCCAATGGGACAGGATGCCCTTATGGTAGAGAATGGGATTGAGGGTGAGTACGCAGACGACGCCGATGGCGCCTCCGATGATGGCCCAGAACGGCAGCACCATGCCCTGGAAGAACCACAGGATGTTGAAGCTGATGTTCATCGGCGCCGCCGGCAGGAATTTCGACACTGCCGGCGTAAAGTCGACCCAGGGAATTGGCAGCGGCTGAATCGGCTTGTCCAGCAGCGCTCCGCTAATCGCTGGCACCGCAATGTAGAATACCCCAAAGGACAGCCCGAGGACAGCGCCGATTGAGAAGCACCGCCAACGCCATCGCTCCATGTTGTCCTTGGTCTGGGCCAGGGCCGTGATTCCGGCCGCTGCCACGGGCGCCATCGGGAATGGCAGCTCCTCGACGTCGTTGGTGATCCGGTACAGGACGTAGCCGAACCCGTACTGGTCTAGGCGGCTGACTAGGAGTCCGACGATGATGAGCATGATCGGCGCCAGCCACGCCTTGGTGAAGAAGGTATGTCCCTGCTCCCGGATGACGTCCGCCGCCGGCGCCCACCAGGAGGGGATTTCCTGCGCTACGCCCATGGCGTTGGCGTAGTCGGACTGCACTAAGTACTGGTTCCAGAGCAGCCCCTGGAATGGCGAGGCCATGGCCAACCCCGCCATGTAGTAGAAGATGTAGATTTCCTGCATCTTCAATTCCTTGAAGGAGCGCCGAGCGATTTCCGCGAACAGGATGATCGTCACCCAGCGGGCGGCCGTGTCCATGTTGGCTTCTGGGCCGACCACCAGCGACAGGTACATGCTCCCAGGCATGATCAACATTCCCAGGAATACTGCGCCGACAACGGTCTTCCAGGTGAAGCCGTCCTCGAAATGCTCGGGCGGCTCCATCAAGCGGCGATATTGTTCGAGTTCTTTGTCTTGTGTGTAGCGTGCCATGATGTGTCGTCAGCAAGAGGGTGGGTTATTCGTGACGCCGGGAGAGGTCGGCGGTTGTGCGTTCCGCGCAAACAGCTCCTCGCCTTTGCGGTTGAAGTCGGCATACTCGGCTGGGCTGAGGTTGCGCCAGTGCAGCAGGTAGGTGCGCAGCTTCTCCAGGAACGGCTGGTTGGTCGCCGTCCAGTTGGAATCCTGGCCAGACATCCGGGTGTTGAGCAGAACCAGGCGATACGCCTGCACACGGTCTTCGTAGGCGATGGTGAACAGGAGTTTCTGGGTTACGCCGAGGTCAAAAGGCGCCAAGGCGACGTCGTAGGTGACCTTGAGCACCTCGCGTCCCTGCGCGTCAGCCTCCTTGACGCAGCTGGTGCAGTTGGCGATCAAATCGCCGAAAGAGGCCTCGGTGTAGCGGCTGAAATAGTCGGCCAAATAGCCGTTGATGCCATAGATGAGCCGAGGCTGGTAGATGAACGGGAAGACGACATGCATCTCCTTGCCGTCATGCGGCGGCAGCGACCATTTGCGCTTGCCGGAGGGCACCGCGGCGCGCGTCGCCACCATGGAGGGATAGATCGTCGACAACAAGACTACGCCGACCGTGAAGAGAATGACGTAGACGACGCTCAGCGAGGAGAAATTGAGGTTGATGTCCGTAATCAGGCCGGTTCTGGTCAGGAAGATGCTTGTCATCTGCCCGATGAGATAGCCGCCGACTGAGCCGATGACGCTGTAGACGAATGCCTCCGCCAGGAAGAACATGCCGATGTGCGTCGGATTGAGGCCGACGGCGTTGTAGATGGCGATTTCGGCCTTGCGCTCGAACACCGAGCCGAGCATCGTGTTGAGGATGATGGTGCTGGAGATGAGCAGCGGAATCAGCAGGAAGGCCAGGCCGCCGATCGAGGTGCGGTAGCCCTCGCCAATGTAGTAGACCCCGGGACTGGTGGAGCGCTTGGCCGACTCGCCGATGAAAAACGGCTCGGTGCTCGAAAGGTAGAATTTGCTCGCGTTCGTGATCGTCAAGAGTTCGTCGACGACCGGCCAGACTCCGGCCTTGTCATGCAGCTTTACGGACAGGCTGTACGGCTGGCCGCCGATCTGCCGGCAGGCGCCTGAGGGCAGCAGCACCAGCGCAGACAGGTCCGTGTAGAAGATGCCGGTGTCAGACTCCTCGTCCCCAGCGGCCATGGCAGCCAGGTCCTGTTCTCCTGACGCCTGCTGCAACAGCGCCTTGATCGGAATGATGGGGCGTTGGTTGATGTCCTTCAGCTGCAAGAACTGGGCGTCATCAAGGATGCCGACGATTTGGTACGGGCGACCCTCGTACGTGAGCGGCTCGCCGAGGTTTTCTGCCGAAAGATTGAGCGCCTTGGCCAGGCTCTGGGTGATGATGGCCTCGTCGGCATCGTCATCTATGAAGAACCGGCCGGCCGAGAGCGGAATGCGATTGGCAAAGCCGTCGTCATGCGGCGGCAGGCCGAGAAATGCGTCGATGTTGGCGGTCTTGCCGTCGGCAGTGGCGATTTTGAATGGCAGCTCGCCATCCGCGACTTTCGGCGGCAAGAGCCAGCGACGGACGCAGAGTTCGGCCCGGCCAGCGAAGATTTCCTGGAAGGTGCGCAGCGTCGCCTCGTCCATGCGGGCGTTGCCAGGCCAGTGGTACATCAGGCCGGTGTAGGGCGCCTTCTGGGAACGGGTGATGATAGTCGGGCTGAGTTTCTTTGAGATGCTGGTGAAAGCCAGCATAGTGAAGGTGACCAGCACGACGGTGGCGGTGGTGAGAGCCGTGCGGATGCGCCGACGCTTCATGTTGTTGACCCCGATCAGCATGGCTGACTGACCGACGGTCGAGAAGCCGGCTGAGCCGCTGTCAAATGCCTCCTGGGCTCGGAACAGCAGCTGCATTTCTCCCTCGAACCGTCCATGCAGAATCTTAATGACGAAGGCGCCTAGGCCGCCCATGACAAAGGCGATGAAAATCGCCTCTGGCGCCTGCGCCACCCGGAAGGCCGGGTGGATGTTCCGGAAGACGAGGAAGGTCAGCACGAACATGCCGGCAAAGGCGAGCATCTCCTGCTCGATGCGCTTGAACTTGAAAAGCAGCTTTTCGACGAAAAAGCAGAAGGGGAGCATCAGGGCGAGGTAGAAGACGACGGCCTTGAGCATGTCGTTGGTGATGTCGGTCATGCGCTTATAGGCTTTCAGCTGGGCGCCCACCGCCAAATGCAGATGGCGCAGGTACCCGCTCCAGTCGAGCTTCTCCCGGGCGTCCTTGAATTGCGTGATCGCTTCGTCTCCCCGCTCCAGGAAAATCCGCGCCAACTCGTCCGAAGTGCCGCGCAGCTTCTCCATGCGGCTGTGATTCAGGCGCGACATGTCGACGACGGCGGTCGCGAACAGGTCGCTTCCCAGCTGGCTCGGGCGCATGAAGCCGTCGCCTTCCGGATCGTCGTCCGTAGTATTCAAGGCCAGGATTCGTTCTGAAGTGAGCAGCTTCAACGGCTCGTCCTCCTCCATGTACACGGAGGCCGGGCCGCTCATGCGGTTAAACGCCTTCTTTGAAAACGTCGAACTAATGCCTGACAAGCCGAATTTTTTAGGTGCGTTGTTGAGTCTTCCATTGAGGACGAGGAACGAATGCTCGGTGATCGGCGTGACTGCGATGGTGGCCGGGTTGTCGCGGGTGTAGATGGGGTACTCTATGCCGCGGAACAAGGCCAGGGTCTTGGTCATGGTGCCGCGGTAAATCGTCGAAGCCATCTTGTTTTCCGCGTCTCCGGCGTCGATGACGTGCAGCACCTTCGTAAAATCGCGATCATAATGGTATGCGTTAGGCTGCAAGTTCGCTGCGGTGACAGCCTGGAACGAGGTGGTAGCGCGCGCGTCCGTCAGCGCCAGGTAGCCGGTCGTCACATTGCCGGAGCGCAGCGGCGTCTCAAAGTCACGCGGGTCATGCAGGACCAGCATGGTTCCAGGCACTGGCAGCTGCGGCAGCACCGAGGCGGAGAAGTCATCGAATTTGAACGCCTTGACCTGCACTCCCCAGGCCGCTGCCCAGATGTTGGCAGGCGGTGTGGCACGCGGCAGTTCGGAGGGGCTGGTGACCAGTGGGTCAGCCAGGAGGGCGTGGACGAGGCTGGCCGTCAACCTGATTGAGTCCCGCACCCGTTCCTGGTTCAGCTTGTCAAAGGTGTCGCCGGTGGTGAACAGGCGTCCGTGGTCGCTGAAGGCGTTGCGCAGCGCAAACGTCGGCAGGCCATTGGCGGCTTGAAACACGGTCACCGTGTTCGAGCTTTTCGGGAAATAATGCCCTTCCGGCAGACCGCCCTGGCGCGTCATGCCGTCAACGAAACGAATCGAGGAACGGTTTTCCACCAATTCTGGCAGCCCGGCCACCAAGGCGGCTACGTTCATGCCGAATTTATGTTGCCAGCGGGCGACCCCGTTGACGTCATTGGCGGCCAGGCCGAGGCTGTTGTTGGTCCAGGCCAGCTCCAGGCATAGCGCCAGCTTGACGGTCTTGACCCCGAGGGTGTTGCGAATGGCGTTGTTGGCGCCGCTGCGGGCAATCTCCTGGCGGTTCTTCTCTGCCCAGGCCGTCCTGGTGTCGATGATTTCATTGATGTAGCCGCGCAGAATGTCGACTTCCATTTCATTGAGGTCTCGGAGCGCGGTTCTGACGCCAACCTTGTTGAACAGCGTCAGGACATTGACATAGTGGCTCCGGCGTTCCTCGATGGCCGCTGTCCGCTCCTGCAAGACCTCTGGCGCCAGGTTCTCCCGGCTCAAGCGCAGCTGCTTGGCCTTGAGGGAGTTGACCTCGCGACGCGCCAGGTCGACGACCGGCTCCTTGACCGAGAAATTCTTACCGGTGCTGGCGTCGACCAAGTCGCGGAGGCGGATGAGGAAATCCTCGTCTTCCTGGGTCGGCGGGTTGAGATTCAGGGTGCTATAGTGGCCGAGCAGCATCTCCTCGGTGCGGAGGTCGTTGTTGATGGCGTCAAGTGCTTTTTCCACGGTCAGGCGCGGCACCAGCAGGTTCCAGGCAAGGATGCGTTCGCCGAGGTAGTTCTGGGTGTGGGCGTTGACGGCGCAGAAGAGGACGGTGCGGGCCGGCGGGTTGGCGCGGAATTCGTCAAACAGACGCATCAGCATGAGCAGATTGGCGCCGTCCTGGGCGCCCTGCCCCAGTTCTGGGACGACGCAGTTGCTGTCGAGCGGCGCTGTGATCAGCATCACTTCGTCGGTCAGCTGGTCATCGCTTCCCGGGACAATGGCCCAGAGGTTGCGCAGGTCTCGATTTTCCCAGCGGGATGGCTCGGCGTCAATCTGGGCGGTCATCGTCTGTTCCGCCAGTGCCTGCCTGAGCGCCGCGCCCTGCTCTGCGCTGATCAGGTAGCGCGGGACAGCGACTTCCGTGCCGAAGATTTTAGCAGCGGCCTGTGCATGCGAGTCATTGCTGGCATCAATAAAGATGAATCCAATCGCTCCGAAGCGCAGGAAACGCTGCCATTCATCGCCGCAGTCAAAGTCGAGCAGAATGATAGCTCCCCGCAGGGATTGGCCATTCAACCGGCCGAGGTCTTGTTCGCCGCCGCGACCTCCGTCTCGCAGCTGTGCCTTGAATGACCTCTGCTTGAAATTTCCTGGCCGGAACAGAGTCGGATGGAGCGTCATCAGCGGATACGCTGTCCCGCTGTCAAGGGTGATGGAGGCTTTACCCGGGACAAAGGTCGGCGCCGTGAAGACCATCTCGCCATGTTCCAGCCCGCTGGCCTCAAAGCGAGCCGCCACCCGCTTTTCGACCTCTAAGTTCCCCGGCGACCCAGGCAGCCGGCTGGCGACCCCGCCAAACAGCGCCTCCCATTCGGCAACTAAGTTGAAGTCGGCTGCCGACACCGCCGGCAACAGCGGCATGATTGCCGCCACTAATGCGATCAGTAGAGGTTTGTGGAAAAACACGGCTCAGCGTATCCCGATGGCTATGATGTTGCGTTGCGCACACGATTTGAGGAAGTCCGCCAGGCTCAGCTCTGCTTCCCGGCGGTTGCTACGAAAGCGGGCGAGAAAAGCGTCCACGATCTCTTCGACCGTGCGCTCCCCATTGATCTGCCCGATGACAAAAGCACCGATCTCGTCCAGCCGAATCCGTTTCGTCGTGACCGGTGCTTGGAAGCGCCCGAAAAATCCGCGTCTGCGCTGGACTGGCACCATCACCATCAGTCGCCCGTCTGGCTCTTCGGCGAAGGTCACGCCTGGGCAGATGGCTGGGATGCTGCGCAATGCTTGCCGGCGATCAATGGGATTGGTCTCGGGCATTGAGTCTCTTGCTCCTTAGGCTTGCTTTACAGGACATTGCCATCAATATGGCCGATTTTGATCTCCAGGTCTTCCCGGCGTTCAAGCCGGTCGACCTTCCCGTCTCGAATCCACAGGATGCGATCCGAAACGTCTAACATCTTCATGTCATGGGTTGCGGCGATGACGGTCACGCCGTCTCTTTCGCACAGCTCCTTGAGCAGGCCGATCATCTCCCTGCCGGTGTCGACGTCAAGGTTAGCGGTCGGCTCGTCCGCCAGGATGATGACCGGGTCGTTGGCAATGGCGCGGGCTACGGCGACGCGCTGCTGCTGCCCGCCGGACAGCTCGAAGGGGCGGTGGAAGAGCCGTTCGCCCAGCCCGACCTTAGTCAGAATTTTGGCTGCTTTGGTGCGGGCGTCGTCCGCGCTCAGGCCTGCGAAAATCATCGGCAGCGTGACATTCTCCAGCGCCGTGAGCACTGGCAGGATATTATAGGACTGAAAAATATAGCCGATCTTGTGGCAGCGCATCCAGGCCAGTTCAAAGGAATCCAGCTGCGCCAAGTCGATTTCATCCATGAAGACCATGCCCTCGGTCGGAGAGTCAATCCCTCCAATCATGTTGAACAAGGTGCTTTTGCCAGAACCCGACGGCCCCATGATCGATAGATATTCGCCGCGATAAATGTCCAGGGAAATGCCGTCCAATGCCTTGGTCACGGCCTCGCCCGAGCCATAGTAGCGCTTGACGTCAAGCACCCGCACGACAATGTCCTCGTATATATTTGTAGCCTCGGTCATCGTTCACCTAGTTGTTATGTCGCCCCCTGCCCACCAAGCGAATGACGCTGGCCGCCGCAAGCGGCCGGGCATGCTCCGCTAAGGGTCTTGCCAATATAATTCCCGAGTCGCCATACGCAAGCCAAACCATTTCAGCGACACCGATTTTTTTCGCTTTTTCAATTTTTTTTCATATCAACAGACGCTTGGAAGCCGTTGAACCAGGGACGCTGTCCACTTCGCCTTCCCAGTCGGAAATAATATAACGCACTGAAAAACGACTTTATTTGGATCGTAAGGGGCGAAAGGAGAGAACAGGGCGAGAAGAGGGTGCTATTAGCACTACACGCACCAGCCGCCCACGCTGTCCACGCCAAAGCTCAAAGCAGCCCGACGCTTAATACACTACACTACACTACACTACACTACACTTTACTATAGTACAGTGTAGTGAAGTATATGTATTATGGGCTTAGCAAGTCTCTTTCTTTCTATCTAATATCTTTATAGGCAACGCATTATGTAAAAAATCCCATTGATTTGATTCACTATTATCCTTAAAAAAAGTATCTTGAGGCGCACAAAAAATCGAAAAACCTGTTTGTTTTCGTTTGCGCGTGATATAAAGTGTAGTATGCTATACAGGTGTCCTTTGCAGTATTTCGCTTTGGCGGGCGTTCTTGGTTGGTAGGCTAAGATTTTCTTACCCTTGGATTTGGATTTAGCCGAGCTGGTGGAGTTTTGTTAATCAGATGGGGCGTGAGCTGACAACGGGTGATTTCGACAAGCTGTTTGAGCTTCAGACTCAGCGTCTGGGCGAGGCTCATTTCCTAGTTATGTACTGGGCTGCGCAGGGCGAGGATTTAGCCTGTCGCTACAACATTACGAATACTTTTGACGACATGAAGCGTCTAGGGATTACTCGCACGAAGCAGACTGCGGTGGCTATTGTGGAGGCTTTGGCTGCCTTGTGCTTTATTGAGATTCGAGAAGAGCGGAATCGCAAGAACATATTCATAACCACGTATGGCGCCAAGGCATTGGAAGCTCTGGTGCTGAGCGGGCGTTTTGTCCCGCGGGCATCCGGTTATCTAGAGGAGCACGCGAAAACATGACAATCGGAATTGGCGGAGCAGGCAGTAAGATTGCGGCGAAGCTGGACAATGGCGCGGTGTTGGTGAACGTTTCCGAGACGGAGCTGAACAAGGTTCCTGGCGGTGGGCGGCGCATCTTGGCCAGCGTTCACGCCGCCCGTGGGCAGTTCAAGGGTTCTCGCATGAATCCCGAGATTGGGCATGACGCCTACCAGTCAATCCGCCGCGAACTGCTGGACATGGCGCGTGGCGACATGGTCTTCAGCTCGACTGGCGGCGGAACTGGGAACGGCATCACGACGGGAATTCTCAACGACTTGACCAAGGCCAACGACATTGCGACGGCGGACAAGACCAGCTTCGGCCTGATCCTGCCCTACGCCAAGCTGGAGTCGAGCGAATTCGTCAACAACACCATCGAATTTCTGACCGAGCCCTTGGCGGCTGCCATTGACAGCGGCAACACCGGCAACATCTTCCTGTTCAGCAACAAGAAGAAGTTCGAGGAGAAAGTGTCCGAGGAACACTACAACCAGCAGCTGGTTGAGTCGTTGCGCATGTTCCTGGCAATTCCCGAGAAGAATGACAAGTACCGGCTTTTGGACGGGCATATCGACCACGAGGATTTCGCGCTGTTCATGTCCAAGCCCTATTTCAACCATTTCACCTATTTCGACTACGACCCCAAGAAGCCGTTCGGCGATCAGCTGGATGCCAGCAGCAACCCTTATCTGCTTGAGCCTGAGGCAGCCATTGAAGCGCTTTTCCTCCTTGAGGTGCCGAAAGGCGGCGACCCGACGCTGTTCTATGACATCTTGCAGTATTTCGCCAGCAAAGACGTGTCGCCGATCTACAGCGTGGTGGAAAACCCGGATCGTCAGAAACCCCTGGTGACAGTGTCGCTGCTGTACTCGCGCAAGCCTGCTGAGCTGGTTGACGATTTCAACCGGATCAGCGAAGGCCACGCCCAGGCCAAGGTGAAAAAATCGCTTGACCAGTGGGTTGAACTGGAGAAAATGGAAGTCAACCTGGAGAAAGAAGCCCGCCGCGCCGTCAAGCAGCGCGGGGAAGGCGAAGAGGTGCTGGCAACGCTTAGGCGGCTAGGGAAATTATAAGGACGGCGAAGTCGGCGGACGCGGGGCAGGGCAGGGCAGGGTGCCTTGGCTGGCCGAAGAAAAAGGCAAACGCGGGCGCTACGTCAAGGCGATGACGCGCCCCGCAAAGCATAAATTTACATGGTGGCGACGATGACCGATAACAAGGGACAAGCGGGGGAGCGGGAAACAGCTGGAAACGAAGAGCTGATCCTGCCCTCGCGAGAAAACCGAACCTATATTTCGCGGTCGACGGAAACCGACCAGCCAGGGACGCCGGAAACCGCCGCGCCGACGGTGGACGACAAGAACGCCGCGGACACGCCGGTGATTCCTGAAAGCAGAAAGCGCGTCTACATCAACCTAAACAAAGCCGAAGACCCTAAACGCACTGGCAAGGCCGAGGGCGAGACCGAGGACGACTCAGCTGAGGCCACCGCAGCCAAAGCGACACCGCAGCCTCAGGGCAAGCCGCCTGCGGACGGCGATAATCGCGACGGCGCCGGCAAGCAGGCCGAAAAACAGGATGAGCCGTCGCAAAAGGAACCAGCCCGGAAGGCGGCGTCCGGGGCGACAGACACGCAGGAGTTGCCCCCCACCGCCTTTCGCAAAATCACTCCACCGCCCCACAACACCATCCGGGGGCAGGTCACGCTCGGGAAATACCGGCTGGAACAGATGATCGCTCGCGGTGCCGAAAGCGTCCTCTACCGTGCCAACAGCAATGGCTACCTGGTCTGTGTCAAGGCGGTGCGCAATTCCATCAACAAGTGGCTTGGAGACGCTATCACCAGGAACCAGGAGGAACGCCTGGAAAAAGTCTCCTACCGGACCAAGCTGCGGCACATCCAGAATGAATTCGATGTGTCGAAACTGCTCTATTCCGAGGGCGACACCCCGACCGTGCATATCTACGCACTCCGCCGCATCACCCGCATGGGCCTGGAACTGGGCTACGACCTGATCATGGAATACCTGACCGGGCATGACCTCGGCGACAAGATTCTGAGCAGGACCTTGACCCTGACCGACAAGGTCAATGTGTTCTACCGCGCCGTCCAGGCGGTCGCCTTCATGCACCAGAAAAAGCTGATTCACCTCGACATCAAGCCTTCGAATTTCATGCTGGTTCGCGACCAGGTCAAGCTCATTGATTTTGGCGTGTCGGTTCGCAGCGGGCACCGGCCGCGCGCCATCACCGGAACCTCGGGCTATCTGTCGCCGGAGCAAATCTGCAAGGACACCTTGGACGAGGGTACTGACATCTTTGCCCTTGGCGTCGCTTTCGCCGTGTTTTTCGGCGGCAAGAGCCTGAACCAGCCGCAGGAAATGCTCTTGCGGCGGCAGACGCGACTGGATATGCAGTATCATCTCAACCACGACACCCAGCCAGTAGTCAATGAAGCTCCGGACCTGAACAGCATTCCGCCGATCTTCGAAGTGCTGCGAGCCTGCACCATCCCCCGCCGAGACCTGCGCATCAACAAATGCGACATCTTGCTCAATCTCCTGCGCCAAAAAGCCGAACAGGCAGGCATCAAGCTGATCGACTGACAAAGATTGAGCCGAAGATGTCGGAATTAGCCTGTGGGCATGACATGCCAGCCCAAGGGCGCCCTGTGCCATGACGTTCACCGCCGGGCCGCATTTCAGGAAATCGCCATGCCTAAGACCAAGTCATCGTCAACACGCCGTGTGGAATGCCCGCGCTGCGGGAAAGCAATTACGGTCGAGGTCGTGTCGTCGTTGCGTCCTGGGGATAAGCATTTGGCGGCGCTGATGTCCGGCACCCTGAACCGTGCGACCTGCCCTGGCTGCAAGGTCGAATTCCTGGTCGAAACGTCGCTGGTGTATCTTGACGGGCAGACCTCCTTCATCGTCTATCTGCTTGAACCGCCTGAAGATGGCGACACCGAAGCGCTGGAACACGAGGTGGATTGCATGGCTACCGAGGTGTTCAGCCAGGAAAACCTCGAACGGCCGCAGGTGCGCTTGACGTTCACCTACCCGGACTTTCTTGAAAAAATCAAGCTGCACTCCCTCGGCTACGACGACCGACTCATCGAATATGCCAAATACCAGCTGTTTCGGAATATCAGCGAGGAACTGCTGTCGAAATTCCAGCACAAGCTCCTGCTTGATTTTTCCAATCGCGACAAAGACAAGCTCATCTTTCTGGTTTACGACCGGGAAACCAACAAGCCGCTGTCCGCCGTCCATGTACCGATGGAGGATTTCCGCACCCTGGAGCGCGAGTTCGCCGCAAATTTGACGATGCAGCAAGAGTTGGACGCCATATTTCCGACGTGTCACGTCTCGGCCGACCGCTTGCTTTGAGCCGGTCTGCCAACGGCTAAGACGTGTGGGAGAAGAAAAATGCGCAAAGGCAAAAAAAATCATCTTGGGCCGTCGCCTGCCGATGCAGCTGGTGCAGACAACTGGGTCTCGCCCTTTCGCGACCTGAAAATCGATGTTCCCCCTCCAGAGGCCCCGCCTGCGCCGCCGCCACCTGAGCCGACCCCAGAGGAACTCCGCAAGCAGAAATTAAGCCCAGCCGACCAGGAGCTTCTCAAGGCGTTTGGCGGCGAAGAGGCGACTTCGCCGATCAAGGCCGGGTCGGCGCCTGGCACCGCTTCCACCTCGAAAAAACTAGAATTGACCCTGGCCGTGGAAAGGAAGGGACGTGGCGGCAAAACCGTGACCATCGTGCGCGGACTGAAGGGACTAGACACTGCCGCGCTGATGGCTATCAACGCCGAAATCAAAACCGCGCTCGGCATTGGCGCCCGTTTCACGGACGCAGTCCTGGAACTGCAAGGCGACCAGCGCCAACGCGCCGCAGCCTGGTTCGAAAACAAAAACTTCAGCTGCCGAATCCTGTAGTAAGATTAGGGGCGAAGGGCGAGTTCCGGCACTAAAGTGCCGACACTGGACGGAGGTGAGGGGCGAATGCTGAACGCTGAACGCTGAATGCTGAATGCTGAATGCTGAATGCTGAATGCTGAATGCTGAGTGAGGCGCATTTCATAATTCATAATTCATAATTCATAATTCATAATTCGTTAGCGGTGAGGGCGCGTCAGACCGGCATTCCTGCTGGCGGCGGCTGGCGGAAGGGGTCTTTCGGCAACAACCCCCTGTCGGCAATAGTGCGGCGCAGCTGCTCGCCGACCTCAGTAAAGCTTTTGACTGCCTGGCGCAGCACGTCGGGACTCAGGGCTGCAAAATCATACTGCCGAGCCAGGACGACGGTGTCGTTTTCGATGTCCAGGCCGATTGTCGCGCCGTCGGTACCGGCAAACCTGCAATTAGCTGCCATCAGTTCAGTCAGCAATTCCAGGCATCCTTGTGCAGGCATGGGGCCGAGAACGCTGGACAACAGGACGCGGGGCGGTTCTGCAATCATCTCCATGTTCAGGCACAGACGGCCTGGCAGTCGGACCAGCAGCCCGCCGCTTTCCGTCTCACGCTCCAATTGAAGTCCTGCCTGCTGGCTCCATTGCGCCAAGAGTTGTTCCAAGTCCTTCATATTCTATTCCCTCCAGTCTGCCTGGCATTGAAAAACACATTGAGCCAATCCTACCCGGCTAAAATAAAAAAATCAAGAAGAATTTAGCGCGAGATTGGACTAAAGTAAATCTGCGGTTACTGTAAATAGGCGAAAATCACCGCCGCGCAGCAGGAATTGAGCTGCTTCCTGGGAAACGACGCAAAACAGCCTTCTTGCGACTGCGAGTCATGCTGATCGAGTACAAGAAACTGAAAGCCGTCCAGGAAAGCCTCGTCCTGCTGAGTGTCAACCAAGAAGTTTTTGATATTTTCAAGTTGTCTGGATTTGCCCGTTTGATGATTTTCAGGCATCATGGCAACTTCAGGAGGGAGCGTTTGGCGTGAAGATCGTGCTGGCGCCTGATTCCTTCAAGGGTACATTGAGCAGCGCAGAAGTCTGCCGGATTCTCCGGGAGGCTTTCAACCAATGCCTGCCCGAAGCCGAAGTGACCTGCCTGCCCATGGCCGATGGCGGCGAGGGTACCTTGGCGGCAATAGCCGGCGCCACCGGTGCCGAGGTGCGCACGGTTCCCGTTCTCGACCCCCTGGGTCGGGAAATCCAGGCCAAATTCGCCCTTTTGCCGCAAAATCGCGGAGCTTTCATCGAAATGGCCGCAGCCAATGGCCTGGAACGGCTGCGGGACGACGAACGCAACCCCATGATCGCCAGCACATACGGCACGGGCCAGCTCGTCCGCGCCGCTTTAGACGCAGGTGCGACGACGCTGACTATTGGCATAGGCGGCAGCGCAACCGTCGATGGCGGCGCTGGCTTTGCCCAGGCACTCGGCTGCCGACTGCGGGACGCCGCTGGCCGGGAATTGCCCCCCGGCGGTGGCAGCCTGCGGCGGTTGGCAAGGCTGGATGCGTCGTCGTGCGACCAGCGACTGCGCACCGCGAAAATCAGAGTTGCCAGCGATGTGACGAATCCCCTGCTGGGTCCAAACGGCGCAGCTGTAGTCTTCGGCCCCCAGAAAGGTGCTTCGCCGGAGGATGTCGACCAGCTTGAGGATGGCCTGCGGCATTGGGCCGAGGCCGTAATAGCCGCTGGCCTGGCTAACGACAGCGACCACCCTGGCGACGGCGCGGCTGGCGGACTTGGATTCGCGCTCCGCACCCTGGCCGGCGCCGAGGTAGTCTCGGGCGCCCATGCAATCGCGGAAGTTGTCGGCCTGCAATCGGCCATTGCCGCCGCTGACCTGGTGGTGACTGGTGAAGGTCGCACCGATTTTCAAACCTTATTCGGCAAACTGCCGGTCGTGGTCGCCGCATTGTCAGCGTCGGCAGGGACGCCCTGCGTATTGATTTCCGGCGCCATCGCTGGCGACCAGGCACCCTTGCGCAAGCATTTCGCCGCCTGCTTCAGCACGGTGCCAGACGTGCTGCCGCTGGCAGAAGTCCTGCGCCAGGCCGAAATAAATTTATTTTCCTGCGGCTGTGCGGTCGCCGGCCTGGCGGACGCTATCAGCAGACGGAAAGGAGGCAGCTGATGAGCATTATCGTCGATCATGCAGAACGGCAGAAGGAGATCATGCGCAAGGCGCTGCACCTGTTCGGCCAAAATGGATACCCGGATGTCACTTATCGACAGATCGCCGATGCGTGCGGGCTGTCCCGTACGTCGCTCTATAAGTATTTTACCAATAAACGCGAAATCTTCGACAGCGCCCTCCAGCATCTCGTTCTCAGCCTAGGGGAAGAATTCCGGGCGACAGTGCGGTCGAATCCGACGCTGAGCGCAACTGACAAGCTGCAAATGGTGCTGCAGCTGGCCATTGACCTAATGCTTCGGAAACCCGATCTGCTGCAGACAATCCTCGAATACATTTTGGCACTGCACCGGCAGTCTGAGCAGGTTGCCCAAAAAATTCGCCGTCACACCGTCGCCTTTCGCCGCACCGTCATCAATCTTATCCGCGAAGGCGTCAGCAAAGGCGAATTCGCGCCGGTGGACGCAGCCCTTGCCAGCGACCATATCTATGCCCTGATGGAAAGCGCCGCAATCAGGATTATGCTGTCTGACCAAGTCGACCGCGAACAGCTGGTAGCGCACGGCAACGCCGTAATCAGCTCGCTCAAGAAGCGCTGAGCTGAACAGGGGTGCTTTGTTTAGGAGCGAGGGGCGAGAAACTGTTGTTTTATCCGCAGATGACGCAGATGACGCAGATTTTTTTGGGTGTGTTGTTCTGTCGTGCAGCGGCAGAAGCCCTGAAAGCGCAAAAATTACGGCAGCCTAAAGGCTGGACTACATACGGAAACATAAGGCAACAAAATATTTTTTCATTTATCGCTTGCATTTTCTTTTTTTCGGTGTAGTCTATACTTGGTGTGCTTGTCATGACCCATACGGGGCATGGCAAAGTACGGTAGCGGGGATATCGCCCTACCCATTATGGACTTATGTGCCTCAATGAAGGCTGCGCCAGGGAGGAAACGACCCCCGTGTTTTTAGGGGGCGGCATGGACACCCATGCCGCCCCCTTTTATTTTTGCGCTCGAATCGCTTTCAGCCGCCGATTATTTTTTCTCGGTGAGGGTCAATCCTGGGGCAGGACTGAGCAAAGACGGCACGCCGAAGAGTTCGACGTGGAAGTCCTCATGGAAGGCCTTGCTGGCGCGGTCAAAGCGTAGTTTCCAGACACCGGCCTGGGCGGCCTGCTGGGGAGTGGCGATGAACTGCTCAATGTCGACCACATCGTCTTTTTCCCAGACATTGTTGCCGACCGGGTCAAAGAGAGTGACCTTGGCGCCTTCCTCGCCTTCACCCCAGCAATGGATGGCGAATTCTGGTGTTCCAGCCGGGACGTGGAAGAAGGCGTCGCCAATGGTCGCGACGACATCGATGGTTCCTGCCATGGCAATGGGCCGGTTGCTGGCGCGCAGCTCAATCCAGCAGCTGCCGCCCGGGATGTTCAGCCGATAAAGGCCGGTCATCGGAGCTGAAGCCAGGGTGAACGTCGCTTCCTCCTGGAACTTGATTTTGCCCAGTTCGGTCTTTCCGCCCTTGGGGTCGGTAAGCACGACTTTGTCGGTCGCGCCCTCAAGCTTGGCAAGCCGACCATAGTATGCCTTCACCTCAATGGCTTCGCCCTGGTTCGCGTAAACCAGGAAGTCACCGCCGCGACGGAAGCGCAGGCCCTTGAACGTGGCAGCCGCCGGCGCTGCCTCGACTGGCGTCAGCTCGACGCTGGACAGGTCGACCGAAGGCAGACGCCTGACGATGCGGGACGGAAACGTCGTCTTCAGCCATTCCTGGGTCAGGGCCTGGGTAGTCGTTTTGCCGTCGCACACCACCGTGATCGCGCCGCTGACGTGGCTGGGATAATAGCCGCCCAGGGATGCGTCGCTGTATCTCAGGAAGGGCCGGTCGACAGAGTCCTCGACGGTCACATTCGTGAAGACGACTTTGCCGGGCAGGGGAGCACCGTCCGTATAGTTATGCGTGCTGATCGTAATCGGGGCGAAACTGCCGCCGCAGTCACGGATTTTCAGATTGGTGAACTCGAAGTCCAAATCGTCATTGGCCTTGGTGCTGATGCCGATGGCGGCGCCGCCGGAGTTCTCGAATGAGCAGTTGACCACCTTGACCAGGCCGCTCGTGGCGGGTTTCGGAGTCTTGCGTGCGCGGGTGATAAAGGCAAAGGCGCTCCGCTTGTCTCCGCGGGACACGCAGTTTTCGAGCGTGATAGTCAGGGCGCCGTGTTTCTGGGTATCCATATTAGGCAGATAGAATTCGTAGCCGTCGCCAGCGTTGTTTTCGGTGATGCAGTTGCGCATGACGCAGTTGATGAGCGGCTCGTGGGCGTGGTTGGGTTCGAAGTCAATGCCGGCCTGGGGCGCAGTGCCCCAGGTGTTGCGCATGATGGTGTCTTCGATGAGCAGGTTGATGGCGGCGATGACGCTGATGCCCTGACGGTTGTTGCCGTCGCAAATCACCTTGCGGATGACCGTGTCCGTACAGTAGCGACCTGCACCGGCGCCCACATAGATGCCGTCGCCGCCAGAGTCGATGATGGACAAATTCTCGATGCGTACGTTCTTAGTGCCGCGCAAAGTGATGCCGTGACGCCATTCGGCTTTCACGTAGGCGTCGGTGTGGTAGTCGGCCTTGAACATACGCAGGGTCGCGCCCGTTCCCAGTCCGAGCAAAGTGACGTTTTCAACGTAGACTAGCCTGAGCATGGAGTCGTTGGTGCCTTTGTAAGCGCCGCGCAGAGCCTGGAGTTCAACGCCTTCCTCAAAGACGATCTCCTGGTTGCTGACCAGGGTGAGCGGCTGGGTGATCCAGGGGCCGGCCGACACTTTGTCGATAATCAGGCGAGGAACCTCGGAGTTGATGGCAGCCTGGAGATTCCCCGTGCTGTCCTTGGCGTCATATCCCCACCAGGACGCACGCGCTTCCTTGCGCGCTCCAGACAGAACTTCATCAATCATGAGCGGCTGGGCATCCTGGCTGAAGGCTGGGACAACCGTCAACAGGACGGCAAAAGCCAGGCCGAAAAAAGGCAGGGTTTTTCTCGTTTGCATGGACATTCCTCTTGTGGGGTTGAAGAAAATAGGCGCTGGAAAACCGCGCCCAGGCTTGGGATAAAAACGGGCAAATTACCGAATATAAACGCAAAACTAAATATAAACAAATACAAAATGCATGCGGGGGGCTGAAAACTGGCTGTTCAGCAGGCTTGGTTCGGCTCTTGGCTGTGGCTTGCGCTGGCCTTGGCGTCATCATCGGCTACTCTTTGGCTGCGTCGAAATCGTCGCCAGGACCATCCTGCCAGGGGGAGGAGCAGAACCGCGACCAGGGCATACAGTCCAACGCGCACTGGCGCAGTCAAGCTGTCGACGGTTCTGGCGAAGGTTTCCGGGGAATTTTCTGCGGTTGTCTCCAGGCCTTCGCGGACGCCAGTGCTGACCTGGAAGGCCGCGATGATGGCAGCAGCGGACAGGCCGCTGCTCATAATGTGCTTCCAGGACAGGTGGTCCAGGAAAGCTGTTCCAGAGGGCGCTTTCCCATAATAATCCAGGAGCATTTTGGCAGTGGCGGGATTGTCGGCTTTCTGGGCGTATCCGACCAGCCGGGGCAAGTCCGCTGCAGGAGCGTGGGTCAGCTGCTTGATGGCGTCGTCGCCAAACGTCGCGACCAGGCGTCGTGAGATGCCTGGAGCCTTGACTTCCAGGTCCAGTACGGTCGGTCCCAGGCGCTTGGCCAAAGGCACCAGGTCATCGGCATGCAGTGCCAGGGTTCGGGCGGCGGCAGGTCGGAGCCGAGCCAGATGCCAGAAGTCATCGCCATGCTTGAGTCCTTGGTTCAGGGTTTCCAAGCCGCCGTCAGCAACGACTTTGAGGATGTCATCGCCATATTGCGTCGCTAATTTCTTGGCGGTTTGATTGGCGGCCTTGCGGGCAGCCGGCGCCAGCGTCTTGCCGCTGCGTTTAGCGGCCTGTTCGACGGCTTCGCCGATAATTTTGGCGGCTGGGGCGGCAGTCGCAGTCAGGTCAAATCCTGCTGTCATGAGCAAGACAGCACTGGCGACGCAGCGCAAGCAGCCGACTGAGCGAGCAATTCGGCCAGGGGGAAGGCGGAAAAATCGCGCACGCATAGTCATTCTCCTTGCAGGTGTTGATGCAGCTGGGCAACGACGTCAGCAGCCGCCTGGTTGTGAAGCTCCAGAGCCTGGTTGCCGCTGTCAAGCGTGGTCTGGATGACGTTGTCACGGCAGGCGGCGATTTTATCGGTCAAGTCAAGGGTGATTTCTCGCGGCAGACGGACGCGGGCGCTGTACAGGTCCCAAGTCGTCCACGCCACACTGCCTGCAAACACTATCGCGCCGATGACATCGCCCACCGGCATGGGGCCATCAGCAGCAGCGCAGCCAGCGCCTACAGCCGAACCAGTGCCGACCCGGGCGGCTGCGGCTGTGATGACCCGAGTCATGGCGACAAGGCCGCTTTTGATGAAAATCACTTCGAGGCCAGCACCGATAGTGGCCAAGGCAGTCTCGAAAGCGGCTTCGTTGACCTGCGCAGCAGTGTCAGCCAAAGCAACGCCGAGGTCTTTCAGCGCGGCCTCCGGCAGGACTGGTGCGACCTCTGGCCCGGAAAGCATGGTGGCCAGGTCAGCGCCGTAGAGCGTGCTGTTTTCCGCCAGTTGCAGGCAGAAGCGGTTCAGGTGCTGGCAAGCAAGGGCAGTGGCCTGGACGCTGGGAGTGCTGATGGTCGGCATCATGATGCTGGCGACAAGTTCTGCGGCAGTTTCCGTGCCGTTCAACTTATCCGCAGCCAAGCGATAGGCCAGTTCGACCGAGGTCTCCCAGGAAGTGAGCTGAGCCGTGGCTTCCGGTACCTTGGCCAGAATGGCGTTGAAAGCCGCTTCAACGTCCTGGGAGACAACGCTGACAAAAGCAGTGTGAGCCTGGGCGTTGCTGAGGTTGTACGCATCTGTGCGGGCGTTGACGAGCTGAAGCAAGGCGTCACGGTCAACTGCCGACGACGAGGGGCGGCTGACCTGACTCCAGCGAAGCGCGACAATGGCCGCGACCGCAAGCAGGACGACAAGCACAGTGAGACGAAGATGTGTTTTCGACATGGCGCAACCTCCTTCCACTCAATCAACATCACGATGATAAAACGCTCGAAACGGCGGTTCATTGGACGAGGGACGAATGGTGAATGGTGAATGGTGAAGGCGAGGGGTCAACGTCCACCAGCCCTATTGTCCACTAAAGTCCACTAATGTCCACTTCTGTCCAAAGTCCATCGCCTACTAACGTCCATTAACGTCCACTAACGTCCACTGTCCACTAAAGCGTCTTTACCCTGGGCGCCTAACGCCGCAGCCTGCCTGAACTCCGAGTATCAACCCATGGCCAATTACATACGACCGCCTTAACTACGTACCCTGGCCATTGCAAAAACCGTGTTTAGTCTTACATTGTATGAGGCGTTTTTTCAACCGACAACAACAAGCAGGAGACAACAAGTATGTTCGAATTCGGTTTTGCGAAAGAAGATATCACACCGTCGTATGGCATTCCGCTGTGTGGCTATTTCAATCCACGCCCTAATCGCGGCGCTCTTGATCCCCTGACTATCAAGGCTGCGGTGTTCCGGAGCGGCAAAACCACCATGGCCATTGTTTCGTATGACCTCTGCCTGCTCCCGGGTGAATTTGTGCAGCGGCTCATTGCCGCGCTCAAAAAGGCCGGCGTGGCTTTTGCCGAAAATATCCTGTTTTCAGCCACGCACACCCACACTGGCCCGTACACGTCCGGGCTATTCGATGGCTACGCTGATCCCGGCTACATGAACATGCTTGAGGCAAAGACGGTTTCCGCGGTGCAGTGTGCCACCGCCAGCCTGGCGCCGGCCGAGCTGCTGGCCACTCAGACCGAATGTACCACCCTGTCGTTCAATCGCCGGTATTGGATGAAAAACGGCGTCGTTCTCACCAATCCCGGCAAATTGAACCCGCAGATCGACCGGCCTGAAGGCGGGACTGACCCCTCGATTCCACTGCTCGCCATCCGCCAGGAGGGCTTTTATCGGCTGCTGCTGGCCAATATCGTCAACCACACCGACACCATTGGCGGCGACCTCGTCTCAGCCGACTGGCCAGGCCGCATGGAACACGAAATCCAGGCGCGCCTGGGCTATGACGTGCCCGTGATCACCATTATCGGCGCCCAGGGCAATATCAATCATTTCAACACTGCGACCGCCGCCGACCAGACTTCGTACCAGGAAGCCACCCGCATCGGCAAGGGCTACGCCGCAACCATCCTGGCGGCGCTCTACCAGCTTAATGAAGTCAAAGTCAAATCCATCAAGGCAGCGACAACGACGCTGGAAGTGCCGTATATCACCGTGACTGACGAGGAATACGAGGAAGCGAAAAAGACAGTCGAAAAATTCCGCGACGCGGTCATGGAAGACGGCCGCGACTTCACCAGTGAAGACATCGCCAAAAAGCATCCTTTCGTGCTCAAGTTCTTTGCCGAGAATCTGATGAAATGTCGCGACCAGGCGCGTACGGACAAACGGGTGGAGAAGATAATCGCCCTGCAATTCGACGATGCGATTGGCATAGTGTCCCTCCCGGCCGAGCCATTCGTGGAAATCGGCCTGGGCATCAAGGCGGCCTCGCGCTTCCCGCTGACCCTGGTGGCTGGGCTGAGCATGGGCGAAGTCGGCTATGTCGGCCTGCCCGAGCACTACACTCACGGCGGCGGCTACGAAACCAGCCCGTCGCCGGAAATGGCAGACCGTCTGGCCGGACAGAACATGATGAAAGCCGCCATCGAAGCGCTCAATAGCTGAAATAATGCGGCGAGGAGCGTACGTAGTACAGGCTTCAGCCTGCCGTACGTAGTACAGGCTTTAGCCTGCCGACCACGGTTGTTCATCGATCAATGGACGCTGTGGACGGCGTGGACGGCGGCTCATCACCTCTATTCCACAGCCGGTGTACGCCATGTCCGCCGTGTTCATCGACGCGCAGCGGCGGAAGCGCTGAAAACATGCTGTTGGAATGGCCGTTATCAATCGGTGCCGATTACCCCGACCAAAAACTTATCACGGGGTTGAATTTGTTTTTTTGGCAACAGAAGGCTATAATATGTCATTGGAAGGTAATTCACTTTTCGTTTCTGCCGCCAGCTGCGGCTTGGCCTCGCCGCAAACGCAACTTTTATCTAGGAAATAGCATTACAACCATCTGACACCCTGATTTCACCCTTAAAACATGGAGAGAGTCTCATGAAAAAGCAACAACGCCTCTTTACCTTGATTGAATTGCTGGTCGTGATTGCGATCATCGCAATTCTGGCCGCCATGCTCCTGCCCGCCCTTGCGAAGGCCCGCGAAAAGGCCCAGCAAGCATCCTGCATCAGCAATCTGAAACAATTCGGCCTCGGCCTCAGCATGTACATCCAAGATGGCGGCATCAGGGCCTGCTTCCCGCGCAGCCCGTATATTGATGATTCGGATCAAGATGTCCGCAATACAAATGCCGACGTATGGATCAACTATACCCGTTCGGCCACCGATTTAACTTTCAGGCCCTCTGGCGGGGCCACGGTTGGCGGAGTAGAAAATGCAGGTGATGCCGCCTTCTACAAATACATCGGTGACAAAGGCGTCTATGTCTGCCCGTCTGATATAAATGAATTTGGCAACTCATACGCCATCAATTCCGTCATCGCCCGGGATGGTTCCAGTAGGGTAAGCATGGTCAAGCAGCCCAGCTCAGTGCCAGCGTTCCTCGAAGAGGCTGGAGGCCGCCCCAGCCTGGATGGATTTTTTTGGGTCAGTTACGCAGATAGCGGCAGCACGCGCACTGTCAATATTGGTCACAGCCAGGAGACCACGGCCGGCAGAGCCGACTTCAACCGCCACGGTGACTTGGCTATTTACGTCTTTGTCGATGGTCATGCCAGTGCCGAGTCCTGGAAAAAAGTGGATTATTTGAAGAAATGCGCCCAGATTAATTCATCGCAAACTATAGCAACGACCAACTAATGACGGGATTATATCCTGAGTCCACTGTGACTTGACAAGACTTCTCACCCGCCCGTCGGCTTTCCTAAGCCGGCGGGCTTTTTGTGGGGCAATAGGGGCGAATGGGGGGCGGATGCCCGGATTTTCGACCGGGTGCCTTAGGAAAACGCTGCCAGGCGATTTGCGTATTTTGAAAACAGTGTCATATTATATCACTTGACAAAATTTTATGGTGATGGTGGCTGTAGCTCAGTTGGTTAGAGCGTCTGGTTGTGGCCCAGAAGGTCGCCGGTTCAATTCCGGTCAGTCACCCCAATTTCTTACCCTCCTTGCTGAACACGTGCAGCAGGGAGGGTTTGTTTTTTTGTGGACAGGAGTGGACAATAAGGCTGATAGACGTTGACCCCTCACCTCTAACGAATTATGAATTATGAATTATGAATTATGAATTATGAAATGCGCCTCATTCAGCATTCAGCATTCAGCATTCGCCCCTCGCCCCTAAACAAAGCCCATTGTGAAAAAAACGACAAAATAGAAACCTGCGGTTGGGATTTCATAGTTTCATGCGGTATATTATTGATTTCAGCTCTCGAAACAATCCTGGCGCTGGTTTTTCTGCTTCTTGGTTAGCGGAGCGCCTGAATTTTTACAAACTATAGTTTATGGTTTTCATGCGCGGCGGTCTTGCTTGGGCTTGCCGCAGGTGTTGCATTAGAAGCACGACGGAGGTAACATGAGTTGTGACTGCTGCAAGAAGGAAAAGGCTCTAGAGAAGCTGATGAGGTTGGAGCCTGAGAAAACATCCCAGCTGGTGGCGTTTATCGACAGCCTGCCCCTGGGTCAGGATGTTGACGTCAACCGGGGGCATCTGATCGAAACGCTGCACAAGGCGCAAGGTATCTTCGGGTACCTCCCACAGGAAGTCCAGCAGGTGATCTCGGAAAGGCTCAAAATCACCCGTTCCGAAATCTACGGCGTGATCAGCTTTTATTCTTACTTCACGGACAAGCCTATCGGTCGGCACAAGATCAGCGTCTGCTGCGGCACTGCCTGCTTTGTCAAAGGCTCGATGCGGATTGTCGACGAATTCAAAAAGCAGCTCAATGTCCAGGAAGGCGAGACCACGGCTGACCTGAAGTTCTTTTTGAATGTCCTGCGTTGCGTTGGCGCGTGCAGCCTGGCCCCGGTCGTCATGGTCGACGATCAAGTCTACGGTAAAGTCACCCCTGAGATGGTTAGCGAGATTCTTGCTAAATATCGGGATTAACCTTGTAAGGAACGAGCCAACATGACACTTAAAACCCCATCTGAACTGAACGCTTTGAAAGCGAGCCTTGTTCAAGCTGTCTCTGACAAGGTGAAGATTCTGGTTTCTCTGGGCACTTGCGGCTTGGCCGCTGGCGGCTCCAAGGTGCTTGACGCCATTACGGCTGCCCTGGAAGAGTCCGACTGTGCTGAGAAATACGAGGCCGTCCCGGTCGGCTGCATGGGCTTATGCTATTGCGAGCCGACTATTGAGCTGCGCGACGGCAGCGGCAAGGCCATCATTTACGGCAATGTCGAGCCATCTCAGATTCCGGCCATCCTGGAAGCCGGCCTGACTAGCGCCGCGGAAGGCGCGACCGTGGTTGAGCGCACTTGGTACTATCCGGAAGACGAAAACAATAAGAACAAAGCTTTGCAGGCTAAGATCGCCTTGCGCAACACTGGCCGCATCAATCCCGAACGGATTGAGGACTATATCATCCGGGACGGCTACCAGGCCTTGGCTAAAGTGCTGACTACCATGAAGCCGGACGACGTCTCCCAGACCGTGCTTGACTCAATGCTGCGCGGCCGTGGCGGCGCTGGCTTCCCGACCGGCAAGAAATGGCAGTTTGCGGCAGC
Source organism: Lentisphaerae bacterium ADurb.Bin082 (assembly GCA_002070945.1). Taxonomy (GTDB): domain Bacteria; phylum Verrucomicrobiota; class Lentisphaeria; order Oligosphaerales; family Oligosphaeraceae; genus JAAZKI01. Next base: position 33,336 of record MWEG01000047.1, read on the forward strand.
CCAGCCCAAAGGCCAGAAATACATGATCTGCAACGCAGACGAAGGCGATCCCGGCGCATTCATGGACCGCGCTGTCCTGGAGGGCGACCCCCATTCCGTCCTGGAAGCTATGACCATCGGCGGCTACGCCACCGGCGCTGACACCGGCATCATCTACATCCGAGCCGAATACCCCCTGGCTATCACCCGCCTGCGCATCGCCATTGACCAAGCCCGCAAAATGGGCTTCCTGGGCAAGGACATCTTCGGCTCTGGCTTTAACTTTGACATCGAACTGAAATACGGCGCTGGCGCGTTCGTCTGCGGCGAGGAAACCGCCCTGATTCATTCTGTCGAAGGCAAACGCGGCGAGCCGACGGTCAAGCCGCCGTTCCCGGCCGTCCAAGGCTTGTGGAAACAGCCGACCATCGTCAACAACGTCGAGACGTATGCGAACATACCGGTCATCATCCGCAAGGGCGCGGCCTGGTTCAAGACCATTGGCACAGCTGGCTCGCCCGGAACCAAGGTGTTCGCTCTGGCTGGCAAGATCAACCGCGTCGGCCTGGTCGAAGTGCCCATGGGCACGACACTGCGTGACATCGTCTTCAAGCTGGGCGGCGGCATCAGCAAGGATCGCAACTTCAAGGCCGTCCAGATCGGCGGGCCGTCCGGCGGCTGCATTGCCGCCAAGAACCTTGACACTCCTATCGACTACGACACGCTCAAGGCCATTGGCGCGATGATGGGCTCTGGCGGCATCATCGTCATGGACGAGGATGACTGCATGGTTGATATCGCCCGTTTCTTCCTTGAGTTCACCTGCGACGAGTCGTGCGGCAAATGCACGCCTTGCCGAATCGGCAACCGTCGCCTGTACGAGATGCTGACCAACATCTGCCACGGCAAGGGCACGCCCCAGACCCTGGTCGAACTGCGCAGCCTCGCCCTCGTCATCAAGGACACCGCCCTGTGCGGCCTTGGGCAGACCTCGCCCAACCCGGTTCTCTCCACCCTGACCAACTTCATGAATGAATATGAGGCCCACGTCAATGAGCGCCGCTGCCCAGCGGGCGCCTGCGCCAGACTGATTCGCTTCACTATCAACGAGAAATGCATCGGCTGCGGCGTCTGCGCCAAGAACTGTCCGGAAAATGCGATCACCGGCGTGACCAAGAAGCGCCACGTGATTGACCAGAACAAGTGCATCAAATGCGGTATCTGCTTCCAGAAGTGTAAGTTCCAAGCCATTGACAAGCAATAAGTTCAACATAGGAGCCACAAGGCGATGATCAACCTGAAAATAAATGACATCCCGGTGTCCGTTGCGGAAGGCACGACGATTCTGGAAGCAGCGCGCACCCTAGGGCTGAAGATTCCGACGCTGTGCCACACCAAGCTGGACTGCATGGGCGTTGAGCACAAATCCGGGTCCTGCCGGATTTGTGTGGTCGAGGTCGACAAACGGCCGAACCTGGCCCCGTCCTGCTGCACGCCAGTGACCGAAGGCATGGTGGTGAAGACGAATTCCCAGCGCGCGATCAGCGCCCGCCGTACCATGCTGGGTCTGCTGCTGTCCAATCACCCGAAGGATTGCCTGATTTGCGCCATGAACCAGAACTGCGAATTGCAGCGCTTGGCGCATGAGTTTGACGTGCATGAAATCAAGTACCAAGGCGAGCAGAACGAGTTCCCGATTGATGTCAGCAGCGGCGCTATCCGCCGCGACCCGACCAAGTGCGTCATGTGCCGCCGCTGTGAGACCGCGTGCAACGTCGTGCAGACGGTTGGCGTGCTGTCCGGCGTCAACCGCGGCTTTGATGCCACCGTAGCGCCCGAGAATTTCAAGCCGCTGATTGAGACCAGCTGCACGTTCTGCGGCCAGTGCGTCATGGCCTGCCCGGTCGGATCATTGACCGAAATCAGCTACAAAGACGAAGTCTGGAGCGCCATCAATGACCCGACCAAGCACGTCGTGGTCCAGACCGCGCCGTCCGTCCGCGTTGCCTTGGGCGAGGAATTCAACCTTCCGGCCGGCACTATCACCACCGGCAAAATGGTTGCGGCTCTGCGTCGTCTTGGTTTTGCCAAGGTGTTTGACACCAACTTCTCGGCTGACTTGACTATCATGGAAGAGGGCACCGAGCTGATCAGCCGGCTGAAGACCGGCAGGAATCTTCCGCTTCTGACCAGCTGCTGCCCGGGCTGGGTCAATTTCTTTGAGCATCAGTTCCCTGAACTGCTGCACATGCCGTCGTCTGCCAAGTCGCCGCAGCAGATGTTCGGCTCTATCGCCAAGTCCTATTACGCGGAAAAGATGGGTCTCAAGCCGAGCGACATTATCGTGGTCTCAATTATGCCGTGCCTGGCCAAGAAGTATGAAGCCGCCCGGCCGGAATTTTGCCATGACGGCGTCAAAGACGTCGACTTTGTGCTTTCGACCCGCGAGCTGGCCTCGATGATCAAGGAAGCCGGCGTCATGTTCGCGTCCCTGAAGGACGAGGACTACGACGATCCGCTCGGCGAATCCACTGGCGCGAGCGTCATCTTCGGCGCTTCCGGCGGCGTTTTGGAAGCCGCCTTGCGGACAGCGAATGACATCTTGAGCGGCAAGGACATCAAGAACATCGACTTTGTCGCCATTCGCGGCCTGGAAGGCATCAAGGAAGCGACGGTTACGGTCGCTGGCAAGGAATTGAAGGTTGCGGTCTGCTCTGGCCTGGGCAATGCCCGCAAGCTGTTGACTCAAATCCGCGATGGCAAGGCCAACTACCATGTCATTGAAATCATGGCCTGCCCGGGTGGCTGCATCAATGGCGGCGGCCAGCCGTACACTGGCAGCGACCTGAAGACCCTGGAGAAGCGCAAAGAAGCCATCTATGAGGCTGACAAGAGCTTTACGCTGCGCAAGTCGCATCTGAATCCGAGCATCCAGAAGCTCTACAAGGAATACCTGGGCGAACCAGGAAGCCAATTGGCGCACAAGCTCCTCCACACGCATTACTTTGCTAAATAAGCAAAAGTAAAAGCAAAACACGACGCCCGGAGCCGAACGCGCCAACGCCTCGGCCCCGGGCGTTTTCTGTCTATGGGGGCTGTGGGTATAACCACGAAAAAGTGGACAGTGGACAATGGACTTTAGTGGACTTTAATGGACGTTAGCCCAACTTCCCCCAAAATAACCTTTTTCCAAGTAGGAATACGCAGGGGAAATTGTAGCAACTAATTTTCTAATTT
>MWEG01000048.1 GCA_002070945.1 Lentisphaerae bacterium ADurb.Bin082
CTATGCCCAAATTCCCGGATGGCAAACCAGAAGAGGAGCGAATCTGAAAATTCAAAATTTGATTTCGCATCGCTGCGAAATCGTTTCTTCCTGGCGCAAAATGACGCCCGGGAGTTATATTAATAATTTCCCTTTCCAGGCAGACAGGCAGGCGGAGCGAAAGCGTTCGGCCAAAACCGGCGGAGACTTGGCGATGACACATACTTTACCGGAAAAAATTGCAGGCCAAGAGCAGTTGGACGAGTTGCAGAGCCGTCCATCCCAGCGATTGATTGAGATGATGCAGACGCTTGACGGCGACGTGATGGTGATCGGCGCGACCGGCAAAGTCGGTCCGCACTTGGTGCGGATGGCCTGCCGCGCCGTGCAGGCTTCCGGGGTCTCGCGGCGGGTCTATGCAGTGGCGCGGTCAGATATGGCGGACTTGGAGCAGGCCGGCGCGACGACGATTCGCTGCGATCTGCTTGATCCGGAGGCCGTCGCACGTCTGCCCCTAGTTCGCAACGTGATTTTCCTGGTCGGCTTCAAGTTTGGGGCGGAGTCGGCCAAGTCAATGACTTGGGCGGTCAACGTCATCGCGCCGTATCATGTCGCCCGCCACTTTCAGGGTTCGCGCATTGTCGCCTACTCCACGGGCTGCGTGTATCCGGTGATGTCGATTCGTTCTGGCGGCGCCACCGAAGACACGCCGCCTGAGCCGGTGGGCGAGTATGCCCAGTCGTGCCTGGGACGTGAGCGGATGTTCGATGTGTTCGCTGACCGCGGCCAGGAGGAAGTTGTCCACTTGCGCCTGAATTACGCCGTTGAATGCCGCTATGGGGTGCTTTACGACGTGGCCAGCAAAGTTATGGCAGGAACGCCGATTGATCTGACGACCGGTTATGCGAATGTGATTTGGCAGGGCGATGTCTGCAACCAGAGCTTGCTGGCCCTGCCCGTGGCGTCCGCGCCAGCCACTATCTTGAATGTGACCGGCCCAGAGATGTTTTCCATCCGTCAAGTCGCCCTTGAATTCGGTCGGCTGATGAAGCGGACGCCGGTGTTCAGCGGCGAGGAAAATGGCTTTGGCTATTTGAACAATTCCACCCGCGCAACCGGTCTGTTCGGGTATCCGCAAGTGCCGCTGGCAACGCTGATACGCTGGACAGCAGCCTGGATTCTAGACGGCGGCGCCAGCCTGGGCAAGCCGACACATTTTGAAACCCAGGACGGGAAATATTGACGAAGCCGCCTCGATTTCGAACGGCAGAAGGATAATCGATGTCCCCGATTTTACATAGCATCTTGGAAGCGGTGGGAAATACGCCCCTGGTTGAACTGCAACGGCTGACATCGCCCGGCGACGCACGGGTCCTAGTCAAGGTGGAGGGCCTCAATGTCGGCGGCAGCATCAAGACGCGGACAGCCCTGAACATGCTGGAAGCGGCAGAGCGAGCCGGCGCGATTGGGCCGGGGTCGGTCATCATCGAGCCGACCAGCGGCAACCAGGGCATTGGCCTGGCGCTCGTCTGCTGCCTGAAAGGCTATCGCTGCATCATCGTCATGCCAGATTCCGTCAGCGTGGAACGCCTGAGCCTGATGCGCCTGTACGGCGCGGAAACCGTCATCATCCCTGATCACGACAACATCGGCGAATGCATGGACCGTTGCATGGCCAAGGCCTACGAGCTGCGAGACCAGACCCCCGGCGGATTCGTGCCGCAGCAGTTTGAAAATCCCCATAACCCAGAAGTGCACTACGACAAGACCGGCCAGGAAATCCTGAGCCAGATCGGTGCCGAACGCATCGACGCATTCTGCAGCGGATTCGGCACCGGAGGCACGCTGAGCGGCATCGGCACCGTCCTGAGAGAACGCTTCCCTGACCTGCTCATCGTCGCCGTCGAGCCGGAAAATGCCGCTATCCTGGCCGGCGGCGCCATCGGCTCACATCTGCAAATGGGCATTGGCGACGGCTTTATTCCAAAGAATTTGAATACGAGCCTGATCAACGAGAATTTCATCATTTCGGATGACGAGGCCCTCCAGGTCGCCCGCAACCTGGCGCGGCAAGAGGGACTGCCAGCCGGGATTTCCAGTGGGACGAATGTGGCCTGCGCACTGCGCCTGGCGCGACGGCTGGGCTCAGGCAAGACCGTGCTGACCGTGCTGCCAGACTCCTACGACCGCTACTACTCAACGCCGCTGTTTGACTGACGGGCGGCAGCCAGCGCCAGGTGCGGCCATGACATTTGCCGCCAACCGGCGGGCGAAACGGAATTTATTGCTTATAGTATTGATTTGATTTGACGGACTACGACGCGGTTCGATCCAGCTGTGGGAGACAGGGGCGAAGCGTAGGCATCAGCTAAGGAGATAGACGATGAGGAAGAACATAATCAGTTTGGCGGCGGCTATGACGCTGGTGCTGTCTGCGGCGCCGGCGTGGTCGCAGGCAGAGCAGCGCACCGTCGTGCGCAAGACGATTGTTGACAATCCCAGCATTGGCGTCGCCGTCTACGAGGGCAGTCCCGCTTCCCGTGCCAAGTTGGAATCCGTCCTCACTCGGTGCGGATGGTTCCGGATGATGCCGGCCGCCCAGGCGTCGTCGGCACAAATCCAGATTTTCGCTCGTTGCCAGGAAGTCGGCGGCAAGGCCGCTATAGTTGCCAAGGTCAAGGGCGGCGGCAAGGAATTCGACATCAGCTTCCAGGAAGCATCGGTCGATTTGGCCGTGTACGCAGCCGTCGATGAAATCCTGAAGCAATTGTACCAGGTGCCGGCTCTCTGTGCCAGGAAAATTGTTTTCGTCATGACTGGCCAGAATGGCTTGAAGGAGTTGTTCAGCTGCTATCTGGACGGGGGCGGCCTGGAGCGCTTGACCCATAATGACAGCTATAGCACTGAGCCGAGCTGGGGGCATCAGCACGCCCTGGTCTACACCATGGCCAAGAACAATGCTCTGAGCGTGGTTTTGATGGACGTTGGCAAGAACCGCCAGCGGGTCGTGTCCAAGGCGCGCGGCTTGAATGCGAGCGCCGCCCTGTCGCGTGATGGCAGGTACGTGGCTCTGGCTATGAGCGAAGATAATCGGGTCGATTTGTATATGCTCGACCTGGCAACCAATGCGAAGACGCGGCTGACGAATGACCAGCACGTCGAATCGTCGCCGTGCTGGTCGCCAAACGGCGAGGAGGTGTGCTTCGTGTCCGACAAGCTGGGAGTGCCGCAGATTTACCTGATGTCGGCTTCCGGCGGCGCCGCCCGGCGGCTCTCCGTGGGCGGGAATGAATGCGTTTCCCCAGATTGGTCGAGAGTGACGAATCGGCTGTGCTACTCCAAACGCAGCAACACCGGGCAATATGTCATCGAAGTGATGGACATGGGCAAGGGCGGCGGCGCTCCGGAAGCGGTGACCGTGGCAGCTGGAGACTGGGAAGCACCGTCATGGGCGCCGGATGGACGACACCTGGTCTGCACCCGACGCAGTGGACGCAGCCGAGACCTCTATATGGTTGATACCTGGCTGAAGGCCTTCTGGCCCATCACCAAAAATGCCGACTTCGCGTTGCCAGCCTGGACGCCGGCGCGGTGAGGCCGCGCAGCGCGGCTGCGGTGACCTTCCGAATTTATTCCGCCTTGCTCAAGGCACTGGCGGCTCTATCCGCTTGATTTCCTCGTACAGCAGCCGGGCCCGGATGGCGTTGCCATTCTTCACCAGTCGGCGGTGGAGTTCGGCTAGCGGTGCGCGTGGATCCTTGGTCAGGCGGGCGCATTTGCGGAATTCATCCTCGGCTTCGGCTAGGCGATTGCATTCCCAGTACGCGCAACCCAGCCAGTAGTGTACCTTGTCATCGCCAGGTTCATGCCGACGCAGTTCTTCCAGGCATTCGACGGCATCGGCGTAAAAGGCTATTTTCATGGCCGTATAGGTCATGCGCCAGAGCTGCTTTTTGCGCTCTTCCGGGTCGTTTTCTTCTTTTTCCAGCAGCTTTTTCAATTCTTCGTAGTGTTCGAGGGTCAATGTGGCTTTGGCGGCCATGCTGGGCCCGGTGCAGAGGTTGGTGAGGCGGGATAGGCAGGAATGGCACTCCTCATGCTCGGCATTGTCCAGCTGCAAGTCACGAAAGACGTCATAATAGAATTGCAGGGCGTCAGCATGGGTTTTGAAGGTCGTGACCGGCGGGCCGGGGAGCATGGACATGGGCAGGCAGTGAGCCAGGCGACCATCCGGCAGGACGACTATGTGTGGGTTGCAGGAATAACGCTTGAAGCTGATTTTGGCCAGTCGGCCGAAGTGCTCGTCGGAAAACAGGCAGGGCATGGCGCCGCAGTCTAAGATCAAGGAGTGGCCACGCTTGAGCAGAGCCGGAGCCTGGTCAGCGCACCAGGCGGCCAGCTTGAGCCGCTCCGGAATCGTCGCCGTACACGGCATGCGCACCATCAGCGAGGGCACCTGGAATTCCTCGAGCCACTCTAACGCAAAGTCATAGCTGGCGTCCAAATCGTTGGCCATCAGCAGGAATTGCATGGGTATGCGGGCCTCCCGGAGTTCTTTCAGATTGACGCGGATTTCGGCCAAGTCCTGAGCTGCCAGCAGCTCAGGCCGATACAGGCGCCAGAACAGCGTGCAGGGGTGCTCAATCAAGAGCTTCTTGGCACTGTCAGGCATTAGCCCGGAAACCTCGGTGACAAATTTCAACTTGCGCTTGCGGACGGCCGTGAAGATATCCTCTAAGTCAGGATGGAGAAACGGCTCGTTGCCCGTGAGCAGAACCGGGATGTCTAACGCGGTGGCGCAGACGTCAAGGGCGCGCTGGACGACCGCCAGCGGCATGTCCTCGGGGTGAATGTCCACTTGGAAAGGCAGCTCGACGCGCTTGCGACTGGTGAGAAATAGTTCCATGCTGAAAATCCTCGCTGACAGCAGGGCGCAGAAAGATGCGGAAAAAAATAAACGGCACCCGCTAATCAAATTTACACTGGCAAATGACAATTCCTAACATCAAGTGCGCAAAATGGATTTGTTTTTGGCGTTTTTTAGAGTATGGTATTACTTTCCCTGTCAAATCGTCGAATGGCCGCATTGTTTCCGGCGCAGGCGCGTTTGCAGGCTTGCGTAGTGAGAGCTTATCCTAAGAATTTATGTTAGAGGCAGCGCATTATGGCAGATGAATTGCAAGCCCTGTTGGACCGTATCACCGAGCAGGAGCTGAAAAAAGTCGATGCTGAACGGGAGCAGATTCTGGCCCAGGCCAAAGCCGATGCCGCTGAAATCGTCAAAAACGCCAAGGCTGAGGCGGAAGCGGTGACGGCTAAGGCTCAGCAAGACGCCGACTCTTTGACCCAGAAGGGCGAGGATACACTGCGACAAGCCTCCCGCGACGTCCTCCTGTCCCTGCGCTCAGAATTGGAAAAACGGGTGACCAAAACGGTCGAAGCCATGATGCGTGAGACGCTGGCAGGCGAAAACCTGGCCGAGGTGATCGTGAACCTGATCACCCAGTTCCTGGCCAAGCAAGGCGAAACCGACCAGGTCCAACTCCTGGTCAGCCCGGCTGAATTGGCGACCCTGGAAAGAGCGGTCAAGGCGAGAGTGACCGAGGATTTGCGGAAAAACTGCAACCTGGCGCCGTCCGCCGCAGTCACGGGCGGCTTCAAGCTGGTTTTCAAAAATGCCGGCGTTATGTACGACTTCACGGACCAAGCCCTGGCAGAAGCGGTCGGGGCGTATCTGAGTCCGCAGATCAGCGCCAAATTGTAAACAGCAGGCAGCTCCTAAGATGTTGGGACAGGGACGGGTTTCGTGTTTTTTTTCACCATGGCAGCGGATTGATTTTTGGCGGAAGCAGTAGATGATCGGTGATTTGTTTTATTTCCTAAGCAGTCTGCCGCTGTTGCGTTGGGGCGAAAAGCCGCCAATGACATACGCGGATTTCCTGGCTAAATGCCGCGAGGCCCTGGGCGATGGCAAGGCCGACTGGCTGGCCAAGGTCAGCCTGACTCTGGACAACGCGCCGACAACCGCCCTCGCCGCCCGCTGGCAAGAGAGAGAGACCTTTTTGCGCAATGTCCTGGCAGAGATGCGGGCTTCCCGGCGTCGCCAGAACGCTGAGCGCTGGCTGCGACCGACGCCCTTGCTGTCCTCCGGCGAACGGAAACGGATTGAGAACGCGATGAGCCAGGCCACGACCTGGAGGCGGGAAGAAGCACTCGACCACCTGCGCTGGCAGTACCTGGATGACCTGAGCGTCGGCTATGCCTTTGATACAACCACGCTGGAAATATACGCCATGCGGCTGCGGCTGCTGGAAAAGCAGCATTCGCGCCAGGCCGAGCCGGGCCAGGAGGCTTTCGCGGCCATGGTGGCGGCAGGCGTGGAGCAGGCAGCCCAGCCAGACGTGCGCACCGCAGAAGCATAAAGGCGGCACAGTTGATTTTTTTGTCTGGAATGAATAAGAGTGGAGCCAGAAGGGCCTGATCAATGAGCGAGAACAGTCTAGGCGGCAAAGTCACCGGCGTCAACGGCAACATGGTCAGTGTTGCCTTCACAGATCGAGTCACCCAAAATGAAGTGGCATACGTGGTCACCGGCGACAAGGCTCGCCTGAAGTCGGAAGTGATCCGGGTGCGCGGTCGCGAAGCCGATATCCAGGTGTTTGAAAGCACGGCTGGCGTCAAGATAGGCGATGACGTCGAGTTTACCGGCCAAATGCTGTCGGTGGAGCTGGGGCCAGGGCTACTGCAGCAAGTCTATGACGGCTTGCAGAATCCGCTGCCAGAGCTGGCCAGGCAAGCCGGATATTTCTTGAAGCGCGGACTGTACGTCTACCCGCTGGATCGGGAAAAGGCGTGGGACTACACGCCGGTCGCCAAGGTCGGCGACACCCTCCGCGCCGGCGACACGGTCGGCACGGTCCCGGAAGGCATTTTCACCCACCGCATCATGCTGCCGTTCGCCTGGGATGGGGAATGGAAAATCACCTGGGCGATAGGCGCCGGTTCCCACCCCATCACGACAGTCGTCGCCAAGGCCAGCAATGGCGCCGAAGAACGCGAAATCACCATGGTGCAGACCTGGCCGGTTAAGATTCCGATCACCAGCTACCAGGAAAAGCTTCTGCCGCGTGAGCCGCTGGTGACCCAGGTGAGGATTATTGATACCTTCTTTCCCGTGGCCAAAGGCGGCGCGTTCTGCACACCCGGGCCGTTTGGCGCTGGCAAGACTGTCTTGCAGCACTCCCTTTCCCAACGCTCCGAAGTCGACATCGTGATTGTCGCGGCCTGCGGCGAACGGGCTGGCGAAGTCGTGGAGATTCTGCGCGAGTTCCCGCACCTGGAAGACCCGCGCACTGGCCGCCACCTGATCGACCGCACCATCATCATCTGCAACACCAGCTCCATGCCGGTCGCCGCCCGGGAAGCCTCAATCTACACGAGCGTCACCCTGGCCGAATACTATCGCCAGATGGGCCTGAGCGTCCTGCTGCTGGCTGACTCCACCTCGCGCTGGGCGCAGGCCCTGCGCGAAGTCTCTGGACGGCTGGAGGAAATCCCCGGCGAAGAGGCCTTCCCGGCCTACCTGGAATCGCTGGTGGCGAGCTTTTACGAACGAGCCGGACTCGTCCTCCTCAACGATGGCAACCAGGGTTCCATCACCATTTGTGGCGCGGTCAGCCCGGCTGGCGGCAACTTCGAAGAGCCGGTGACCCAGGCCACCCTGAAAGTCGTCGGCTCCTTCCTGGCTCTGTCGCGTGACCGCGCCAATGCGCGGCGCTATCCGGCCATCCATCCCCTGGACAGCTGGAGCAAGTACAATAGCCTGGTCGCCCAGGACAAGGTGCAGGAGGCCAGAGCCATGCTCCGAGCCGGCCATGAAGTTGACCAGATGATGAAAGTCGTCGGCGAAGAAGGCACCCCGACCTCCGACTTCGTGACGTATCTCAAGAGCGAATTCATCGACTCGGTCTACTTGCAGCAGAATACGTTTGACAAGGTCGACAGCTCCTGCGGCGCCAAACGCCAGGAATACGTGTTTGACAAGCTCCTGGGCGTGCTCCGGAAGAGCTTCAACTTTCCCGGCAAAAACGAAGCCCGCGCCTATTTCCAGCATCTGCGGCAACGCTTCCTGGACTGGAACTACGCCGCCTGGGAATCAGAAGCCTTCCAAGAAGCCGAGGCGAAGATCGACGAGATGCTGGCGAGCCAAGCCTGACAGCGCATAAAACCACTAGGGTAGAGTCATAACGCAACCTACAGAATTTGGCGGAACATGAGAAAGATATACCATCGGATCATCCAGATCAGCGGCAACGTGATTACGGTCGAGGCGGAAAATGTCGCCAATGGCGAGTTGGCGGAAGTCAAGAGCGACCGCGGCACGTCCCTGGCCCAGGTCATCCGCCTGGACAAGGGACGCGTCTTCCTGCAAGTCTTTGCCGGCAGCCGAGGCATTTCGACGGACAGCGAGGTGCGCTTTCTCGGCCGGCCCATGCGGGTGTCAGGCTCAGAAGCGCTGCTGGGCCGCATTTTCACGGGCAACGGCTCGCCGCGGGACAAGGGGCCTTCCCTGGAAGAGAACATGCTCGATATCGGCGGCCCGTCCGTCAACCCGGCTAACCGCATCATTCCGCGCACCATGATTCGGACCGGTCTGCCTATGATCGATATTTTCAATACCTTGGTGGAAAGCCAGAAGCTGCCGATTTTCTCGGTGGCCGGTGAGCCTTACAACGAGTTGCTGGCGCGTGTCGCCATGCAGGCCGAGGTCGACATGATCGTCCTCGGCGGCATGGGGCTGAAGCATGACGACTACTTGTACTTCAAGGAGACCCTGGATTCGCACGGAGCCTTGTCCCGGACTATCATGTTCATCCACACCGCTGCGGACCCGATCGTCGAATGCCTCCTCGTCCCTGACTTGGCGCTGGCGGTGGCCGAGTACTTCGCAACCGAGAAAAGCAAGCGCGTGCTGGTGCTGCTGACGGATATGACGAACTTCTGCGACGCCCTGAAGGAAATCGCGATCACGATGGAGCAGATTCCCTCTAACCGAGGCTATCCCGGCGACCTGTACAGCCAGCTGGCAGCGCGCTATGAAAAGGCGGTTGACTTTGAAACGGCCGGCTCCATCACCATCCTGGCGGTGACGACCATGCCGGGTGATGACGTGACCCACCCAGTGCCGGACAATACGGGCTACATCACCGAAGGACAGTTCTACCTGGTCAATGGCCGCATCGAGCCGTTTGGCTCCCTCAGCCGCTTGAAGCAGCAGGTCAACAGCGAAACCAGGGCCGACCATCGCGCCCTGATGGACAACATGATCCGGCTGTACGCAGAATTCAAGGAAGCTCTCGAAAAGCAGTCCATGGGCTTCCGCATGAGCGACTGGGACCAGAAATTGCTTAAATATGGCGCACTGTTCGAAAAGCGGATGATGGACTTGAGCGTGAACATCCCCTTGGAAGAAGCCCTGAACCTTGGGTGGAAAACTATGGCCGAATGCTTCCAACCAGCCGAAACCGGAATCAAGACCGACCTGGTGAAACAGTTCTGGCCAAAAGACAAGGGCTGAGACGACGGCGCGCTCCGAGCTGAGCCTGTTGATATATGCATGACAAGCAATGACAAAAATCAAGTTAACCAAGAACGAATTGAAGGTGCAGCGTGATGCGCTCAAGCGCTTCAACCGCTATTTGCCGACGTTGCAGCTGAAGAAGCAGCAGCTGCAAATGGAAGTCCGGCAGATGCGCGAACACATCGCGGACTTGCATCGGCAGATGGAGGCACACGCCGCAGAATGGGCCACCGCCATGCCACTCCTGTCTGGCGTGGACAACGTCGGCCTGGACGAACTCCTGCGTGTGCAGGAATGGCGGGTCGGTCAGCGCAACGTGGCCGGCACTGACGTGCCCGTCTTTGTCAGCCTGAAGTTCGCTGAGGTCGACTATGACTTGTTCACTACGCCGCCATGGTTTGACGACGTTCTCCAAGCCGCCCGCGAACAGATCGAAATGCGCCTGAAAGTGCTTCTGGTCGAGGAAATGCTGGCTCTGATTGAACAGGAGCTGCGAGTCGTCACCCAGCGCGTCAATCTGTTCGAAAAAGTTAAAATCCCGGAAACCCGGGAAAATATTCGTATAATCAATATCTATCTCGGCGACCAGCAGACCAATTCGGTCGGCCGGTCCAAGATCGCCAAGGGCAAATGCGCCCAGCGGGACGCGAGCACGGTTCTCTGAAAGAGGGCTTTTCCGCCGGGCAGACCGTCGCCCGGGAGTATAGACAGTTTTAGCTTTCTTTGCCAAATGGCGAAGCATCAGGTGATTCCGTGATTGAAACCATGAAAAAAGTGACCATCGCGTGCCTGGCGTCCGAACGCCAGGCCACGGTGACGGCGATGCAACGCCTCGGCACAGTGCATGTGACGCCGCTGGTGGCGCCAAGCTCTGATGAGCTCGACCACCTGCTGCGTGAACAAGAAAACCTGGGCCGCGTCCTGACGACCTTCAAAAGCATGAAAATCAGGGCTGACGACGTGGAGACCGACCCTGCCGCCAGCCTGGCAGAGATACAGGAGATTTTCGTGGCGCGCAAGCAGCTTGAGGAGGAGCTGGCGCTGGCAACCAGAGCGTGCGCCCAGCTGGAGCCGTGGGGCAGCTTTGACCAGGAAACCCTGGCCAACCTGGAGCAACGCGGCATCCACGTCGCCTTGTGTACTTCCGTGCCCGGGAGATTTCCGGAACTTCCCGAGGGCGCTGCCATCGCCGTCGTCTCCGAAACCAAGTCAGCTGTCCACTACGCCGTCGTTTCAACCACGCCGCTCGATGACGTCGTCCTGCCGCGCGCGACCCTGCCGGCGCAGACGAATCTGCGCGAATGGCAGGAAACCGCTGAAAAACTGCGCCAGGACTTGCAAGAACGCCAGGAACGCCTGACTACGCTGGCCGAACACTCGATGCAAAGCCTGGAAAAATATGCCGCCAAATTGGAGGAGAACATCGCCTTTGCCAAAGCCAGGGATGGCATGGCGGACAGGAAGGCGATCGCGTTCCTGGGCGGATACGTGCCCGAAAAACATCTCGACGAGCTGCGCGAAGCCGCCCGCGAAAATGGCTGGGCTATCCGCTACGAGGATATCGCTGATGACGATGAAAACGTGCCGACGTCCCTAATCATCCCGCCGCGCTTCGCCATGGCCAAGGCCATCTTTGACTTTGTCGGCATTCTGCCAGGCTATCGCGAAATCGATGTCAGCGTGAGCGTGCTGATATTCCTGTCGATATTCTGCGGCATGCTCGTCGGCGACGCCGGCTATGGCCTGCTGTTCACCGGCATCTTGCTGTATCTGAAGAAGCGCCTCGGCGACGCCGACCCGGCCAAGCGGCAGGTTCTAAACCTGGGCTTGTGCATGAGTCTCTGCATTTTAGGATATGGCTGGCTGACCGGCAACTGGTTCGCCTTGCCAGCAGAAAAACTGCCGCGCATCCTGCGAGGGCTGCCGTGGCTGTCTGACCCGGCATACAGTGAGACGAATGTGAAGCTGCTCTGCTTTTTCATCGGCGCCTTCCACATGTCCATGGCCCGCGCCTGGCGCGCCTATTTAGCCGGCGGTCTGCGCGACGCCCTCGGACACGTCGGCTGGGGGCTGTTCCTATGGGGGAACTTCTTCCTTGCCAAAGTCCTCGTCGTTGACGGCGGTGGCTTCGGAGACTTGAGTATTTTCGCCAAATGCCTGTACGTAGTCGGATTCCTCACGATTATGATTTTTGGTGTTGACTGGAAGGACATGGGCACGGTCATCTACCTGCCTTTCAGCTTCATCAACAGCTTTGTCGACGTTTTGTCCTACATCCGCTTGTTTGCGGTGGGACTGTCGAGCTTGTACATTGCCCAGAGCTTCAATCAGATGGCTGGCCAGTTGTATAGCCTGTCGCCTTGGATGATTCCGGTTATGCTGCTGTTGCTGGCCGGCGGCCACGCCCTGAATATCGCATTGGCGACTATGGGCGTGCTCGTGCATGGCATCCGCCTCAATACCCTCGAATTTTCCGGACACATGGACTTGTCCTGGTCAGGGAAACCCTACCGCCCCCTGCGGAAAACTGAAGTGTAAACCCCTTAAGATTTCTTAAACAAACAGAATACGCATTGAGAAGTTCAGTCCCAAGACAAGACGAAGGAGTGGAAACAACATGATGGAGTCAACACAACTGGCATTGCTGCACGCAGGAGCATTTTGCGCAATCTTTTTTGCCTCGTTAGGGTCGTCGTATGGCTGCGGCGTGGCGGCAGCGTCGGCTATCGGAGCCTGGAAAAAATGCTATGTCCAAGGCAAGATGGCACCGTTCCAATTGGCGATTCTGACCGGCGTGCCAATGTCGCAGACGATTTACGGCCTGATCCTGATGCTGATGCTCGCCGGCAAGTCTTCAACCCCAGAATGCTGGGTGGCGTGCCTCGTGATCGGCGTGTTAGGCGGCATTGCCATTGGCTTGTCAGCCGCCTACCAGGGCAGGGCAGCCGCTGGCGCGTGCGACGCCTTCGGCGATACTGGACAGGGTTTCGTCAACTACCTGATCGCTCTCGGCGTTATTGAGACGATCGCTATCTTTGTTATGGTTTTTGCGATTATGCTCCTTGCCCAAGTCGGCGTCACCCCCGCCGCCGCAGCGTAAAGCAGGAAGCGCATTGGCCCGTGTTCGCTTGGCACAGGTAAAGCGAACACGGGCTTTTTGTTTTTCAAACTGCCACCTGGCGCGCGCAATAGCAGTGAAAATTAAATCAGAAAGCCACTTGCTATATTGCTGAAAAAGTGTTATTATATAGCTAAGACAAAGGTTTGCCGTGTTTGTAGTCAGGGGTTTACGATGGTAGTGAATTTAGTTGACATAGCGCGCGAGGTTGGCTTAGACGTATCGGTCGTCTCGCGTGCCTTGAATCCAGGGCGTGTTCCGCATCCAGTCAAAAAAGAGACGCGGGAGCTGATTTTAGCCACAGCGAAGCGTCTCGGCTACCGTCCTAATCGGCAAGCGGCCTTTCTCAAAAAAGGTTCGGCAGCGACGTTGATGTGTTTTGTCCCTGATCTTGGCCATCGTTTAGTAGCTGATTTAGTGTACGGCATTTCTGAAGAAGCCGCCGACGCAGACTATCCGGTGAACTTCTTTTTTGGCCGTACTCCAGACGATTTTTGCCGTTTTTATCAGACCTTACGGAAGGTACCCCACGCTGCGGCTATTTGCTATTCGCCGCCTCCTGCCAAGACAGCAGCTTGGCGCCGGGGTGGCGTGCACTTTACTTTGCCGACTATGAAAGTTGACAGCCGCAAGGAAATCCTGGGCTATCACCATCGTCGTAAGACGCTTTTGCTTTTGAACTTAGAGAGTAATTTGGATTTGGCGGAGGAACACGAAATCGGCGTTATTCCACGTATTGAAATTGACGAGGAGTGCGGCGGCCGCAAGGTCGCAGAGCATTTTCTGGAAAGCGGCTGCACGCGCTTTTTCTATGGCACAGGCAAGCAGACTTATCCCTTGCGTTTAGGAGGCTATTTTTCCGCCCTGCGCACTCGGGGCATTCAAGCTCTTCCTCTGACGCGGACTATCATTCGGGAAATAGCCAAATCCGATGAACGCTGCGGCATTTTTGTTACTACTGATTTTTTAGCCATTGATCTCATCGGAATTCTGCGCGAAGAGCATATCCCGATCGGCAAGAAAGTGTTGATTTCCGGCTATGACGATATTTTCTCCAGTGCGGAAATCAGACCCTCGCTAACCACCGTTCATCCTCCTACGCGTCAAGAAGGCCGTTTGGCAGTGCAGCTGGTGCAAAAGTGCATTGCGGGAGAAGAAATCGGCATTCAGCGCTTGGAGCCGCTATTGATGATTCGGGAAACAAGCGGTGTCATAACCAATAAACGGGAAAATTTGCAGGGAATGGAGGAATAAGCGAAGATGCAGCAGGACGTGTGCGTATTCGAACCAGGGCGAAACCTGCCGATTAGCGGCCAGGCGGACGTGATTGTTTGTGGCGCTGGCCCAGCCGGGGTGGCTGCCGCTGTCGCCGCGGCCAGCTGCGGAGTTTCAGTCATCCTGCTGGAATCCTCCGCTATGCCAGGCGGCATTATGACGTCCGGTATGATGCCAAATGTTATTGATGCCGCCAACAAAGGCGGATTCCTGCAAAAAATGCTGCATTTTCTCCATGCGAACGACGCTGCCGGAAACTATAACTCCTACGTGCCGGAAACAGTCAAGTTTTTCATGGAAAGCTCGTTGACAAAGGCAGGCGTGCGAGTCCGCTATAATACCTTGGTTTGCAATGTGTTAAAGCAAGGACGAGAAGTGGCTGCCGTGATCACCGAGTCGCCCGCCGGAAGAGAAGCCTTCAAAGGGAAAATTTTCATTGATTGCACCGGAAATGGCACAGCTGCGGCCTTGGCCGGATGCCGGTACGAATGCGGCGACCCCAGGACTGGCCAACCACAGGCAGCGAGTCTATGCGCTCTTTGCGGCGGAGTCAAGGCGGAAGATATTGCCGACTACTGGCAGCAGGCAGGCGATAAAGGAAAGCTGCATCTGCTCGCGCAATTGGAAAAAGCAGGATGCTCACCCAGCTACCAGATGCCAACTCTATTCCGAATTACTCATTATGAATACCTGCTGATGTCAAACCACGAACACGGAATCCTACCCAATGACGCAGATGCAATCTCAACAGCGTTGATGCAGGCAAGAAAGGAAATTTTCAGCCAAATCAGCAATCTGAAAAAAATTGCTCCCGAAATGGCAAACCTTTGTCTGCTTACGACGGCTGCTGCCCTCGGCATGCGCGAAGGACGCCGCATTCGCGCTGTCTATAACTTGACGGTGGAGGATTTACTTGCCGGCAGAATGCAGCCGGACGCAGTTTGCCGAGTGACTGCTGGGGTGGACATTCATCCCTCCGTCGCCAACGCCAAAAGCGGTTATAGCGACGGCGGCGTCAGGGCTCGTCCCTATGATGTGCCGCTGCGTTCGCTGATTGCGGCTGATTTAGATAATATGCTGCTGGGCGGTCGTTGCATTGGCGGTGATTTTTATGCACACTCGACCTACCGCGTGCTGGGAAATGCAATTCCTATCGGCGAGGGCGCAGGCATTTTAGCTGGAGCAGCATTGCGCAAGAACGTCCAGCCAGCAGAGGTTAAAGTAGAAGGATTTTGGGAATACGGCGGCAATCCGCATCAGAAAAGATGATGTCAGCGCCGACATCATGGTACTCGGAACTCCGGTAATTTACGGTGCAAGGCGCCCCGGGTAAAGCACTTTAGTGGACAGTGGACAATGGACTTTAGTGGACTTTAATGGACGTCAGTAGACGATGGACTGTGGACTTTAGCGGACGTTAGTGGCAGTGGACGTGGACAGAAATGGACAGTAATGGACAAGCGGTGCAAAGACACGTATCCTGTACAGGCTTTCAGACGGTGAAGATGCATCACGCTTACAGTCATATCCATACGCGCCGTAGGCGCTTAACCATGCTTAACCCCAGGCTTTAGCCTGGGGATGGTGTACCCCAAAAGTGGTGCCCTGTAGGGGCACTACCGGACGTCTAACAAACAGAACCACTGTGCCAAATCTCTCTTTCTATCGCAAGTTCTTGCACATTACCATTAAACCTCGCCAAAAGTGAAAAATATGAAAAAAATATTCCCCGTTTTCATCTTGTCACTCTGCTGCCATCTCTTAATGGCGCAGGAAAGAGCTGTTTTTATTGGCGATTTCGACAAAGGTTTGCCGCCGCTGGAATCAGCTGCCCCCTGTCGTGCCTATCAGGTTGGGGCAGAGTTGGTTGACACGCCTGCCGGAAAGGTTGTGCGCTTCGGCAAAAAGGCTGACGGTTCCCTGGGGCGCATAGTGTATTGCTTGCAGAATCCAGCGGATGTCGCAAAATTGACTGGTGTCCAGACTCCATTTCCCTTGCGTCAGGGGCGGCTTTGCTTCAAATTCCGTCCAGTGGATTGGGAGCTTGGCGTTCCCGGTTTCAACATGTTATTGATTATGCACGGGCCACGCGGCGCTCGGCTGCACGTCACCTATCTGCGTCCTACTGGTACAGGTTTGCCTTCCGTGCAAGTCGGCTATGGCGTGCCCGGCGGCGAAACCCGTACCCCCAAAAAACAGCCGGCGCTTTTCCCCTACGTCAAACTGAACACCGGACGCGAATGGCATGAGGTGGAATTTTCCTGGTCGCCTTCTCAAGTGAAGTTAACTGTTGACGGCGAAAGCGTTACGTTGACAACGCTCTATCTGGAGCTGCCCGACGACGGATTTTATGGCGAGTCACTGGAAATCGGTACTGATGTCGCCGTAAACCTGAATGGCTTGAGCGATATGATGGATTTACGGATTTACGCTGATGAAATCGCGCAACTCGACAAGCAGCTTCGCCTCCCCTTCCTGTTGGCGCCGAAGATGCAAGCATCTAATGTGGATGGTAAAATCGAGGCCGCAGAATATGCCGGAGCCTTGAAAACCAGCGGTTTCCTTTCTCTGCCAGGAGGGAAATTCGCTCCCCGCCAAAGCAGCGTCTATTTTGGCCATGATGACGAAAATCTGTATTTTGCGCTAAGCAGTTCCGGACACAGCCGTAAGCCGCTGGCTGCTAAATTCGGCAGAGATAGCTCGGTTTGGGAGGATGACAGCATTGACTTGATGCTTGACCCAACGCCGGAAACCCCGGATTTTTATCAATTTATCTTTAATTGGAACGGTGCCTTGTACGATTCCCACGTAGTGCCCGGCAGGAATGACGCAGTCAACCGGGCCTGGAACAGCGAGGGCGTACGCTACGCAACAATGGCAGATGAACAAGTCTGGCAGTTGGAAGCAGCCATACCCCTGAAAAACTTCGGTAAGTTGCCGGCCGCTAGCGAAGAGTGGAGCTTTTCCGTCTGCGAAACCAATATCGGCGATGGCATCGCTATCTTAGTGAATGCAATCCATGGCGCCCTGGAATACGATAAATACGGCACTCTAAAATTTGGCGAGGCCGGCGACCCGGTCTTTCGCCTGGAGCAGATTGGAGATTTGCACAGAGGCGAAATCGACTTGGTATGCCAAGCCGAGCGACTGGAATTGAACTGCCGACGCTATGATGAGACCGCCATGACGGAATTCCCGCTTTTCGGCGATGTGGTCACTGCTGAAGACGGCGTTTGTCGTTTTCTCGCTGGACAGGACCGCTTCGGCAAAAACGGCACGCTTTATCTGAATTGCTATTCCGGAACACAGCTGGTCTATGCCGCCAAATGGCCTTACGAAGCCTTTGACGCCGCTTCCATAGAAAATATGCGCCGGATACCGGCTACTGACGGCAACGAAGAGCTATTGCGCGTGACCAGCTCCCAGTCAGGCGGCGAAAAGCTTTCGCTGCGCTTTGCTTTGACGGATAGCGCTGGTAAGCAAGTCAAGGAGTTTCCCCTTGTTCCGGTAACTGCATTGCGCCAAGAATCTCTACTGCCACTGGCTGGCATTGCTCCTGGAGAGTATTTGATGCAGATGTCTTTAGTAAATGCCGATGGCGCAATCGTCAAGCAGTCAGAGCCGTGCGAATTAGTCGTCTATGCGCCCGGAAAACTGCCGTGGCAAGGTAATACGCTGGGGATCAGCGAAGAAGTGCCGCCGCCATGGACAGCGCTACGTTTGCAAAAGAATGAAAAAGGCTTGGAAATTTTTTGTTGGAACCGCTGCTATGCTTTCCAGCATGGTGAACTGTTTCCCGGCAGCATTCTTTCCGGCGAAAAGGAGTATTTAGCCTCACCCCCAATGCTGAGCGCTGACACCGATGGCAAAAAACTCATTGCAGCCGGTGGGACATGGCAGATTCTAACCGAAAGCCAGCGCCGCATCGTCCTCGAAAATCGCGGCAGTATTCCTGGCTTAGGCAGCCTGACCGTGTGCGCTACTATTGATTACGATGGTTTTATCTGGTTTGATGTGAAAATGGGCGACATGGCCGGTGCGAATCTGAGTGTCCTTAGGCTTTCCTTCCTAATCCCGAAAAGTCAGGCCAGGCTGCTGAATTCCGGCTATCGCGACCTCACTGATACCGGTGAGTTGCCAGCTCAATGGAGCAAAATGCTGGTAGGGCAGTTTGGTGCATTCTGGGTCGGAAATGAAGAAGGCGGCTTGAGCTTTGGGATTGAATCCGACCAGTATTGGCGCAATAGCGACTCCGGCAAGCAAGTCACCCTGCAACAAATCGAAGCAGGCTGCGAAATCTCGCTTAATTTCCTGGATTATCCGGCCGCCATAACGCTGGAAACGCAATATGGATTCTATGTGATGCCAACGCCGGTGCGTCCGTGCCCGAAAGTCATGCGCACCTTGCGCACTATGATGTTTTTTGCTCATAATCGGGAAGAGGCCAGCGGCAATCACTATCCGCACAATCTTTCGTGGTGGACAGCTTCTTATCAATACCAGGGCTCCCCAGCCTGGTTCACGGATGCCAAAGGCATCCAAGAATGGGGACGCAACAGCGCCTATGATATCAATATACGCCCCTATTATCACTATGATTCCTTGCCTGACTCCAATTATCAAACCGCTTGGTACGCTACGTATTCGAGTGTCGCCAGAAATGCCCCGGAAACTATCTGGCAAGGAGAATTCTGGCGCGCCGGGGAAAAAGACAAACTGTACGGCAATGCCGTGTATAGCTACCATGATGACATGATTGAAGTATGTAAAACTGACGATTATTGCGACTATTATCTCTGGTGCTATGACCAAAGTCGCCGCAACGACCCGAAAATCGGTGGACTCTATTTTGATTTGATGCAGTACCCGCCTTGCGCCCGTGCCGACCATGGCCATGGATACCCGTCGGAAAAGGGCCGCAAAGTGACTTTTGCTATTCGTGAACATCGCAAGTTTCTGGAGCGAGTTTACCAATACAGCCGTCAAGGAGGTACGGCAGCCCCCATTGTGATGCATATGTCAGGCGCTACCGCCAGAGTCGCCGGCTTCAGTTTTGCCGACTATTACGTGGACGGCGAATTATGGAGCGAAATCCTGGTGCGCGACCGCAGCTACTATCGGCTGAAGCTGGCGCAAATGCGGGCTGAATTGCTGCCGCATATCTATGGCTATGGCATGATCTATATCAGTCAACTTTACCGGATTATGCCTTTTGTTCCTGCTGAACAGCGGCGAACCTGGAAAATGTCACCGTGGGCAGAGCGACACATAGCCGCCATGCTGCTGATCCATGATGTGGTTCCCGACCGCACTTCCATGAATGAAGTTGCTTTCCACGTCTGGAAGGCGCTGGACAAATTCGGCTTGGATGAAGACGCCTCGCTTTGTCCGTACTGGAAGCCGGAGTCATTGGGGCATCCTACGAATGCCGACGGCGAAAATACGGTCGCTAATATCTGGCGGAGCGCTGATGGCAGAGAGCTGCTGATGTGTTTTAACAACCAAGATGAGCCATTTTGCTTTAAAATCGGTCATTGTCGCGGATTTAGCGCCGAAGACCTGGAAAGCGGAGAAAAACTTCCCATTTTTGATGATGAATTACAGATAGTCGTATCAGAGAGGAATTTTCGTTTAATTGAATTAAAAAGCGAGGTCATGAAATGATGAAAAAGAAGAATCGGCATTTTACCTTAATTGAGCTCCTAGTCGTCATCGCCATCATTGCGATTCTTGCCGCTATGTTGCTCCCTGCTTTAAGCAAAGCGCGTGAAAAAGCGAGAGCAATCTCCTGCGTCAACAACATGAAAACTGTCGGGACGGCCTCGATAATGTACTTTTCCGACAGCGAGGATTACATTTTCCCAGCGCGCAGCGGCAACAAATACCTGTATTATGACTCAAGCGTGAATGGCTTGCTGACGCCTTATCTTGGCTCGTCATGCGAGACTCCGGATACGATTAACCGACCTGGCGAGAGCGTCCTTTTCTGCGTCGCTCTCAACGGCCAGCGCAATCGTTTGGCCTGCCCGTCCGCAGAGGCAAACCCAGCTCATACCGTCAAAAAATACAGCGACACGATTGTTCCCAACTGGTCGTTGACATCCGATGAATATGTGGCTACGCTGCCTTCCTATAAGCCTGTGCTTATCACTCAGTTAACCAAGCCGAGCCAGGCCATGCTTTTTGGCGAAAACAACTTTGATAATCCCGGCAACTATTTGCGCTACTACACGGCTGGGCGCAACGCCGTCGGAAATCGTCATAGCAATGCCGGCAATGTCCTCTATTGTGACGGCCACGTCGAAGCTATCCGAGTGAATCCGCTTAACGATATCACCAGCGCCGCCGGCAAAGCATTCTGGCTGGGGCTGTGATTCGTTGGCAATGAGTGAGAGATATGGCTATCGAACGCTCGGTGTTTTACTCCGCGCCAACTGCCCTGTTTTTCTTCTGCTGCTCAAGGAATGCGACGCAGTCCTGGAATCGGATAAGTGATGCGTTGTGCCCGGGGCCGCTGTAGCGGCCTTTGGCGATGATGTCGTAGATGAACGAACTGTAGCGCTCAGAAACTATCTGGTATTCGGTGACTTTGGCCTCGCTTTCCGGGACGATCGTGTTGCCCTGGGCAGTGAGGCTGTCGTGGACGCTGATTTCATTGACCTGGATGGCCTTCAACCGTGGCACACCGTCCGGATCAACGCTGCGGATGACGAGGTAGTCGTCAAGATGGCAGGCAAAGACCTGCATGAGCTGGTCAGCAGTGTTCCAGCCATTCTTGTAACGCTTGTTCTTGGTCTTAGGCGTCTTTTTGGCCAAGCTGCCGACAGCGTTGACGTTGCCGTTGGCATAACATTGCAACAGGCGGTATTTGCTCTGGCGGTGTCTCTGGGTTAGCTGGACGTCGGCGATTTTGTCGGAATCCTGCGTTGGCTTGCCGAATTGCCAGCCGCCGTCGGCAAAAAAGCTCAGATGCCCCCAGTTGACTTCGGGTTTTTCCGGGGTCGCAATAAGGGGAACATAGCCGCTGATTTCAGCGACGCTGGAGTCGCCCGCGAGCTTGAGCGGCGGTGCAGGCTGGGGTGTTGCCGGTGGCGACGTTTCAGCAGCCGCAGTTGCAGTCGTCTCAACGCTTTCAATTTGGCCTAGCTGCTGCTGGCGCATTCTGTCGAGCACAAAGGCAGTAATGTCGCCATGCCGCAGTTGTCGGCAGCTGTTGCCGGCGCGCACGATCAGGAGAGTGCCATGCAGGTAAACCGGCGAACTGGCTGGCTTGACCGTGAGTTCACAGAAGACCTTCTCGTCCTTCCGCTCCGAGTCAACTTTGACCTTGAAAAAGCGAGTTGAAACCAGGGCAGCGGCCAGTTCACCGAGTTCATTGCTGATTGCGTTGTTGATTTTCAACTCATAGCCGTCAGTGGTGCAGGTGTACTGGCCGTTGAATTTATCCTTGGGGTCTTGATTGAGCCAGGGCAGGTCGCCTTCAATGCCGCTGACCACGCCAGTGTCGTCAACGCCGATGAACAGCTGGCCGCCATTGCTGTTCATGAAGCCGACGATGACCCGCATGATATTGTGGTTCAACTGCTTTTGGAAGTCCGGGGTTCGGCTTTCACCGGGCGGGAAAGCGATGGATGTTTTGAATTCGCGGCGGTCGTCTTCGCGGCCAAAATCAGGGTTTTCGGCTAAGCGGATTTTTTGTATGTCGGCCAGGCGTTTGCCCGGGTATTGCAGGCAGAGCCATCCCTCGGGCGTGATGTCGCCGATTTCCAGCTCGATATCGTCCTGCTCTGGTGCGGTGTCATCTTCTTCCAAATAGAAGCGATGCCAGAAGCCGCGGAATTGATCGGCCAGTTGCAGAAAAGGACGATTTTGTTCGTCGAGTTTCTGCTTGCGGATGGTGAACATCAGTTTGCGGCCGACCTTGAAGCCAGCGCCACGCAGAGCCTCGAAGCGGTTTTCCGCGAGAGCGAGATACATGCCATTGATCGACTGGACAACACATTCAAAGCTGTCGCCGATGTTCAACGGCGTGGCTGACTCGTAGTGGTAGTGGTCGACGCCGCTGTCGAGGTCCTTCAACGTGTATTTTCCAGCGAAATCACGGCCGGTGACGGAGAATTTATAGGTGAATCCCGGCACATAGACTTGTCTCAGAAGCCATTCGCGATCCTGTTGCAGAAAGGGAAACTGCTCTTCCTGGGCTGGGTTGAAGCGGCTGGAAATCAGCTTGTTGACAAAACAGCGTATTTTCCGGGGAAATTTTTCCGGCGGCATGGTGATTTGAAAGGGCAGCGCCTTGACTCGGTACTCGAGCATCCCGAAACCCGGCAGGGTGGTTCTCCCATCGTATTTCAGCATGATATAGACTTCGCCATTTTCGTCTTCATCCAGGCCAATATAGTCGAAATCGTAGCTTTCTTTTTCGTTAAAGGTCGCCATGAACACCCTTTCTGGAATTGTGATTGAATGCTCGTCGCCTACAGCAGTAGCTGTTGCGGCAAATCCGCGGTCAGTTCGCCTTGAGGTTTTGCAGATATTCGTCCATGCGTGCATTGACTGGCCATGGATGATCTTTCGGGCATCGGGCGATTTCCCTGGCGAGTCCATCGTAGAGCCTAGTCAGGTCGGCTTGGGCCATGCCAGTGGCCTGCAAGACTTTTGAGTTATCCATGATGCGGTCGAAGAGACGGTCGTAATCCAGCTGCCAGCTAGCGTTGATTTGATAGGGGTCTGGACAAATGATGCGGATGTAGTCTTTTTTGTCCACCCATACTGCTTTGAGATTGCAGATATCTTTGTAGTAATCGGCGATTTCGCCCCAGGTATGGTGCTCGGCCGTGGCGACCGTAAATGTTTCCCCGCAGGCTTTTTCATTGAAGAGCAAGCCCGCGATCATTTTTGCGACATCGCCAGCCCAGCTCATCGTAGCCTGGATATTTCTGGCCTGCTCCGGTAGGACAACCTCTTTCCCGGCAAAGGCGCGGCCGACGGTGTTTGGCGCTTCCAGGGTCACCAGCTGGTAGCGCATCAGGGAGTAGGTGATGGCCGGACGGATAATCGTCCAGTTCTTCTCTGCAAAGCTGCGCATGATATTTTCACCGCGCGCCTTGTAGATGCAGTAGTCGTCGGAGTTTTTCAGAAGCACATCTTCCGAGCTGTCGATAAGGCGCGGCGAGGTCTCCTTGACCGGATGTTCCTTGTTGTCATAAATCCGGTAGCTCGAAAGATAGATGTAGTGTCCAGTATTTTTGACCAGCATGGGCAGGCGGTAAACCAGCTCAGCAGTCGGATAGATCAGGAAGTCAACGATGCCGTCATAGCCGTTTTTCAGCAAATTCTGCATCGTGCCACTTTCCTTGGCATTTGTCTTGATGTGCCGGACATTTGAGGGCAGGGGCGTGGCCATATCGTCAACCGCCACGGAATCAATCTGATAGCCCTGTTGAGCCAGCAGCGGAACCAGGTATTTCCCCATCGCGCCAGTTGAACCGAGTACAAGTACCTTCTTTGTCAATTGAAACTCCTTTCCCATTAAAAAAATGAAAAATCAGGGGGCAGTGCGCCCGCGCCTTAATCCAGGGAAAAACATAATTCAAACCCTGGAGATTACAATGCGAGAGCATCGTTACTTTGAAAGATGATGGAAAGCGTGCCAGCAAAATCATACCCAGGCACAAAACAACTATGATTCTGTTAAAAACCGTTTGAAGAAGGGTGAGCAACAGTCTATTTTTTCTATGGCTTGCTGTATGTTTTGCGAATTGATTTTTGCCGGAGGACTAGCGCCATGAAGAACCCAATGGACCGACAACTCGAAAAGCAGCTTTCTGACCGCGCTGTAGCCATAGGTCGCGAGGGCAATGTCGCGGCCTTTGACGAGCTGCTGGTGTTGCTGAAGTCCTCATCAGCCAATGCGCGGCGTCTGGCAGCATCTGCTTTGGGCAAATTGGCTTGGATGGGGGTAGACCAAGCCGCAGCCGTCGCTGCCTTGGGGCCGGTAGCGCGCAGCGATCCGCATGCACAAACACGCCAGTATGCGATCAGGGCGCTGAAAGCATACGGTGCCGCCGCCAAAGACTGTTTGCCGGATTTTCGCGATATGGCAGTCAATCCCTACGAAAAGTACTATATTCGCCGTGATGCAGCAGCGGCCGTGGCATTTATCGAAGAAGCTCTGCGGGTTGCCGCCGCAGCTGCGCAGTATCGCTGTCAACGCTGCAATTCAGTGCTGACTGCCGATGAATTCGCGCGCTCGCAGCAGGCGTTTCAGCGTCCGCACTGCGACCGCTGCTTCGACGAGGTCTTCCTGGCTCGCCGCAACTTCGAAACCCAGGTCGAGCTGAACAAGACAATTGAAGCGCGGGATGGCACGGTGGTGCAATCTGCCGGCGAACGCACTATCGCAGACTGGCTGACTGCCCGGGGCATTGCCTACCGCTATGATGCCAAGTTTCGCATTATTGGCGAATTCCAAATCCGGCCGGATTTCTATCTGCCCGAGCTGGATGTCTATATCGAATACTGGGGGCTGGATGCGCCGCAGTACAAAATGAGCATGTACAAAAAGCAGATGCTCTACCAGCAGGAAGGGAAGCGCCTTATCTCGGTCTATCCTGCCGACTTGCCCCGTCTGGACGCCCTGCTGCGCACCAAACTGCAGCTCTTTGGTATCATTGCTAACGCCGCCAAGCGTAGCTGTCTGTATTATTGGCGTTGTCGAGCGCAGCGAAGACGGCAGAAAGTGCATGATCGGTCAAGTGATTGCAGGCGGCTTTTGCTTTATTCCCTGAATTTTTCACGGCGACAGGATAACTACTGCTGTTTAACAACATTTACTGCTTGATAACGTGAAACTTGTAGTTATCTCATTGCGCAACAGTGATAACTACAAATTGAGGTGAAATGATGTAGTTATCTTACAGAAATGAAAAGTTCAGGCAACACACACAGTGATGTCACCGCCGCCGAACCTGGGCAACAAGTCCTTTACCCTTGCGGCAAGCCAGTCGGCGCCTGTTCGGATGAACCATGCCCGGAAGTGCAATGCAGCTTCGGCCTGATTTTTGCGGCGCAGTGCCGCCTCCAGCCGGGTGCGCAGCAGCACGTCACGCGAGCTGGCTCTTTCCGTGGTCTCTGGCAGGTCAGGGTCGCCTTCGAGCCATTGCCAGCCCATGCCCTTGAGCTGTTCGCAAAAGGGCTTCTCAACGAGCTCGTATTCCCATTGAATTGTACTCATGCATTGTCTCCCGAGCCTGGATTGACGTCCGCGCCCAGCCGGCGGAGAATATCCATCCCCTTGGCGGTCAGACGGTACTTCTGCTTGCTGCTGCGCGGCTTGTCAGGGATGGTCATTTCAATCAAGCCGGACTTGAGTGCAGGAGTGAGATACGCATTCCTGAAATGATCCTCGTGGCGGAGACCCAGCGCCAGCTGTAATTCGGTTCGCTTCATAGAACGCTTGCATGCGGCAAGAAGACGCCTGACTTCCCCGGTGACTTCCCCGGCGGCTTCCCCGGTGACTTCCCCGGTGGCATGACGGTGCTTTGATGGGGCTATACTGGATATTTGCTGGGGCGTTGCCGAACTTCGATCGGCCACGTAATCCGTGAAGTCGGCATCGGGTTCCGGCGCAAGAAATGTCAACGTCACTCCGAGTGCATCTGTGGACCACGTTGGCAGCGGAAGATTGCGGTCAAGGCATGCATTCAGAATCAGCAGACTGCCGCGCCCGATCTTTTCCATCATTCCGCGCAAGTAGAGTACGTGCGCGATGTCCGGATTGCGCAATACCGAGAGCGGATTTGACGTCGTCCGCAGAGTTGCCCTGAGATACCGAGGCTTTAAGCGCATTTGTTTTGGCGTTCTTCCCTTTCATCCGGATGACCTCGCCGGGGGTTATCCAGGGGATGTCACCTTCCCAGTACGAAGGGACGGCTCTACTTGGGGTGCCGCCTGCGATTATCTCTCCGAGGTTAGAGATGCAGATGTCTTCCCATTTACAACCGTCTCTGTCTATAGCCATGCTCATCCCTCCACCTCCCGTCGTTGTTGTTCGAGGAAGCGGGTGAGTTTTTCGCGGCTGGGGAGTTCGAGTTGGTATTTGGAGACGAAGAGGCGGTTATCGAGTCCGGCGAGGGCGTACTCGACGAGGATTTGATCCTTGGCAGTGCAGAGCAGGAGACCGATGGGCGGGTTGTCGCCCTGAGCCATTATGTTGGCGCGGTACCAACTCACGTAGGTGTTGAGTTGGCCGAGGTGTTCGTGGCTGAATGCATCCACCTTCAGTTCGATCAGGACATGGCACTTGAGGATGCGATGGTAGAAGACCAAGTCTATGAATCCATGCGTATCGCCGATGAGAATGCGCTTTTGGCGGGCTTCAAAACAGAATCCATGCCCCAGTTCGAGCAGGAATGCTTGCAATCGGTCAAGCAGCGCTTCCTCGACATCGGACTCGCGCAGCACCTCGTGCGGCTTGAGACCGAGGAATTCGAAGACGTACGGATCGCGAATGGCCAGGCGCGGTTCGGCCTTCTCCGCAGTGGCCTGGGCCAATTCAGCCAACTTGGCTTTGTCTCGGGAGAGTGCCGAGCGCTCGAAATAGAGCGTCGCGATCTGGCGCTTGAGCTCACGCACCGACCAGCCGCCGCGGACGCACTCAATCTCGTAGAAGGCGCGCTTTAGGTCCGAATCAAGCTCCGCAAGCACTTCCAAGTGCGTATAGGAGAGACGTTGCAGAAGCAGCGCGGGCGAAAGCCCCAGGTCGCCTGCCGAATCCTCTCTCGAAATCATGTTTTGATCTGGCAGAAGCAATTTTGCGGTCGCTGACCGCAAAATCTCCAACATGCTGATAGATATGGCGTTATCAGATTTTGCGGTCGCTGACCGCAAAATCTCTGGCGTCGTTGACGGCTCATCAGAAGCGGTGTTGGAGAGAACGGGGGCAAGGGCGCTGCGCAATTGGGGGTAGGCGAGATAGAACCGTCGGTACGCTGCCAACCGACGTGGCTCGCATGGCGATATGCCCAGCCGCGCCAATTCGCGGGCTAGTCGCGGCAGAACTTCCGCGCCGTATGCAGCGCGGTCTTCGCCCTGCTGCTCATATATGACAATGTAGGCGCCCGTCAGCCAGTTCCGGAGCGTTAATGCCAGGTTTATCGCCCGTCCTGCCTGAGCGGCCATCTCGCGGTGAATCTGTGTTACCGCCTCAACCAGTTGTTGGAACGTCATTTTATTGGACATATTCTATCCTCCCCATCATTTTGGCCAGGCGGCCTGCGGTGATGTCGCGGTCGGTCTGGAGCGTGTTCTTGTCCCACAGACCCGGCGAAAAACTGTTGTTTTATCCGCAGATGACGCTGATGGCGCAGATTTTTTAGGATGTGTTGTACAGGGAAAACAGCCGTGAAGTGGCAGAAACACTAAAAGCGCGAAACATACGGCAGCCTGAAGGCTGTATTATATACTGCAAACTAAAGTTTGGACTACATGCTCCTGCAAGCGAGGTACATACGGCAAGCTGAAGCTTGAACTACATACGATGCGGCAGCCGGCGTCCACACCGTCCACTATGTCCACATTGTCCACCAAGTCCACAGCCGCGAAGCGGCAGAAGGCTCGGAGGGCTGCGGCATAAAAGCCCAGGGTGAGCGTAGCGAAGCCCTGGGTGAGGCATATATAATTTTGAGCCCTGGACGGGTGAGACAAAAATGCCGCTGCAGCTAAAAGGCAACATAAAAGCATGCAAGTATTCATCGCAAAATTTTGCACATTGCCCCAAAAATAGGTTGAGGACAGCAGTCTACCCTAGGATTGCCGACGGCTTTTGCTTCAGTTTCTTTCACACCTTGGCAGATTGCTTGAAATCTACATTTCTTACCTGCTGGTTCCCCGGCGAGCCTCTTGGCCACTAAATCAGGCATGCCACTGTTTGTTTAACTAGTTTTCTGGGGAGGCAGCGTTAATCCATTTTGCGTCAGGAATGCGATAAATGCTTGCAAGATTTTATCGCTGCGGTCGATAATATCACTTTCGGTAAAGTCTGCCAAGGTTCTAGTCATTCTGGTCAGTTCGATAATCTTTGTTCCCTCTTTCAGTTTACCCTTGGCCGTCGCAAACCCGTGATAATATTTTTTCTTGTCTTCAAAACGATAATCAGCGGCTCGAATATTTATTCGTTTTTCTAGTGGAGCTTTATTACCGAGCGATTCAAGGTTTTTTTCGTCGTTCAGAGTCTTTTCTTTCTCTTGGCGTCCACGGGGATATATATGTTCAATTTCAAAAATAGTTTCCAGCGACAATAACGGCTGTTTCTCATCTTGAAAAGCATACCACATAACCATAGATTTTGTAATCGGTCGAATATTGACAAAACGGAAGTCGGTGAGTTGTTGCTTAAGCGAGACCGCATCAAATTTGAAATCTTCAAAGGTAACAGGACGTCCTTCTACGATATTCAACATTTCCGCATATACCGGAGTTCTCAGCATGTTTACGCCTGGATTAGTGATCGCATAGGCCCAAATAAATCCTGTAATTTTGCAAAGAAAGGCAAAAAACGCATCATCATCCAATAGATTTTCTGAATTTTTGTTTTGAAGGAAATAAACCGAAACGAAGTATGTCCACATTCCATTGGGTGCATAGTTGAGAACAAACAATCGGCGAAGAACGCGATCAGAGAAACGGTCCTCGTTTTGCGAAGAGACATCCTTCCAAAATTCCGCAAGACTTCTTAAATTGTCAAAGGTCTCGTCTTTGTATAGAATAGCGTATTCATCTTTTTCATAAAATTTTCGCAAGGCTTCTGTTGTTGAAGATTTAATGCCTTGTTTAGCTCGGGTGAAATACATGTAGCGAGTAAAGAGTTCATCCATCGGTGTACCTGTTGGCGGCTGAAAGATTTTCATGCATAATTCTTCCAGTTCCTTCCAGTGCTTGATAAAATATTCCTTTCTGCCTGTTTTGGAGTAATGCTTGTAAAATTGAGCCTTAAAAATATCTGCATCGGATAATGGCTTTCCGCGATCATTCAGTGTCGAAAAAATTCGCAGGGCAGTATCTTGTGATACTGCTTCTATGAGAAGTAAAATACACTTGTCTAGGATTCGTGCAGGCAAAAAGGGAAAATAACTTGGGAATGATTGGAGGAATTCATCTATCTTCTGAAGAAAGAAACGATAGTTTTCGGCATAGTTGCTACGTTTTTCTTTTTGAACAGTGCCTGAACGAAGAATTTCCAGAAATTCTTCTTTATCGTTATCCGTAGCCACTTCGGAGTCTATTTTCAACGCGGTTTTATCCGGATTTCCCAATTCATCGTATTTCCAAATGCACTTTTCAATATCTTCCCTGATCCTACGCGAATTTTCATCCCGCATATGTTCAAATTTACCATAAAAAGCACGGAGTATCAAGAGGAATGTTGTAAGGCGTTGTTGACCATCAATGACTTCCTTTTTTCCACGGCCATTGTCGAAAGTTACAATTGAGCCGAGGTAATACTCCTCATCCTTGTTAAATTTAGAATAGTCATTATCTGGAAATGCGAAAGAGAAAATATCATCCCATAAGGTTTGGCATTCTGTCTTTTCCCATGCGTATGGACGTTGATAGTCCGGAATCAAATAATCGGCTTTATTGCCCTGAAAAATTTCTTTAATGGTTTTTTGGTCAACACTAAGTTTTGACATTTTGCTTTTCCCTGTGTTACAGTTTTCCTTGTGCAATAACTCCATTTTCTGTGAACATCGTATTCCAGCCGCTGAGCAGTTCACTTGAATGACAATTCCAACCGATGTGGCTCATACTTGCGTTCCCCATGATGTTTAAAGCAAGTTGCCGAATTCATCAGTTTGGCATTGAAAATCCACGGCTTATCAGCAGTTTGAAATCTGTCAATGAAATCCGTTAACGCTGGTAAACAGCGTTGGTTCTGGTTGATAATGGCATCTTTCAATGTCTGTTCCTGATAGTTGTCAGTCAAGTACATGAAAAGGGGTATCTATTTGATACTGTGTATCGGGCCTCTTGACTTTTGAAAAAGTTACCACTCCCAAAAACAAGGAGAGCCAGACATTGCTCGGAAATTTTAACATGGATTTGCTGTTTTTCAACCTGTCTCATCCAAAAATAGAAAAACTGCCTTTCCTCCTTCCCTTTCACTCCACCTCAACACACTTCCCCATCAATGGGAAATGTATAATAGTTTTGCTGACTTTTTTGCTGGTTGCTTTTTCGACCGCATTGCGGTAGATTTCGAGTTGGGCGGCGTGGCTGGCGGCTTCGGCTAGGGGGTCGGGTTTGATGGTGGTCTTGTGGTCAACGATCACGTAGCCGTCGCCAGTGTCAATCAGCATGTCGATAAAGCCCTGAAAGAGCTGGCCGTGATCATTGCGCCAGGTCATCGGCACTTCGCAAGTGACTGAGCTGCCAGGGAATTCGCTCTTGACCCAATCGTAGAGACGCTGGCAGGCAGTGACGACTGTCTCCGGCTTTACCGCATTCTGCTGCTGCCAGTTGGCGAGCAGACGCTCAGCCATTTGCTTTTGGTCTGTCTGCGGGTTGAGGGCAAAGAATCCATGAAAGGCATTGCCTAACAAGTCGTATTCATCCGGCTTGCAGCGAGGCCATTCCAGCTGCGGCTTCCACTCGCACATCAGCTTGGCCGTGCCAGTTTGCTTTGGCAACAGGCTGGGCGCGACTCGGGCAGGAAGGTGCGTTTTGGCGGCAGTCGCGGGAAGCGAATCCATGAACACCGGCGGACTAGCCAGCGCAGTCAGAGTTTCCGGCGGCGATAGAATCTTTGTATGCAGCTCAAAGTCCTTGTCGCCGACTGTCCAGGTCGCTGTGCCTGCATCTAGAGGGAAGTCCCAGCTCAAGCCATCGGAAAGACGTTCGAGCCAAGAAATGAATAGCCGATCAGGCGTTGCGGGGTCTTTCTTGAGCTCAGTTTTAGTCGGTTCTTTGCGCTGGATGGCGAAGATTAGGCGTTCTTTGGCGCGGGTCAGGCCAACATAAAAGAGACGCTTGTCCTCTTCGCAGGCGCGAGTTTCGGCTTCTATCTGCTGGGGGTGCGTTTCCAGCGCCTCTGTCAGCGAACTGAATGGGTAGTCGCCGCAGAAGTTTGGCCAATAGTGGAGGCTGCGGTCTTGCAGCGGATTCCGCAAATCGAAGTGCTGCGCTTGCTTGGCGCTGATGTCGAAAGCGCTTGCTTTGTCATCAGAGTCGAGTGATTCGAGAATGACGATGGGCCATTCGAGTCCCTTGGCCTTGTGATAAGTCAGCACATTGACGCTGTTGCGTCCGAACCCCGGCGCTGCCTTGATTTTATCATCGTTGAGCAGCATGGCGGCAAAGCCGGCAGGGGTGGCGGCGCGACGTTCGAGCTGTGCCTGTTCCATGTACTGCTGGCACAGACGGCGCAGTTCCTCAAGATTGCTCATGCGGCAGTCTGGAAACGGCATTTTCTGCAAGCGGAGGTCAAGCTCAAACGCGGTGATGACCTGCTCCAGAATCTCCAGCGGCGTCGCATCGTTAGGCTTCTGCAATTTTTGCAGAAGCGGGTTAGTACGGAGGTCTTCCAGAAAGTCCTTTCCGGCGCGGTCTGCCTCTGACAGGGCAAGCCAGTCATTTTTCGCCTTCTGCAAGCGTTGCAGCCAATCCGGGAAGTCGTTGCTGAGGGCAAGGATAGTCGCCAGGGCGACAGTGTCTTGCGGGTCAATGCAGTAGCGGTAGGCCGCCAGGATCAGCTGACATTCCGGGGCGTCCATCAGTTTGCCGGGAGGCGCCGACGCCTGGATATTCCTGGCCTTCAGAGCTTGAGCTAACTCAGCGCAGTGGTTGTTGGTTTTCATCAGGACGCCAATGTCCGAGGGTAGGACGCCCTCGTCGCGAATTAGGCTGGCAATGCCATCGGCAAGAGCCTGCCAGCGTTCAGCGTTTTTACTGGCGCAGAGATGCCAGGCTTCAATGCGCCCGCCCGCCGCTTCAGATGCTCGCTCGGGCGGTATCGCCAGCTGGACTTCCTTTTCCGGCACATCACTAAAGGCTTTTGTAAAGACTTCATTGGCAAGACTCACCAGGTTTTCCTGCGAGCGCCAGGAGTACGGCAGCTGTTCGACATCCGTGATCGCGTTGGCGGCAGCGTGCATCAATTCCGGGTCAGTGCCGCGGAAGCCGTAGATAGCCTGCTTGGGGTCGCCGACCCACACGGAGCCTTTTTCCGAATATTCATTCAGTTTCAGGAAGAGCGCCAGCTGGATAGGGCTCGTATCCTGAAACTCATCTACCAGAATTTGACTGAGGCGGTCGCGCAGCAGTCTGCCGAAGTCCGGATTGCCCTCAAGCAGTTCGAGGACTTTGCTTTCCTGATCAACGAAATCAATCAGCCCCCAAGCTTTTTTATACTTGTCATATTCCTGCAACGCCTCTGCTGCACACGCAAAAACGCCGCGCACCATCGTGCATAAGTCGTCATACAACTCCCGGCTGGAGAGCAGTTCGTCTTGCAAGCTTTGCAGCAATTCAATAGGAAAGTCTTGGTCCTTGGTCTTGGCATAGCTGCTGTCAGACAACGAGCCGGCAGTATGCCAGGTTGGAGAACGCAAAAAGGAATTGGCTTTGTCTATGGTATCCTGGGTTCCCTTTCCCTCTGCCTTAAACTCCGCGCAGGGTTTGATGCGTGCGGCGATGTCATCAAGAGAGAGCTTCTGGCTGGCCGTGAAGATAGTCTTGAGGGCATTGCAGGAGTCTTCCGCGCATTGCTCCAGTTGTTCCTTGCTCAAGTTGTTGCTGCGAGCCAGGTCAACGATGGTTTTTACGTCGTCTTTCCAATCCGGGAGCTTCCGATGTGGGTTTTGCTTGAGCGGAGAGAGATTGAGACGGAACCCGACCTCATTCAGCTTTTCTGCGTGTTTTTCGATTACGCGACTGATGGCTGCCTCGAAGAACAGCGTGGCATTTTCCTCAGGGATGACATCGAGTTGCGGCGGCAGACCGGCTTCAATGGCGTATTGATCGAGAATCTGCCCGCAGACGCTGTTGACCGTGCCGATCAGTCCCTCAAAGACCCGCTGCGCTTCGTCGGTCTTGCCTTTGTCGAGAAGTTTTTCTCGGATACGGCTTTGCAATTCAGCGGCGGCCTTGACAGTGAACGTGGTGGCGAGGAGCTGTTCCGGCGGTGTGCCCCCCGCGATTGACTCGCTGAGACGCACCATCAGCCGATATGTTTTGCCGGAACCGGCGCTAGCCTTGATCATTTTAATCGGATTCATTCGTTATCTCCTTCTCGCTCGCACAGCGTGCTGAAATGACAAAATTTGCAGGTAGCGCTCTTGGTAAGCGGCAGGGAGTCCTGCGGTGGCTTTTCTTTCAGTTCTTTCTCTTCGGCGAAACCGCGCTCCAGGTATCCTGTGCCCATTTGCCCCAGGCGGATATCCAAGGTTTCCACGGCACGCTGCCAGAGGTTCTTCCAGTTTGGCGCGTCGCTTTCGAGAAATTGCTGGCTGGGAAACAGGAAGTATTTGCAGTCCACGTTGAAGTCCGTTGAATCAAGCAGCCAGGTGTAGGTCGCCAGCTGCAACGCATTGTTCTTCTTGAGTTCGTCTTGCAAATAAGTCGCAGAGGACCATTTCATGTCGAAGACAACGCGCTTCCCAGAAGGCTCCTCCAGCAGGATGTCAATTTTGCCGGTGAAATCATGGTCATTGAGGGTTGAAGTGCATTCGTGTTCCGTGCCGACGACCGTGAGATTCTTCGAGTTGATTTCCTCAAACAGCTTTTTGATAGCTTGGCACAGGGTGTTGCGAATGCGATCCTTCGTCGCTCCCTGTCCGTCCAGAAGCAGCTCGGCGGCCATTTGGGGGACTAGTTCGTCAAACAGCTCTCCGGCGCGTCGCTCCGCCTCCTCCGGCAGCCAGCTTTTGCTTTCGGTCAGCAGTTTCTCCACGACTTTGTGGGCCAGGGTGCCGTACATTTGACTGCCAGTGGGGACATTCGTGGCCGGCGGCATCCGAAGCCCAATGTAGTCATTGAGAAACCACTGGAAGGGACAAGTCAGCAGCGAGTTCATCTGCGTATAGGAGAGTCGCCGCAATGGCGTAACCGACGATGGCTCCAGCTCCGGCGACGGCGTCGGCGCGGGGGTTGACAGGTCCCGAGTCAGTTTGACGCTACGGTCTGCGAGACGCCATTGGCCGCTGGCATCGCAGAGCGTTTCGGCATCGACCTCCTTCCGATTCTGGAGTTCATTCAGGAAAGGATGCGGGAAGGCGGCCTCGCCAGCCAGGAGCCGCGGGGTGAAGACGATTAGGCGCTGCCGGGCATGGCAGGTGGCGTTAGTCCAGGAGCGGTGTTCGAGCTGACGGGCGGCGTGCGGGTTGAAGTCAGGCGGCGCGGCGCGTTCCTCTGCCGTCCAGCTGGTGTAATTTGTCCGGCCGTCATCAAGGAAATTCCACCAAAGGACAGTATCGCAATCCGCCTGGAGTTTGGCCGGATGGTTGACGCAGTGGAAGCGATTGACTTCGGCGCAGCGGTCGTCATTGTCGCTGCCGCTGCCGATGATGCTATCGAGCATCCGCGCCAACTCAATGCGGCTGACGTCTGTCTTCCCATTGAGGATGTTGATTAGCGCCTTGGCATGCAGCAGAGCCGTGCCCAGGCCAGGAGTCTTTGTTACTTGCGGCCCCAGGCGGGGTTGCAAGAATTTGCAACGCTCAATCAGAAGGCTGGCAGAGACCTTGTCCTCTGCCTGGAAACTCTGGTTTTCAAGCAGGTCGCGGAGTTCTGTGAGCTTGTTTAGTTCGGCTTTTGGGTTCGAGTAATAACCATGCTTGTTTTGGCGGATGGTATCGGTCGCTTGATTCCAGGCGTTTTGCCATTCCTCGCCGCCGATGCCCGGCTCTTTCTGCAAGGCATCGATTAATGGGCGCCGGATATAGTAGGGGAAAGGCGCATCAGCCAGCAGCAGGAGTTCGAGGAAACGCTGCGGCTGAAACGGTTTCCAGACGGTTTCCAGGAACAGCGGCAGAATTTGCAAGGATTCCCGCCAGCGGGAAGAGCGTTGTTCGCCGACAGCGCCAAAGCCAAAGCGATGCAGAATACCGTCAAGCAGACCCGAGTCGCCATGGCAAATGATGGCGACGCCTTGGTTGTCGCCTTGCGCCAGATAACGCGCCAGCTGCGTTGCCAGCGTTGCCTCGTCCCGCCCGGTAACCTGAATGACTTCCGGCGCGGTGTCCGGAGCGGCGTCTTCCGGTTCAATCAAATGAGCGCCATTGCGACGGAGCGTGGCGAAGATTTCTCGCCAGACCCACGGCAGCAGAGCAAGCGGCTCAGTCAAGCGAATTTCATCGGAGCAGGGCGTCTTGTCAAGCGCTTTGAGTACGTTTCGCAGACGGTCTGGCGCTCCAGGTGCCAGTGTCAGCGGATTCTGCTCAAGCGTCGCCAGCGTCTGCAAGCGTTGCGAAGGCGCCTCTTTCGCATCCCAGCCGGCTTCGATGAGTTCATCGCGCCAGGCGAGCAGCTGCTGCGCAGTTGTCCAGGCATCCAGCCTGAACGATTCCCGGCACCAGTCCGGAGTGACCGCTTTGATTTTTTCCACGTACTGATTGATTCGTTCCGGCGTGCTGCTTTGTATTCCGGATAGCCCAAGGCGTTCCTCCAGCACTTGCAGCATTTGCAAAGGGCCGCAGACAATTTTCCCCAATGAAGCAGCTTCCGACGACCATTCCGAGCCGTCGAGAAACATCCCAAACGTTATGTGCATTCCGGACTCCTGGGTTGGTGGTTAAGAGACTTGTTGACAAAGTACAAAGAAAATGGAAAGATATAAGAAAAAATGAATATGTCAACCGTGAAATCGATCAATGAAGAGGACTTATTGCCTAAAAAAAGAATTTGTTAATGTGCTAAATCCTGTGACAGAAAGAGAGATTTGGCACAGTGGTTGTGCTGGTAGGCGTCTGGCAGTGCCCCTACTGGGCACCACTTTTGAGGGTACCACTGCTCCAGGCTTCAGCCTGGGGATAGACGTGCCCCAAAACTGGTGCCTTGTAAAGGCACTACAGAAGACTGACGCATTGCTCCGGATGGGTCGAATCGTCGTTTTCGAGGTGGTCAATGCCCCAGAACTGGCGGTCATGGAAGCCGGGCACGCTGTTGTCAAGGCCGACTAGGGCAGGGCGTTGGCCGATGGCGTGTGCGACCAGGTCATAGTCGGCAAAGCTGAATCCGCGCTTGTTCCACTGGAATGGGGAGACGCCCAGGTCGCTGACGAGGAATTGGAGCAAGGGCAGCAAGTTGGGTTCTGTATCAATGGGCGCTATTGTGTACGTTCGGATGCCGCAGTGGTATTCACTTACGCGTCGCATCAATCTGTGCGAGGCAGTCGGGGTGACGAGCCAGAGGAGATTGCCGCCATCCTCGGCAACGACTGTCCTGGCAAAACCCGGCTGCTGGCTTTCCAGAACAGTCAGAATTTGGCTGATCGGCTGCAGGTTCTGCACGCGCAGAAGCAGTAGCTTGGCGGTATCCTGGCGGCTGAGGCCGAGTTCGGCCTCGGAGTATTTTTGCAGCCAGTCGCAGACCAGCTGCGGGCAGAGGTGGTCGATGAGCGCCGAGGCAAACACGTCAGCCCGAGAATGGCGGGAAAGCGACGTGGCAATTTCCGCTTGATAGACCGCATCGTCTTCCAAGGCTTTTTTCAGCAGCGGTTCCAGGGGCGTCTTTTCCCTCCACCAGGTACCAAGCAGGTCATTTTCCCGGTGATTTTGGTAGGAATAGTCCATATAGGGAGCATAGCGGCTTTTTGGTGGTGGTGGCACGTTTTGTCTATATGGTTCGGCGAGCATGCGGATGGGCGCGGCAATGACGGAGCTGGTGTCTAGGCTTGCCAGGTGGGGACGTATGGCTTTGCCATTCCAGGCGCACTGGTTGCCCAGGTCGATCAGAGTCAGCCACGAGTCCTCGTCGCCCCAGTAAGCCAGATTGAGCAGTTTTCGGTCAGTGCTGTTTGGACGCGGCTCGAATGAAGAGTAGAGTCTGAACATGGTCAGGGTAGCCAGCGGCAGGGCGATTTCCATGTCCAGGGATTTGGCAAAGGCGTTCCAGGAGAAGTTGGGGTTTTTCTTCCAATGGCTTTGTTTGCAAAGTTGCTGTCGCTCATCGTCGTCAAGGCGTTCCAGGCGGAAGAGGTCATGCAGGGGGTGGTTGTGGTCTTGCCAGGCAGGTGGAGTCGTGGTGGTTTTACCGAAGTCCCGGAGCTGGCGGCTGCCCGCGCTATAGGCGACCAGCTTGAGAAAGCGTCTGCAGGTGCGCAAAGACTCAAGGGCAGAACGCAAGGTGGCTGAAATCGCATGGGTTGGCATGGTGTCTCTCCAAAAGGTGATGGTTGAACCAAATCCGAGGCGAATCTCGTCATATCCTTACTATACCACCGCGCCCCGGACGCCTATTGTCCGGGATAGGCGAGGGGCGAGTATCTTAGGCACCCGTATCTTCGCTCCGCAGTCCATCGTCTATTCACGTCCACTCACGTCCACTAAAGTCCATTGTACTACTATCCGCCAACTTCTTGTTTTTTGTGAAAGATTTCAGGAAAATTAATCTTCAAGCGATTGGTATACAATGGATAACAAAAGCTCCACGCAACACCCAGACAACATGTTTTCAGCGCTAATTGTAGTGGCCCCTACGGGACATCACTTTAGTGGGCGTACTTCCCCAGGCTGAAGCCTAGGGTTAAGCATGGTTAAGTGCCTACGGCGCAAAGTAATGTGACTTTAAGCAAGGTGCATCTGTCCCGGCTGGAAGCCTGTGGAAGCCTGTGTAAGACAGGTGTCGAAAGCACCACCGTCCGCAGTTGCAGAGCTGCAAAAGCCCCAACGGGGCGCGACATACCAGCCCAGGGCAAGCAAAGCCCGCCAAGGGCGAGCTACGTCCTGGGTGAGGTGATGTATAATTTTGAGTCCTGAAAGGGCGAGACAAAAATGCCGCTGTGGCTAAAAGACAACATAAAGGCATGCAAGTATTCATCACAAGCTTTCGGACATTACCAACAAATATGCTTTCATAAAATGATAACGCATAATATGTATTTCAGGAGAAAAAATGCAAAGTTTCACTGTTCCCCCTGGACCGCGCCTGGCGCGACCCAGGGGGATTGCAGTCATCGGGTCAGCGCTTATTTGACTTCCATGATGCCGCTGATAAAGGTGGCATCAGGATACTGCGCCTCAAGGATGCGGCGCGCCTCGCTCGGGGAGACCGCCTCGACAATGGGATGGATGGGAGGGCGATTCTTGTGGGT
Organism: Lentisphaerae bacterium ADurb.Bin082; assembly: GCA_002070945.1. GTDB lineage: Bacteria > Verrucomicrobiota > Lentisphaeria > Oligosphaerales > Oligosphaeraceae > JAAZKI01. Next base: position 38,260 of record MWEG01000048.1, read on the forward strand.
GACGGTGGCCTGGTACCTCTTGGTTTTCATGGTTGCACTCCTTTTGGGTTGGGGGTTTTGCCGCCGTTGGCTCATGGCGCCCGCCATGTTTGACTTCCAATGACGACAGGTTTGGGACAAAATACGTTGTGGATAATCTCAATCCGACGGCAGAGGGCAGATGGTCAATCGCCTCTGCCGCCGGTGCAGGACATCGTAAAGCCTCGCACTCATTCGCCGGAGCCGACGTTTTGCAGCAGCTCGAAGCCGATCTGACGCCGGTTGTCAAAGTCAACGGCAAGGGTCTGCTGATCCTTGTTCTCGACCTCATCAGCCAGCGCCTTGAGGATTTCTTCGTTGGTCAGCTTTTCCTCAGCCAGATAGTAGAACTGCTGGCGGACGTTGCGGAAGTCGCCGGGTGTCAGCCTGGGGATTTCGTCCAGGATTTTTCGTTCCTGGTGGTCAAGGGTCGGCAGGTTCAGGTGCCGGAAGAAGGTGTTGTAGAAGTGCAGCTTGCCGTCGAAGTCGAGGTAGTCGAAGCACAGTTTGAAGGTGAAGCGTCGGCTGGCGGCAGGGTCGAGATTCTGGGCGAAATTGGTCGCCATGATGAAGATGCCAGAGAAGTTCTCCATCTGGTTGAGAAGCGTGGTGGTCTGGCTGACTTCCCAGTGGTGTTGGGCCTTGGCGCGGGTGCCAAGCATGGAGTCGCCTTCATCAATGAAGAGGATGCTTTTTTCGGCGGCGGCTTCCTGGAAGGCATTGACGATGCGATGCTCGGTCTCGCCGATAAAAAGATTCAGCAGGTCGCTGGCCATTTTGATGTTCAAGGGGCGTTCAAGTTGCTTGGCGAGATACTTGACGAATTCGGTTTTGCCGGTTCCTGGAGGTCCGAACAAGAGCAGGTTCAGGCGCGGCGTGTCACTAGCGACGCCGGGCAGGTCGGACTGGGCGAGGTAGTGACGGCCAGCAGCGATGATGCGTTCCAGGCTCGGGCCGGTTTTTAGATTCAGGCCCGCCAGGGTGTAGTCGCGAGTCGGCTGGTTGGCGTCCAGGTTGTCGACGATGTTCAGAATGTTGCAGTGCGAGCGCAAGTAGTGCATGACGGTTGTAGGGAAGTTAATATCCGGCTGGCATTTGAGGATGGCGGCTGCGTTTTTGACGGCGATGCTGATGCCGCCGGCGTTGACTTGGTAGCGGTGACTGGCTGCGTCCAGGAAGTCTGGCGAGAGTTGTCCGACTACGTCATAGCGCTGCAAGGCGTTCTCCCAGATGTTGCAGCGGACGGCTGGGCTGAGGGAGTCGAAGTAGATGTTGTAGTCAAAGCGTCGGCGGCTGGAAGGGTCGATGGCGCTGCGGCGGGTGTTGGCGATCCAGAGGACAGTGAGCTTGAGCGAGTCGAGAGTAGCGTTGAGCTGGCCCTTGTTCTCCCAGTCACGGTCGCCGGGCACGCCGAGCAAGGAACTCAGGAATTCGCCTATGCTGGTGTTGGCGATCATTTTGTCACATTCGTCAACGCAGACGATGGCCTTTTCCGGATTGAGGCGGAGGTTGGCGACTTCGAGTCCTGAATAGCGGAAGTCCGGTCCTGCGGAGCGTCCGCTCCGGTCTGGAGCGCCGGCCTGGTTGATGAAGTAGAGTTCCTTGCCGAGTTTAGCGGCGAGGCTCTGGGCAAAGGCGGTTTTTCCGGTTCCAGGCAGGCCATAGAGGAGGATATTCTGGCCTTGTCCAGGCTGGCGGGAGTTAATGAGCTCCATCAGGATGGCGCCTTCTTTTTCGGCGAGTTTGCCGTGCATTTCCCAAGGGATGGTTTCGCCGGTGTAGCGCGTGTAGAAGCGGTCGCTGAGCGGAGTGTCGTTGAGGCCGTTGAGGAAGTCCTTGAAGTTGTCGTCGAGTTCCAGGCCGGTTTTTTCGAGCAGTCCGAATCGGCGCAGATTGCCCCGTGCTTTGAGCAGGTCGGAGAGTTCTGGCTCGGAGATAGCCAGGGCAGCGGCCATGGTCGGCACCTGGCTGAGTTCATTGCTGTAGCGTCGGCGGCCGAAGACATCGCTGAGGTCCCAGAAGCCGCTTTCAGCCAGGAACAGGAACAGGACGGCTTTGCATTCCTGGTCAGATAGCTCGAACAGCTCCTGCATCTCCTGGAACCGCTTGTGAAGGGGCGAGGTGTTGCCAGAGGCGTCCAAATGCGCTTGCAGTTCGGCCTGGCGCTGTTCAAGCAGTTGTTTCAGCAGGTTGATCATTTTGCGCCGGTAGAGCGGGTTTTTGTAGAGGTAGTCGAAGATTTCGTCGGCAGTGTCGCCGCTATCCAATTCTGGCGGCTGTTTGCGGTACTGTTCCGAGAGGGCCAGCTGCATCCGGTCGGCGAGAGGGAGCAGCTTATCATAGAGATCAGCGACCTCGGTATGGCGCAGAATCTGGGCAGGGAAACTCCACCAGTCGCGGCGGTCGTTGATGTCATCTTTGAGGCGACCAAGGAGATTGCGGTAAATGCCGGCAGCCTGGATTTTGCACCACAAGTCGCCGGAAAAGATGCGTTCGTTGTCCTGGGCTTCAAGCTGGGCGGCGTCAGGCTGGGCTGGGGAAGCCTTGGCTTTGGCGGCCTTGGGCGTAGTGGCCTTGGCTTTGGTCTTCGTGGCAGCGCCTTTTCTGCTGCGGCTGGAGGCAGAAGAGCCGCTGGGTGTCGTCTTGCTGACAGTCATAGTGAGGTCCTTTCAGAGGTTAAGGTTTTTTGGTAAGAATGTCGTCCACCAGGTGATATTCGACGGCCTCGGCAGCGGAGAGGAAGAAGTCGCGGTCCATGTCCGCCTTGATTTTTTCAAGAGGCTGTCCAGTGCAATTGGCGAGTTTGCCGGCGAGGTACTCGTTGAGGCGTTCGGCCTCAAGGACATTGCGTTTCATGTCTTCGACCGGCCCTTGGGTACTGGCGGCGACCTGGTGGAGCATCATGCGGCTGCTGGGCAGGGCGTGACGTTTGCCCTTGGCGCCGGCAGCAAGGATGACGCAGCCCATGGAGGCGCACTTGCCGACGGCGTAGGTGTGAATGTCGCAGAGGGACAACTCCATGCAGTCAACGATGGCCAGGCCGTCGACGACGTTGCCGCCAGAGGAGTTGACGTAGAGATGGATGTCGGCTTTGGGATTCTCGGCTTGCAGGAACAGGAGCTGGCTGATGACCAGCGAAGCGCTGTTCTCGTTGATGACGCCGTTGAGCATGACGATGCGGTCACGCAGCAAACGGCTGTAGATGTCGTAGCTGCGCTCACCGAGACTGTCGTTGACTAAGACCATGGGGACAAGATTCATGACGGACCTCCTTGTGTTGTGGATGGGGGGAACAGGGCAGTTTTTGGCTCTATGCATAGTATGCCATAGCACCCCGGACACCTATTGTCCGGGATGGAACGAAAGGGGAATTTTTAGTGGACAGTGGACAATGGACGTTAGTGGACTTTAATGGACGTTAGTAGACGATGAACGTGGACAGTGGGCGAGGGGGAGTTTGGGAAAGGGGTCTTGGTGGAAAAAGTTGAGAAAATGCGTGAGCGTCGTTTGCTTTTTGTGATTTGTATGCTGTGTAAAAATTGTAATTGCCGGATTATCGTCAGTATTTGAGCACGGGCTACGGTCGAACCAGACATCGCCGGTTTTATTATAAATGAAAGCATCGCGTGGTTTATCGTGTATTTTTCGAAAGAAATCTTTAAAAAAGTCAGAAAAAGTCAAAAAAATTGAAAAAAGTTTATACTTCGCCTATTTTATTTCATTGCAACTCATTCTTTAATAATGAGTTAATTGCATTTTATCGGGTAAGATTGAGTTGGCATTTATAGATAAATTTTGTGTGCGCCTTGGGCAAGGCACTTTAGTGGACTCTGGCGGACTTTAGTGGACTCTAATGGACGCCAGTGGACTTGAGTGGACAGCGGGCGAGGGCTGCGCCACCCCAGGTTCCGCTTCGCTGCACCTGGGGTTACTCATAGTTTCGCTTCTCCGAGGCTTTTACCGCTTCGCGGCTGGTTTCTCCGTACGCCCCCCTGAAAAAAATCTGCGTCATCTGCGTCATCTGCGGATAAAACAGAAGTTTCTCGCCCTTCGTATCCATGGCTGCCCGATTATCATCTACTGCCACGAACTTCGCGTTGCTGATTTGCAGGACGGGCGCGCGTCATTACATTATATTCCTATAGTTTGTCACTCAGGGCGATTAGCTCAGTTGGTTAGAGCGCCACGTTTACACCGTGGTTGTCGGCGGTTCGAGTCCGTCATCGCCCACCATTGTCTTAACAGGCATCGAATCGGCGGCTATTGCGGGCAGTCGGTTCGATGTTCTTGTCTAAGGGGCGGCGCTGACTTTATCGCTGTAGAAGGAAACTAGCCATGAACGTGCTTTTGATTGGCGGCGGCGGTCGTGAACATGCCTTGGCGTGGAAGCTGATGCAGAGTCCCCAGGCTGGCGTCGTGTACTGTTCGCCTGGTAATCCTGGCATGCGCGGCGTGGTCACGGTCCCGGAGGGCACGCTGGCCGAATTGGCAGACTTTGCGGTGGCGCACCAGGTCGGCCTCACTATGGTCGGTCCGGAAGCGCCTCTGTGCGCTGGCATTGTGGATGAATTCCGGCGGCGCGGCTTGCGCATCGTCGGCCCTGACCAGTATGCTGCCCAGTTGGAGGGCAGCAAGAGCTTTGCCAAGCAGTTTATGCAGCGTCATGGCCTGCCTACGGCAGCGTCGTGGCATTTCACGGCTGAAGAGCCGGCTTTAGCCTGTGTGCGTCAGCGAGGCGCGCCGCTGGTCGTGAAGGCTGATGGCCTGGCCGCCGGCAAGGGCGTAGTGGTGGCGACGACCGTCGCTGAGGCTGAAGCAGCGGTTCGAGCTTGCTTCGGGGGAGCATTTGGCGCTGCCGGGGCATCAGTCCTTATCGAGGAATGTCTGTTTGGCGAGGAAGCCTCCATCATCGCCTTGTGCGACGGCAAGACCATCGTGCCGCTGGCGACCTCGCAGGACCACAAGCGTGCGGGCGACGGCGATACCGGCCCTAATACCGGCGGCATGGGCGCCTACTCCCCGGCTCCGGTAGTCACGCCTGAACTTGAGCAGGTGATTGACGCCCAGATCATGCAGCCGTTCCTGCGTGGCTGCCAGGCGGATGGACTGGACTTCCGCGGCGTCATCTACGCTGGACTGATGCTTACAGCACAAGGCCCGAAAGTGCTTGAATTCAATGTCCGCTTCGGCGACCCGGAGACGCAGGCTATCCTGGCGCGCTTGGACAGCGATCTGCTGGAGGCACTAGTCGCGACAGCGGACGGACGACTCGCCGAGGTCGAACTGGTCTGGTCGCCGAAGCCAGCGGTGTGCGTGGTGATGGCCTCGGAGGGCTATCCGAACAAGTATCGCAAGGGCGACCCGATCCGCGGCATCGATGCGGCCGAGGCCACTGGCGCTGTCGTTTTCCAGGCAGGCACCCGCATTGAGAATGGGCAGACTGTCACTTCCGGCGGCCGCGTTCTCGGAGTCACCGCCCTGGGGCAAGACATTGCCGAGGCAGTCGCTAATGCCTACCAGGCGGTCGAACTGATTTCCTGGCCAGGCGCTTGGTACCGGAGGGATATCGCACACCGCGCCTTGCAGCGTGACAAACAGCGCTGACCAAGGTTCCGGCCAGACAACAGGCGGAACAGCGGCAAGAGCAGCGGTTCCGCCTGTGTCATTAAGCTTGCGACAAAGTGTCTCACTGTGACGCGAGTTGTGCCAACCTGTGTGCCAGCTGGGAGGGACGCACGGCCAGGGGCGAGGAGGGAGAAAGTGACTCAACCACCGTGTTGCAAGCATCTTATGGTTCTTTGTGTTAACTTGGCATGCTAATTGCTTGATATATTCCTCGTGTAGGACAAAATAAGCGAAAAGACGACAACAAGTAACACAAAGAATACAATAGGAGTACATATCATGGGAAAAATTTTAGGCATTGACTTAGGCACGACTAATTCGTGCATGGCGGTGATGGAGAGTGGCAAGCCGGTCGTGATTCCGAATGCGGAAGGCAGTCGGACGACGCCGTCGGTGGTGGCTTTCACCAAGAACGGCGAGCGTCTGGTTGGCGCTATGGCTAAACGCCAGGCAGTGACCAATCCGACCCAGACCGTGTTTTCGATCAAGCGCTTCATGGGCCGGAAGTTCTCCGAGATGAAGCATGACGTCGACTTGGTTCCGTATAAGCTGGTGGAAGGCAAGAATGGCGACGCCCACGTCCAGATTGGCGACAAGACCTACTCGCCGCCGGAAATCTCCGCGATCATCCTGCAAAAATTGAAGGCGGACGCGGAAGCGTACCTGGGTGAGACGATTACGGAAGCCGTGATCACGGTGCCGGCGTATTTCAATGACAGCCAGCGCCAGGCTACCAAGGACGCCGGCCGCATCGCTGGCCTGGAAGTCCGACGCATCATCAACGAGCCGACGGCGGCCTCGCTGGCCTACGGCCTCGACAAGAAGCGGGATGAGAAGATCGCGGTCTACGACTTGGGCGGCGGTACCTTCGATATTTCGATTCTGGAGCTCGGTGAAGGCGTTTTTGAAGTCAAGGCTACCAACGGTGACACGCACCTGGGCGGCGACGACTTTGACGATACCGTGATTACCTGGCTGGTTGACGAGGTCAAAAAAGAGACTGGCGTTGATGTGCGCAAGGACCAAGTCGCTTTGCAGCGCCTGAAGGAAGCTGCGGAAAAAGCCAAGTGCGAATTGTCCAGCAGCACGACGACGGAAATCAACCTGCCGTTCCTGTCGGCCAATGAAGCCGGGCCGTTCCATCTGACCAAGACCCTGACCCGGGCGCACCTGGAGCAGCTGACGGCTGACCTGGTGAAACGTTCGGTGGCACCGTGCCAGAACTGCCTGCGGGACGCCAGCCTCAGCGCGTCTCAGATTGACGAAGTCATCCTGGTCGGCGGCATGACCCGTATGCCGGCCATCCAGAAGCTGACTGAGGACTTGTTTGGCAAGGTCCCGCACAAGGGCGTTAACCCGGATGAAGTCGTGGCTATTGGCGCGGCTATCCAGGGCGGCGTTCTGGCTGGCGACGTCAAAGACGTCCTCCTGCTGGATGTGACGCCTCTGTCCCTCGGCATCGAGACCCTGGGCGGCGTGTTCACGAAGCTGATCGAGCGCAATACCACTATTCCGACTAAGAAGAGTGAGATTTTCAGCACGGCCAGCGACAACCAGCCCTCGGTGGAAATCCATATCTTGCAGGGCGAGCGTGAAATGGCCATCGGCAATAAGACCATTGGTAAGTTCCATCTGGACGAGATTCCGCCTGCCCCGCGTGGAGTGCCGCAGATCGAAGTCACCTTTGACATCGACCCGAATGGCATCCTGAAAGTGTCGGCTAAGAACCTCGGCACTGGCAAGGAGCAGAAAATCACCATCACTGCCAACTCGGGCCTGACCGAGGAGGAAATCAAGAAGATGGTCAACGAGGCCCAGGTGCACGCTGAAGAGGACAAGAAGAAGCGCGAGGCGGTTGACATCAAGAACCGCGCTGACTCCATGGTCTACCAGACCGAGCGTCAGTTGAAGGAGAATGGCGATAAGATTCCGGCTGACTTGAAACAGCCGATCGAGGAGGGCTTGGAGCGCCTGAAGAAGGCGATTGCTGACAATGACACGGCGCGGATGGACAGCATCATGAAGGAGCTGGAAAGCAAGATGCATGCCTTTGCCGAAGAGTTGTACCGCAACGCCCAGGCTCAGCAACAGCAGGGCGGCGGCGCTGGTGCTGGCCCGGAAGGCTTTGCTGGCGGCCAGCAGGCGTCGTCAGGCGAGACCACCGGCAGCAAGGCGGATGACAGTGTCATTGACGCAGACTTCCGCGACGTCTCCGACGACAAGAAGTGACTATAACTATAAATGATTAGCGGCATATCGGGAATTTTTCCCGCCTGTCAATAAACATCGAACAACAAGAAGGAGATTCACGCATGAACATCAAACCGTTGGGCGACCGTGTTCTGGTTGAGGCCATTGAGCTGCAAGAAGTCATCAAGGGCGGCATTGTCATTCCCGACAGCGCCAAGGAGAAGCCCCAGGAGGCCAAGGTTGTCGCGGTCGGCCCGGGCAAGCGCGATGACAACGGCAAGCTCATCCCGATGGACGTCAAGGTCGGCGACACGGTGTTGACCTCGAAGTACGGCGGCACCGAGATCAAGATCGACGACAAGGAGTACAAGATTCTCAATGCCAGCGACATCCTGGCGATCGTCGAGGAGTGCTGCAAAGCTAAGTGCAAGTGATAAGACGGTTGTTGCGCTGTAGGTAGAAGCGCCACGAACAAGAAAATTACAGTTAGCCATATTATTAACTAAGGAGTACAAGCAATTATGGCAGCGAAACAGATTTATTATGATGCGAAAGGCCGCCAGGCCCTTCTGAATGGTGTTGCCGCGTTGAGCAAGGCGGTTCGGACGACGCTCGGCCCCAAAGGCCGCAATGTCATCATTGACAAGAAGTTCGGTTCTCCGACCGTCACTAAGGACGGCGTCACGGTCGCCAAGGAAGTCGAATTGGCCGATCCATTTGAGAACATGGGCGCCCAGATGGTGAAAGAAGTCGCCAGCAAGACCAGTGACAACGCTGGTGACGGCACCACGACTGCGACGCTGTTGGCCGAAGCGATTTTCCGCGAAGGTCTGCGCAACGTCACCGCTGGCGCCAATCCGATGTGCCTGAAGCGCGGCATTGACAAGGCCGTCGCCGTGATCACGGAAGAGCTGAGCGCGATGGCGGTCAAGGTTGACAGCCGCAATCAGATTGCCTCGGTGGCGAGGATTTCGGCGAACTCCGACTCTGCCATTGGCGAGATCATCGCTGACGCGATGGACAAGGTCGGCAAGGACGGCACCATCACGGTCGAGGAAGCCAAGACCATTGAGACTACTCTCGACGTCGTCGAAGGCATGCAGTTTGACAAGGGCTACCTGTCCCCGTACTTTGTCACCAACGCCGAGGCCATGGAATGTGTCCTGGAAGACGCTCTGATCCTGATTCACGAGAAGAAGATCAGCAGCCTGCAAGACATGCTGCCGTTGCTGCAGATGGTTGCCAAGCAGGGCCGGCCGCTGCTCATCATCGCTGAAGATGTTGACGGCGAGGCTCTGGCCACGTTGGTTGTCAACAAGCTGCGCGGCACCCTGAACGTGTGCGCGGTCAAGGCCCCTGGCTTTGGCGACCGCCGCAAGGCCATGCTGGAAGACATCGCCATCCTGACTGGCGGCGTCTGCATCACCGAAGACCTCGGCATCAAGCTTGAGAACATCAAGGCAGACCAGCTCGGCAGCGCCAAGCGCATCACAATTGACAAGGACAACACCACGATCGTTGAAGGCGCTGGCGAGACCAGCAAAATTGCCGGTCGCGTCAACCAGATTCGTCATCAGATCGAAGAGACCACGTCCGACTACGACCGCGAGAAGCTCCAGGAGCGTCTGGCGAAGCTGGCTGGCGGCGTTGCCGTCATCAAGGTCGGCGCTGCGACGGAGACGGAGATGAAGGAGAAGAAGGCTCGCGTCGAGGACGCTCTGCATGCCACCCGCGCTGCGGTCGAGGAAGGCATTGTCGCTGGTGGCGGCGTGGCTCTCCTGCGCGCTGCGGCCAAGGTTCTGCCGTCCCTGAAGCTGTCTGGCGACGAGGCCACAGGCGTTGACATCATCGCTCGTGCGATGGATGAACCCCTGCGCCAAATCGCCCAGAACGCTGGCGTCGAAGGCTCCATCGTCGTCATGAAGGTCAAAGAACTCAAGGGCAACCACGGCTATGACGCTGCGGCTGACAAGTATGTCGACATGTTCAAGGCCGGCATCATCGACCCGAAGAAGGTCGAACGCTGCGCTTTGCAGAATGCGGCTTCGGTTGCTGGCATGCTGCTCACCACTGAGTGCATGATCTGCGAACTGCCCGAAGAGAAGAAGGACGTCCCAGCCGGCGGCCCCGGCGGTATGGGAGGCATGGACGGCATGATGTGATGTAAGCCAAACCGCGAATCGACCGGAAAACCCTCCGGTCGAAGAAACGGCGACTAACACGCAAAACAAAGCCCGCATCGGATTTTTCCGGTGCGGGCTTTTTTAATGCTGAATGCTGAATGCTGAATGCTGAATGGTGAATGCTGAGGCGCATTCCATAATTCATAATTCATAATTCATAATTCATAATTCATAATTCGTTAGGGGCGAGGGACGAGGGGCGAGGGGAATTACATACGGCAGACACCATGTCCACCGCGTCCACATCGTTGTAAGGCACTACAGCTAAGTGCTGCGAACAAAGCAAAATGCGGCGTTAGGTTGCAATCGTTTTTCGCGTTATTACTTTATAGACGATGCGATTGGAAATCGCGGCCACCGGACTCATGGTCGGCTGAGCCGATGTAGAACCATTCTTGGCAGAATACGGAGGTATTGCATGCGCATTCCCTTGTTTTTGTTGGTGCTTGGCAGCGGATTGACGGCGTTGGCGGCTGGAACGAACTTGTGGCCGGACAGCGATTTTGAGCTGTCTGGTCTGGTCGGCGAGGCGCGCAGCGGCACCAAAGCCTGTCATTTGTCGGTGGACGAGAGAGTGTATTGGCGTCATGCCGGCTTGCGTAAGATCGAGGTGGAGCCGTTTGCCACATACGAACTGACTGCTTGGGTCAAGGGCAAGGCTGAAGACAGGCCGGGCACTGCCCTCTATGCGTATTCGTACAATTGTTATGGCTGGTTTAATGGGACGGGCGCGCCAGTGACGGTCCAGGAGGCGGCGGACTGGACGCGGGTCAGTCGGCGCGTCACCAGCAACCGCGACGTGATTGAGATTGCGCCGTTGGTGTTCTCAAGCAGCGGTCCGGGCGAGTTCTGGCTTGATGACCTGACTATGGTGCAAGTCGCCACACCTGCCGAAACTATCGCCGAGATAACGGCGCGGCCAAACAAGGCGACAAACGACCGTCAGCTCCTAATGTGGCATCACCTAAGCCGCGGTGACGTAGCCGCAGCAACGGCGGTGATTGACGCGCAAAACGAACGCGAGCAGGCAGAACTGGCCTGCCTATTGGCGCAGCGGGCTGAGACTCTGTCAGAGCGCCGGACACATCTGGTCGCCATGATCAGATGGAACTGCACCCAATTTCCGGAAGGGCACAAGCGCCTGGCTGAATTGTTTGATGGCTACACCGCCGCCGAGCGGCTGGCCATTTGCGCCGAGGGCATTCGGGCATATCCCGGCAAAAATGGCAAGGTGCTGGACTGCCTGAAGCAGGTGATCGCTGCACGGCAGATGCGCCGTACCGTTGATTTTGACGAAGATGTCGCTCTGCGGCGCAGTCTGCTGCCGGAGTTGCAAAAGCTGGCGGCAGCGCGGCCTGGACTGCCTTGGAAGGGCGTGCTGGATGAGTGGGAAAAGCAGCTCGCCGCTGCTGAACAGGCGCGGACAGAATGGCAGGCGCAGCAGGGACAGTGCGTCATCCGTTTGGGTGGGAAAGCGCTGTCGCCAACCGAACACGTCATTGTTCTCCCCTTGGCGGCAACGCCATCGGAACGCCGCGCTGCCCAGGAGCTGGCCAATGGCCTGGAACGTCAGACCGGTGACGTCATCATTCCGGTTGTCGAGGAAGGCCAGGAGGGCGACCGCTTCCCGATTTTGATCGGCCGCAGTGCATCGCTGGAACGTCGCGGGATTACGGTGGACTATGCTGCCTTGGGCGTGGACGGCATCCACGTCGAGCTGCGGCCTGACGTCCTGGTGCTGGCTGGCGGGCAGCGCGGGGTGTTGTATTCAGTGTTTACGTTCATGGAGGAGCATCTGGGCTGGCGTTGGTTTACCGATGATTGCACCGTGTATCCGCGCCAGGGCGAGTTGACGCCAGCGCCATTCCGCAAGGTGTATGTGCCAGCAATTGCGTATCGGATGACCAGCTCCATTCAGCTGCGAGCGCCAGAGGTCTGTGTTCCCCTCAAGCTCAACGGCCATTTGGTTAAAGCAGACGAATCGTGGGGCGGCCGAGTGTTCTATCGCGGCTGGGTGCATACATTTAACTCCCTGGTGCCCAGGCAGAAATACGCGGCGGAACACCCGGAGTACTACTCCGAGATTAACGGCAAGAGGGTCACGGATGAACGCACCCAGCTTTGCTTGACCAATCCCGATGTCCTGCGCATCGCAACCGAAACGGTGCGCGAGTGGATCGCGTCTTCGGAACCCGGCGTGTTTGCGGTCAGCGTGTCGCAGAACGACTGGCACAACTACTGTTGCTGCGCCAAATGCCAGGCGTTGGCTGACCATGAGGGCAGCCAGTCTGGGCCGCTGCTGCATTTTGTCAACGCCATAGCTGCTGACATTGAGAAGGATTATCCGGATGTGCTGATCGACACCCTGGCGTATCAATACACGCGCAAGGCTCCGAAGTATGTCAGACCATCCCGGAATGTTCTGATTCGGCTGTGTTCCATCGAGTGCTGCTTTGTTCACACGCTGGCGGATTGCGAGTCCAACGAGAGTTTCCGCGAGGATTTGGCAGCTTGGTCAGCGATCTGTCCGCGGTTGTTTGTCTGGGACTACACTATTAACTTTGCGCACAGCACACAGCCGTTTCCGAACTTGCGGGTGTTGAAGCCGAATCTGCAATTGTATGTCCGCCATGGCGTTACTGGCATGTATGAGCAAGGCAACATCTTCACGCGCGGCGGCGAATTCCAGGACCTGCGCGGATATCTGCTCTCTAAGCTGCTGTGGGACCAGGACTTCGATGTCGAACGCGGCATCGTTGAATTCACCGATGCCTACTATGGTCCGGCTGCGCCGTACATCCGCCAGTACATTGATTTAATTCACGACACCATTGGCGGGGATACCACGAAGCACGTGCGGATTTATGCTTCGCCTAAGAGTTACCTGAACCGCCCAGAGATGCTGGCCCAGGCCGCTGCGATTTTCGACCAGGCCGAGGCAGCGGTCAGCCAGGATGCGACGTATGCGCGCCGCGTCGCCGTGGCCCGCATGCCCTTGTGGTACACAGCGCTTGAGCTGGGCAGCGATGCGTATGTCTGGCAGGATAACAAGTTGAAATTGCGCGACGACACCGACCCGGCGCCGTTGTTGCAACGGTTTGAGGAGACGGCAGCGGCTGTCGGCCTGACGAAGATCGCAGAAAGCCAGCGCCGGTCGTATGCCGACTGGTTGGAGAAGCACCGCAGGCGGCTGCCCGAGGTAACGCCGGTGATTCTCGCCAATAATTTTATGCGAATGACAGTGCTGCCCGAGATCGGTGGTCGCATCTGGCGATTGCAGCTCGTTGGCAACGGTCGCGATGTGTTCAAGGTCTTTGGCGATAGTCGTAATGGCTATGCTCCACGAGAAGGGGGCTATGAGGAGTTCAGCACCCCGGACTATCAGTCTCCAGGATGGCTGGAGCCGTACGAGGTCGTGGAAGTCGGCGACGCCCATATCGTGCTGCGGGTAAAGTTGTCCAATCAACGGCAGATCATGCGTCGGTATGAGTTGCTGCCCGACCGGCCAGGAGTCCGGGTCGAGACCACGATGCGCGGCTCCGGCAGCCTCGCGTTGCGTACGCACCCGGCCTTTACCATGGCCGAGCCAGCCAGCACGGTGCTGTTGCTCAAGACCAAGGCCGGCACCTGGGACCGGCGCGAAGTGGCGACTGACAAGACCTCGAACATCTATCTCCGCGACGACTTGTGCCCGGACGGAGAATGGGGCTTCTGGGATCGCAAGACGAACTTGGCGATGCTCAATCGCTTTGAGCCGGAGCAGGTCGACTTCTGCTACGTCAACAGCTCTCCGACGGAAAAGCGCCTGAACCTGGAGCAATGGGGCAAGGCCGGTTCCAGCGAAGTCCGCCTGATCAATGTCTATGAAATCATCCCGGACTTTAAGCCACAGTGGTAAGCCGCAACCGGCGAGAACGTTAAGCTGAACAATGAAAGGGAATTGCAGCTATGCTTACATCTGCCGACGTCAAGAAGGCTGCGTTGGAGTTAGGCGCTGATTTGTGCGGAATTGCCAGCATGGATCGTTTTGAGGGAGCACCAAAGCAGCAGGACCCGCGCTATATCTTTCCAGACGCCAAGGCTGCGATTGTGCTGGCCTTTCGTCTGCCCCGCGGATATTTTCGCGGCATTGAGGAAGGGACGTATTTTCAGGCGTACACCGGCATGGGCTACGGCCACATGAATGTGGTGCAGATGCCGATTGTGATGCGCAATCTTTGCCGTTTTTTGGAGGATGCCGGATACGAGGGCGCACCGATACCGAACATGTATTGCGGTGCCAGCGTCAGCATCCCGAAGCAAGCGGTCGACCCTACGCGCAGCCGCCCGGTGCGTCCAGGGCTGCCGTTTCCCGATGTGATGCCGGATTTTCGGATTATGGCCTACGCCGCTGGCTTGGGCGAAATCGGCTACAGCAAGATTTTCCTTACCCCGGAATTCGGCCCGTTGCAGCGTTTTGTGGCGATTCTGACTGATGCCGAGCTGGCACCCGACCCGATTTTCAGCGGTCGGATTTGCGATCGCTGCAAGTGCTGCGTCCGGGAATGCTCTGGCCAGGCGATTTCAGCGACAGAGACTGAGGCGGTGACAATTGCCGGCCATCGGGTGGAATGGGGCAAGCTGGATGTGATCAAATGCTCTATCGCCTATCGTGGCGGCAATCCCGACTATAATCCGTTTTTTCAGCCAACGCACACGCCTGACGACTTTCACGGCTATACCGGCGGGCCAGAGATGGACAAGGCGATTCCATACGGCCGGATTGAGGGCAATAACCCGGCCTTGGAGGGCGCTCGGGGATGCTTCCGAGCCTGTTACGTCCACCTGGAGGAAAAAGGCGTCCTGACCAAGAAATTCCATAATCGCTTCCGCAAAAGACCTTCCTGGAAATTGCCGCCATTGGGAAGTGACGGCTGGCGCGGCGTCCTGGGCAAGGACAGCGACGGCAAGTTCAGCGACAAGGAATGACGCGCCAGCCCGGCATTATGATTGCAGGCCGAACATCTTTTCCTTCAGGTCGAGGTAGTAGAGGTAGTCTTCGGGCGTTACGTTCGGTGGGCAGCGGTGGTCGCAGAAGGGAATGTAGCCGCCGCGTTCGACGTAGGGCGCCAGGGATTCCAGGTAGGCCTTGATCGCTGGCGGACCTTTGCCGAGGGCCATTTTGTCAACGCCGCCCATGATGCGCAGCTGTCCCTGGTATTTATCGAGCAGCTCGCCGGGGTGGCAGCAGCTGTTGACTTCGAAGGGGAAGAGGCAGTTGATGCCAGCCTTGAGGAAGCCTGGCAGAAGAGGGCGCACATCGCCGTCGCAGTCGGTGTACCAGAGGTCAATGCCGTGCTGGTGCAACTTGTCGCCGATGCGCTGGTAGCGCGGCACCACCACCTGATTGAAGAAGTCGAGGGTGACGATAGGGCCGCTTTTGAAGCAGATGTCTTCCCAGCCGGAGGCGTAGTCAAAGTCGATTTGGCCGAGGACTTGGTCGAGGAAGTCCTCTACGAGCAGGCAGGCGGTTTCGACCATGTCTTCGAGCATATCCGGGTAGTCGTAGATGGCGTAGGCGATGCCTTCGAAGGTCAGCATGTCGCGGATGCGGCCAATCATGGAGCCGCAGTTGACGCCGACCGGGAAGTCCCGTTCCGGCGGATAGGCTTTGCGGAGGGCGGCGACATGGACTTTGCGGGCGTCAGTGCCGCGTTGGAAGCGCAGTTCTTTTTCGCGTTGCCAATCGTCTGGAGTGACGATGCTGGCGCGGTGGTAGACCGGTATAGTCGAATGGCCGTCTTTCGGCGTTTCCACCCAGAGTCCATTGCCGTCAAGCCGGATGATAGTGTCGCCGCGGTCTTCAATCACCTGCGGCGGAAAGGACGGCGACATCCAGACATTGCCAGACACGATCGCGATGCGGTCGAAGTTGAAGAAGATATCGGCTTCGGCGTTGGAGGTAATGCCATTCTTGGCGAAGATATCCCATTCGGTGAAATTTTCATTCCAGTAGCCGAATTCCATATTGAAGGATCGGTCGACTGGCTGCCAGTGCATCTGTCGCCGGAAGCGTTCCCGGTCGGTCATCGTTCCTTTCCATTTGGGGCGGCAGGGGGTGATGGTCATGGTTGCGTCTCCGATGGGTGATGGTGGCAAGGCTGGTTTTTTTTAGTTTACTTTGACTTGGCGATGGTTCTTGATGTCAAAGGCTTCGCCTTCGAAGGCGCGGATCAGGGTCGTCGCTACGCGGAGCCGGAAGGCGTTGCTTCCCTGGCGCAGGATAGCGGTCGGAATGATGGCCTGGCGTGGATTCCACGGCATGGGCAGCCATGCCGAGTCATTGATTGCAATTTCAAGGGCTTCTTCGCAAAGGGCCGGAAGGCTCAGGCGCAGCTGACAAGTGGGCGTCGCAGGCAGGTTTTCGACGGCAAAGTCGCCAGTGTATTCGACGGTTCCGGCAAAGAAGGGCAGGCCATTGCGCTCATAGTTCTCGAACTCGCCGTGTTGGCATGGTGACGCCAGGGTCATGGTAGCGGCATTGACAGCAAAGTCACCAGCCAGGTAGAGCGGGTTGCATAGGCCGTGGTCAGCCCGGGTTGCTTCGACGATGACGACGAGGCGATTTTCGCCAGGTTGCAAGCCAGGGGTGAGGTCCAGGCTCAGGCTGCCTGGAACATGGACTCCGGACGGGGCGGGCTGGAGCTGGTCAGCGCGTGCCTGCCAGCTGTCGTTCAGCTCCAGGCGCCAGTTGCCGCCGATGCTGCCCGGTTCCATGACCAAGGTGACTGGCGTTGTGCACTGGCAAATGAAAGTCGCTTCATAGCGCAGGCGCAGGTTGGGGAAGGTCAGGCGCGGCATCATGCCGAAGCTCTCTGCGATAGTTGGACGGAATGCCAGTCTGGCTTGCTTCAGTTGGTTGGCAATCGGGATGGCATCGACTTCGGCGGCTGGTCCCCAAGTCGGGTCATCGTCCTGAGCTAATGACAAGCGCCAGCGGCCGAGTCGGAGCAGATTGGCATTCAGCGGCTTGACTGTGCAGGCCAGCGGTAGGTCAGCAGTGACGATGGGCAGGGCTGGCGCGGCTGGGACGCCGTCGCCATTGGTCAGCAGGGCGCTGGCAAAGGGAGCGATGCAGCACTGGCAGCTGCCGTCTGGAGCGAGGCTGAGAGCAGGGCCGGCTATGTCGTCCAAGACGATTTCGCGGAGAGTGGCGGCGGTTTTCTGGTCAAAGGCAAGAACAGCCGGCTCCGAGCCCAGGTTCTGCAGGAACCAGACGCGGCGGGCGCCTTGTCGCCGGGCGGTCATCCAGACTTTGGCGCAGTCACCGGCGACGACTGTGAACGGCAGGGATGACGGGGAGGCCTGGGCAGCGGCGGCAGCGGCCAGGGCATCGTCGCGGCTGGCGATGTCGCGGCATTCGATGCCTTGCAGCCTTAGGCGTGCGGCTGTTTCCAGCCATTCCGGCTCAGGGGCGCGCATGGGCGGGACGAGGATGCGGCGAATGTTCAGGTCGCGGCATTGGAGCGCGCCGTTTTGGATTGTCGCAGCGGCGATGATGTCAGTGTCCGCGATCATGAATTCCACCTGGTTGGCCATGAGCGCGTGGTAGAGTACTTCACAGACATCCCGATCATCGCGGTCGGGCAGTCCGGCATTGGGGTCAAGCACGATGGTGTCAGCGTCAATCCAAGTGTCGACAAACGCTGTAGTGATGCGTTCCAGGCGTTGGGAGAGTGCGCCAAAGAAGCGCCAGTAGGGCATCTGGAAGAAGAAGGTCGGCGGCGCGTCATGTTTTTTCAAGGCGTGGGTGCTGTAGAAGAAGCCATGCGGCACCAGGTAGGAGATGCCGAGCAGGACGAGGTTTTCAGCGATGTTCCTGGCGTCCTGGAGGGTGCCGCCCCAGCCGAGGCTGTGGAAACATTCGCAGAGAGCGCCGGGCTTGTTGTAGAAATAGGCGGCCGCAGCCGTGGCGCGAGCATTGCCACGGACGAGTGACTGGAGCGTGTCAACCTTGTCCGCCCCAGCCTTGGTGTGGCCGGGTTCGCAGCCGGGGATGTCCATGTAGGCCAGCTGGGAGAAGCGGTAGCTGGTTTTTTCGCCGCAGTAGGCGATGCCATGCTGGCGGCACCAGTCCTGGAGCGGCGCGTCAAAGCTCTCGCAGAACATCAGGTGCTTGACTCGGGCCAGGT
Source organism: Lentisphaerae bacterium ADurb.Bin082 (assembly GCA_002070945.1). Taxonomy (GTDB): domain Bacteria; phylum Verrucomicrobiota; class Lentisphaeria; order Oligosphaerales; family Oligosphaeraceae; genus JAAZKI01. Next base: position 56,447 of record MWEG01000048.1, read on the forward strand.
CGGCCGAGACCTGCCAGTGGTCGGGATGAGTCGGATCAGCGATGGCCTCCAGGCGACTAAGGATATCATAGCCTTTTTCGCGTTGAAAGCGCGGCGGCAGCAAGGCTGACCAGGCAGCGCAGACTTCGTCGACAAAGATCGCCTTGACGGTGTGGCCAAAGTCAGTACCGAGGCGCTGCCAGTAGCGCTCGTGGGTGAAGGCGATGAAGGCGCGGATGGCCTCGGGATTCATCACATCGACAAAATGATCCCAGTATTTGTGGCCAGTGATGACGGCCTGCACCGTGGCAACAAGGCGCCAGCGGCCTTTAGGCAGGGCTGTCTCCAGCACTGGCGTTGGATTGCTGGCAAAGTAGCGTTTGCGGTTGTAGGGGGTCAGGCCGCCGATGTTGTAGGACTCGTCGCCCAAATGGACACCGACGGCGGAGCGCAAGTCGCGGCTACGCTCCCAGTCGATTGCATGGTCGTTAGTATATGGAAAGGCTTTGCAGGAGAGGACGTTACCGATGGGAAGGCGTCGGCGGATGCAGCCGCCGTCTGCGTCAATATCGGTCACGTCATGGCGCAGGGTCGTTCCCCACCATTGCGGGTTGCCGAGGAGGACTTCGCCGCCGGCGACGCCGCTGGGGTATGGGTATTCGTCATACAGGTTGGCGATCATGCCGAGGCTTTTGGCTTCCTGGACAGCATCGCTGATGCGGGCAAAGAAGGCGTCGGACAGGTAGGGCTGTTCCAGGCCCTGGCGCGAATGCAGGAAGAAGCCTTTTACGCCGTGAGCGTGCATTTCCTGGATTTGGCGGCGGATTTCAGCCGTTTCGAGGCGGTCATTCAGAAACCAGAAGGGATAAAAGCCGGGTTTCATAGTGTCGTTTTTTCAGTTCTGTGAAGGGATGTTAGGTGGCACTGTGCTGCCGTTCACTGTCACCAGCAGTGGACAAGGCCGTGCAGGGAGCGCCCAGCGCGGAGGGCGTTTTCAGCGGCGTCGCGGCGTAGTCCGAACAGCTTGAGGCCGCAGTCGACCGTGTTGGCGAAGATTTTTTCCATGTCGTTGCATTCCGGCTGGGACATGGCGATGCCATCGAGTCCCTTGAGGTCTTTCAGGTATGGGATAAAGTGGTCGCCGCGTCCGCAGAAATGGTCTCCGCCGCCGCCGAAGATGTCGAACAGGCGTTGGTTGTAGGGGAAGATGAATTCCATGAACATATCGGGAGAGAGGTTCATGGCGGAGTCATCCCGCAGCATGATGACGCCGCGGTGGAGGAATCCCCAGTGCTTGGATTCGACGCCGGTGTGGGGGATGATGCTCAGCCAGCGGTGCATGAAGGCGGCGTAGGTGTCAGTGACCAGGGTGAGGAGGGCGTGCATCAGGTCGGCTTCGTCAACCAGGTAGAGGAAGATATCGCTGCCGCAGAGGACTTCGCAGACATCCATGGGACCTTGCAGGTCTGGGTGGTAGATGGCGATATGCTGTCGCAGCTTGGGATAGGGCGCCAGCAATTCCTGGAAGTATTGGGCCATGGCGAAGACGTGTTCGCCAAAGCCGCGGTTGAGGTCGGGGATGTCGGCGTCGAGCATTTTTTTGATGCCGTCCAAGCCGTCGGGAATGGGCTTGGTCGTCGGCAGCGTGTCGTGTTCAAAGTCCATGAGGAAAATTTCGGCATCGAACAAAGACGGCAGGATGCTGGAGCCGTAATTGCAGCGGATGTTGAGCATACTGCCATTGCCGGCGGCGAGGGCGGCACTGCAACCGCCGAACTGCTGCAAGGCCATTTGGTCGTAATCTTCCAGGGCGGTGTTGACCGGTACTTTTGGCCAGGCCAGGGCGGAGGGCGCCTGCTTTGAACGTCGCGGCGAGAAGATATCGCCGGTGAAGCGTCCGGCCAGGAAGTCTCGCCAAGACGTCAGCAGGGCCTCTTCGGCGGCGTTGTCTATGCGTTGTTCCAAGTCGTCGAGGTAGGGTCTCAAGTCCATGTTGGCGATGTTCCTGGTGGGCTGAGGCAGGTTCAGGCGAAGGTGCCGGCAAAATCATGGAAGCATTGCAAGTAGAGGCGATAGTCGTGGATGGACACTGCCGGCGGGGTCTGGTGGTCGCAGCTGGGCAGGAAGCCGCCGCTGGCTGCGGCTGGGCGTAGGCGTTCGAATTCGGCGGCGATGGCGTCTTGGCCGCGATGCATGGTCATTTTATCGAAGCCGCCCAGGAAGAGGAAGTCAGGGTGGTCGCGACGGAGGCGGTTGATGTCGACGCCGGCCTGTCGTTCCAGTGGCAGCACACCTTCGATGCCGGCTCGTTTGAACCAATTCAGGCAGGGGGTGATGTCGCCGTCGGAATCAATCAGCACCTTGACCTTGTGTTCTTTGAGAATAGGCACCACCTCGCGGTAGTAGGGGAGCATGAATTCATCGAACTGGGCTTCGGAGATCATAGCGCCGTGGTTGTAGTTCATATCTTCGGCGAAAGTCATGAATTCGGGCTGGTATTCGGCCAGGAGTTTTTCCAGCAGGCGCACGCAATAGCGGGCTTGGTCGCGGTTGATCATTTTCAGCAGTTCGGGCTGGTCATAGAAGGCGAGGAAGTGGTTTTCGATGCCGAGCAGCGTCCTGGGGAACCAGAAGAATCCCTCCAGGGTGAACCAGAAGGTCACTTCACCGCGGTCATGGCGGCTGCGGTTTTTGGCGAAGGCGGTCGTGGTTAGGTCGATGTCCGGGAAGAATGCGCCGGCATCGCGCAGGCGCTGGTAGTCGTCAGCTGACTGGATGATGCCGGCGCCGGGGGCTGGCACGGCTGGGCACTGCGGCGAGCGGGGGCGGAACCAGCACTGCACCATGGGGTCCAGGCCGAAGAATTCCTGGATTTGGAGATTGTCAAGGCCAGTGGGCAGGCCTTCCTGCTGCCATCGCTCAATGGTCAGCTTCCACCAGGTCGCCCATTCAATCACTGGCAGACGGTCTGGGCGGGCGAAATTCAAGATGCGCTGGAATCGTTCGCGTGTGTTCATGGGAGGAATCATCGGCCGGGGTGGAGGGGTGATGAATGAGGGGAGGACGGGGCGGCATCGGCTCGTCGCCGTCGCCAGGAGCGGACACGCTGGATTAAGTATAATGGCTTATCACGAAAAGAAAAAGGCAGACTGCGCTTTTTTGCGGGTAAATTGATCGGGCGCGATCAGGACGCGCGTAGGGTGTCGACCAGCTTTACGGCGCCGCTGGCGTCTTCGCTGAAGCCGTCCGCGCCGATTTCGTCGGCAAAAGCCTGGGTGAGCGGCGCACCGCCGACGATGACTTTGATGCCGCGTCCGCGGAAGTGTTCGACGATTTCGCGCATGTACGTCATCGTCGTCGTCAGCAGCGAGCTGCATGCCACGACGGTGGCGCCTTGGGCGACGCCTTCCTCGAATTTGGCGACATCACAGTTGACGCCGAGGTCGATGACCTTGTAGCCAGCGCCCTTGAGCATGATGGCGACCAGGTTCTTGCCGATGTCGTGCAGGTCGCCTTTGACCGTGCCAATGGCGACAGTGCCGAGGTCCTTGCGGCCGGAACTGGCCAGTAGTGGTTCGAGCAGGGCTAGGCCGGACTGCATGGCGCGGGCGGCGATCAGCAGTTCCGGCACATACGCCTCGTTGCGGGAAAAGCGGTCGCCGATTTCGCGCATGGCTGGAATCATGCCTTGATCCAGCAGGTCGTTGGGGTTTTCACCGGCAGTGATGGCGGCCTGTACGATGGCGGTCACGGCGTCACGCTGTCCTGTGATAACGGCGTTCTTGAGGGCGTCAAAGTTGGTCATGGCTGGTTCTCCTGGTTGTAGTCTTGGACGGCGGCAAAAAATGCCTTGATATTGGCGATTGGCGTCTGCGCGGGGATGTCGCAGCCGCTGGATACGATGTGGTTGGGATAGGCGGCAGTCGTCTGCAAGAGGTCGCGGACAGCAGCTCGGACAGTGCCCTCAGCACTGTCGCAAAGCACGCCGACTGGGTCGAGGTTGCCGAGAATCGGGAAGCCCGGCGGCACCTGCGCCAGAATCTGGCGGATGTCAACGGCGTTGCCGACGTGCAAGGCGTCAGCCCCGCTGGACAGTAGCACCGGAACTTGTTTTTCTGTTTTGCCGCAATTGTGGAGGATGACAGCAAAGTCGTCGCTTTTGGCGGACGCGATGATTTGGCGCAGGTAGTGGACAGAGAAGTCTCGGCACATCTCCGGCGAAAGCAATCCAGCAGACGGTTCTGCGATGATGGCGCCAGCCAGGCCAGTCTGGCGGAGCGCCAGGAGGTACTGGCGAAGGAAGTCAGCAGCGATTTGGAGGATGGCGTGGGCCTGGTTAGGCTCGACGGCAGCCATCATCATCATTTCGCTCATGCCGGTCAGGAGACAGGCGAGGGAGAAGGGGCCGATAAGGCCGCCGAGGACCGGTTGAGTCAGCTGTTTGGCGCAGAGTTCAGCACAACGGAGGGCTTCGCCGGTGCGGGCCGTGCCGACTGCCGGCGTGGCTAGGCGCTCTGGCGCGATGGTTCCGACGATTTCGGGGTTGCCGGTGTCGGAATGGCGAATGGCGCAGCCAAAGGCTTCGGCTTCGACTGACAGGTCCATGAAGGTCACCAGCACCTCGGCGCCCGTCTGCATAGCCAGAGTCCGGATGCATTCGAACTGCAGTTGCCCGGAACGATGCACGTCATCGGCAGGCAGTTTCAGCAGCTGCATGCCGGGCGCAGCCGCAAGGGGAATGGCCAGGCGGCGCCGGGATTGGATGGCAGATGCCAGTAAAGAGACAAAGCGAGAAGAAGTGTGCATGGGGCGTCTCCTCCTGTGAACAGTGAAAGGTGGACAGTGGTCAGCAGGCCGATTCCCATTGTGCTATTCGGTCGCAGAAGTTGCTCTGAACCAAACCGATCTTCCTGATTTTGTTGAAAAATATAGATGCTTTTTTGGCGAAAACTTCCTTTGTACAGGCATTTTCTTGCTCTATATTATCATTGATATCACAATTACCAGAAATGAGCAATGAATGATAATATGGAGCAACTTCGGTCATGAACGAGCAACGTCAGAAAAGTGACGGGTGGCTGGAACCGGGATTAGGGGCGCGAATCAGCTGTCACGAGATCACTTGGCTGACGAGTGGCCAGACCCGAGTCATGCCGAGTGGTCAAGCCCGAGTCATGCCGACCGGCGGGAACCTGTATTTCCATAAGGTGCCGATTTCCGGGACGGCGCCGCAGACGCGCGATTTTGCCCAGATTGTCCTGCTGGTGACTGGTTCTGCGGTGCAGAAAGTCAATGGCGAGCGTCGTCTGCTGTCAGCCGGGGACATTTGTTTCCTGCGTCCAGATGACTTGAACAGCTATTTGCCGGATTCTGAGCGGTCGCTGGTCGAGTTGGTCACCATCGACTACGGCCTGGATTGCTTTCTCAGCCTCAGTGTGTTGTTTGAGGACGACCGTTTTCTGCAGCAGCTGACAGCGCCAGTGCTGCCGCCGCGTTTCCAGATGGACGCCAATGCGTGCGGCAATCTTTATACACGCCTGCTGAAGCTCAATACGCCGGCATTGTCGCCGACGTTGCGCAAGGTCAAATTGAAGCTCCTCTTGGGGGAGCTGTTTGCGCGTTTTTTCATTGACGAGGAGAATCTGCTGAGCGAATCTCAGGTTCCGGACTGGCTGGTATCGCTGTGCGCGGCGATGCGCGAAGAGAAGAATTTTATTGCTGGTCTGCCGCGCTTGCAGAAGCTCGCCTGCCGAACGCCTGGCCACGTCTGCAAGTCATTTCAAAAATACTTGGGGCGGCGGCCGACAGAATACATCAACGAGCTGCGGCTGGCGCATGCGGCCCGGCAGCTCAGCGACACCGCAGACGACATCGTGGCTATTGCGACGCGGCTCAACTTCCGCAGCTTGAGCTGGTTCTATCGTTTGTTCCAACAGCGCTACGGCGTCAGCCCGGCCGCCTATCGCCATTTGCATTCCACGGTGCGAGGGCTGTGAGGCGGCGCGGCGCCCAGCAGCCGGACAGAGCAGGGAAGCGCCAGGCGCTGCGGCGAGAAGATGGGCTTTTCCCGGCTTTGTGGAAAAGCGGTCATTTGATCCGAGTAGCGAAATCTCATGTTTCGGTCTGTGTCGGTCAGGCAATTTTTAACCAGATGGGCATTGAGACCGGAGACGTTCGGCACTGATGACTTCTTTTACCGAAAACAGTTCATCGTTAGGCTTTTTCTTGGTGCCAGCGCCAATTTTCGAGCCAAAGGACATTTTTTTCAGGTCGCATTTTTTGTCGAGTTGGTGCGGGTCATGGAAAACGTAGGGCAATTTTGGAATTTCGAGGTCATGGTCAAGAGGCGTGTCGTCTTTCAAGAACTCGTACTCGGTGCCGAACAAATCCGGCTGACCGAGATTTAATTTTTTCTTGATTATGGGAATGAAGTCTTCATTGATTTCATAACCGACCGAATTCCTGTTCAGGTTACGTGCGGCCAGCGTCGTTGTGCCGCTGCCTAGGAAGGGGTCAAGGACTGTTTCGCCGGCAAAAGAGAACATTTTGATAAGCCGAGCCGGCAATTCTTCCGGGAACATCGCCAGGTGTTCTTCCTGTTTTACGCCGCTGAAGTTCCAGTGTCCAGAAAAATAAGTATTCCATTCTTCTTTGCTGATGATCGAGAGTTCTTTTTGTTTTGGCGTTGGTTTGGGCGCTTCGCCTTGTTTTTTGAACAGCAGGATGAATTCGTAGTCCAGTTTTAGTATTCCATTTCTAGGATAGGGGAAACTTCCCATGATAGTCGCCCCGCCGGTGGTATTTGTCGTGGTCACCTTTTGCCAAATGACTGCTCCCATGTAGTCAAAACCAATGGTTTCACAGAACTTGATGATTTCGGTTCTGATTGGGATAACCTTGTACCTTCCATAATAGACTGAACGGGCGAATTGATCGCCTATGTTGATGCAAAGTCGGCATCCTGGGAAAAGCACGCGGTAGCATTCATTCCAGACCAGATTTAAGTTGTTGATATAGTGTTCATACGAATTATGATACCCGATTTGGTTGCTGGTTCCATAATCTTTCAGCTGCCAGTAGGGCGGTGAAGTAATAATGAGATGAACAGACTTATCGTCCAGCAAATTCATCTGGCGGGAATCACCGCTGATTATTTTATGAAATGTTTTCATGACGTCTGTTTTAGCATTGTTTTTGGCAGTTGTGTTGTTAGTGACTGCCTGGCAATGTCTAGATGATCCGTGCTGAGCGGGCTTGGATGCTCTGGGAATGCTTTGCCGTTTTAGAGGGCGCTGCATCTGCTTCAGGCGCTGACGGTCACCCATTGTCCTTTTTGGTTGTAGGCTGACTCGTACATAGCGTTGATGATGGCGACGGCAGCGCGGCCCTCGGCAGCCGTGCAGAGCAGGGGGGCGTCATCGCGCAAGGCGGCCGCGAAGTTGTCCATTGCGTTCAGCCAGGGCGATGAGACGGCCACCGGCGCCTGCTGCTGCCATACTTTGTTCTTGAACCAAGTCGTCTCCGGCGTAGTCAAAGCGCCGCCTTCGCGGTGGATGAACGCACCCTGATCGCCATGCAGTTCCAGCTGGTGATACCAGGTGGACTGTGGAAAATTGGTGGTGGCGAGGAAGTGGACGATGAGTCCTGAGTCATATTTCCAGACCGCGAGGGCCATGTCCTCCATTTCGATGGGGTGGTTCTGAGTCCAGACGTCAGCGCGCACAGCGGTCGGGGCGCCGAGGCAGAAAAGGAGCTCGTCAATATGGTGGACAGACTGGTTGCTGAGTACGCCGCCATCCAGCAGGCGGGTGCCGCGCCAGCCGCCATTGGCGTTGAAGTAGTCCATTGTCCGCAGGATGCGGAGGCTGACGGAGGCGTTCAGGACGCGCCCGAACCAGTTGTCAGCGAGGGCTTGGCGCAGGTCCATGATATGCTGGCGCAGGCGGAAGCTGTGGTCAACAGCGAGGAGGCGGTCATTTTGCCGGGCGCTGTCGATCATGCGGTCGCAGGCCGCTGTCGTCATATCCATCGGCTTGGTGACGAGGACGTGCTTGCCAGCGTCAAGCGCCTGGCAGGCCAGTTCGTTGTGCCGACCGGTTTCGTTCACCACCATGACGACTTCGACGTCAGGGTCGTGCAGGATGTCCTGGAAGTCGGTTGTCCAGGGTACTCCGGTCGCTTCGGCGGTGCGTTGGGCCCTGGCTTCGATTTTGTCACAGACCTTGACTAGTTTGAGGCCTGGGGTCTTGATGATTTCATTGGAGCGGTTATGACCCATGCCCAGGCCGACGACGGCGAAGCGCACCGGGTCATTAACCCAGGGGCGGTCGGTGTTGAGGGCTGCGGGGCGCTGGTTATGCTGGACGCCGGCAGCAGCTGCTGGCCAGGCCCGCTCGACTACGTCAAGCACTCGCCGACTCATTTCCACTGGGGTGACTTCGCGGTCGGGATTGTGGGTTTCGACGCTGACCGGGCCGGTGAATCCGAGCTTTTGACAGGCCGCGAAGATGCGGTCGTACGGGATGCGTTCTTCGCCGTAGGTTGAGCCGATGGCTTTGACGTGGATGACCAGGGCGCGTTCGACCCGGCGTCGGATGAAGGCGTCAAGGTCTTGCAGGCGTTCCTCTTTTTCGGTCTCCCAAGTGTTTTTGGCGTCCCAGGCAAAGCCCCAGGTTGGGATGGCGAGGGCGTCGAGGACGGTGAAGCATTCGTCAGTGGTGCAACCGCAGTTTTCGAAGGCGAGGATGAGTCCTGCTTCGCGGGCACGTTGGGCCAGGGGCTGGAATGCGTCCATGACTTTGGCGAGCAGGTCTGGATGGGTGGCCAGGTCGCCGAGTTCAGCGCGGGGCGGCTGCCAGAAGAAGAATGACCGCACCAGGCGGCAGTCGAGGATATCCGCAGCTTGGATAATGCGTTCGAGCTTGTTTGCCTCGGCGGCGATGACGTCGGGACCTGGGAGATGCACCTTGGCAAGCGATGACTCCAGGCAGCCGAGGCGGAAGCCAGCATTGTCCAGCAATGCCTTGACGGCGCGGAGCTGGTCTGCCTCAAGTTTTTCAAAAGGCATTTGCATGATTTTGGTGCGGAGGTCGCACCTGTTCAGCCCCCAGGATTTGAGGATTGGCAGAGCCTGTTCCAGGTCCATTCCCAATTCATCGGTGAAAATGCTTTTGAACATGCTGGTTGTCTCCATTCACTTGGGGGAGAAGTTGTGACGGCATTGATGGGGCTGAAGTCATAATATACACCGGTTTCGGATATTCCCGGAAGGCATGGCAGATTTCCGCGGTTCGAGAGTAATTGTCGTCAGTGGATGTTTTTGAGATGCAAGAAAAGAATGGCGCATTATAGTACTTCATTCGGATTCTCTTCATTGCGTCTGTTTTGAAACATTCATCCCCACTGTCCATTCGGAGGCATATCATGTCTGACTATCTTGCGTTACGGGAAGCAGTTATTGCCGGCAAGCGGGAGACCGTCACCGAGATCGTCAAGGGCGCTCTTGCGGCCGGTGAGGACGTCAATGCCTTGTTGGACAAGGGCATGATTCCGGCCATGCGTGAAATCGGCGACCGTTTTTCCCGCAACGAGGCGTATGTGCCAGAGTTGCTGATTGCCGCACGGGCCATGCAAGCCGGTATGGCGTTGATTGAGCCGCAGCTGATGGCCAGCGGCCGCAAGGCGTTGGGAAAAATCGCCATCGGCACGGTCAAGGGCGATTTGCATGATATCGGCAAGAACTTAGTCGCCATCATGCTCAAGGGCGCTGGCTATGAGGTCATTGACTGCGGCGTCAATTGTGACATCGCTAAATACGAGGCCGCAGTCAAGCAGGGCGCACAGATAGTCGCATGCAGTTCGCTGCTGACGACGACGATGACCTACATGCGGGAGGTGGTGACGCATTTCAAGGGCACGGGCGTGAAGGTGATTGTCGGCGGCGCACCAGTGACCCAGGCATTTGCCAATGAGATTGGCGCTGATGGCTACAGCGAAGACGCCAGCGGAGCAGTCAAGCTGGTGGATGAGTTGCTGAGCGAAAAAAACGTGTGAAAACAGAAGGCATCCAAGCGGGGCAGAGCCGATCAGGCACTGCCCCGCTTTGTGTATTGGTCAAGGGCGACCGTGCAACAGAATCCGGGTTCAAGAGCGCCGCCAGCTCAGGGAACGGATTGTGACAATTTTATGAATCTTTCCTTTCTCGGCTTGCGCTGACCGCCTCGGGCATTATCTTTTTTGTTCATAGTGACTTTGTGCGATGGCAGCTGGAAGCGCCCGCAGGACGACCAACGCCATTGCCTTTTGACCAAGGTGTCGACCCCTGGCCAAATGCATCTCACCCGTAACCCGAAAACCTCAGGGGGAAGTCATGAATGCGTCCTGGTTGTTGATTCTTGGCGGTGTTTTGTTCTTGCTGGCCTATTTTATTTATGGCGGCTATCTCAAGCGCGTATTCGGCATTGATCCGCAGCGACCCTGCCCATCGCACACCCATGAAGACGGCGTTGACTACACGCCGACGTCGCCGCTAGTGCTGTTTGGACATCACTTTGCCTCGATTGCCGGCGCCGGGCCAATTGTCGGGCCGATTATTGCGGCGATGTTCGGATGGGGGCCGGCATTTTTGTGGATTGTCATTGGGTGCATCTTTGTCGGCTCCATGCATGACTTTGCGGCGCTGTTCCTGTCGGTTCGCAATCAAGGTCGGTCGATTGCGTACGTCATTGAGCGCGAACTCGGCTATGTCGGTCGGCAAATATTTTTGTTTTTCTGCCTGGCGTCGTTGATTTTAGTAGTGACGGTGTTCACGATTATGACGGCGCAGTCGTTTGTGTCGACGCCGGCGGTGGCGACGGCGTCTTGCCTGTTCATTTTCATGGCGCCGTGTTTTGCGATAACGACGCGGCAGAAGATGCTTGGGCTGGCCGAGGCGTCGATCCTTTTCGTGCCGTTGCTGTTTCTCTGCATCTGGATAGGGACAGTGTTGCCGCTTGATCTCACGGCGCTGCTGGGGTCGGCGTCAGCGGCGCAGGTGACTTGGCGGCTGGTTTTGCTGTATTATTGCTTTGTCGCCTCGATTCTGCCGGTATGGTTTATGTTGCAGCCGCGTGATTATCTCAATGCGTATCTACTCGGTGCGATGATGATTCTGGGCGTTGTCGGGGTGCTGGCATACCGTCCGCAGATCAACATGCCGGCCTTTGTCAATCCTCAGGATTATTTTCCCGGCTGCAAGCATCACGTGTTGCCTGGCTTGTTGCCGCTGTTGTTTGTGACCATTGCATGCGGGGCGTGTTCCGGCTTTCACGCCTTGGTGTCTTCCGGCACCTCTTCGAAGCAGTTGGACAACGAACGGCACATCCAGCCGATTGGCATGGGAGCGATGATGGTAGAGGGTCTCCTGGCTATTCTGGCAGTGATCAGCATCGCACAGCTTGACTTTGGGCAGTATTTTACGCAGATCAATAACGACAACGTGCCGCCCGCCATGCTTTTCTCGCGCGGCATAGCGGTTTTTGTGAGTAAACTCGGAATCAGCACCGAGTTTGGCACCACCTTTATTGCACTGGCGGTTTCAGCGTTTATGCTGACCAGCCTGGACACCGCAACGCGCCTGGCACGCTTCATCTGGCAGGAATTGGCGCTGCCGGCCAGCACGGAAACGGAGGGCGCAGACGACACGGCTGCTGAGCAGGCGCAGGCCGCGCAAGCCGCACCCTGGAAGCGGGCAATGGCCAACCGCTGGATTGCCACTGGCGGCGTTGTCATCCTTTCCGGCATCATGGTTTTCACGGGCAGCGGCTTGCAGGTTTGGCCGGTCTTTGGCGCCTCCAATCAGCTCTTGGCAGCATTGACGCTGATCGTCGTGTTCTTGTGGCTGCTGCGGACGCGGCGCAAGACCCTGTTCGCCTTGATTCCCGCTGTCTTTATGATGACGATCAGCATCTGGTCGCTGGTCATCCTGGTCATTGACCGCTGGGGTAAGAATAAGCTCCTGTCGGGAGTTGGCGTGTTCCTGCTGGCTATGGCCCTGCTGATTATAGGCTTGACCATCAAGACAGTGCAACGGCTTAGGGCAGAGGCCTGAGCAAGGGCGTTCGCAGTGACTGGGTCGATAGAATGAATATCGGCGCGTACGGTTTTGTTTATGGTTTAGCGTAATTCCACCAAAGCCGGGGTAGTGCGCGCTGCTTAAAAAGATTCGCTTGCGACGGATTAAACCTGAAGGTTTAGTCCGTCGCTTTTTTTACTACCCCCCCTGTCCAGCCTGCCTGGGGCGGAGGGGTAAGAATTATTGGTTTGGAGGTGCGAGTTGACAAAGCCTTTTTAGGATGTAATTTAAGTTAAACCCATATTAGAAAGGGGGATATCTATAATATGGAGTTCAATCCTCTTGGTTTGACAAGTCTTGAAAAGGCTTTGCATTTGCTTGATGAGCAGTTAGTTTTGGCTGATGCCCCGACGACGGGACTGGTGGTATGCGGCGGTTCGGCTTTGATCGCAACTGGCCTGATCGTCCGGACTACTCGTGATGTTGACATTTTGGCCTTCATGGATGAGGGTGGCATGAAGGAGGCCGAGCAGCTTCCGGAATACTTGCTTCACGCGGCCGAAAATGTCGGTCGTCTGCTTGGTCTGCCACCAGCATGGTTGAATAATGGCCCGGCCTCGCAATTCCGCCTGGGATTGCCGGATGGATGTCAGGAGCGGCTTCTTACTGTGCCTGTTGGGGAAAAACTGACAATGTATTATATCGGTCGTCTTGACCAGATTTTTTTCAAGACGTTCGCCTCGGTTGACCGGGGTGGTTATCATGTTCAGGATTTGCTCGCCTTGCATCCGACGGACGTGGAGCTATTGGCGGCGGGGAAGTGGTGTCTGACGCAGGATGTTTCGGAGCCGTTCAGGATGGTATTGAAAGACATGTTTGACAAGCTGGGGTGGAAAAATGTCGGTGACCAGCTATAAGAAACGATATCTGGATGCGTTGCTGGATTTGTTGTGGCGACAGTGGCGGTGTTTGGGTGTGGCCGGACAGATGGCCCCAGGTGACAGTCATTATGTTCTTGACCCTGAGGCATTGCTGTTGTTTTCGTCGCGTTTTTGCCGTTATGACCAAAGGCTCTATGATTTGGTCATAGACTGGCTGCGGCAAAATGGTGGCTTTGTAAACATCCAGCGTCTTAAGTCGCTGGCGAAAAAGGCCGCTTGGAGCGATTTGCCGTCCCTTGGATTCATGGCGACTAAGGCCTCTGAACAGCAAGGGAGAAAGTGGCAAAAGCTAGCGAATGACCTCACGTCGCTTCGAGTTCACGAGCTGAGCTGCATGTTTTGGGATTTGGAGCAACGGTCGGTAGGGCACCAGCTGGAGGTGGATGAAGCCGCCATGCAGTATGGTCTGATCCGGAATCCTTATTTGCCATCGGCAAAGGTGACGCCGTTTCCGGTATCGGATTGCGCCACCATTCTGTTACAACTGCGCGGCGCGTTCGGACTCTCGGCTCGGGCAGAAACTATCTTGGTGCTGTTAAACCAAGAAGCCTGCAAAATTCAGGATATTGCCGACCGCAGCGGGTATTCCTGGAAGTCCATCCAGGACGTGCTGACAGAATTGTGCGCCACACCGCTGGCGGCGACGCATGGGGCTGGCAAACGTGGGCGGAGTTATTTCCTCACTGCACCGGAAAAAATCAAGGCGCTGTTTTTGGTGTCGAGTTTTCGTTTTCCCCGTTGGCCGCGTGCCTACGAGGCGCTGGCCACCACCTGGACCACGGTTGCCAATCCGCGCCTGGCCTCTTTGTCAGAGCTGTCATTTCAGAGTGAAATGTTGCGTATTTATGATGCCGAGGTTGGTGAAATGTTGTTCACCAGCGGTATTGATGAGTTGAAAATCACCTCGGCGGACGAGATGGCGTTTCTGCCCGAGTACCTGGCACAGGTTTGATCATACGGTCTGCCGGGGGGCGATTGCCTTGCATCCGGAGAGTCTTTTTACAAGCCGAGCAAGGTCGCGGTCAACTTCTGATTTTTGGGCTTGGAGTTGGTGATTAAATATCTTGGAATGAAATTTGAAGAACTGCTTGAAGACGATTAGAGTACTTTTTTGCGGACTCACGCTGCCTCCCTGGGTTTGGTAGACACATTTGGGCAGCGTGGGCTCGTTTGTTTTATCATAGCACTACTATTTTGTCAAGAGCATAACTCCTATGGTGCGGCTGTGATTCGTCAACGTTCATCCGAGCCGGAACCTGTTTTCGGCTACCTGAAAATATTAGCAAAGCACAGGCGGTTGCGCCTCCTAGGGTGGTCGCCGGTCTTGTTTATAGCGCTGACGATGCTGGGATTTGCCATGAGTATCGGAACAATGGCTGCGGTTACGGAAAATTTGGTTGAAAATTCTGGTTTTGAGGTTGGCGACTTCCAGGCTGGCGAAGTCAATATCCTGCCTGGATGGAAAGTCCGCTACGGCAAGGACGATAGCATCAACTATGCACTGGATACGACCATCGCCAAGTCTGGCGAGCGCAGCCTCCGGATCACGATTCCTTCAGCGCGCCAGCAGGTGGCGAAGCTGTCGCCCACGCGCTTGTATGCGGTAGAGGCCGGTTGCCGAGTCACGGTTTCGTTCGACTATCGTTCGCAAGCGGGCGGGGCAGGCGCCGAATCAGCGGTTTGGATCGAATTGTACGATTCCCAACGCAAGGAGATGGCTACCAGCGCCGCAAAACGAACCAGATTGGCAGCCACCGAGGAATGGAAGCGAGTTGTCGTGGACTTTCAGGTGCCTGATGATGACCCTGAAGGCTATCATGTCGGTTTTTTCTTCCGGCAGATTAATCCCGGCAGCCTCTGGGTTGACGACGTGTCACTGGTAATCACTCCAGGGGTGGGGTTGTTTATAGCAGACGCGCCTGGTCTGACGCCGCCAGCCCTGCCGGCGACCGATGCGGCGGACGCAGCCGACGCAGTCTATCAGCCGTTATTAGACGCGGGTGGTTTCCGTTGTGACAAGACTGCTTCCGGCCAGGTCAGGATTGTGACCGAGGCAGGGCGGATGGTAGTTCGCAGCGATGATGGCGCGGTGGTGAGCGAGTGGTCGGGCGGCGACGTCTATTATCCCGGCTGCGGTCAAGGAGGACTGTTCCGGGATTTGTTCTGGATTCCGGAGGCGGCGCGCTGGGGCGAAGACGCTTCTGGGCAGTACGAGGTCGGCGCGGCAACTGTCGAGGACGACGGCAACCTGCACCTTGTCCTAACGCGGGCGCTGACCCATCCGGAGCTGGCCGGGTTGCAGTTGACCAAGAAGTACATCATCGAACGCGACCTGCGCCGGATTTCGGCGGAAATCGCCATGTCCAACGGCAGCAAATCGAAGCGGGAGTGCCGTTATTGGAGTTGGCACCGCCTGGCAGTACCTTCTTCCGAGGCGGTGTATTCAGTCCAGGGTGACCCTGTTTTTGCGGCCGGGCCGTCGTCGCCCAAGCACCTTTTTGTCAAGCCGCATTTTTCGCAATGGGTGAAAGTCTCCGCCCGTTATTATTTATGTTGGGATAAATCGCCGTCGGTTTCTGGCGGAGCCCATCTGGATCGCATTCATGTCTGGAATGATGCGAACTATCCGGCTCTTGGTTTGATTGGCAAGGCGTTTACGCTGTCGCCGGAAAAGACCTTCCAAGTTCGCATCCGCTGCCACGCCATTCCACCGGGCGCCACTGCCGCGCCGGCTACTAAGACGTTGACTGACTTCAAGTTAGTTCACCCTTACGGCGTCAAGAAAAAACTCGCCTACCGCGCCTCCATTCACAACCACTCGCAGTACACCCCCGGCTACACGCATGCGCCGATGCGGTCGGACGAGTTGCTGAAGTACTACCGTGACTACGAATGTTCGCCCCGCTACAAGATTGTGGCGATCACCGAGCATTCGCGGTTGACGCTTCCGACTAACACGGAGCCGGTCGGGACAGTTGACCCGCCCTGGGGAGTGGAGGGCATATTGTTCATTCCCGGTGGCGAACTTGGCCTGGGCAGCACCTACGGGGCTACGGTCGGTGATTTGTTCGGCGAAATCAATTGCGTCGGCTTGCCGACGGACAGCACTGATCCGACCAAGCAGGAGCTTTTCTATCACAGCCAGGTTTCCAGGAGCAATCCCAGTGCCTATCTCAAGCATTTGGTTGCAGGCGGCGTCTATGTCGGCTTGTGTCATCCGAACGCGCAGCTTGACGGCGAAGGCGTGCAGCGTTGGAATAGCAGTGGATATACCTATGACGAGCTGGATATGATTTTTGGGAATCCGGAAAAACTGCTGCCGCCCTTGGAGCAGCTGCCGCAGGGTCTGGAGATCGGCAACCAGGGCTATGACTTTACCGCCCGCACCGCCTTTACCAATGCGGAAGCGAAATGGGATATGTTGCTGGCCCGTGGCCATCGCCTGCACGGCACTTGCAGCGATGACTCGCATGGCCGCCCTGGATGCCGAGGGTGGAACGTGCCGTTTATGGACGAACTCACCCAGGAGGAGTTTATGGCCAGTCTCCTTTCCGGAAATTTCTATGCCTCCCAGGGACCAGAGATCACGGGCATTGACGTCGAGGGCAAGACGATTATCGTGACGACCGATCAACCCAGCCTGATCGAATTCATCGGCCGCGGCGGTGATATTCTGGCGAGTTTCACGGAGGCTACCCGCGGCGCATATCTGGTACGAGGAGACGAAATCTACGTCCGCGCCCGAGTGACCCGCGATTGCCCTGAGACTGGCCTTGAGGTCGGTGGCGGCGTCGGCTATCGCCGCTCTGCGTGGACAAATCCATTTTATCTGGAGTGACACACGCCGAGCGCTGCTATTCTATGTCGAAAATCATCGCCGGCGAAGAGCGATAAGCACCTCGCATAATTTTTTTGCTTTGTCGTTTTGACAATTCTTGTCGCCGTGTTAGATTATTTCTCCATTACGGAAGGAACATGCTTCTCATGCACAACAGCGTCTACTTTTACTTTAACTATGGCTACCGCTTTGCTATGAGCGGAGTCCTGGTTATGTCTTTGTAGCGCCTACAAACCACAATCAGACTATAGAGGACTCCGCGGCCATAGAAAGCCGTCGGGGTCTTTTTTTATATCTGAATCGAAGCCTTTCATCTTTTTCGTCATCAAATCATCAGATTGGAGCAGGCCATGATTGTCATTTTGAAGGAGAATCCGGACCGCAGGCAGCTGGAGTTCTTGACCGGATGGTTGCAGAAGCAGCAGATTGGGATTCACATCAGCGAGGGTGCGCACCAGACGGTGCTGGGTTTGGTTGGCGACGCGACGCGCTTGGACATCGACATGCTCAAGCAGATGGAGATTGTCGAGGATGTGAAGCGGGTGCAGGAGCCGTTCAAGAAGGCCAACCGCAAATTCCATCCTTTGGACACGGTCATCCAGGTCGGCTCGGCGCGCATCGGCGGCGGCGGGGTGTCGATCATTGCCGGGCCGTGTTCAGTGGAATCGCCGGAGCAGATCGCCCTGGTAGCCAGGGGCATCAAGGACGCTGGCGCAGACCTTTTGCGCGGCGGGGCGTTCAAGCCGCGCAGTTCGCCGTACTCCTTCCAGGGATTGCGCGGCGAGGGCATCAAGATGCTGGTCGCGGCTGGCCGGGAAGTCGGGCTGCCGATAGTCACCGAAATCATGGACTTGTCCAACCTGGACCTTTTTGCCGAGGTTGACGTCATCCAGGTTGGGGCGCGGAACATGCAGAATTTCGAATTGCTGAAGGAGCTTGGCCACAGCCGAAAGCCGATTTTGCTGAAGCGCGGCCTGGCCAACACCTACGAAGAGCTGCTGATGAGCGCGGAGTACATCATGGTTTCTGGCAACGAGAACATCCTTCTCTGCGAGCGGGGCATCCGCACCTTCGAGACTTACACCAGGAACACGTTGGACATCACTGCCGTACCTGCTTTGCAGACGCTGTCGCACCTCCCGATTGTGATAGACCCCAGCCACGCTGCTGGCAAAGCCAGCTTTGTGCCAGCCCTGACTATGGCCGCAGTGGCAGCCGGGGCGGACGCCTTGATGATCGAAGTCCACAACGACCCGCCGCACGCCTTGTCCGACGGCGCACAGTCCCTGACTATACCGGCATTTGCCAAACTCGCCAACCAAATCAGACAACTTGAAAGCACCCTTGTAGAGGAGAAGAATTGACACCATGAGCAGCAACACATTGGAAGAGTGCAGACAGAAGATCGACGCGGTCGACAACCAGATGATGGAGCTTTTTTTGGAACGGATGCGGATTGCCAGCGCGATCGCGCAGCTGAAACAGAAGGAGAACTTGCCGATTTTGAATCCAGCCCGGGAACGCGACATCCTGCGGCGCGTGACGCAGCAGGCCGGCGAGGAATTCGGCAGCTATGCGCGGGTGCTGTTCTCGACACTGTTCGACTTGAGCAAGTCCTACCAGCGTCGCTGGGTCGACAATGGCAGCACCCTTATCGCTGACATCACGCGCCAATTGGAAAATTCGCCGGCTGACTTCCCTGACACCGCCAGCGTCGCCTGCATGGGCATCGAAGGCGCCTACGCCCAGATCGCCGCAGAAAAGATTTTCAAAGCAGCTGACATCATGTTCTTCCGCAGTTTCGCCGGGGTCTTCCAGGCGGTTGAGAGCGGTTTGTGCGAGTGCGCAGTGCTGCCCTTGGAGAATTCGACGTCAGGGACGGTCGACACGGTTTACGACCTGATGCGGGACTACAAATTTCACTTTGTCCGCAGTTGTCGCTTGCAGGTTGTGCATTCGCTTTTGGCGCCAGCCGGAGTGGCCTTGGAGGACATCCGCGAGGTCTTTTCGCACCCGCATGGGTTGAAGCAGTGCTCGAAGTACTGGGCGGAACGTCCAGACGTCAAGCTCACCGCCTGCGAGAGTACGGCGCACGCGGCGGAGCTGGTCGCCAAGTCAGGACGGCGGGATGCGGCAGCGATTGCCTCGCGGGAATGCGCCGACATCTACGGATTGCGAGTGATTCCGTGCGAGATGCGGGACAGCGATTTCAACTACACGCGCTTCATCTGCATTTCCAAGAAGCCGTTCATCTACCCCGGCGCGAACAAGATCAGCCTGATGGCCTGCCTGCCGCACAAGCCAGGGTCGCTGTTCCGGCTGATTTCCAAATTCGCCGCCCAAGAGCTGAATCTGACAAAGCTGGAGAGCCGCCCCGTTCCCGGCCGCGAATTCGAATATAGGTTCTACTTTGATTTCGACGGCTCAGTCCGGACGCCGTCCGTGCTGCGGCTTTTGGGCGAGCTGGAGGCAGACACCGAGACCTTGTTTTTCCTCGGCAACTATTCAGAAATCTGATAGAAAGGCGATTTCGTCATGGACAATCGCAAGGTGATTGCTATTGTGGGACTGGGGCTTCTCGGCGGTTCGCTGGGATTGGCGCTGCGCGACCGCGGCTTCCATCGGATTGGCTGGAGCCGCCGGCCAGTGACGTGTTCCGACGCCTTGGCAATAGGGGCGGTTGACGAGGCGCCAGCAAGCCTGGAGGACGCGATCAAAGCGGCGGACATCACGGTGCTGGCAACGCCGCTGGCGCCGACTGTGGACATTCTCCGGGAGCAGGCGCTGAATTGGCGGCGCGGCTGCCTGGTGACTGATTTGGGCAGCCTCAAGCACCAGATTGTGACGGCAGCCGCAGCAGCGTTCCAGGGCACTGGCGTGAATTTCGTCGGCAGCCATCCTATGGCCGGCACTGAAAAGAGCGGGCTTGAATTCGCTTTCCCGGAATTGTACAGTAATGCTGACGTGTTTCTGTGTCCGGCACCAGGGTGTTCACGAGAGGCTGTGCGCGTCATGGCGGATTTCTGGGAGCTGCTGTCCTGCCGGATTTATGAGATGGACTCGGAGCGTCATGACCAGCTCGTGGCGCGCACCAGCCACGTTTTGCATATCCTCGCTTCGGTGTTGGCGCGCAGCATCTTGCGCTCCGACTCGGCAAAAGAGCAGCGCGAGAGGTTCTGCGGCTGCGCGACCGGCTTCCGCGACATTTCGCGGATTGCGGCCAGCAGCCCTGCGATGTGGCGGGAGATTATCGAACTCAATCAGTCGGCAGTGCTGATAGCGATGAAGGACTTCGAACAGGAGTATTTTTACGTCAAGGATTTGATTGAGCGCGGTGATTTTGACGCATACGAGCAGTGTTTTGATGAAGGGCGCCGCTTGCGCAACCAGTGGGTCGCCTACAAGCAGAAGGAAGCATCGGGGAGGCAGCACTAATGAAGCTTGTCGTTCATCCATCCCGACTTCGGGGGGAGATTTGCGTTCCAGGCTCAAAGTCGCATACGATTCGAGGGATCGTTGCCGGGTTACTGGCCGAGGGCGAGTCTGTGGTGCGGCATCCTTTGCAATCAGCTGATACGCTGTCCGTGCTGCAAGCCGCTTCTGAATTAGGCCTAGGCATCCAGACCGGCGACCAGGAATGGCGTTTCCAGGGGCGGGGCGGGGCGTTCCGCCCGAGCAGCCAGCCTTTGAACCTGGGCAATTCCGGAACCGGGCTGTGCATTCTGGCGGCGGTGGCGGCTACTCAGCCTTTCCCCTGCCATTTTGATGGCGACGCATCGTTGCGCAGCCGTTCGCTGCAAAGCGAGCTGGAAGCGTTGGCAGTGCTGGGAGCGGAGCAGGCCTCGACTGCGGGCAAATGCCCGCTCATGGTTCGCGGCCCGCTGATAGGCGGCGAGACTTTCGTCGACGGCTCCAATTCGCAATATCTGACGTCGTTGCTGTTCGCGTCGCCGCTGGCAGCTCGCGCCACAGACATCCGGCTGCGCTTTCTGCGCGAGAAGCCATACGTCGAAATGACCCTGGCCTGGCTGCGCCGCTGCGGCGTTGAAGTCGTTGCCGATGACGACTTCCTGCATTTCCACGTCCCTGGACAGCAGCGCTACCAGGCTTTTTCAGCGACGATTCCGGCTGATTTTTCCACGGCGGCCTTCCCACTTGCCGCCGGGCTGCTGGCCGGCGACGGCGTGACTATGCGAAATCTTGATTTTGATGACGTGCAGGGCGATAAGGTCATCTTTGATTTTGCCGCAGAGATGGGCGCGTCAATGCAGCGGACTTCGGACGGGGTGTTGGTCAATCATCTAAAAGATCGCTTGCAGGGTCGGCGGTTCGATCTCAACGCCTGTCCAGACACGCTGCCAGTCATGGCGGTTCTCGGCGCATACTCGCAAGGCGAGACTGTCCTTGCCAATGTCGCCCAGGCCAGGCAGAAGGAAACGGATCGGATTGCCTGCATGGCGCGGGAATTGACAAAAATGGGCGGGCAAGTGACAGAGCGCGCTGACGGCATGGTCATCACCGGCGGAACCCTGCGTGGAGCAGAGCTTTCCGGCTGCGGGGACCATCGCATCGTCATGGCCTTGACCGTGGCAGCCCTGGCGGCGAACGGGGCGTCCGTTATCGACGGCGCGGAAGTCGCAGCAGTCACCTATCCCGGCTTTGTCGAGGATTTCCAGCGTCTGGGAGCAGTTATGGAGACGATGCCATGAAACTGGACGACGACATGATGTGGATGAGGCTGGAACGCCGGTCTTATCCGATTTACTTTGGTGGCCTGCGCCCGATACGCAACCATCCTGTTGACGGTCGGACCATCCTGGTGGTGGCCGACTCCGAGACAGCGCAATACAGCGACCGGGTGACAGCGGAATTAGCTGGCGCCAAGGCGGTTGCAACTTGGGTTTTTCCGGCTGGCGAGACCTCGAAGACGCTGGCAACGGCAGTTGAAATCTGCCAGGCGGCGTTGCGTCTCGGCTGCGGTCGCGACGCTTTGTTCATTGCCCTGGGCGGCGGAGTGACTGGCGATTTAACCGGATTTGCGGCGTCTATCTATATGCGCGGCATTGAGTTCTGGCAGATTCCTACGTCGCTGCTGGCCATGGTCGACTCCTCGGTCGGCGGCAAGACCGGGGTCGATCTCCCCAATGGCAAGAATTTGCTGGGGACGTTCCATCAGCCGGCCGCAGTGTTCATAGAAACAGATTTTTTGCGGACGCTTCCTGCCGAGCATCTGGCCGCTGGCATGGCTGAGGTGATTAAGTACGGCGTCACCCTGGACCGCACCTTCTTCATGTACTTGGAGCGTGAGCTGGGATTGCCAGCGGCGCTTGAGGATCAGGACTTTCTCCGCAGTGTGATTCGCGGATCTTGCCGTCTGAAGGCGGACATTGTCCGTCGGGATGAATATGAGACGTGCGGCGCCGTGCGGGAACTGCTCAATTTCGGCCATACGTTCGGACACGCGGCAGAGGCGCTGTCCGACTACCGCCTGCTGCATGGCCAGGCAGTGGCATGGGGCATGGCCGTGGCGAGTCGTTTGGCCGTGCGTCTCGGACGCTGGAGCGAGGCTGACGCGACCCGCTTGCAGGCTCTGCTGGCTAAATGTCGCCTGGGACGCGAGCATTATGACTGTTCTGGCCTGTCCGCCGAGGCGGTTCTGGCAGCGATGCGGCTTGACAAGAAGAACCGCGACGGTCGTCTTCGCCTGGTGCTGCCTACTGGCATTGGTCGTGCGTCGATAGTCAAAAACGTTGCTGATGACGACGTGCTGGCTGCGATTAGGGAGGTGCTGCATGACTGACGCCAGCGCAAACGGCATCGTACTGTGCGGCATCAAGCACAGCGGCAAAAGCACCGTTGGCGCTGCGCTGAGCCGTCGGCTTAACCTGCCGTTAGTGGATTTGGACCGAGAAATCGAACTCGCCTATCAGCGGGAAACCGGCCAGAGTTTGACCTTCCGTGAGATATATCGCCTTTTGGGCAACGAGGAATTCAGGCGGCGGGAAGCGCTTGCGGTGCAGGACCTGGCTGCGTCTGGCCAGGCAGCGGTAGTGGCTTTGGGCGGCGGTGCGCCAATGAATCCAGCTGTCCGGCCAGAGTGGCTGCATGGCCTGGGGCGGATCGTCCTGCTGGATATTGCGCCGGCAACGGCTTTCCGCCGCATTCTGGCCGGAGGACTGCCGCCTTTTCTGGCGACGGCGGAGAACCCTGAAAAGGAATTCTTCCGGATGTGCGATGAGCGGCTGGCAGTATACCGGCGGCTGGCGGATGTCGTGCATCGTGTTGAGGAAGGCAACACGCCAGAGCAGGAAGCAGACCGTATTATAGCGGCTTTGAATGGGCGAGACACTAAAGCTCTGTAAGGGTGTGACATAAATCTGACCTCAACAACGAGAGAAAAAGCATGTCTGGAAATTTTTTTGGTCGTTTATTTCGTGTTGCCACGTTTGGCGAGTCGCATGGTCCGGCTTTAGGGTGTGTTTTGGACGGTGTTCCGGCTGGTTTGGCTCTCAGTGTGGATGCGATTATGCAGGAGCTGGCTCGTCGTCGTCCGGGCCAATCAGCGTTAGTCACTGCGCGGCAGGAGCAGGACGAGTGCGAGATTCTTTCGGGCGTGTTTGATGGCGTGACTACCGGTGCTTCGATTGCGCTGTTGATCCGTAATACGAACCAGCGCAGCGCTGACTATACCGAGTTGGCCGGGCTATTCCGCCCTGGTCACGCGGATTATACGTATGAGCGGAAATATGGCCGGCGAGATTGGCGCGGCGGCGGGCGTGCCTCGGGGCGTGAGACGGTCGCCCGGGTGGCGGCCGGTGCTGTGGCTAAGTTGTTGTTGCGCCAAGTCGGCATCAGCATACGTGCAGGCAGCGTGGAAATCGCCGGAATCGGAGCCGAAACATTCGCCTGGGACGAGGTCGAAAAAAACCCGGTGCGCTGTCCTGATGCGCGCAAGGCCGTTGCCATGGCGGATGCGATCAAGGCGGCAGCGGCTCGGGGCGACAGCGTCGGCGGCATCGTCGCCTGCGAGGCCATCGGGCTGCCGGTCGGATTGGGCGAGCCGGTGTTTGACAAGCTGGATGCGGATATCGCCAAGGCGGTCATGTCGCTGGGCAGCGTCAAAGGCATTGAGTTTGGCAGCGGCTTTACGGCGGCGCGCATGCTTGGCGCCGTGCATAATGACGCGATGCTCGCCGATGGCCGGTTCGCATCGAACCGCGCTGGCGGCGTCCTGGGCGGGATCAGCACTGGCGCGCCGTTGCAATTCCGGGTTGCGATCAAGCCGACCGCATCCATTGCCCAACCACAGCAGACGATTGATGCCGAGGGAAATCCGGCCACCGTCGTTGTCCAGGGGCGCCACGATCCCTGCATTGTGCCCAGGATCGTGCCGGTGATTGAGGCCATGACCGCGCTGGTTTTGGCTGACGCATGGCTGCAACACCGAGCCGGCGCAAGCCTGTGAACGCTGACCTGGATGCCTTGTTTCTGCTGGCGCGGGTGTGTAAACAGCGGCAGGGCGACCAGGGCCGCTACAACCATCGCTGCAGCACCTCGCGCAGCTGTTTCATGGTGATGGGCTTGGGCAAGTACTCATTCATGCCGGCTTGGTGACAATATTCCTCGTAGCCATTAACAGCGTGCGCCGTCATCGCGATGATGGGCGTGTCGTGGCTGAGAACGTTGGTGTGCCGGTTTCGAATCATCCGGGTCACCTCCAGGCCGTCCATTTCCGGCATTTGGATGTCCATGAGGATGAGACGATAGGATTTCTTGGCCAGCAGCTCAAGCACTTCAAAGCCGTTGCTGGCGATGTCAGCGGTGTAGCCCAGTTTGTTGAGCATGGTTAAGACGACTTTCTGGTTGACGATATTGTCTTCTGCGAGCAGAATCGGCAGGGACGATGCCAGCGGCGCCGCCTCGGCGACCGGAATTGGCGTGGCGGCAGTTGGCCTGGCGTCGCCCATGACGATGGCCATGACGGCGTCGAGCAGCTCTTGGCTGCGCACCGGCTTGTTGATGATGCCGGCCAGCTGCCGCCGGATGGCAGGGTCAGCTGGACTGCCCATCCCCGGTGGCGCCAGGCCGAGCCAGGGCACGTTTTCGGCGCCAGGGGAAGCGCTCAGGGAAAGCCAGGACGGCCCATCGAACCCAGGGGGGATGAGGCTGATGATGCCCAGCCGACAGGCTTGGCCGTCCGGCTGGACAGGCACCAGCCATTGCCGGGCTGCCTCTAAGTCGGCGACGCCGGCGACGTCCAAACCAAAGCATTGCAAACGCTCTACCAGGTCTAGGCGGGCGGTCGCGTTGTTGTCTATGACCAGCACAGAACAATCCGGGATAGTCATTGCCGACGGAGTCTCCGTCAGCGCTGGCAGCTTGCGCAGCGGGATGGCAAAATGGAACGCCGACCCGACGCCTGGTTCGCTGTCAACGGAGATGATGCCGCCCAAGAGCTGAACTACCTTCTGAGCCACCGGCAGGCCCAGGCCAGTGCCGCCATGCCGCCGCCGAGAAGATGAATCAGCCTGGAAAAATTGCTCGAAAATGTGCTTCTGATGGCTGGGACTGATGCCGATGCCAGTGTCCCGCACCGTAAAGTCCAGGGTGATGGAATCGTCGTCTTCCGCCACTCGGCTGACCGAGACCGTGACTTCGCCGCGGTCGGTGAATTTAATCGCATTGCCGAGCAGATTGGTGAGTACCTGCT
Source organism: Lentisphaerae bacterium ADurb.Bin082 (assembly GCA_002070945.1). Lineage (GTDB taxonomy): Bacteria > Verrucomicrobiota > Lentisphaeria > Oligosphaerales > Oligosphaeraceae > JAAZKI01. Next base: position 81,967 of record MWEG01000048.1, read on the forward strand.
GGAGGTGGAAGGAGTCGCCATGAAGATGTACGGGCAGGTCGGGCGGCAGGCGGCAGACTAGCTCCAGCTGGTGCGAAAAAGCCTCCAGCGACATGTAGCCGGCCAATTCCTCCAACATGTCCCGCAGATTGAAGTCCTCTTCCCGCAGTTCCAGCTTGCCAGCTTCCAGCCGGGCGAAATTGAGGATTTCATTCACTTGCAGGAGCAGGTGCCTGCTGCTGGACTGGATAATGTCGAGGAAATCGCGCTGCTCGTGGTCAAGGTGGGTGTCTTTGAGGACGTCGACAAACCCGATGATGCCGTTGATGGGAGTGCGGATTTCATGGCTCATGTTGCTGAGGAATTCGCTTTTGGCGCGGTTGGCGGCCTCGGCAGCGATTTGGCTGGCCTTCAGATGAGAGGTCCGTTCCTCGACGAGGCGTTCCAGCTCTTGCCGCCTTCTGGTCAGGACGCTGACCATGGCGGTGATGGCGCCGGTCAGAAGTAGCCCGGACAGCAGGGCAAAGGAGAATTTCCAGGGGGGGTGGCTATCCAGAAAGAGCTGGCTGGGTTGGGCAGATACGAGAAAGACCTTGCCGAAGGCGAACAGGGGCCGTTGCAGTCGGAAGGGCGGCTTGTCAGCCTGGTTTGGCGCAGTGTCGAACAGCAGTTCAGGAGGCTGCCGCTCATCCAGGAAACTGAAAGATAAGTGGAGCAGGTTGTGGGAAAGGTGCTGGGGACCCAACAGGGATTTCAAGTCGATGGAGGCCATGGTAAAGCCCCATAGCGAAGCAGGATCGTGCGGGTGAAAGACAGGGTGGAAAATGGCGATTTTCCTGCCGTGCTCGGGTGGAGAAACCTGGTTGATCGGCCGGGTGGCGATTTCCAGGCGGGTATGGGCGGCTTCCTCCAAGGCATCCCGGTGGAGTGGCTCTTGGCCGACATCAAGGCCGAGCGGCTCTCCAGAGGCATTGGGGGAGACGCTGTAGACGATTGGAAAATAGGCGTCTCGGTCAGCGGCCGGCACGGCTTGGCCGTCAAGAGTATGTTCCTGGATAGAAAAGTCGCTTTGTCCTGCGGCTCGCCGACGCTGTTCGAATGCCGTTCGTTCCGTTGCTTGGACTGGTTCAATCCAGGCCCAGCGGTGAACCATGGCTTTCTGGGTCAGGTGCTTGGTGAAGGTTTTGAATTCATCGTAGGTCACCTCATCGGAGGCCGCAAAGAGATTGGCCAGGCTTTCCAGTTCCGTGAAGTCGTCATGGCTGAGTTTTTTGGCGACCGTGTAGGTCTGGCTTTCGGCCAGTTGGGCGAAGACCAGCTGGCACTGTTCCTGCTCCATGACGAGGAAGTGCCAAGCGATGAACGCCGTCATGAGGACGCCGATGATCGCCGCCAAGGCGGGTTCCAGGAATCGGCGCCAGCCGTTCAGCCGGTCGCCGTTGGCCTGCTGTTGCCGGGTCAGGAAGCAGAAGCAGAAGCTGAGGACGAGCATGGCGGCGGTTACGGCTAGTCCAGGCAGTACGCTCAAGGCGGTCTTGGCTTTCCATTTAAAGGCCCCCACGTTGACCCCGAAGCTGGCTACGGCGGTGTTAGCCCAACTTCCCCAGAATTAAGAAAAAATAGGCACGAAGCCCCTTGTCTTTATTGCTACAGCGCCCATTTGGGCACCTTGGTAAACAGGTGCAACAGCTTCAGGCGGTCAAGGAGCGCATAA
>MWEG01000049.1 GCA_002070945.1 Lentisphaerae bacterium ADurb.Bin082
GCTGAATGCTGAATGCTGAATGCTGAATGCTGAATGCTGAATGCTGAATGCTGAATGCTGAATGCTGAATGCTGAGGCGCATTTCATAATTCATAATTCATAATTCATAATTCGTTAGGGGCGAGGGTGAGCTTGGACTACGCTGGCCGTCATGTCCACCATGTCCACCATGTCCACAGCAGCGGGCGGCAAATATCAACGGCTGACCGATTACGCTTCTGTTCCATAACTTCCCCATAACGTGGAAAAGTGACGTTTCCGTACTATGTTACTGTCAACCATAGACAGTCACTATGGATAAAAGGAAGCCGAACTGAAGAAAAGGGATGAAATGAAGCAAAGCGCCTTGATTTGCCTGATTCTCACGGCTCTGCTCTTGCTCGTGTCGGCCAGTGGCTGCGCCCTTCTCTCAGACCAGCGCAGCCCCAAGCCGCTGACCGCTGTCGGGGGGATAGTGGAACTGGTTCCTGGCGCGGACGACACTGCCGCCTTTGCCGCAGCCGTGGCAGCCCTGCCGCCGGCCGGAGGCACACTGCGCCTGGGAGCGGGGACGCTGAAGCTGGAGAGCGCCGTAGTCCCGCCTCAGGTTGAACTGCATGTTTTGGCTGGCGCCATGATCCAGGTCGGCAAGCAACTGCAAATTGACGGAGCCCTGCAGGCTGGCTCGTACCAGGTATTCGACGGCCCCGGGCAAGTTACTGGCAAGGTCAAGGTGCGCGAGGTGCTGCCGCAATGGTTTGGAGCCAAGGGAGATGGCTGTAGCGATGACACCCGGCCGCTGCAACAGGCGGCAAACCTGGCGCAGTACAGCGAGGGAAGGACGCTCCGGATAAGCCAGGGAAGATACCTTTTCACCGGCAACCTATATATCCGCTGCAACGTGGAATGCCTCGGCACCCTCGTCCAGCAGCTTGAAGTAGACCAGGCAAGGAGCCGCATTGGGAACTTCACCTACGTCCCGTCACATGCGGTGCGCAAGAGCTTCCGGGTCATCATCGCCAATGACCAGCCACAAATAGCCTTGCAGGCCGACCCCTTCCTGGGGCTGAAGGCAGGAGACTTCCAGTTGCCGACCTTCAGGCAAATCCCGCTGGCTGACGGGTCAGGACAGATTGACCTGCAAGAGGGGGGCACATTCCATCTCTTTTCTACCGACTTCTTCTCATCGCGCAACAACCAGTATGGCGACCAATGGTATGACAAGACGGAGAGTTCCATGCTGGTGTCAGGACGCGGAGACTTTTACCCCGAATTGATGTATTCGTATCTGCCGCCCCCCGAGGCGCCGGAGTGGAATGCCGAAACGCTCTATGCAAAAGGGGACTACTGCAGTTTCGAGGGCAAGTTGCATAAGGCGACCTGGCCTTCCGGGCCAGGAGCCACCTTCAGCCACAAGTACAGGGGGGAAGTGGCCCTCGGCCCCAGCAGTCCTACACCCGGCACTACCATCTACAAATTCACCTTTGCCGACGGCACCCGGGATTGCATACGTACCTGGCGTGAGGTCAATCTGACTGTGCATTATCAGCCTCCCCAGGCGCCGCTGACCATCAACGGCCTGGCCATTGAGGTGCAGGTCGACAACCCGCAGGACGAGGTGCTGCGCCTGGAAAACGGCGCGGCCCTGTCGGTGTTCCGCAGCAATGTGACGTTCAACAAGTTGAAGGTTTTCTGCAACAACCCCAAGGCGACCCTCAGTGCGCTGGTCAACAATAACGGCTGCTGCAATGTCACTTACAATGACGCCTATATCTCCGGCGCCACTCATCACGGACTTGGCTACAACTTCCTCAATGGCACCGCCAGCCTGCTTACTTTCAACAACTGCGTTTCCATCAACTGCCGCGATGGCATAGCCGGCCGCTGCAACAAGGACGTGACCATTGAGGGTGGCTTCTACAACCGCATTGACGACCACTACGGCATGAACTACACCATCCGCAATGTCAAAATCCATGCCATGGGCACAACGATTCCCGGCTACTGTACGCCAGCGGCTGACCTCAGCGCCTGGCGCTTTGTGCCGACCACCGCCTTTGCCTTTTCCGGCGGTAATTTATTCATTGAGAACTGCCAGATTTACAACCCCAGCGGCATCCTTGCGTCGCGGGGAGACATCGGTGACCTCTTCGGTGAGATTGTGATGCAGAACCTGACCGTCCACGCCGAACGCCAGGTCACCCTGCTGGATATGTCAGTCTCCCAGAACTTTGATTATGCCCATGCCGTTCGAGTCCCCAACAAGGTAGTATTGGAGAACATCCGCAAAACTGGCACGGGAGGCTTCCTGTTCAGCTCCAATTTGGACAAAAGACCGGATGCACCCCGATTCGAGGTTATGATGCGCAACGTCGAGCCGATTGCCAGCATAACCTGCGGCAACCCAATGGTATTTGACAGCTGTCTGTTCAAAGATGCAAAGTTCCAATTGGGAGAAGCCCAATTCCGCTTCTGCACCTTTGACGGCTCTACCAGCGGCCTTGAGAAGTTTGTTTCGCCGCAGTCAACCGCAAACCGCAATTCACCTTTCTGAAAGGAGAACATCATAAAGTGCAAACTGCCCTACCTCAAGAACTCGCCGCCATTGACGCCCACAACCATGTCCGCGCCGGTGCGGACGGCAATCTGGACGTCGGGCGGGCAGAAGCGTTGCTGCAAGGATGCAGCCGCCTCGGCATCGACCGCATTGCAGTCTCCGTGCCTTATACCGACAGCGTTGTCGCGCCGGAGCGATACCGGGCCGGCAACGAAGTGGTCTGGCAGGCGATGCAGCATTCGCCCCGCTTCATCGGCTTTTGCTTTGTCGACGCCCATGACCCGGCCGCTGCGTTGGCTGAAATCGAACATTGCATTGTCGAACGCAACATGGCCGGGGTGAAACTGTACCATCAGTTTTTCGTTGATGCTGACGAGCAGCGCCCGGTCATGGAGAAGGCGGCCAGCCTTGGCGTCCCAGTGCTGATGCACGCCGGCAAATGCACCGACCCGGCGACGATGGCAGCCCAGCCCCGGCTGAGCAATGCCGGCCATTTCCGCGTCGCCCTGGAAAAATATCCGGAGACGATTCTGATTCAGGGACACATCGGGGGAGGAGGCGACTGGGAGTGGAACCTGCGCACCCTGGAGGGGATTGATTCAGATAATTACTACATTGACCTGAGCGGTTCGGTCATTGACGCTGGCATCGTCCGTCGCAGTGTCGACACTGTCGGCTGCGAGCGGCTGCTGTTTGCTACGGACGGCTCGCTGGAGGAAGGGGTCGGCAAATTGCTGGCGGCCGGCTTGTCCATGCGAGAGATGCGCCTGATTTGCCATGATAATTTTGCCAGGATTATGGCAAGAAGGAAGGTTTGAGATGTTTGACATCAACACTGCCATCGGCCATTGGCCGTTTCGTCGTCTTCCGCGCCGGACTGCCGGCGAGCTTCGCCAGTATCTGCAAAGCTATGGGGTGAAGGGCGCTGCGGTTGCAAGTACGCCCGCCCTCTTCTACATGAACAGCCAGGACGCCAATCTTGAGCTGGCAGAGGAGATTGCCCCCCACCGGGACTTTTTTGTCGGAGTCGCCACCTTGAATCCTGGCTATGCCGCAGCCGTGCGCGACCTTGATACCTGCGTGGAGAAGCTGGGGTTCCGGGCCTTGCGGCTAAGTCCATGCTATCACAACTACAATCTGGCTGACGGGACAGCGGACGCCTTGCTGACCCGTGCCGGTGAGTTGGGCATCCCGGTGCTGCTGCCGAACGAAATAGTGAATTTCCGTCAGAAGCATTGGATGGAACCCAACCAGCCTTTGGGCATGGAGAGCGTTTTGGCGATTTGCGCCCGTTTCCCGCAGGTCACCTTCATTGGCACCGAGGGAGGGTACAACCTGTCGATGACAGCGCCGCCCAACCTTTGCCTGGAAATGTCCCGCTACTATTCCTGCTATGGCCAGGCGCTGGCCGACATGGTGCGGAAATTGGGGTCGGAGCAGATTCTTTTTGGCAGCGGCGCCCCGTTCAAGGAGATAGAACCCTCCCTGCTCAAGCTGCACCATTGCCAAATTCCGGATGCGCAGAAAGAGCTGATTGCAGGCGGTAACGCTCGGCGGCTGCTGGGGCTGTGACTTCGGCTGTCCACTCAAGCGCCTTCCCCGGAGTACCTTTTATGCTTGCCATGCCTTGATCGTGTCCAGGACGAGCCTCAACGGCAGCTGGTGTTCCTGCGCAATGCGCCGGGCTTCTTCGTACTCCGGTATTGTTTCTGTGTGGCCGTCCGGTCGGCGGACGATTTTGACGGCGGCTTCTCCCCAGGGCGTGTTGACTTTTGTCGTCGTTCTCGGAAGATACAGGCGTCGTGCCGTCTGGATGCGCACCCCGAGTGTGCTTGACTCGGTCAGAATGATGTTTGCCAGGCGCACTTCGTCAGCCGGGCGCGACAGAATCTGCAAGCGGACGCCGGGGCGGTTTTTCTTCATTTGCACTGCTGTCGCGCTGACATCCAGGGCGCCGGCGGCCAGGAGCCGTTCAGACAGATAGCCCAGCGACTCTGCTGTTTGGTCGTCGGTCTCGCAACTGATGAGCGACAGTGTTTCTTCCTCGCCCCATGCCTTTGCCTCGGAATTGGCATTCTCGCCAGTCTGTTCTTCCAGGAGCAGGGCGCGGATTATATTCGGCATTTCGGGGAGGTTTTTTCGTCCATGTCCATTGCCGGTGGCGAGGAGCCGGAATGGCTGTGTTGGCAAGGAGCCTTCGGCAAGGGTGGTGAGAACAGCGGCGCCGGTCGGCGTGGTGAGTTCAGTGGCAATAGGGAGCCGGGTGACGGGATAGCCCTCCAGCAGGCGCGCTGTGGCCGGCGCCGGGACCGGCATCAGGCCATGCGCGCAACGGACTGTGCCATGGCCTATCTTATAGCCAGAGCAATAGATGCGCTCCACTCCCAGTTGTTCCAAGGCCAGGCAAATTCCGAAAATGTCAGCTATCGAATCAAGAGCGCCGACTTCGTGAAAATGAACCTGCTCGACGTCAATGCCGTGAACAGATGCCTCAGCCTCACCAAGACGACGGAAAATTTTTTCTGCGCGCTCTTTGGCTCTTGCGGGCGCGTCGCTGCTGCGGATCAGCGCCAGGATGTCTTTGAGGCCGCGATGATGATGCGGCGCAGGCGCTGCACCCTCCTCGCTGGCGTGATGGTGGTCGTGGTGATGGTGGTCGTGGTCGTGGTCATGATTATGCTCGTGGCCGTGGTCATGTCCGTGCCCGTGGTCATGATCATGATCATCATGCGCGGCGTCAGTGTCGATCACATCAAGGTATCCGCAGACGATTCCATGTTCGCATCGGCGTCGGGCGAATTGCAGGCTTATAGATGTCAGCCCTGCTTGGTGCAGTGTTTTTTCCACGGCTTTTGGGTCTACGCCGAGGTCGAAGAGGGCAGCCAGGATCATGTCGCCGGCTGCGCCGGCCAGGGGTTCGAAAGAGATGATTCGTGGGCGTGTTAGTTCAGGCATGGCATTCCTGCTGGGTGAAGTGAGTATAGTCAGCGGTGATATGCGTTTCGGATTCGGATGTCTTCATCCAGGGAGTCATTGACGACGCGCAGGCGTAGTTCTTGGGCGAGACGGATGGCGTCATCGGTATTTCCCCAGACGTCTTCCGGAAGATGGGCGTCGGAATTGACCACTACTTGCAAGTCGTCATACTCAGCGGCGATTTCCCAGAATCGGCGCAGAGGGTATAGGTGGCGGCAGCCGTCGCTATCCACGACCATTTTTTTACGCAAGCCGTAGGCATTGATTTCGAGGGGCACTTGGCAGGCCACGGCGGCTTCGACGATGGTCCGCGAGCAGGCGTCCGCAGCTGGCGTCCAGCCGCGCAGAGGTACGCCGAACAGGTCGGGGTGGGCGATGAAGGCATACAGGCCGCTGTTGATGGCGGCGACGTGATGGTCAGCGTAGGCTGCCAGCTGGTCGTCGGTGATCGTATTGCCGTAGAGTCCGACCCATTCTCCGCGATACAGGTACGCATGCAGGGCACCGACCAGGTAGTCAAGCTCGAATTGGCCCAGCAGCGTTTCGCGGAAGAAGTCCAAGTATTCCGGCACGTGTTCGCATTCCATGCCGGCCAGCACCGTGAGACCCGGGTAGGCAGTTTGGGCCTGGTGGACGGCGGCAGCGTACCCCGGTAGTTCTTCCAGGGTCATGCGCACGCTGAGCCAGCGTCCGTCCGGAAGCGGCGTATGGTCGCTGAAGCCAAGCACAGACACATTTTGCGCCAGGGCGGCCTGGCAATAGTCGTCAACCCAGCCGCTGGCATGCTTGCAAAGGCGCGTGTGAGTGTGATAATTTTTTCTTGATAGGATGTTATAGTCTGTTGACATTTCTGAAGGCGTGAGAGGCATAGCTTGGCGCGGCGTCATCAAATCCTCATAGTTATAGGCGTCTGGCTGGAGCATTATTGGGCGGGTACGCCGAGCGGCGGACCGGCCGGCTCCGGGGGTGCCGAGGCGGTGAAGATGTCAATGTCTTCGGCAGTGAGGGCGGCGTTGATGGCGACGCAACTGCCCTCTATAGTGCACGCCATGCTGTCGGTCAGGGGAGTGGTGCGGCCGAGCTTCTGCATGATCATCATTTTGATGGTGGCGACGATCATGCCGTCCGCCACATTCTTGAAGATGGCGGCGTCTTCGTTGGTGCGCATGTTAAAGGCGAGACGGAGGTCGATTTTCTCCTTGACTGCGGCATGGAAGGCTATGCCGGTCATTTCGGCGACAGTCTTGGCGGTCATGGCGAAAGCAGGGGCCGTCTTGGGGTCGGCGGCGCGTTTCCGCAAAAACTCGCGCATATTCTCAGGCGGGCTGAACAGGACGACCGCCGCTGCGTCGGCGGGAAGCTGTTTTTTCATGCTCGCCAGTGCCTCTGGCATGGCGACAGGCGTCTTGGCGACGAACCGCTCCAGGGCCGAACGAACCGACGCTTCCGGGCCGGCGTACAGCACCGTCGGCACAGCTGGATCGGGAAGGGCAAAGGCGAAGGTGACGACTGCCTTGGTGGCCGGGTCAATGACGGCGTTCATCTTTTGCATCGGGATGCCGGACGCCGTGTCGGCGACGGCTTCGGAAACAAGGCCCTGGTTGGCGGAAATCTTGGCGGCGGCCTTGGCAATGTCCTCCAGGCGGACGGGCTTGCTGAATTCGAACGCGATCAGGCCGTCGAGCGTTGCCGGGTCGATTTTGTCCTGGGCGAGGGTCAGCGTGTTCAGGGACACGGAGGTCTGCATCCGGAGAACGTCGTCATCCTCGATTTCCAGTTCCTTGGTGAAAGCCTGGGTGGCGTTGAGCAAAGTAGTATAGGCCTGCATGCGATCGCCGAGGACTTCTTCCATGGGGTTGGAATCAGCCATGTTCTCGCGCAATTTAGACAGTTTTTTGGTTATAGGGGTGTCCTTGGCCATCTGGTTGGCGTCAACCTGATAGATGAGATTGGCGTCAGGAATGACGGCGCTAGTGAAAAAACGCTCGTCAACGGCTCTGACGGCTGCTGCGGCCAGGATAGCGACCGCGAAAATCAGGAGCTTCTTTGGCATGGTGTGGTTCCTTCTGTTGCATGGGACAACGCCGCCGCGTCCGCAGCTGATGATGAGGCGGGCAGGATTGGGCGTAGTACAGTCACGATTTCTGAATTTAATATGCCAGTAAACGGAAAAGAAAGCAAATGCTTGCATCATTTAAAAACTTTTCTGTTTCCGATGCTGGTGCTGGAACCGTGTTCATGGCCGGTAAATCCAGTAGCCTACTCCCGGGGTGAGGGTGTTGGTTTCCCGGACAAAACGGCGCCGCCGCCACTTCCAGGCTGGGCTGGCGTCCGTGGCTGGGGTTGGTGTGAAGACGGTTTCAAATGACCAGCCTGGCTGTAGGTTCCTGGCGTTTTGTTGGCCGTCGTCAACGTCTGTGCCGAGCAGCTCCAGTTGGGCTTTGGCCAGGGCAAAGACCCAGCAAGCTGCGCCGGGCGGCAGGTCTCGGCTGGCGCTCAGCGTTCCGGTCGCGCCATGGTGAGTCCATGGCTGCATGTCAGCGAGTCGGCGAGCCGAGGCGTCAAGCAGCTGGTGGACGACTCCGATCACGTTCCAGCCGGCCTCTAAGGCATACGTGGTGCTTCGGAGGCGTGGATGCCGTGCTTGAACTTGGATGTGGAAGGGGCCGGGTGACGTCAGCGTACAGCTGGTCGTGGCAGTCATGTCGATGGGCGCTGGCAAGAGTGCGCCGGTCATCACCATGGCGACTTCGTCAGGCAGGTCTGCAGTGCGCCAAGTCAGGGTGAGCGGGTCGGTTTCACTGATTACGCCGGCGACAGTCCAGGTCGTTTCTGGGCGGAGTGCGTGGGTGTCCCAGAACAGGCCGTTGTCCGCGCCCTCTGCCGTCACTGCCAGCGAGGACCAACCTTCGCTGAACGGCAGATAGGCGCCGATGTCTTCGGCCGGGTGATAGGCGTCATTCGCCTGGTCGACGGCTGACAGCGTCAAGGGGTGACGGCGGCCGGAAACAGCGCCGGTGACGTCAAGGACAAGGTGGATTTGCGCTTCTGGCGCGGCAGTCTTGGAATAGGTCGCCAGGATGGTGCTGGGGCGCTCCGGGTCGGTGATTGTCACGGTCCAGGGCAGCGGCGCGACCCAGCCCCCCAGAGGACGGAAGGTCACAACGTGCGTCCCAGCAGGCAACTCCAACTGAACCCCGGAATCGTTCCAGGCGCCATCCGCAACCCGCCAGCCGCAACCGGCCAGAACGGCTTCAGGAGGATTGAGAACAACCGCCAAATCGGAACGGGAAACCAAGGAGGAATGTAAAGCGACAGCCAAGACGAGAGAAACGCTGACCCGAAAAAAATGTGCGCTGCTAATGGCCATGATTTAGTCTCCTGTTGCAAAGTATTGCATAAATGATGCTTTTTAACTCTTTGTATATTTTAATATATAAAATGATGAAATCAAATAAGTTATAAAAAATATAAAAATCATATTGAAAGAAAATGAAAGTTTAGTAAAAGATAGTCTAGCGCGGTCTTGGGTGTGCTTTCCGGTGACAGGAAGGCGCTGGCTGAAGGCATTGGGCTGCGCTGATAGCAGCAATTGCTCCGCAGTTGATGCTCGGAGTCCCGGCAGGCAGCAGAGCCAAGAGCCCCGGGTAAGGCGATTTAGTGGACAGTGGACAATGGACGTTAGTAGACGTTAGTAGACGATGGACTGTGGACAGAAGTGGACGTTAGTGGAGAGTGGACGTGGACGAAAGTGGACTTTAATGGACAGTGGAGCGAAGGCACTTGTCCTGCACGGGCCTTCAGCCGGCAAAACTGTATCATGCTTACAGTCATGTCCGTTGCGCCGTAGGCGCTTAACCATGCTTAACCCCAGGCTTCAGCCGGGGGAAAGGCGTGCCCCGAAAGTGGTGCCTTGTAAAGGCACTACAGAAGGCTGACCGATTGCTCCCTAATTTGTTCTGTCACCTAGCGGGTTGCTTTAGGCCAGCAAGGCGTTACATTTATATATGGTTTCTCAAGCATGGAGAGGGTCAACATAACGCGGAGGGTGTGGGCGAGTAAGCGAAAGGCATGAAGATGGTGTTTGGAAAATTGCGGGAATATCGCGTCGTGCCGGTGGTCGCGGTGGACAGCGTGGACGACGGTCTCAGGCTTTGCGAAGCCTTGCTTGAGGGCGGCTTGCCCGTGGCGGAAATCACGTTTCGGACGGCTGCGGCAGAAGCCGTTATTCGAGCCGCTTCCCAGAAGTTCCCTGATTTGATTTTAGGCGCCGGGACAGTGCTGACGTCAGACCAGGTGCAAAAGGCCGCTGACGCTGGCGCCAAATTCGCGGTGGCGCCTGGCTTCAACCCGGTTGTGGTCGCGGCAGCGCGGCGGGCTGGACTGCCGTTTGCCCCGGGCGTATGCACGCCTTCCGACATCGAAGCCGCTGTCGCCGCTGGCTGCACCATGCTTAAATTCTTCCCGGCCGAGGCGTCTGGCGGCGTTCCCATGTTGAAGGCGCTGATCGGCCCGTATGGGCACCTGGGCCTGCAATTCTGCCCGACCGGGGGCGTGACGACGGAGAACCTGCGTGCTTACCTGGCGCTGCCTGCGGTGGCGTTCGTGGGAGGCACCTGGATTGCCAAAAAGGAATTCATCCAGGCCGGAAAATGGGGCGAGATCAGCTCCCTGGCAGCGGCGGCGCACACCGCAGCCAACGGCGGATGACGCTGTCCTAAGGACGCTGCCAGCGCGGCGGCAATGACGAACACTTCAGCAAAGAGAGGAAAGCGAGGCGACGATGAGTAGTGGACCCACCCTGCTGGTGCTGGCGGCTGGACTTGGCAGCCGCTATGGCGGCATCAAGCAAATGGACCCGGTTGGACCGGATGGTGAATTCGTGCTTGATTATTCCCTCTATGACGCCTGGAAGGCCGGCTTTGCCAAGGCCGTCCTGGTGGTGCGGGACGGCATGCAGGAGGCGCTGAACGAGCATTTCCGTGGTCGCCTGCAAAAACGCCTCCAGCTGGAATACGCCGTGCAGCGTCTGGATGACTTGCCAGCAGGCTTTTCCTGCCCAGCCGGTCGCCAGAAACCGTGGGGAACTGGTCATGCCATCTGGTCGGCCAGGCAGCATATCAGCACGCCCTTCGCCGCTATCAATGCCGATGACTTCTACGGTCGGGACGCCTATCTCCGCCTGGGAGAATTCCTGCGCGGACTGACTCCCGGAGGCCCGGAGACCTACGCTATGGTCGCCTATCGACTCAGCAACACTCTTTCCGAACACGGCACCGTCTCCCGCGGAATCTGCGAAAAGACCGCCGAAGGCTTTTTGCAAAGCGTAGTCGAACGCACCAGCATCGAAGGAGCCGAACCAGGCGCGCGCTTCCGGGACACGGACGGCAGCTGGCAGCCCCTGCGGGGCGATGAATTGGCCTCCATGAACTTCTGGGGCTTTGACGCGCGCCTGTTCAGACGCCTTGAGAGCCTCTTCGTAGAATTCTTGCAGGCGAAAGGCAACGAGGCGAAGTCGGAGTTTTACATTCCGACGGTCGTTGACACCTTGATTCAGCGGCAGCAATGCCGGGTTCGGGTGCTGGAGACTGACGAGCGCTGGTTCGGCATGACTTATGCTGAAGACCGGCCGCTCGTCGTCAGCAAAATCGCAGATTTGACGGCCGGCGGCGTTTATCCGCATGGCCTTTGGAATTGACCGGCGCCGCTTGCCGGAATCCTATTGTTTGACTACGTCCACCATCATCACAGCAGGGATCGCATGAACGTCGACCTTCAACACCTCGCCCCCCATTTTCAATTCCGCGGACCGATCATGGCAGCCATTCCGTATGGCTCCGGTCACATCAACGACACCTACAAAGTCACTGTTGAGCAAGGCGGCCAGCCAGTCAACTACATCGTGCAAAGGGTCAATCACAAGGTTTTTACCAAGACAGCAGAGCTGATGCGGAACATCCAGCGCGTGACCGAGCATATCCGTCGCAAGCTGGAAGCCATCCCCGGCAGCGATCCGAGCCGGGAGACGCTGACGTTGATCCCAACGACGGACAACAACTGCTTCTACCAGGATAAGGACGGCAATTTCTGGCGTACGTACATCTTCATTGAAAAAGCGCGCACCTACGACACCGTCAGCAGCACGGAGCAGGCGCGGCAGGCGGCCAGGGCCTTCGGTACTTTCCAGGGTATGCTCATGGACCTCCCTGGCGGGCCGCTCTTTGAGACCATCCCCGACTTCCACCACACCCCGCAGCGCTTCAAGCGTCTCCAGGACGCTATCAAGACCGACAGCAAGAACCGCGCTGCTAAGGCCGCCGCCGAAATCAGCTTCGCACTCAAGCGCGGCGACAGCGTCGCAACGGTCGTTGATGGCCTGGCCGCTGGCACGTTGCCCTGGCGAGTCACCCACAACGACACCAAAATCAACAACGTCATGCTCAATGACGATGACGGCCGCGGGATTTGCGTCATCGACCTCGACACTGTCATGCCTGGCTCGATCCTCTATGACTTCGGCGACCAGGTCAGAACGACTACGGCCACTGCCGCTGAAGACGAACAGGACCTCAGCAAAGTCCAGTTCCGCCTTGATATGTTCGAGGCGCTCATCCGCGGCTACCTGGAAACAGCCGGCAGCTTCCTCAATGACGAGGAAATCAGGCTGCTGCCGTTTTCCGGGCGGCTGATCACCTTTGAAATCGGCATCCGCTTCCTGACCGATTACCTGGAGGGCGATGTCTACTTCAAGACGCATCGCCCAGACCATAACCTGGACCGCTGCCGGACCCAGTTCGAAATGGTGCGGCAGATGGAGGAGAAGGCGGAGGCTATGGAAAAACTCCTGGCCAGCTGCCTGAAAAACCGCTGACCGCGCCACATACATTGCTTGCTGCATTTCCTAACCACCTCATCCATGTCACAAGGAGGACAACCTGATGAAAATGCAATTTAACCTGGTGAAGCCGCCGACCACGCCGATTCTTGATCCTGATTTTCGACCGCCAGTGCTGGCCAACCGCGCTTTTGCCGCCGAAGTCGCCGCCTCTGGCGCCAGCGTTCCCCTGATGATTGCGGTCGAACGCGACCAGGGCCGCGTGTCCCGCTTCGACACTCAGATTTTCGACATGCGGCACCCCCGCGCCGCTGCGAACTTCTTCTACGTCGAACGCATCCTGAAATTCCTGCTCTGGCAGTTCGGCGGCTGGAAAGTCACTGTCCACGGCCCCCTGGAACTGGTGCGCTACCTCGAATCATGCTATTCTGTGACCGGACAGCGCGCGTTTGACGCGGAATTCTGGGGCGACCAGACCTACGAGCGCGAAATGCGCATTATCCATGCCCCGACCCCGGCGGATATGCCAGTCGCGGCTGACGGCGCAGGCAGCACCGTGGCACTCGACTGGAAAGGATGGCGCATCGGCTTTGACCTCGGCGCCAGTGACAGAAAAGTCGCCGTCGCGAAGGACGGCAAACTCGCCCTGCGTCCTGACGGCGAGCCGGTGCTCAGCGAAGAATACGTCTGGAACCCGCGGCCGCAGACCAATATCCAATGGCATTTTGACCATATCATGGAGATTCTGAAGGAAGCGGAAAAGGCTATCAAGGCCATTGACCCGAACGCCCGCGTTGAGGCTATTGGCGGCAGCTCGGCAGGCGTCTACGTCAACGGCCGGGTGCGGGTGGCGTCCTTGTTCCGGGGCATCACTCCCCGTGAGCGGTTCGACCGCGAAGCAGCCCCGATCTTCCAAAACATCCAGAAAGCCTGGGGCATCCCGCTGCGCCTGGAAAATGACGGCGATGTGACCGCCCTGGCCGGCTCCATCGCGCTCAATGACGGCGCCGTACTCGGCCTGGCCATGGGGTCGTCCCTTGCCGGAGGCTATGTCGATGAGCATCGCGCCATCAAGGGCTGGATGAATGAATTGGCGTTCGCGCCGGTAGACTATAATCCGCGCGCAGCGGTTGACGAATGGTCGCGCGACTTTGGCGTCGGCGCCAATTATTTCTCCCAGCAGGCCGTTGCCCGGCTGATTCCTTTGGCTGGCATCGACATGCCGGACATCCCGGCCGATGCCTTCCCGCTGCGCCTGAAGCGCGTCCAGGACCTGATGGCCGCAGGCGACGCACGGGCCCGGAAAATTTATGAGACCATCGGCGTCTATTTCGGCTATTCAGTGGCTCATTACTGCGATTTCTACAAGCCGGTGCGGCATATCGAAGTACTCGGCCGCGTAGTCACGGGCGAGGGTGGACAGGTGATCCTCGACAAGGCCAAGGACGTCATCCGCCGCGAATTCCCCGAATTGCTGAACATTAACTTCTATGAACCCGACGAACGCGAGAAACGCCACGGCCAAGCCGCAGCAGCAGCATCGCTACCCTTGACCTGAGCCGCAGACAGAAGCGACCAGACCTACAGAACGCTGGCCGGACGGGGGGACAAGGGAAGGAGAGGCCGGCCAGCGAGCTAACACGCTGAAAGGATGCAGGATGTATTATGAATAAGCAGGAACGCGACACGTTGATCATGACGAAGTTGAACGAGGGAATGTCGCTCTCAGACGTGCAGAAAATACTGGCGCAGGACTACAATATCCGCATGACCTACCTCGAGTTGCGCCTGCTGGCCGATGACTTGGCCGTCAACTGGGAAAAGCTCGACAAGCCAAAGCCGGCGCCGCAGCCGGCAGAGCAAGCAGTGACACCTGAAGAGGACGACGAAAGCTTTGACGAGGACGATGACGAGGACTTGGACGACGACGAGGACTTTGAAGAGGAAGAAGAAGTCGCCGAACCTGGTGCAGTCAAGGTGACTATCGACCCAGCGCCGCGTCCAGGAATGATCCTGAGCGGCATGGTGCGTTTTGCCTCCGGCATCCGCGCCGGCTGGATGATGGATCGCAGGGGGCGCCTGAACCTCGATCTGCCAGACGACGGCCCGCAGCCGTCCCAGGAAGACCTCCAAGGCTTCCAGGAGGAATTGAGGCGGGTCATGCAGCAAAAGGATGAGGAAATGCGCAGGGCCGCTAATGACGGCCGCACCAAAGTCACCATCAATCCCGTAGTGCCAGCCGGCGTCAAGATCGGAGGCAACGTCGAATTCGCCTCGGGCGCCAAGGGTGACTGGTATATTGACAATTCCGGACGCATGGGCTTTAACCCAGCCGAGGGCTCCACGAATCCGACCCAGGAGGACGTCGGGCTGTTCCAAGTCGTGCTCCAGCAGGAATTGCGCAAGCACGGCTACGGCGTATAAGGGCGAGGTGTGCCGTACGTAGTTCAGGTGCGTCTCTGCGTCTTGGGAGAGTCATCCGGCAAGGTGTAACAGAATGTCATAAGGAACAGTGACAACCCCAACTTCAAAAAATGGCTGGCGAACGCGGTCTTTGGTGTAACCGAAGAGGCGGTAACGCGATGCAAGTAGGCTGAACCGAAACCATGCAAGGCTTTCCTGGAGGCACGATAGGTGATCGATGTACGAGACAATCACGATGCACTCCTTTGCCAACGCCTGGAGGCTCTAACGGAATCTAAAGAGGACTACTGGTCCTTCCGGGGCAATTCTCGGCGCGAGTATGGGCATGGTCTCTTTCAATACCCTGCCATGATGGTTCCCCAACTAGCCGGAATCGTGCTGGCCGAGGCGTGTGCCGTGCATCCCGACATAGGCCGAGTCTGTGATCCGTTCGCAGGTTCAGGAACGATCATGACGGAGAGCATGTTCCGTGGTCTCTCGTTTACTGGATGCGATATCAATCCCTTGGCTATCCTGCTCTGCCGTGTAAAGAGCGGCCCGTTCTTCATGAGCGCGTTGGAGCAGAAGGTGCAAGAGTTGCTGGGCCGTATCAATGGCGACAAAAGCACTGCCGTTGAGATCAACTTCCCGAATATTGACAAGTGGTTCGAAAAGGACGTCCAACAGTCCCTGTCCCGCCTTAGACGGTCAATTCTATTGGAGAAATCAGGCTGGGCAAGACGTTTTTTCTGGGTTGCCTTGGCAGAAACTGTTAGGTTGACGAGCAACTCGCGGACGTCTACTTTCAAGCTTCATATCCGAACGGAAGAAAACATTGCTTCCCGGCAACACGATGCCATCGGCATGTTCAAGAAGGCTCTTGAACGCAATGTGGAACACTACAGGATGCAGGAGGCTCAGATGTCCGAGTCGGGACTCATGATGCGTGGGCGTTATTCACGCGAAGTCGAGGTGCTCCTGTCAGACGCTGCTGATGTCCGCGTGGAGGAGCAGTGCGATATGCTAGTAACGTCGCCGCCCTATGGTGACAACACCAGCACGGTTCCGTATGGGCAGTATTCCTACCTTCCCCTCCAGTGGATTGACCTCCGCGATATTGATCCAAAGATTGATCCCGAGTGCCTCAGGACGACGCAGGAAATCGACCGGCGAAGTCTAGGAGGATGCACGCGAGTGACCAAGGAAGAGCAGGCTCTCATCAGCAGCCGCTCACCAAAATTTGCTGACTATATCCAGAGCCTCGCGTCACAACCACCCGACCGCGCAAACCGCGTCACTGCCTTCATCAGGGACCTGGAGGCCACGCTTGGTTCAATCATGAAAATGGTGTGTCCTGGAGGAATAATGGTGTGGATTTTGGGGAACCGCAAGGTGGGCGGCCAGCGCGTCCCGTTCGACGCCATCTTGTCTGAATTGCTGACGTCCCATGGGGCGAAGAGACTGTGCCAGCTGACCCGGAGAATTTCCTCGAAACGAATGGCCTTTAAGAATAGCATCGCGGACACCATGTCTCGTGAAACAATATTGGTAATGCGGAAGGGGGAATGATGGTGGAACACGATTCACGCCCACACTTCAAAATACACCCCTCTGTCGTCTACCAACTTGGCGAGAGCCTCATAAGTGACGCTGTGCAGGCACTCATTGAGTTGGTCAAGAATTGCTATGACGCCGATGCGACGTATGCCAAAGTTGTCATTGACACGAAGGGAGTTACAGGTGTCGACGGCGCTATCTACCCGGCGGATGGTGGCAGGATTATCGTGGAGGACGATGGACACGGCATGGATATCGAAGATATCAAGGCCGGATGGCTGACTATATCGAACCGCAAGAAGCGAGAACTCAAGCAGGCTAAGAGGACGACTCCAGGCGGGCGCACGCCACTGGGGGACAAAGGGCTGGGACGCCTCGGTGTGCAAAGGCTCGGGGAGATGCTTGAGGTCTTTACTCAGGCAAAGGATCAGGCCGGGTATCACTTTGGCTTCTCGTGGCTTGATTTCGAGACCGCCCCCAATCTTGAAGATGTCGAAATTTATCTCGTCGAGGCAGACTGCCCTCGCAAGCACGGAACAAAGGTGGTCATTTCGGGATTGAAGGAACCAGAAGTCTGGCGCGGAGAGCCGGAGATCAAGCGCTTGGAACAGGAATTGTCGCGGATGATCTCCCCCTATCGGCAGATCCGTGATTTCATGGTTGCGGTTGAGGTCGATGGCAAACCGCTCGAGTTGCTGGAGATAAGTGACCGCATCCGTGAGATTGCTCCTGTGAGATATAGGCTCACATTCGATGGTAACAGGTTCGTAATCCAAGGACGCGCCAGGCTCGATTTTTTCCGACCCTCCGACCCCAAGGAGGCAGAGTCGTTTGCACTGATTGCCGAGGCGGATAATGGCAGTTCCTTTTACCAGTTTCTGCAAGAATGCCAACTCCCCAAGGACCTGAGCCTGAGACGATCCGAAACGGAGCCTTGGTTTGTCGAATACGAACGTCGGCGAGTTCTATCTGATATCGACGAAGTCGAATTCTTGACTGGTGATTTTGGGAATTGCGTTGCGAATCCAGGGCCTTTCTCGGGAGAGGTGGACTCATTCGATCTGGGTTCTACAGCTTTCCAGAGCCAAGCTGTGTTTGACCGAATCAGTGAGTATCGTCGCCACATCAAGGATTTGAGTGGAATCAGGGTCTATAGGGATGGCTTTGCCATTCGGGTTGATCAAGATTGGCTTAAGCTCGGTGCTCAATGGACGTCGGCGCCGTCCTATTATGGACTCAAGCCCGATAACACGTTGGGGTATATTGCCCTTTCCGCCCGGGACAACATCGAACTTGAGGAAAAAACCGACCGGGAAGGCTTCAAGGATTCCCCTTATTACAGAAACTTCTACCTTTTGCTTACGGAGTTCAAGAATTTTACAACCACGGCGCATAATTTTTTCGGGCGCTCGTGGAATGAATTCCGCAAGGCGCGAAACGAAGCCTTGGCTCAAGTCGACTCTCGGAAAACAGTGGAGGATATTTCAAGAGCAATCAAGAACGGGTTGGCCAAAGCGTCGCAGTATCAGGAGAGTATCAGCCCGTTCCGCTCACGGATTGGCGCCTGTGTATCTGCCTCCAAGGAGGTGGTCTCCCAGCTCCGCAGCTCGGATAAGATCACGCCCGAACTGCGGCAAAAAGTGGCGGAGGCAGTGTCGAACCTTGAGGCGCTGCTTGTCGAAGCCGAAGATGTTGTTGGGCGTCTTTCGACTTATCTTGAAGAGCTGGAGTCGCTGCGTCGGATGGGGCAGGTGCTTGATGACCGCGTTGATGGACTTCGGCGTCAGATGGACGACATGTACGAAGCCGTTGCCTTGGGGCTAACCGCAGAGGCGCTATCGCATGAGGTCTACAATATCGCCGACCAACTTGCCGAGCGAGCGAAGTCTGCCCAGATGTCGATTCGCAAGAAGGGGATCACCGATCGACCGCTTCTTGCCTTCATAGAGCATGTTCACTCTTCGGTGATGGCTCTGCGTAAGCAGATGTCTTTCTTGGCGCCTTCTCTGCGCTATGTACGGGATCAGAAGCATGAGATAAAGCTCGCAGTCTTCAGCCAGGAACTGGCAGATTTCTACAAGGAACGACTTGAGAAAAATGGAATCACGTTGACTGTCAGCCACGCCAATGATGTGGGCTTCAGCGTTCGGATGAATAGAGGTAAACTCACGCAGATTGTTGACAATCTTGTGCTGAACAGCGAGTACTGGCTCCGCGAGGATATCAGGCGGGGACGGACGAAGCGTGGGACAATAACTATCGAGCTGTCAAGACCGTTCATGCGAGTCTATGATGACGGTGCCGGCATTGATCCAAGCGTGGAACACGCGCTTTTTGAACCCTTTATTTCCGCAAAAGCCAAAGGTCGTGGACTGGGCTTGTTTATCGTGAAGCAGTTGCTTGACTCGGAAGGCTGTAGTATCGGTCTTGTTCCCGAGCGAAATCAACATCAGAGGCTATACAAGTTTCAGATTGACCTGCGGGGAGGCATGTTATGAATGACCAAAAATATGATGAGCCACGTAAGGCCGTGAAGAGCCTTCTGGATACTCTTCAAGTGAAACGTGTCGTCTATGTTGATGACAGAATTCAGGATACGGTACCGCTGGAGGATGTTATCGCGGCTGCTATAGGCCTTGATGAGGCGAGCTTGCGTGTTACTTTCCCTGGGCTTGGTGATTCTATTCCAGACGATCAAGACATGCGGACGGCCAAGATTCGCGACGTTTGGAAGGATATGTCGCCGGAGGAGCGGGCATCCAGTGGGCAAGCTGTGGTCATTGCAGCACGGGAACAGGGTGATGACGAAACAGGCGATATGACAGACGCATCAAACCTTCGCCTGTTGATTCCCGGCGACAGGCAACTGGTAAATCTCTCTCCTTCCCATTGGGAAACTCAGAAAGAGCAGCTGCTCAAGGAAAGCAGCAGAGAAGAACTAACGCTCTTTCTTTTTGATCAGGATTTTTCTGGAGCAGACGGCGATGTAGATGGGGGCATTAAGATCATTGCCTCATTGTTGGACAGGGACGACACCGAAGACCTGATCTGCGGCCTCTTGACGCATAAGGTAACTCCCGATGATCAGCCTAAACAATGGCAAGACCTGAGTGAGAAACACGGAATTGAGAAGGATCGATTTATCGTGATCCCCAAGCAACATCTCAGCCAAGATCCAATGCTCTTCGCTCTAGCACTCAAATTCGTTGCTTTGTCGCCTGATTTCACGAAGTTGAAGAATGAAGTTAAGGAGATAATTAGCGAGGCTGCCTCGGCAGCAGCTAAGCGTGTTGAGAAAGTCAATATCTATGACCTCGACCATATCGTTTTTCGGGGTTCTTTTGAAGAGGGCCTATGGGAGCCGGACATGCTTTTCAGGTTGCATGCGCTATTTCTCCGCACGGAGTCTCTCAAGTTAGCTCATGAAGGGGGTGTCCTTGAGGAGTTGGCGGCGAAACTCAGGTCAGTCAGCGGAATACCAACTGATCGTGATCCTGTACCGCCCCCAGTCAGTGCCTGGTCGCTGCAACGCGAGGAGCTATACGAATTTGGAGATATTATCAATAAGAATCATCTTCCACTGGAACTTGGGGACATCTTCGAGAAGGTCAGTGACGACAGTTCGAAGAATGAGAATACCGGTGTTGTCGACTGTTCGAAGAAGTATTATATCCTCCTTGCCCAGCCGTGTGACCTCATGGTTCGCTCCAAAGGGAAGCGGGAACCAGACCTCATTCGTGTTCCGCTTGCTGAAGTCGTCCAAAGAGAAAAGTGCCCCCATTACTCTGAGGAGATTCCTTGTTTCGATGACCACCCACGGAAGAATAAATGGTTTGTCAGAATGAAAATGGTTCATTTCGTCCAGATTAGCATTCTTGATTTATGCGTATTGAATGACGACGGGGTTGGAAGGCTGGTTATCGGCGCTGATGGCCCAAAGGGGCTTCGTCCAGCGTGGCAAAAGCGATGCTTAAAACTCAAAGAGCACTGGTCGAACAAACTTTCCCCGTTGGGTAAACTTTCTTTTGAGAAAAAGGACTCTCAAGATGTCAGACAGGTGAAGGAGAAGCTCAGGGAATCTTTTTTGAAGGCCATCCTAAGTGATGTTCTCTTCAAGGGGAAAATTGAGTCTACAGGCAACGGGCAGGTGTTAACGTACGGATGTAAAAGGATTGCTCGCCTATCGAGGGTTAGGGCTATGGGACTCCTCATGTCCTATACCTCGACTTGTGGCCGCCCCGCTTATGAGCGGGATTTCGTGGCGTCGCACCAAGGACAAGGCAACGACGAAAACGGCAACCAAGGCTGAATAGATGGCAACCCGCCTTAAATACGTTTTGCATGGCACGACCGCATATCGCTAAAATAGGGTGGTTTATTACAGATAGTTGGCATCTTCAGTTAAAAACATGCTGATTTTCCGCCTGTAATGTGCAAACTCGTTTCTCTACTATACGTGTCACATCTCCTGCGGATTCTGTCCTCTCCTCTCGCAGCAGTCAAATAAGGGTGGTGCGCCGCTCCTATGGCTGGCCTTTACCTCAACCTCCGCCCTGTTTCAACATCGCTCGCAGTTCCTCTTCCCCGATGACGCGGACGCCGAGCTGCGCGGCTTTTTCCGTTTTACGTGCGCCGACATTGGCGCCGGCCACGAGGTAGTTCGTGTTTCGGCTGACGGCTGAAGACACCGTGCCGCCCGCTGCACGGATTTTGGCGGCGACCGCTTCACGCTCTTCGCTGAGCGTCCCCGTGATCACGAAGGTCTTGCCAGCTAATGGCGTTGCTCCGGCTGCTTCAGCTGTTGCGTCCGTCTCCGTCTCCGCCTCCGCTCCTGTGCCGGGTGGATTGATGCCCAGTTCTTCAAGGCGTTGGAGTAGTTCTTTGCCAGTCTCGCTGGCGAAGAAATCGACGATGTTCCGGGCTGTCTTAGGGCCGATCACCGTGGTCACGTAAACGCCGTTGCTGCCAAGCTTGATCAGTCCCAGCGGCTGCAAGCGCGCGACCAATTCATCCTTACTCGCCTTGGCCGTCAACGCTTTTGGCTGCCTGGCCTCGGCTGCTGCGAATAAGTCTCCCAGCTCTGCCAGCGAGGGCTGAGGTTCGGGCAGGACGCCATCCTGGATGGCGAGCAGAGCCAGCAAATCGCGCAGCACCGACGATTCCGCTAAGTCACGCATATCGCGGTGCGTGCGCCCGATGTGGAAGGCAGTCGCAGCGCCGACCTCCGGAATACCGAGCGCCAGCAGCCAGTTGGACAGCGGCATCTCCCGCGCTCTGGCAATCGCGTCCAACAGGCGCTTGGCATTATTGGTGCCAAATTGGCGCGGGGCGTCTGTCGTGCCGAGATTGAGGGAGGCCAGCGGTTCTTGCTCCAGCGCAAAGACGTCCAGCGGCTCGCGCACTAAGCCTTGTTCGACTAATGCCTCGGCAACCACCCCGCCCAGTCCCTCAAGGTCCAGGGCTTGCCGCGCCGCAAAATGCCCCAGGCGTCTAACACTCTGGGCCGGGCATTGCAGATTCAGGCAGCGCCAGGCCGCAAATTGCGGGTCGCGCTGAATATCGCTGCCGCAGGATGGGCACTTGCCGCCGACATGCTGGAAAAAATCGAATGGCTTGGCGTCTGGCGGTCGTTTTCCCAGCACGACGTTGACTACGGCCGGAATGACGTCACCGGCTTTTTCGATGCGCACCATGTCGCCGATGCGGATGTCCTTGCGGGCGATCTCGTCTTCATTGTGGAGGGTGGCGCGGGCAATGGTCGATCCGGCCAGGGCGACTGGCTCCAGTTCCGCGACTGGGGTAAGTACGCCAGTGCGGCCGACTTGCACCGTGATGGCGCGCAGGCGTGTCTCGCGGCGCTCCGGTTCGTACTTGAAAGCCCGGGCCCAGCTGGGTGCCTTGGCAGTCAGGCCGAGGATTTCACGCTGGGCAAAGCTGTCGACCTTGATGACAGCACCGTCGATGTCATAAAGAAAGTCGTGTTTGGCTGCCAGGAGTTCGCGGATGGCGGCTGCGATGGAAGTGAAGTCGTCCGCAGTCCGACGCCAGGCTTGGGTTCGGAAGCCGTAGTCAGCCAATGCCTGGAACAGCTGCTGCTGGCTGGTGATCTCCAATCCGATGATTTCACCCTGGGCATAGAACAGCACATCCAGCGGCCGTTCCGCCACTTGGCGTGGATCAAGGAGCTTGAGCGTGCCAGCCGCCGCGTTCCGGGCATTGGCGAATTCATCTTCGCCCTGAGCCTGGCGACGCGCATTGAGCAGCTGGAAACCAGACTTGCTGATGAAGACCTCGCCCCGCACTTCGAATACTTCCGGAAAGGGCCCGGGGCCAGCCAGGCGCAAGGGGAGGGAGGGGATGGTTTTCAAATTGGCCGTGACATCGTCGCCCTGGCTGCCGTCGCCCCGGGTCAGGGCCTGGACCAGCTGGCCGTGTTCATAGCGCACGGAGATGCTCACTCCGTCGATTTTCGGCTCAATCACATAGACCGGCTGTTCGTCCCTGAGGCCGCGGCAGACATAGTCGTGAAACCGGCGCAGGTCGTTCTCGTCGTAGGTGTTGTCCAAGCTGAGCATGGGCAGGGCATGCGGCTTGGTGGCAAACGCGGTCAGCGGTTCGCCAGCTACGCGCTGGGTCGGCGAATCAGGCGTCACCAGTTCAGGCCAGGACTGCTCCAGGTTTTTCAGCTCCTGGTAGAGACGGTCGTAGTCGTGGTCGCTGATTTCCGGGGCGGCCTCGACATAATACAGGCGGTCGTGCCGGCGGATTTCGGTGCGCAGGACGTCTATCCGCGCTCGGGCGGCGGCGATGTCAGTCGGCGTTGGGTTCATTCCAATTCCTGGATGAGGGGATTGCCAGTGAGACGGTCAACGTCAAGTTGGAACTGGCGGTTCCAGATGGTGAAGCGGAGAGGGGGGCCGGAAGCCTGGCCGTC
The DNA here is from genome assembly GCA_002070945.1 of Lentisphaerae bacterium ADurb.Bin082. Classification (GTDB taxonomy): domain Bacteria; phylum Verrucomicrobiota; class Lentisphaeria; order Oligosphaerales; family Oligosphaeraceae; genus JAAZKI01. The sequence goes on from MWEG01000049.1 coordinate 23,242, forward strand.
TGGAAAAAAGGCGTATTCGACGTTGTCGGTTGAGCCAAAGCCAGAATCGCCAAGCTGCCATTCGATGTTTTTATTCAGCGCGTAGGAGTCGGCGCCGGCAATGATGGTGCCGGCTTTGCTTTCCGCGCTTTGCGCCTGGCTTGGGAGCCAATTGTTGGCCGGAAGCGTCTGCGTCCGTCTGACGCGGAAGGTCGAGGCTTCCTGTTCGAGGGTCAAGGTCAAGCTCTGTCCGGTGGCGCAGGCGCGCATGGCGGTTTCGGAGATGGCTCGGCGGATGTCGGTCAGGCTTGATTCAACGATCATGCGTCTTGAGACTTTAGTCACTTTAGGCGCCGCCAGGGCCGTGATCAGCGAGACCAGGGCGACCACGACTAACAACTCGAAAAACGTGAAGCGGCGTTGCTGCATGCGCAATCTCCGGCGGCGGGGCGGCGTCAATTCCAGCAGGAGAGGTCTTCGTTGTAGCCGGAGCCGCCGGATGACTTGTCGGCACCGTAGCTGATGATGTCAAAAGGCATGTTGTTCGAGCCAGGGCAGGAATACTGGAACTCATTGTCCCAGCCGTCCTTAGGAAGATTCTTGGCTTCCAGGTAGGGGCCGTCCCACTTGTCGTTGCCGGGATTGACCAGCAAATCGTCAAGGCGGTTTGGATAGGACGACATGTCCATGTAGAATTGCTGGACGGCGTTCTTGAGGCTGACTAATTGCGCCTTGGTGCTTTTGACCTTGGTTTTGTCAAGGCTGCCGAGGATGTTCGGGCCGACCAGCGCGGCTAACATGCCGATGATGACGACTACGATCATGATTTCAATCAGCGTGAATGGACGGCTGCGGCGGCGACGCGATGGCGTGGTGCGGGTAGACATGATGGTGCCTTTTTCAGTTGACAGAGTGAATATGTGATTGGGAATATGACTTTGGCAGGAGCGGCTGCTTAGCCGGCAGCGCCCTGCATGTCCATGATCGCCATGAACATCAGCAGGACAATCAGGCCGACGCTAAGGCCGAGGCCGACGATGATCAGGGGTTCGAACAGGCTGAGCAGACGTTTGACCAGGCGCTTCATGTCCGACTCATAGCGCTCCGCTACCCGTTCCAGCATGGTTTCAACCGCGCCGGTCTCTTCGCCGACCGCGATCATCTTCAGCATCAGGTCAGGAATATAGGGACTGCGGCTGAGGGCGGTTGACAAGCGCTGGCCTTGGCGCAATTCGCCGGACAAGCCGATGATGGACTGGGCAATGGCGCGGTTCTGGACGACGCGGTTGGCGATGACAACGGTGTTGAGCAGATGCACGCCGCTGCGCATAAGAATGGCCATGGTGCGGCAGAGCCGGGCGATGTTAGTGTACAGGACGAGCTTGCCAGCGAGCGGGACTTTGAGGATCATTCGGTCAAACCATTGCCGGAACGGGCTGTTCTCACGGCGCAGCTGCGAGAAAAGATAGACGAGGATGCCCAGGAGGACCAGGAACGTCCACCAATATGACTTGAGAAAGGAGGACAATCCGAGCAGGATGTCGGTCGCCGTTGATTCAATGCCAGCGCCGGTCATGGCCAGGGCGAAGCGGGGCACGATGATGCCGAGGACGAACGCAAGCATGAAAATGCCGGTGACGATGATGAAGGCCGGATAGACCGAGGAAGAGATGATGAACGACTTCAATTCCTGGCTTTCGCTGAGGAATCGCCGCAGTTCGCCCATCACTTGCGGCAGGGCGCCGGCTTCTTCGCCGGCTTCGACGACGCCAGCGTACAGCTGCGGAAACAAACGGCCGCGTTCGCGGATCAGTTCTGACAGCTTGCGGCCTTCGTGCAGGCCGCGGCGGAGGTCCGCAGCCGTCGCTGCCATGACTGGATTGCCCTGATCGTCGCCGACAATGCCTAAGGCACGTTCCAAGGTGATGTTCGCCTCCAGCAGAGGCGCCAGGCGTTCGGTAAAGTCGACGACATTGAGCTTGGGCTGGAACAGGCCGGCGTTCCTGGTGCTCAGCGAGCCTTCGCCCAGGTAGCTGAGCGGAATCAGGCCGCGGTTCTGCACGCGCCGCGCCGCATCATGCTGGGAGTCGCCTTCGATGAGCATTTCGCTGATCTTGCCGGCCTCGTCGCTGACTTTGAATCGGTGGAGAGTCATGGCAGGTTAGGCCTCAGGGGGAGAGGGTGGTGGCGGGGGCGGCGATGGCGGCCGCCCGGGACGGTTGGGAGGCGGCGGCGGCTTGGCTTCCTGCCGGCTGACGACTAAGACCGGACGCATCATGATCGGCATGTCGTCCAACAATACCTTGAACCAGTAGCGACCAGGACGCGGGAAGGTCAGCGACTTCAGGTTGTAGACCAGCTCGGCGACTTCGTCATGGGAGCGGAAGCGCAAGTTGTTTTTGATGGAAAACACCTTGGTCTTCAAGTCATCGTGCTGGCAGAGGACTTCGCAGGGATAGTCGCCTTTGCCGCCAGTCAAGGAGACCACAAGGTGAATGAGAGGATGGGTGTAGGGAAAAGACGCCGCCCGAATCTGGCTGAACAGGCCAATCAGGCTCTTTTTCATGGTGTGGCGATCCTCAATGACGGTGTCGCAGAGAATCAAAGCCAAGCCAATGGGAATTTCGGAATAAGCCACAACAAATGCCTCCGAAAAATGAGCCGACAGACGGTCGGCAGAAAATGCGGCGAGTGTCTTAATGAATAAGACAGCTGGCGCCGACAGCGGTTGCAGGTTATTATACTCAACGGATAATCAAGTTAAAATATTGCCGGAAACCAGCCCCAGCAAGCCAGAGCAGAAGAAAATGCCTAGGAGTGGACAGTCGGAATAGGCGCGAAGGGCGAGAATTAGGGGCGAGGGGCGTTTGGTCAGCAGGCACCGTCTACCATGTCCACCATGTCCATCAAGTCCACAGCCTTGCAACGGCAAGTGTGTAGGGGCGACATATAAATCGTCTCCTCGCGCGCACGACAAAATTTGGGAGGGTGGCCCCCCTTGGGTGGGTGGGGTCTGATTTCTGGAACCGCTGAAAAAATAGGCCACAAAACGCCATTTTTCAAACGGTTTTCGATAGAATCATAGTCATTTTGTGCTTGAGCATGATTTAGATGGCACGCAGGCATCATGCTTTCCATCACCTGAATAGGCTTTCAGATGAATCGCCAGAATCCTTGCCCCTCGCCCCTAACGAATGATGAATTATGAATTATGAATTATGAATTATGAAATGCGCCTCAGCATTCAGCATTCAGCATTCAGCATTCAGCCCCTCGCCGCGGTCTGCTGTTTCACGGATTTCCGGCAAAGGGCTTGCGTCGGTTGAAGTCGGGAAGGAAGTTCGGGTCGCCGTATTTGGGTTGGATAAAGATTTTCCGGAAGCCCAGTTTTTCGGCGTAGTCGCAGACTTCCCGGTATTCGGCCATGGTGATTTGGCGGTTCAGGAAGTCGCGCTGGGCGCATGCCGGCATGGGGCGATATTGGCTCATGAGCGATATGGGCACGTCTGTGCCGAAATCGTTATAAAGGATTTTCAGGACGCCGAGGCTGTTAGCGACTTCTCCGGGCAAGACTAAGTGGCGCACCAGCAGGCCGCGGCTGGCGCAGATGTCGCCAGACACGTCCCACGGTCGTAAAAAGCCGACCCGCTCCACTATCATTTGCATCGCCTGCCGCGCCAATTGCGGATACGAGTCGTCACCTATGCAACGCTTTGCCAGGGATGTGTCCGAAAATTTGAAGTCAGGCAGGAAAATGTCCATGACATCAAGTTGTTGCCGCAGGGTGTCGGCATTACAGTACCCTGAGCAATTCCATATAAAAGGGATGTCGACGTCGGCGTTGCGCAGCTCAGCGGCCAGGCGCCGTAGATGCGGCCAGAAATGGTCGGGGGTGACGAAATTGAGATTGTGGACGCCGCTTCGAGCCAATGCGAGAGCCTGTTCGAGCAGTTCTTCTGGGGTCATAATCCTGCCTTGATGCCCGTGCGAAATCTGGTGGTTTTGGCAGAAGAAGCAACCGCAGGAGCATCCGGAGAAGAAGATGGTGCCAGAGCCTCGGTGCCCGGTGAAGCAGGGTTCTTCGCCGAAGTGCGGTCCTGCGGAAGCGACCCGGCAGTCGGCAGATTCGCCGCAACGGCCGAGTTGGCCAGCAGTGCGGTCGCAGCCGCATTGGCGCGGGCAGAGGCGGCAAGAGCGATAGTCGGCAAGGGTATGTTGCATAAGACGAAAGAGCAGTTGAAGAAAAAATTCCTGAAGGCAGGCGGAGGCGCGGTATTATGGAGTTATTTGTAGTTCGGCATGGGCAGACAAAGGCAAATGAGACGAATACGATCCAGGGACAGGGCAACACTCCACTGAGTCCGTTGGGCATCCAGCAGGCGGAACGCGCTGCCGCCCGTCTGCGCGGTGTGACCTTTGCGGCGGTCTATAGCAGCGATTTGGGCCGTGCGATGGATACTGCACTGCGGATTGCGCCATACCCAGCGCCGACGCCTTGTCCGCAACTCCGGGAATGGCACCTGGGCGAATTGGAAGGACGCAGCCGCGAAGACGTCGAAAAAAACTTTGCCGAAGCTTGGTACGGCTTTCTGACCGACGCGCCAGAGGTGGCTATGCCAAGTGGGGAGACTAAGGACGAAGTCCAACGGCGTGTCAGCGATTTTCTGGAGCAACTGGCCGTGCGGCACGCGAAGGATACGATCCTGGCAGTGAGCCACTGCGGCGCGATTCGGCTCATGTTCAAGCACATTCTCGGCATAAACGACCGCCTGCCGCGCCAGCCGCAGGTGGCCAATGCGTCCATCAGCCGAATAGTGTACGTGGACGGACTCTGGCAGCTGGGCTGCTGGAATGACACGACGCACCTGGCTGGATTGGAATCAAAGCACGGAAGCTATTAAGAATAGGCGAGGGGCGTCAGTTTGCCGCATGTCGTCGTATGTAGTTCAGCTTCAGCTTGCCGTACGTAGTTCAAGCTTATGTGTCGCCCTTTCAGGGCTCAAGGTTTAATTACGCCTCACCCAGGGCGGCGCTTCGCTTGCCCTGGGCTGGTATGTCACGCCTCACCGAGGCTCAGGCTTCGGGGACTCCACCCCCAGGTTCCGCTTCGCTTCACCTGGGGTTACTCATGGTGTCGCCTCACCGAGGCTACCCTCGCCCTTAACGAATGATGAATTATGAATTATGAATTATGAATGATAAATGCGCCTCAGCATTCAGCATTCATCATTCATCATTCAGCATTCAGGGTTCGTATTTCGGGTTTGCGACTACGTCATCGCCCAGCACTTCGGCGATCGGGTCGATTTCGGTGGCGGAGAATCCCAGCCAGGAGCGCCGGCGGAACCCCTCGGCGTACTGGAATTTTCCGGAGCGTACTCCGAGCTGACCCATGAAGTCCTGCATGACTTTCTGGTAGGCGTTCATGCCCTGGCTGACATCCAGCCATTCCTTCTGCGAGGTATGGCAGGTGAGCATGTCCCATTTCTGTTGCATCACTGGGCTGACATTGACGAAGAATTCTGGTTCGATGCGTTTGCGATAGGGATTCATCAGGCCGTGGGGAATAGCGTGGTACACGGTGACGTCTTCCTGGATGGGCGGTCGCGGCGGATCGCAAATGGCATTGAGCATGCCGCGGCTGAAGGCGGCGGTCACGGCGACCCGGCAGGAATTGATGTGGTCTTCCATATAGTCATCCGTCGACTGGGTCAGGATGACTCTGGGCTTCACATCGCGGATGACGCTGAGGACTTTGCTGATGATGTCCCAGGTGTGGAATACTTCGAGGTCTTTGCAGACCGCAGGATGCCAGACTGCGCCGACTAGCTTGCAGGCGGCCTGGCATTCAGCCCGGCGCTTGGCGGTGATAGTCGGAATGTCGTCTATCGCCGTGCCGCAGCAGCCGTCCGCAATAGTCATGTAATGCATTTCCCAGCCGTGCTTTTGCAGCATCAGCATGGTTCCGGCCATCATGAATTCAATGTCGTCCGGATGAGCGACGAGGGCAAGAACAGCGGGTTTTTTGCTCATGGTTGTCGTTTCTGATCATGGTTCGCCAAAACGTCCGGCTCCCGGGGAAAGGTCGGGGCGCCGGACGTGGCAGGGCTTAGACTGAGGTTGCGGATTAGTGCATTTCAACGGCGCAGGGGCCGATGCCAGGACGATAGAAGTTGAACTGGACGTTCGGATGGTCGGCCAGCAGGCTCATCGGCACTGCCGAGTCCGCGATCTTCTTGGAGATCATCAGGGTGGTCAGGCGCATGCCAAAGGCGTTGTCATGGCAGCCGGCCTGCCAGATGGAGACTTTTTTGGCTTTCCAGGTTTCTTTCGGGCCGACGGTGGCGGCCGTGGTGGGAACCAGGGCGATGTTGCCGCCGCCAGAGGTGCGGGCGTTCTGCATGACGGTCATCGGGTGCAGGTCGACGATGCGCGTGCCCAGCTTGCGGAATTCAGCCGGGGTCGGCGGCTTCTCAGCGTATTTGCCTTCGCGGCGGACCGGGTCATTGAAGGCCCAGTGCTTGGTGTCGCCCTGGCCGCCTTGCATCACCAGGCAGTTGAACTTGTCGTAAGACTTGCTGTAGTCTTCCAGGCTTCCAGACGGGAAGTGCATGTTTTTCTCTGGCATGCGCAGTTTCGGGTCGATGCGGTCAAAGCACAACTCGCGGACGGCCTTGGAGAAGGACATCGGATGGTCGGGGGACACGGCAACGCCGTTTTCGACCCATTCGTCCATAGCCCAGAAATGGGCGTCGAGCTTAGCCAGGTTGAGGCCGATGGAGTTGACGATGCGGGCGACCAGGGGGAGCTGCTCGGTCGGGCCGATCGGGCCGCAGATGCCGGTCGGGTTGTCGGGAGTCGACTGTTTCCAGGCATCGATGTATTCCAGGGCTTCTGCGAGGTAGAATTCCTCGATGGTGTCATACATCACGACTTTGAAGCCCGGGCGGCTCAGTTGTTCCATGTCCTTGACCGTGAGCTTGGCCACATCTGCCACCAGGTCTTCGCTAATGGTGGTGTAGTCCCACCAATCCGGAGCAACAACACTGCGTTTTCTCATCTGCTTTCTCCATACCGTGAAAGGTTTGAACAAGACGTCATCCGCGCCTGCGGACAACGTGAGGGCATATTTCTATATTAATGGCATTTGTCGTAAATGCAAGCCGGGTGGCACGTTTGAACGTCGCAGTTAGGGTAATCTTGCGTTCCTGCACAACGCCAGATTTTTCATTCGGTGATCCAGACGGTCATTTCGCCGGGGGCGCGGTTAGCCCAGAGGAAATATGGGATTGCGGTCATTTGGCAGGCAACGTAGGCTGGCCGGTCGGTCGCGTAGAGTTTGCCTGCCCAAGGCGTCAGGTCACGGCGCAGGGCAGGGCCGGTGATGACAGGTGCGCCGTCCAGTTCGGCGGGACCAGGGATGACGGTCAGCTCGGAGGCTGGGGGCAGGCGTAGGTCGGCCAGGTTGGGGCCGTTGTCGGCTTCCTCCAGGCAATAGACGAGCGGCCCGCGTTGGAGAGCGACTTTGCCGGCATTCTGGCGCACGGACGGGTGGGCATAGACCCGTTCCACAGGCATATCCAAGTGCAGGGCGACCAGGTCGCCGTCCTGCCAATTCCGGGAGAGGTGCGCATAGCCGTTGTTCATGAGGTCATCCAGGGCGACTGCCTGGTCGTTGACAGCCACTGTGGCTTGGCGGCACCAACCGGGAATACGCAGGGCGAGGGTGAAGTCGGTCGGGGCGTCGAGGCCGATAGTCAGCGTGATGTCGCCTTCCCAGGGATATTTCGTGGTTTGGGTGATGCGGGTTTTTTTGCCGTTGCCTAGGTCGAGTTCGGCCTGGCTGTCGATGTAGAGTTGCGTCCACACGGTCTTGTCGCCAATAGTATACAAGTACGACCCCAGGGAAGCCAGCAGCCTGGCGATGTTAGGTGGGCAGCAGGCGCAGGAGTACCATTCCTGGCGCCGGGGCGACTTCTGGTGGCTGAAGGTGTGGTACAGCGGATGGCTGGCCAAGATGTTGTCGTAGAAAAAATGGGTTCCGTCATGCGACACGCCGCTGATGATGCCGTTGTAAAGCGCCCGTTCCATCACATCAGCGTACTTGGCGTCGGCTTCCAGGCATAGCATCCGGTTGGCGAAGAAGACCAGGGCAATGGCAGCGCAGGTTTCAGCGTAGGCTTCTTCGTTCGGGAGATCATAGTCGAAGGTGAAGCGTTCGCCGAAGCGTGACGAGCCGACGCCGCCGGTGATGTACATGCGTTTCGTGGTGACGCTGTCCCACAAGGTGTGGCAGGCATCGACTAGGGACTGATCGCCGGTGGCTTTGGCCACGCTGGCCATGCCGGCATAGAGGTAGCAGGCACGCACGGCGTGGCCATCGGCATTCTGCTGTTCACGCACGGGCGCATGGGCTTGCATGCTGTTGTAGGGCGGCAGGTTGTTCGGGCCAGGGCGTTCCATCCACGAATCCGGCCGATTTTCCCGCGCCTTTTCGATGTCATAGTAATGCGGTTGTTGACCGCGTTCGTCGATGAAGTACTTTGCTAGGTCAAGATAGCGCTTTTCGCCGGCTGCTCGTGCGAGTTTGACCAGCGCTATCTCGATTTCTTCGTGTCCGGGATAGCCGCGCAGCTGATTTTCGCCGCGGCCGAAGACCTTGGCGATGTAGTCGGCATACTTGCACATCACATCCAGGAACAGTCGTTTGCCAGTGCCCTCAAAGTAGGCCACGGCGGCTTCCATCAGGTGTCCGGCGCAGTAGAGTTCATGGCAATCGCGCAAGTTAGACCAGCGTTTATCCGGCTCCACGACGATATAGTATGTGTTCAGGTATCCATCCGGCTGCTGGGCGGCGGCCATCCAGCCGATGACTTCATCGCAGCGTTTTTCCAATTCCGGGTCAGGATGCAATGCCAGGCTATAGCCGGCTGCTTCCAGCCATTTAGCGACATCAGAATCCCAGAAGATATGCGGACGCTTCGGGTCGCCCGGCTTCCAGGTGAGTTTCCAAGCGTCGAGATGTCCGGTTTTCTGGTATTGCTCGTATTCGGCTGGCAGCGTGATTTCGCGGTTGACCCGCAATCGTTCACCCCAGAGACCGCCAGTAACCCGGACTGCCGCCACCGGTGGGTTCTCGCCAGCGCCCAGGCCGGAGAAACAAAGGTTCGAACGCATGGTGAAATTTCCTCTTTAAAACCACGAAAGGCACGAAAATTTTGTGATGAGCGCTTGTAGGCTTGGGTTGTGGACATTGTGGACGTGGTGGACGGCGTGGACAGTAGCTGCCGCATGTAGTCAGAAGCTTTCCGTGTTTTCGCTTCTCAGTCCATTAAAGTCCACTAACGTCTATCGTCCATCGTCTACTAAAGTCCATTAAAGTCCACTAACGTCCATTGTCCACTGTCCACTAATTTCCCTTTTGACGATATCAAGCACCCTGGCTGCGACTTCCTCCTTAGCGAGCAGGGGCAGGTCTTCGCGTCGTCCATCAGCGAAGAGGATGGTCAGGCGGTTAGTCGGCACGGCAAAGCCGCATCCTGGTTCGGTGATATCGTTGGCGCAGAGCATATCGCAATTTTTTTTGCGCAGTTTGGCTGTGGCATTGTCGGTCAGATTCTGGGTTTCAGCGGCGAATCCGACCAGGAAAGGCTTTTTCTCCAGGGCGCCGACCGTGGCCAGGATGTCCGGCGTGCGTTTTAACAGCAGGGCGAAAGTCGCATCCGTGCCTTTTTTGATTTTTTCGTGGGAATACGCCACTGGCATGTAGTCGGCTACAGCGGCGCAGAGAATGGCTATCGTGGCCTTGGGCACTTCCGCCAGGACAGCGTTGCACATTTCTTCTGCGCTTCGAACTGCGATGGCGCGAATAGTCGGCGCTTGCGGCGTTGGCCAGGACATTGGCCCGTGCACGAAAATAACCTTAGCGCCGCGGCGGGCAGCGACTTTAGCCAGAGCAGCGCCCATGCGGCCGGTCGAGCGATTGGACACGAAGCGGGCCGGGTCCGCGTCCTCAATCGTCGGCCCAGCCGTCAAAAGCACGGTCTGGCCAGCAAAATCCTGCGGTGTCAGCGCAGTGCAGACAGCTTCTACGCACGCTTCAGGCGACGCAACCGCGACAGCGCCCATGGCACCAAGAGCCAGGACAGCGTTGTCTTCCGACAGGAGCAGTGCGCCGTCCGGAACCATCGTCTCGTCGCTTTCTGCCTCCAGCCGGGCTGGCGCCACTAAGACATGGCGGCGGCCATTGTCGGTCAGACGCGCCCAAGCGTCGCTTGATGTCAATTCTGCCAGAAAATGCTCGGAGACTGGCGCGAGCAGGATAACGTCGGCTTGGCGCAAGTCGTCCTCGGTTAGCTCGCTATAGGCTTTGGCTGGTGCGCCGGAGAGGGCGGAGAGGGCGAGGAGAGGCAAGAACATCTCCGCAGAGCGCGTCGCCGCAACCGTGACGCGGAAACGTCCAGCCGAACGCAAGCCGGAAAGCAGCGTTGGCGTATGAGCCAGCACGGCAGGGCCATCGATAACCAGGAGGAGTTTGCCGGTAAGCATAGAATTAGGGCGAGGGTCTAAATGCTGAATGCTGAATGCTGAATGCTGAGGCGCATTTGCCACTCATCATTCATCATTCATCATTCATCATTCAGCATTCCTTGGGGTCGAGCTTGCGGAAATAGGCGATTGCTTCGGTGAATTTTTCTTCTGGAGGCAATGGGCGGAAATCCTCGACGCTGATGAAGTGACGGTAGTTGTGCTTTTTCATCAGTTTGAAGATGAGCGGGAAGTTGAAAAGACCGTCGCTCATTGGGCAGGCTTCCCATTTCCATTGCACCGTGCCGTTTTCGTCGCGTTCTCCAGGGATGGGGCGGTGAGCACCAAAATGGCAGTGGGCATGATAGTCGCCGAGCAGCTGCAAGGCAATCGCCGGCGTTTCATAGCCGTCGCGAACCATGTTCTGCGGGTCATAGATGACGCCGACGTCAGCTGGGGAGAAGTTGCTGACAATGCGGTAGGCCAGCGACGCGCTTGGGTGGATTTGGTAGCCGTGCATTTCCAAGATCAGCTTGACGCCAGTGCCGCGGCTTAATTCGAGGCAACGCGCAAAGCCGGCAACTGTTTCGCCGTAAATCACGTGGTAGTTGTCCTCGCCGGTGCCGCGATAGCTCGCTGCTGCTCCCAGTCGGATAAAGGGCGCGCCAGCCGCGACAGCGCCTTCCAGGGCGTTCTTGAACTGCTCCATGTCCGTGCAGCTCATATTCGTCGCTAAACCGGCTAGGGCAATGCCGTGATCTCCCAGAATCCGCCGAATCTCGCCAGCCTTGTCCTTGAAGTTCTCTGGGGTGACGTCATTGACATGGTAGCCCCAGTTGCTTGGTTCGGCCTTGGCGCGAACATCGTCCGCCATGCGGCGAACACGCAACTCAATGCCGTCATAGCCCAGCCTGGACAAGAAGGCGGCCTGCTCGGCCATGCTCATGGTGGGCAGACAGACGGTGGTGACACTGTACTTCATGGTTTTTCCCCTTTTGCTGATACAGACTACCGAGACTTGGGCGCAAACATGGGCTGTCCACGCCAGTGCCGCTGGACACGGCGGCGCATGCTTATGGAAAAAAGCAGCCTGTCCGCCGCGGACAGGCCAATGACTTATTGGGTTTTCTGGATGCCGAGGACGTGGATGAGCGGCAATCGCCAGGCCGGCGGCTTGACATCTCGTCCGGTTACGATGACATCAGCGCCTTCCCATTGATTCAAATCAAGGCGCTGGCTGCGCAGGTAGCAGATAGGCACTAGGCCGCGGTTGGTGACTTCGCAGAGTACATGCGTGGCCTCGGGGGTCGCATTGCGTTGCAGGGAGATGACCCGTCCTGAGTGCTGCGCCATTTTGGGCAGCCCTGGTTCGCCAACGGCCTTGCTGCGGGCGGCAGCCTCCTTGGCCAGGCGTTCTTCTTCCTCCTTGGCCTTGGCTGCTTCCTCCTTGGCCTTCAGCTCGGCGGCCTCAGCCTCGGCGCGGGCTTTTTTCTCCTGCTCCAGGCGGGCGGCCTCAGCAGCAGCACGGCGGGTGGCGGCCTCCTCCGCTGCTTTGACGGCCGCAGCTGCCTTGGCTTCCTCTTCCTTGATTTTCTGCTCCGCAGCCAGTCGGCGCTCTTCCGCTTCCTTGGCGGCAGCCTTGAGGCGCGCTTCTTCCTCCTTGGCCTTCTGCTCAGCGGCGCGGCGCGCTTCTTCGGCAGCCAGGCGGGCGGCCTCGGCTTCTTTGGCCTTGGCCTCTGCCTTCTCTGCCTCTTCCTTCAATTTCTGCTCGGCGGCGAGACGTCGCGTTTCTTCCTCTTTGGCCTTCTGCTCCGCAGCCAGGCGCGCTTCTTCGGCTGCCTTGGCAATGGCGATGGCCTTGGCCTCTTCCTCCTTGGCCTTTTTTTCAGCGGCCAGGCGGGCGGCTTCCGCAGCCTTGGCCGCTTCTGCGGCTTTAGCCTTCTCTTCCTTGGCCTTCTGCTCGGCAGCCAAGCGAGCTGCTTCCGCGGCCTTGGCGGCTTCGACAGCTTTGGTTTCTTCTTCCTTGAGCTTCTTCTCGGCGGCCAAACGTAGTTCTTCCGCTTCCTTGGCAGCGGCGATAGCGTCCTCCTTGGCCTTCAATTCAGCGGCCAGGCGTTTTTCCTCGGCGGCCTTCACGATCTCTGCGGCGTTGGCGGCCTGCACCGCCTTGGCAGCAGCGTCGGCCTGTTCCCGCGCAAGACGTTCGGCTTCGATGCGCTTGGCCTCCGCTTCCTTGGCGGCTTCCTTGGCCTTGGCAGCGGCTTCAGCCTGCATTTTGGCCTGGAGTTCGGCGGCCTGGCGCTTGGTCTCGGCTTCGGCAGCTGCATGCTTGCCCTGGGCGGCGCGCTCAGCTTCAGCCTTGGCCAGGGCAGCAATGCGGTCGGCCTCGGCCTTGGCCTTGGCCAGCTCCGCTTCCTGGCGGGCCTTTTCGGCCGCCCATTTTGCCGCTTCTGCCGCCGGTTGCTCAGCAGCCGCCGTGACGGTCGGCTCAGCCGGCTGGTCCAGAGCGACGTAGGCCGCATTCACCCAAGCCGTGGCTTCCGGAGGAACCTTCACACGACGCCAGTTTTCCAGGACTTCGAGCACCTCCAGCTTGACCCCCTTGCCAGCTTTGGCAAAGGCAGAGAAAACCAGTCCCGGCCCAGCATGCAATCGGCATGGCTCCTTCTGGACAACGTTGTTTTCATCCAGGGTGTCGGCCGTCACCCAGCCATGCACAGTTTCCGGCAGACGCACTTCATACCAGTCCTCTAGTCGGCTGACTACCATCAGGCGTGTGCCTTGGTTGAAGCTGCCGAGGTTCTCGAAAGAGGTGCCGGGCCGAGCCCGAATGTTGACTTGCGACCCGGTCACCGTTCCCATGCCGGGAAAGGAAGACTCGGCCTGAGCCGCTAACCAGGACGCGCTGAACAGCCATGCGCTGAGCAGGAACAGACTAAACCATGTTTTCTGCATTGCCTTACTCCTTAAAAGTCTGAAGTCACGCGGCGCAAATGGCGCACCAGCGCCCTTACTCCTTGCCATCCCAGCAATAGGTGCACAGCTTCTCGCGGGGCAGCCCAATCGCCGCAACCAAATCATCCAGCTTCTGATATTTCAAGGTCGTCAACTTCAAGTCGCTCCTGATTTCTTCAACCATCCGCAAATAGCATTCGCTGGCATCGTTACAGTATTCCGACAGCCGAGAATTGCAATTGCCCTCCAAGGCGAATATTGCCTTCCGACTCGCTAAAGCCATGATATTGTGAGCCCGTGAAAAATTCAGAAACTTGCAGTTGAACATGATGGGCGGGCAGGCGCAGCGGACGTGGACTTCGCGGGCGCCCATGTCCTTCATGAGGATTTTGAAGGTCTCGCGCAGCTGAGTGCCGCGCACGATGGAGTCCTCGCAGAAGAGCAGCCGCTGGCCGCGGATCATGTCCTCGATGGGCAGCAACTTCATTTTGGCGATCAGCTTGCGCGTGATCTGGTCGCTGGGGATGAAGCTGCGCGGCCAAGTCGGCGTGTATTTGACAAAGGCGCGCTTGTACGGCACCGGCGTCCGGCTCGGCTGGCAGCAAGAGGCGTTGGCATAGCCTAAGGCGTGGGCAGTGCCAGAGTCAGGAATCCCGGCAACGCCGTCGACGACGAGGTCGCTGTCCCGCTCAGCCAGCTTGGCGCCGCAGCGGTAGCGTGCATTTTCGACGTTGATGCCTTCGTATGACGACGCCGGAAAGCCATAGTAGACCCAGAGGAAGGCGCAGATTTGCATGCGGTCTTGGGGCGGTAGGACTTGGGTCATGCCGTCGCTGGTCAATAGCACTGCTTCGCCTGGCCCGAGCCAGTGTTTCACTTGGTAGCCGAGATTGTAGAGTGCGCTGGTTTCGAGGGTGGCCGCATAGCTGCCTTCTTTTTCGCCGATCACCACCGGCGTCCGCCCCAGCCGATCCCGGACAGCGTAGATGCCGTCTTTGACCAGCAGGAGCATGGAGCAGGAACCCTGTACCTTGTCCTGGGCCAGCTTGATGCCATCCTTGAACGTGTCACCTAAGCTGATGAGCGACGCCACCATCTCGGTCGGGTTGATGCCGGTGCCGGTCTTTTCGCAAAAATGGGCGCGGTGTTCTTCGCTAAAGGCATTTTTGCTCAGCTTAGCCAGATTCTTGACTGCGCCGACCATGGTGATGCCGTAGGTGCCTAGGCGCGAGAACACAATCAGCGGCTGGTCGCCGGTGTCGCTGATTGAGCCAATGCCTATTTTGCCTTTCAGGCGCTCGACGTCATATTGGAACTTGCTGCGGAACTGCGCATTGGTGATGTCGTGGATCGAGCGTTGCAGGCCGCCTCGCCTGCCCCAGACCAGCATGCCGCCGCGCTGGTTGCCCAGGTGCGAATGATAGTCAGTGCCGAAAAAGAGGTCTCTAGTGCAATTTTCTTTCGAGACAACGCCGAAAAAGCCGCCCATGTCTTTGTCCTTGTTGATTGAGTTGGCAGCGGGCCGGGGCTGACGCGAGCGCCTCCGGCTTCTACGACGGCTCAGAAATCTGCGTTTTGGGGCGTTCTGGGGAAGGGTATGACGTCGCGGATGTTGCCCATGCCGGTGCAGAAGCGCACCATGCGTTCAAAGCCGAGTCCGAAGCCTGCGTGCGGCACTGAGCCAAAGCGCCGCAGGTCGCAGTACCACCAATAGTCTTCCGGCTGCATGCCGATTTCCCGGATGCGCGCTTCCAGCACGTCAAGGCGGTCTTCGCGCTGGCTGCCGCCGATGATCTCGCCGACCGTCGGCAGCAGCACGTCCATCGCCGCGACTGTCTTGCCGTCGTCATTCAGGCGCATGTAGAACGCCTTGATTTCCTTGGGATAGTTCATCACGATGACCGGGCCGTGGAACAGCTTTTCAGCCAGATAGCGTTCGTGTTCAGACTGCAAGTCAGCGCCCCAGTAGGGCTTGAACTCAAACGACACTGGCGCCTTCTCCAGCAGCTCAATCGCCTCAGTGTAGGTGATGCGGGTGAATTCGGCTGTGGACAGGCGGGTCAGCGTGTCTAATAGGCCTTTTTCGATGCGTTGGTCAAAGAATTTCAAGTCGTCTGGGCATCGCTCCAGGAGTTGCCTGAGCAGGGAACGCAGGAAGTCCTCGGCCAGGTCAGCGTTGTCAGACAAGTCGGCAAAGGCCATTTCCGGCTCGATCATCCAGAATTCGGCCAGATGGCGGGTAGTGTTGGAGTTTTCGGCTCTGAAGGTCGGCCCGAAGGTATAGACGTTTCCGAGGGCGCAGGCGTGGGTTTCGGCTTCGAGCTGGCCACTGACGGTCAAGTAGGTTGGCCGGCTGAAGAAGTCCTGCGAGAAGTCGACAGCGCCGGTTTCCTTGTTGCGTGGCGGCTTGTCCAGGTTCAAGGTGGTGACTTGGAACATCTGGCCAGCGCCTTCGCAGTCGCTTGAAGTGATGATAGGCGCGTTGAAATAGTAGAAGTCGCGTTCCTGGAAGAAACGATGCGTGGCAAAGGCAAGGGCGTTGCGAACCCGGGTGACGGCGCCGAAGGTGTTGGTGCGCGCTCGCAGATGCGCCACCTCGCGCAGCCGCTCAAAGGAAATGCGGCTCTTGCCCAGCGGGTATTGCAACGGATCGCAGAAGCCCAGCACGGTCAACTCTTCGGCAAGCAGCTCAACCGCTTGACCAGCCGCTGGCGACACCTGTATCCGCCCCTTTACCTTGATCGAAGCGCCAGGATGCAGACGGATGACTTCAGACTCGTAGTTAGCGAGCGTGGCTGGCGCCAGGATTTGCAGGTTGGCCTGGCAGCTTCCGTCGTTCAATTCTATGAAGGACAGCCCTGCTTTTGAATCGCGCCGAGTACGTACCCAGCCGGCGACAGTTATTTCCTGGTCGGACGCGCCATAGGCCAGCGCGTCGCGAATGAGTCTGCGTTTCATCTGAACATGCTCCTTAAATTAAAGGCAAAAATATATAATATAGCACTATTGGAAATATTTTTGGTGGACGAGGCGGACATTGTGGACGCGGTGGACGTAATGCGTCAGTCTTCTGTAGTGCCTTTACAAGGCACCACTTTCGGGGTGCGCCTATCCCCAGGCTGAAGCCTGGGGTTAAGCATGGTTAAGCGCCTACGGCGCAAGGTGGCATGACTGTAAGCATGATACAATTTTGCCGACTGAAGGCTCATTGAATTATGTATCGCCCTTTCAGGGCTCAAAATTATAATCCGTCTCACCCAGGGCGGTGCGTCCCCTGGCGGGGCCGCTTGCCCTGGGCTGGTATGTCTCGCTCCGTTGGGGCTTTTTTGCCGCTTCGCGGCTGGTTTCCCTGTACAACACACCCTAAAAAATCTGCGTCATCAGCGTAATCTGCGGATAAAACAACAGTTCCTCGCCCCTAATGAATTATGAATTATGAATTATGAATTATGAATTATGAATGACAAATGCGTCTTCAGCATTCAGCATTCAGCATTCAGCATTCAGCATTCAGCATTCAGCATTCAGCATTCACCTCTCACAGCGTATACACCCATTCGATCAGCGCTTTGCCCAGGTTATCTCTTGCTGCCTTGTCTGGGCATCCGCAGAGTACGACCACCACTCGTCGGCTGTTACGTTCGCAAGTGGCTGCTATGCAGTATCCGGCCTTGTCTGTCATGCCGGTTTTCATGCCGTTCACGCCTTGGCATGTTTTCAGCAGCGTGTTCGTCGTATCCAGGAAGAATTTCTTATTAGTATTTTCGCGTATATATTCCCTGGTGACTGAGGTCCATTTCACGACTTCTGGCACATCCATGAGTATTCCTGCCAGGTAGGCCAGTTCTTGCGGTGCGCCCATGCATTCGCCCTTGGCGCTGGGCAGCCCGTGGGTGTTGTGGAAGAGCAGGCGTCGGCATCCGAGCAGTGCGGCTTGTTCATTCATGCGGGTGACAAAGGCCGCTTCGCTGCCGTTGCCGAGGAATTCGCCGAGCAGGTAGGCGCAGTCGTTGGCGCTTCGGATCAGGATGCATTTGAGCAATTCGTCGATAGTGAAGGTTTCGCGCGGGTCGAGCCAGACTTGGCGTCCGCCTACGGCGGCAGCCGTCCGCGTCACCGGCACAACCGTGTTCAATGACATCGTCCCTTGCGACTCCTTGATCTCCTTGACAGCCAGAAACGCCGTCATCATCTTGGTCATGGAGGCCATCGGCTGCATGTCCAAGGGGCGCTTGGCCCAGAGGATCGAGCGCGAACTGAGATCAATCGCGATGCCGCCGGTGCATTTTTCGGTCATGGCGGCCACTTTAGCAGGCAGGGCCTGCTGGCGGTCTGTGAAATAGGCGTCCGAATACGGCGCAAAAGCCAGTCCGGCAGCTGGTGACGGCGACGGCGGGCTTTCCTGGCTGAGGGCTGTTTCCGCAGGCGCAGCCTGCTCGGCTGGCGTCTCCGTGGCGGCATCGTCACTGCATCCCTTGAAGATGGCGAGGATGAGGAACGCATGCACGGCGACGACGGCCAGGGCGATCAGAAATTTTTGGGCCATTATGATTCTCCGGGGAAATGTACACAGTATAGTGGGGGAGCATTCAGGGCGAGGCGTCTGGCATTGTCGCCTCGGCGGCTGGTTCTGCCTCTGGCTGGCGTGGTCGGCGTGGTCGGCGTCGGCGTTTTCGTGGCAGGCGGCCAGCGCCGCTGGTAGCTGGCTGGCCCGGCTCCGGCAGGTTTTGCATTAGCGCCGGGTCCCAGCGGCAGGATTCGACCAGCAGGCGCAGCAGCTCGCGGCCGTATTTGTAGTCTGGCTGCTGCGCCAGGTAGTCAATCTGCACGCCCTCGGCCAGGGGCGGCACCATCAGGATCATCGCCCGGATGCGCGCGGTCAGGACATGCGGCAAGACAAAGCCGTCATAGAAGGAACGGATGGCATGGCCGCATTGTTTGTTCATCGTTGAATCCCAAAGCGGAAAAACGCCGTTGTCGTGCGTGCGCAGGATGTTCATCACGTACGGCAGGCATGGCGTGGCCAAGGCCAGCGCCCGCGAGGTGGAATAGTCGCCCTTTTTGGTCGCCCGATCGCGCGCTTGCAGCATGCCCAGCGCTATCCGGCCAGGCGGCTTGTCCCAAATGCTGGCCAAGCCAGGCCATAACGTTGACAGCAGCCCGTGCTGGCGGCAAGTCTGCAAAATCGCCCCGGCGCAGTCAGTCTGGAAAATCTTCAGAAGCTCGTCAAAGAGGCGGGCCACAGACGCCTGCCGGATGCGTCCGCACAAGCGGCTGATGGCTGCTTCCGTCTCTGGCGCCAAGGTCATTTGGTGCATGCCAACGAGCTTGAGGGCGCGGAGCATGCGGACTGGGTCTTCAGTGAATCGCGTCTCGGCCTGGCCGATGGTTCGCACCATGCGTTGTTCGATGTCTTTCAAGCCGCCAGTGAAATCGATGATGCCGCGGTCGCCGATGACGTCAAGATACAAGGCGTTGACGGTGAAGTCGCGGCGTTGGGCGTCTTCCTCGATGGCGCCGTATTCGTTGTCGCTCCAGATGACGACGCCGTCGTCGTCGTCGCGGGCGCAGCGTTCGTCGGCGGTGGGTTGGCGCCGGAACGTGCTGACTTCGTAGTAGGAATCGCGGGCGGCGAAGACATGGGCCAGCTTGAAGCGCCGGCCGATGATGTGGCAGCGGCCCCTGCCGAACACCGCCCGCACCTGCTCCGGCGTCGCCGACGTCGCGATGTCGAAGTCCTTCGGCGTGCGCCCGAGCAGCAGGTCGCGAACGGCGCCGCCGACAATGTAGGCCTCGTAGTTGTTCTGGGTCAGCCGGCGGATGATCTCCACGGCGGCTGGACGGATTTGCGAGCGGATGGGCATGATGGAGTGGTGTGAGCGGGTTGGAGGATGGTTATGCCTGCCAGCCGGGCAGGCACGGCTGCGCCGACGCCGGGGCCGGCAGCAGGTCACGGACGGGCGCGAAGGACCGGCGGTGCAGCGGGCAGGGGCCGAGTTCGCGCAGCGCCCGGAGGTGCTCCGCGGTGCCGTAGCCCTTGTGCCGGGCAAAGCCGTAGCCGGGGTACTCGCGGTCGTAGGCGCACATCAGGTGGTCGCGGTGGGTCTTGGCGATGATGCTGGCCGCGGCGATGCTCGCCGAGGACGCGTCGCCCTTGACGATGGCCTTGGCCGGAAACGGAAACGGCCGCACCGGCAGCCCGTCGATGAGAACCAGGCCGGGCGGGACGGGCAGGGCGGCGGCGGCCTCGCGCATGGCTTCGTGCGTGGCCCGGAGGATGTTCACTTCGTCGATGCGGCCGGCGTCGCGAACGGCAAAGGCGATCATGACGCCCGGGGCGGTGCGCAAAGCCGACGCCAGCTCTTCGCGTTCCGCCGCGGTCAGCGCCTTCGAGTCGGCCACCGCCAGGGCGAAGCCGCGCTCCGGCAGGATGACCGCGGCGGCGACGACCGGCCCGGCCAGAGGGCCGCGGCCGGCTTCGTCAACCCCGGCCAGGACCAGCCCGGGATGCGCCCGCCGCGCTTCGCGCTCGTGCTCGAACATGTCTCGCTCGATGGTGTCTGTCGTCGTGCGCACGCTGTCCTTGCCTTGGGCCATCCGATGTAACCGGTCACCCATTGATAATGGCGGTCCTAACGGCCTGGCACGCCAAGGTGGCGCCTCAGGCCCTGAGGCGCCCAAGCGTTGACTCCTCTATCGCTCAATTCTCAATGGCTCCTATGTTACATGGCCGGATAACCGGGGAATGGGGAGCAGGCTAAAGCCTGAACACCATACGCCGCCGCCCACCCAAGGAGCCTGTAACCTGCAAATTGTCCCAGCGGAGCGCCGGGTTGTACACTCCTATGTTACATGGCCGGATAACCGGGGAATGGGGAGCAGGCTAAAGCCTGAACACCATACGCCGCCGCGTCGCCTTGCTTTGCCTTCAGCCTGGGAAAAACAGTAAAGGCGGCACCTGCGTGCCGCCTTTTTGGCGGGGGTCAATACCGGAATATGGGCACGCGGTGCCGGAAACATGCCCGCGGCGCCCGGGGGGCCAGGCCGCCGCGAGGGAAGTTGTATGGACTCAATGCAGGCGCTTTTCCTTGACGCGGGCGGCGTTGCCGACTTCGCCACGCAGGTAGTACAGCTTGGCGCGGCGGACGCTGCCTTCGCGGATGCGTTTGAAACCGGCGATCCGGGGGGAATGGATCGGAATGATGCGCTCGACGCCCTGGCCGTGGGAGATCCGGCGCAGGGTGACCGTCTCCGCAATGCCGCTGCCGGTGCGGGCAATCACCGTGCCGGTGAACGCCTGGATGCGTTCCTTGCCGCCTTCAACGATGCGGACGTCGACCTGGACGGTGTCGCCAATCGCAAACGGCGTGATTTCGGGCTTCAGGTTTTCCTGACGCAGTGCTTCAATCGTGTTCATGGGATGGTCTCCTGGTAGGGGTATGTCAGAGAAAAGGGATATGTTTGAGTTGTCGTGAAGAAGAAAAGAGGATGTGCCGGCGCCTAACCGAGCAGTTCGGGCCGCCGCCGGGCCGTGCGCAGCAGGCGCTGCTGGCGGCGCCAGCGGGCGATCTCCGCGTGGTTGCCGTTGAGGAGCACCTCGGGCACCGCCATCTCCCGGAACACCGCCGGCCGCGTGTACTGGGGATATTCGAGCAGACCGTCCGCGCCGAACGATTCGTCCTGCGACGATTCGTCCTTGCCCAGCACGCCGGGCAGCAGCCGGACCACCGCGTCCGTCACCACGGTCGCGGCGATCGCGCCGTTGGTCAGCACAAAGTCCCCCAGCGATATTTCCTCATCGATCAGCGTCTGGCGGACACGTTCGTCAATGCCCTCGTAATGCCCGCAGACGATGATCAGATGCGCTTTCAGCGCCAGTTCGCGGGCCTTCCCCTGGTTGAAAACCGACCCTTGCGGGGTCATCAGCACCACGTGCGAGTCAGCCTGGAGAAGGCTTTCTATGCATGCAAAGAGCGGTTCGGGGCGCAGCACCATGCCGGCGCCGCCCCCGAAAGGGCTGTCGTCGACCGTGCGATGACGGTCGTTCGTATAGTCCCGCAAGTCGAGATGGCGAATCTCCACCAGGCCGGCCCGTTGGGCCCGCCCGATGATCGATTCCGCCAGGGCGCCCCGGCAGATGTCAGGAAAAAGACTGACAATGTCAAGGCGCATCGCCGTTTTCGCCCCGTCGTGCGGATCCAGGCCGGCTTCAGGGAAGCCGGCTCAAACCCGTGTTATTCAAGTATGTCAACCGTGACATGCAGCCCGAGCCGGCC
>MWEG01000050.1 GCA_002070945.1 Lentisphaerae bacterium ADurb.Bin082
CGTCGCAAACCAGTAGTTGGAAAATTCGCATTGGTTAAGGAAGAACTGCGCCAGGGACACCGGATTGTACACCGTTTCTGACTTTCCATGAAAACGGTACCCGTCATACCATGCCTTGATTTCGGCAATGAGCTGTTCGCGCGGGATGTTCAGTTTATCCACGGCGTCATCCAGGCGCTCGGCAAAGCATTTCTCGAATTCCTCCTGCGTGTAGCCGAGCATGGTGGCGTAGTCAGGATGCATCGTGATGTCGGTCAGGTTGTTGAGGTCGGAGAAAAGCGAGACGTGCGAAAACTTGGTGACGCCAGTGACGAACACAAACCGCTCAAGGCTTTCGCATTTTTTGATCGTGGAGTAAAATCCCTTGAGGACATCCCGGCACGCCATGGCTTCCGGAGTCGCCAGCGCATTCAAAATCGGCTTGTCATATTCGTCAAGGAGAATGACGACCGGGGAATTCTTTGCAACAGCCCAAACAAGAGACTCGAATGAGGCAGCCGGTTCATCTTCATAAATGTCAACCGAGACCTGGTGTGCAGAAGCCGCCCGGGTTAAGACCCGGGCAAGATATTTGCGCAGCGCCTGTGGCGTCCTGGCATCGCAGTTCGCCATGTCCAGATGGATGACCGGGTATTCTTTCCAGTCGTATTTCTTTTTGCTGATGGCAAGGCCCTTGAAGAGGTCTCTCTTCCCCTGGAATACTGCCTTGAGGGTGGAGATGGTCAGCGATTTGCCAAAGCGGCGCGGACGGGACATGAAAAAAGACGCAGGCGCTTCAGAAATCAATTTCCAGATGTATTCTGTTTTATCAACATATAGGAAATTATTGCGAATGAGTTTCTCAAATGTATAGACGCTGCTGGTTAGTTTTTGCATGGCTGACTCCCCCAATAACATTGTGATATGCGGACAAGCATACTGTAATATGGGAAAGAAAATATGTCAACCGGGTCGGGCCTTATGCTGCGGGGCGAGGGGTTACATACGCCTTGCCTACGACAGTCTTGATTTGAAGTCCTGGTAGGAGAACTTCCGCACCAGGTGAAAATCGCTGTTTTCCTCATCCCAGGTCGCGATGGAAGGCAGAGCCAGTCCATTGAAGGTGGTGGTTTTGACCATTGAGTAGATGGCCATGTCCAGAAGTTCAATGTGGTCGCCGGTTTGCAATGGCCGGTCAAACGAGTAGTCGCCGATGATATCTCCGGCCAGGCAGGAATGGCCAGCCAGGCGGTAGGTGAACGGCTTTTCGCCGGGCTGCCCGGCGCCGACGACTTCGGGTCGGTACGGCATTTCAAGGACATCGGGCGTATGCGCGGCGGCCGAGGCGTCGAGAATGGCAATCGGTCCGTCGTTGTCGACTATGTCCAGCACTGTTGCAATCAGGCTCCCGGCATTCAGGGCTACCGCCTCGCCGGGTTCGAGGTAGATGGTCTCAATGCCATGACGTTGCCGGAAATCATTGATCAGCCGGCAGAGCAAATCAATGTCATAGCCGGGTCGCGTGATGTGATGGCCGCCGCCGAAGTTGACCCAGGACATCCCTGGCAGAAATTCAGCGAAGCGCTTTTCAAAGGCCACTAAGGTGCGTTCCAATGCCTCAGCGCCCTGCTGGCACAAGCTATGGAAATGCAGGCCGCTGACGCCGTCCAGGCTCTGGCCGACAAAAGCGGCGCGGCGGATGCCGAGGCGCGAACGCGGCGCACAGGGCGAATAGATTTCGGCCACAGCCTCGGAGTGCTCCGGATTGACGCGCAGTCCGCAGGTGATTCCGGCGGCGGCGCATTGGTCGCGGTATCGGCGCCATTGCGCAAAGGAGTTGAACACGATGTGGTCGGCTAAGGTCAGCAGTTCGGCCACATCGCGGTCGGAATAGGCGGCAGCAAAGGCATGCACTTCGCGGCCGAATTCCTCGCGGCCCAGGCGGGCTTCATGCGGCGAGGAAGCGCAGACGCCATGCAAAGTCTGGCGCAGCAGCGGATACACTGAAAACATGGAAAATGCTTTCTGCGCCAGCAAGATGCGTACGCCGCTGCGTTGGATGACCTCGGCCAGGATGCGCAAGTTGGCGCGCAGGCGGCCGAGGTCAACGACAAAGCACGGCGTCTCGATTCGGGTCAGGTCTAGGCCATTCAACCCTTGCATCACAAGAATACTTCCGTCCAGGGCAGGCCATATTGATTGAGTTTTTCCATGAACGGCTCTGGGTCGAACTGTTCCATGTTGAACACGCCTTTGCCTTTCCAGGTTCCGGTGGCGATCATCATGGCGCCGATCATGGCTGGTACGCCAGTCGTGTAGGAGATTGCCTGCGACTGCACCTCGCGGTAGCACTCCTCATGGTCGCAGATGTTGTAGATGTAGTATTCCCGCGGCTTGCCGTCTTTCGTGCCCTTGATATGGCAGCCGATGCAGGTCTTGCCCTTGGTCAGCGGTCCCAGCGACGCTGGGTCAGGCAGCAGAGCCTTCAGGAATTGCAGCGGGATGATCTCCTGGCCGTTGTAGATAACTGGGTCAATCCGGGTCATGCCGACGTTCTGAAGGACTTCCAGGTGCTTCAGATAATTGTCGGAGAAGGTCATCCAGAATCTCGCCTTCTTCAGGCCGTGCGGCTCCAGGAAGCGCACCAGCGACTCCAGCTCCTCATGCCAAAGCAGGTAGATTTTCTTTGGCCCGATGCCTTCTGGGAAGTCATACACGCGGCTGATTTCCATCGGCTTGGTTTCTACGAAGGCGCCATCGCGGTAGTATTTGCCGTTGGCAGTCACTTCGCGGATATTGATTTCCGGATTGAAGTTAGTGGCAAAGGGCTGGCCGTGATCGCCGGCGTTGGCGTCGATGATGTCAAGCTCCTCGATAGTGTCAAAATGCTTCTTTTTGGCCCAGGCGGTGAAGACGTTGGTCACGCCCGGGTCAAATCCGCTGCCCAGCAGCGCCATGATTCCGCGCTCCTTGAAGCGGTCGTGGTAGGCCCACTGCCAGCTGTATTCGAAATGCGCCTTATCTGGCGGCTCGTAATTGGCGGTGTCCAGGTAGTGGACGCCTGTTTCCAGGCAGGCGTCCATGATATGCAGGTCCTGGTAAGGCAGGGCGACGTTGATGACGACGTCCGGCTTGAAGGAGCGGATCAGGGCGACCAGCTCCGGGACGTTGTCCGCGTCTACCTGTGCGGTTTGAATTGGCCGGGACAGCTGCGCCGCGATTTTGCGGCATTTTGATTCAGTCCGGCTGGCCAGGCAGATGTCGCTGAAGACATCCTTTGCCTGGACGCATTTATGGGCTACGACCTGGCCGACTCCGCCGGCTCCGATGATCAGTACTCTTGCCATGATGTGTTCCTCACTTAGGTTTGTGTTCAACGTTCGAAATACGTGTAGCCGTTGATGCCATTTTCAAAGGCGGTCATGATGGCTCTGCGCTCTGTCGGCGTGATCAGATTCTCCCGCACCGCCAGTTCCGCGCGCTGCTTGAAACTGTCACGCAACGCCGCTGGATTGTACTCCACGTACGACAGCACGTCAGCGACTGAGTCGCCTTCCAGTTCCTGGACGATTTCGTAGTGGCGGTCGCTGGTAAGGTTGATGCTGACGACATTGGTGTCGCCCAGGAGATTGTGCAGGTCGCCGAGCGTCTCCTGGTAGGCGCCGACCAGGAAGACCGCCAGGTAGTACTCTTCGTTCTCGCGCAGTTCGTGCAACGGCAGCGTATGGCGCTCGTCATGCAAGTCAACGAACTGCTCGATTTTGCCGTCGCAGTCGCAGGTGATGTCCGAGATGATGGCATTTCTCGACGGCCGTTCGTTCAGGCGATGGATCGGCATGATCGGGAAAATCTGTTTGATCGCCCAGGAATCCGGCAGCGACTGGAAGATGCTCAAGTTGCCGTAATAGATGTCAGCCAGCGCCTTGTCCAGCCCCTCAAATTCGTCTGGAATGTACTTGAGCCGCTTGACTTCCTTGTTGAGCGACACCATGATATGCCAGAAGATGCTCTCGGCTAAGCCGCGCTCGCGCAGCGAAATCCGACCGTTCTTGAACAGTATCCGCAATTCGTCCCGATAATAGATCGCGTCATGGAAATTCTCTTGCAGATTTTTTGCGTTCATGGTTTTCAGGATGTTCATCAAGTCCTTGGTCATTTCATTGCTGTCCTCGGGCACAGCGTCAGGAATTGAGGACGGCTCAAAGCGGGTGACGTCAAGGATGTTGAACAGCAGGATGGACGAATAGGCGATGGTGGCGCGGCCAGACTCGGTGATAATGGTTGGATGGGCGATGCCTTTGCTGTTGAGCGTTTCAGCGACTGTTTCGACGATGTCGACGCAGTATTCGTCGATGGTGTAGTTGCGGCTGTGATGGTAGTTGGTATGTGAGCCGTCATAGTCCACGGCGAGTCCGCCGCCGAGGTCGAGGAAGCCCATGGCAGCGCCTTCCTCCACCAGGCCGACATAGACCCGGCAGGCTTCCAGGACGCCAGCGCGGATGTCACGGATGTTCGGAATCTGGGAGCCGATGTGATAGTGCAGCAGGCGCAGGCAGTCGAGCATGTCTTCCTTGCGCAGGAGGTCGACCATGTCGATCAGCTCCGAGGTGTTGAGCCCGAAGACACTGCGGTCGCCGCCGGATTCGGTCCACTGTCCGCTGGCGCGAGTGGACAGTTTCATGCGGATGCCGATCAGAGGCTTAATGTTCAAGGCTCGGCTGCGCTCGATGATCAGGTTCATCTCGCTGGGCATTTCCACGACGAGGAAGCACTGGTAGCCGAGGCGGCAGGCATACAGGGCCAGGTCAATGAACTCCTCGTCCTTGTAGCCGTTGCAGACCAGGCAGGCTTCGCGGTCCTGGAGGGTGCCGAGGGCCGCAATCAACTCGGCCTTGCTGCCGGCTTCCAGGCCGTGATGATATTCCTCGCCAAAACGGCAAATCTCTTCGATGATCTGCTGTTGCTGATTGACCTTGATCGGAAAAACGCCTTTGTAGACGCCTTGGTATTGCGTCTGCTTGATGGCTTTGCGAAAACTGGTGTGCAGCAGCTTGATGCGAGCGTCAAGGATATTGCTCACCCGCAGCAACACCGGCATGTCCATGCCGCGGTCTTTGATGCCATTGACCACATCCAGCAGAGGAACGCCGGAATCAAGGTTCCCGGGCGTAGCTAATATCTCAAGCTCTCCGTTGCTATTGATGGCAAAATAGTCACAGCCCCAGTTCGGAACGCCGTAGATATCGGACGAATCATCGATCGACCAATGCTCAAAAGCCTGTTTCTTGATTTTCATTTCATACGCAAGGGCAGCGAGGCCAATCCGGCCTCTGGGTGATGGTCGTTCATGGCGGCAGCCATGACTGCCGTGATGTGTGTCTCCATGACCGGATGCTGGCCAAACGGCTGGTTCCTTTGGCATGGCAAGTGTAATACTATAATCCCTGTGCCTGGCAATCGCAACTGCCGCTACACGTTTTTCCAGGTGCTCCTAAGGGGGCAATACACCAGCACCGAGTCGCTTTGCGCCGCTACAATACCTTTTACAGCAGAGACTTGCGAAAAGCAACGCGACCTCATCCCCGGGCTTCCGCAGCTGGTTGGCGGTCATTCGAAGTGGAACACTTCCTCGCCAGGGCGGCAGTAGCCGAATTTCTCCCTGGCGACGCGTTCAACCGCCTGCGGCTTGCCGCTGCGGAGCGCGTCGATTTCCTTTTGGAGCTGGGCGACTTCCTGCTGTTGGGCTTCATGCTTCATCTGCAGGGCCTGCAACTCCTCTTGCAGAATCCGGATATCGCTGATTGCCGGAGTGAGCCAAACGAATGCCGCTCCAAACATAATGAGACAGACGATGATCAGCAAGATATCGCGAAATGTCATGATGGGCAGTCCTTTTCCGTTGCTGCACAGGTCAAAGTCACTGGTCTCCGGGCTTGTCCCGAAGCCTGGCGGTCATTATTTTCAATTGAGAATTAAGTCAGCCTGGTCTGGCCGTTGAAACTGCATGATGAATATTCCGAGCCGGAACACCTGCCCTGCCCTGGTTTCAGCCAAGGTCTTGGCGAGGTCGGCGGCGGTGGCCGTCTCAGCCGCGCCGGCCTGGAAGATGATGTCGCCGCGCCTGAGCACATTGCGCCAGGGCGCGTTTTGCACGGCGAACTCGGCTTCCGGCAGGATTTCGCTGATCGCCAGTCCGCGGGCGTCGACATTCAGTCCCAGAGCCTGGTTCAGGGTCGCCGTCAGCCGCTGCACCTGCAAGCCCAGGCGAGTTTTGATGAGGACGTTATCCGGCATGGGACTCAAAGTGTACGTCACTTCCCGGCTGTCCGCCAGGAGCATGGTGATCTTGTCGCCGACGTTCAGATGCCAGATAGCGCGGCCGAAATCGATCATGCAGCGCACCCGGTTGCCGTTGACAGCGACAATTTCATCCTCAGACCGCAGCCCTGCGGCAGCGGCCGGGCTGCCGGCCACGACCTCCTGCACGATGACGCCATGTTCGCCGCGCACAATCGGCGTTTGCAAGTCAATGCCAAGCCAGGTGTTGCCAAAACGATCCGGCAGCAGCCAATGGCTGAGGAAGAAGACCAGGCGCCGCATGGGAATGGCAAAGCCGATGCCCTGCGCGTCATTGCGGATCGCCTGGTTGATGCCGATCAATTCGCCGTCCAGGTTGATCAACGGGCCGCCGCTGTTGCCGGGGTTGATGGCCGCGTCGGTTTGCAGGATGTCGTCATAGACGGCGTCGCCATCGTTCAGGCTGCGGTTCATGGCACTCAAGACACCCTGGGAAACGCTGTGTTCCAGGCCAAAGGGGTTCCCGATGGTCAACACGGTCTCACCCAGCATCAAATCGCCTGGATTGGCAAACTTGGCCGCTTGCAGAGGCTTGGCCGTGAAGTCGCCGGACAGGCGCAGCAGGCATAAATCGCTGGGAGCGTCATAGCCGACCAGCACCGCCGGGTAGCTTTTGCCATTCCACAGCCGCACCTCGGCATTGTTGGCGCGGCGCACGACGTGATGATTGGTCAGCACTAGGCCGCGGGGGTCGACGATGACGCCGCTGCCCAACGGAAAGTACTCTTTCACCATTTTCGTGCGCGCCCGGTAGAAGGTGCCGAAAAATTGGTTGTAGAAGGCGTCATAGCCGTCGTTTGTCTTGACCATGCGCTCAGTGCCGATGTTCACCACCCAAGGCAGGACAGAGCGCACGGCAAGGACGGTCGGCGTCAAGCGCATGCTGGCTGCGAGCGAGGGCGTTTCCTCCCCAAAGGCGGCCGTCAGCAGGAAAAACAGAAACAGGACAGGCAAGGAAGTACGCATGGCGCTTTCACG
Source organism: Lentisphaerae bacterium ADurb.Bin082 (assembly GCA_002070945.1). Classification (GTDB taxonomy): domain Bacteria; phylum Verrucomicrobiota; class Lentisphaeria; order Oligosphaerales; family Oligosphaeraceae; genus JAAZKI01. Next base: position 7,315 of record MWEG01000050.1, read on the forward strand.
GCGGAGTAGTGATTCAGGCGAAATGACGATGATCCGATGACATATAAAATATTGGGCGGAAGGCCGATTGTCAACGCTGCAAGGCCTTTTTCCTTGCCATTGCGATTTGCCAGTTTCGTAACCAATTGTACATTACTATCAATCGTCAGTTCCGTAAGCGCTGTCCGCGATTCGTTTTCCGGAGCGGCGTCCCGGACCAACCAAGGCAAGGAGGAATGTTGATGAAACGTAAAATCAGAATGGGCATGGTCGGTGGTGGACCAGGAGCCTTCATCGGCGACGTACATCGGCGGGCAGCCCGCCTGAATGGCGACATTGAACTGGTCGCCGGCGTGTTCGGCACTGATGTGGCCAAGTCCCGCGAATGCGGCAAGGACCTTTTCCTGGACCCGGCCCGAGTCTATCCAAACTACCAGGACATGGTCGCCGGAGAATTGAAGCTGCCTGCTGACAAGCGCATCGACTTTGTCGCCGTCGTCACCCCCAACCGCATGCATTATCCCATCTCCAAGGCTTTCCTGGAAGGCGGCTTCCACGTCCTCTGCGAAAAGCCGATCTCAATGTCCTCGAAAGAGGCCGTTGACCTGAAGGCGACTTTGGTCAAAACCGGCAAGTTGTTCGCCCTGATGCACAACTACACCGGCTATCCCATGGTCAAGCAGGCTCGCCAAATGGTGGCGGACGGCGCCCTCGGCACTGTCCGCAAAATCAATGTCGAGTATTCTCTGGGCTGGCTGGCCGCGCCCAACGCTGGCAAGCAGGCGGCCTGGCGCGTCACCCCGTCCGAAGCCGGCATTTCCGGCTGCATGGCGGACATTGGCACGCACGCGCAGAACCTCATCCACTACGTGACCGGGCTGGACATCGTCTCGCTCAACGCTGACTTGGCGACGTTCGTCCCCGGCCGGGCACTGGATGACGACGGCAGCGTCATGCTCCGCTTCAACAATGGTGCCCGCGGCGTCATCTTTGCCAGCGAAGTGGCCACCGGCGAGGAAAACAACTTCGTCCTCAAGATTTATGGTGACAAGGCCGGCTTGGAGTGGCGTCAGGAAAGCCCGGAAAACTTGATTTTCCGCACCAACGACGCTCCGATGCAGGTGTATCGGCGCAATTGGGCTGGCGTCGGCCCGGTGGCCCAGAAGGCCAGCCACCTGCCTGCTGGCCATCCCGAGGGCTTCCTGGAAGCGTTCGCCAATATCTACCGCGCCTTTGCTGACGCTATTATCGCCAGCCTGAACGGAGTAAAGAATCCAGGCGGCGACTTCCCTGGCATCGATGACGGCATTTCCGAAATGCGCTTTTTGGAGGCATTGGTCAAGAGTTCGGCTGACACCAGCAAGTGGGTGACTATGTAACAGCTCCCGCGCCGGGGGAGGCGCCTGGCCTCCCCCGGCTTGCCTTAGTTTGCTTGACGCCACGCCTCCGGAACTAGACCACCACATAGAAAGCAAGTTGGAACATCATGAAATTTAAGCAGCGGTTGCAGGAGCCGGCGCGTGATTTGCCGGTCATGGGCGAGCATGACGTCGTCGTCGTCGGAGGTGGAATTGCTGGCGTTGCCGCTGCTTTGGCGGCTGCTCGGGCAGGTTCCAAAGTCTGCCTGCTGGAAAAAGTCTGCGCTTTAGGCGGCTTGGCGACAGTGGGCAATGTCATCATTTATCTTCCCTTGTGTGACGGCAAGGGGCGGCAGGTCATCGGCGGCATCGGCGAGGAATTGTTGCGGCTGTCAGTGGAAGGCGAAGAACCCGTTCCAGAGATACGGGTCGAGCCAGTGCCAGCCTGCTGGGAGCGCGGCGGCGACCTGGAAGAGCGCAAGAAACACCGCTTCCGCACCGGCTACAATCCCATCACCTACCTGTACAAGCTCGAACACCTGCTCCTCAAAAATCGCGTCACGCTGCTTTACGACACGCGCTTTTGCAACGTCATCAAAGAGGGCCGCCACATCCGTGCGGTGATTGTCGAGAGCAAGAGCGGGCGCACGGCTCTTTTGTGCAAGGCGGTCGTTGACGCCAGCGGCGAGGCCGATGTCTGCGTAGCGGCAGGCGAAAAGACGCCGTCGATCGGCGGAAACGTCCGCTGCGGCTGGTATTACTATGTCGACGCGCGTGGCCAGGTGCGCCTGCGCCCCTTGACAGACCCTGGCTATATGCCCAACCTCCGCAAGCCCGGCGTCAAGTACATCGACTTCAGGGGTGACAGCGCTGCCCAAGTGACTGCCCACGTATTGGCGTCCCGGGAGATGATGATGGCGGACATGGAGGCTATCAAGGCCAAGGAGGGCGGCAATCCTTATCCGATTATGATTCCCACCATCCCCTGCTTCCGCATGTCGCGCCGCCTGTCCGGCAAAGTCACGCTCAAGCCGACTGATGACCATCGCTGGTTTGACGACTGCCTCGGCATGACTGGCGACTGGCGCAAGGCCGGGCCGATCTTCTGCCTCCCGCTCCGTTCCTTGGCTGCGGTCAACACCGCCAACCTGATTACGGCTGGGCGCTGCATGTCGTCCACTGGCGACACTTGGGACGTCACCCGCGTCATTCCTACTTGCGCCGTCTCCGGCGAAGCTGCTGGCGCTGCCGCCGCCTTCCTCGCCCGCGAGGATGAGGACATCAGCTTCTTTGACCTCGACATCCCGACTCTCCAGAAGCACCTCCGCCGCCGCAGAGTGATCATTGACAAGAGCCTCCTGGCGCAATAAGCCCTGCTGCCGCAGGCATCGTCTTTCCTACCCACGCACAATCTTGCTATGATTCTGCTTTGGCCGGGTTGATTTACGGCTTCGGTCACGCATGTTATGGCTTGCCGGCTGTTGTCAGACAGCGCATTTAACCCCAAGGGCGGAGGCAAGCCATGACGATAAACGACTATGACGGCGATAGCGGCGTTTCCCTGCGACAGGCGATGACGCTGTTGCGCCTGACCCCTGGCCGGCCTTGGGAACCTGGCCGCTGGGAGGTCATGGAGCAGCACCTAACCGGGCAATACAGCCAGTTCAGCGAACGCTTCTTGCAGATTCTCTGGAATGAACGTCACCTTGCGCCAGACCTACGTTGCCAGGACGGACGCTCGCTCAAAGTCGTGTCCCCAGGCGTTTGGAACGTCGGCCGCGGCCCTGACTTCAGCCAGGCTGCCTTGCTGTTCGACAATCGCTTGACAGCCGGCGACGTTGAAATCCATCGCCGCACTTCCGACTGGAACCGGCATGGGCACTCGCAGGACGAAGTCTATGCCAACGTCATTCTGCATGTCGTCTGGGAAGATGACGGGCCGCCGCCGCGACCAGGCATGGCCACCCTCGTGCTCAACGGCCATCTGCACCCAGCCTGGCAGCGGCTGCTCTGGGAAATGGAAGACGCCTGCTACCCGTATTGTCGGCAAGTCCCGGCCGGCGCCTGCGCCTTGCGCTGGGCTCTCTCAGACGACGCCCGACTGCGCGAAATCCTGACCGCCGCCGGCCTGGCTCGGTTCACCGCCAAGGGAATCCGCCTGGCCCGCCTGGCAGCCGAACGAGGCGTTGACCAGGCTCTCTATGAAACGGTCTTTGAATGCCTGGGCTACAAAAACAACCGGGTCCCCTTTCGACGGCTGGCCGAGGCCGTTGACCTTGATACCCTGCGCCGACTGCGAGATGACGATGACCGCCAGGCCCTGCTCTTTGGCACGGCTGGCCTGTTGCCAGACCCGACCTGCCAGCCAGTCCTGCCTGTCTGGCAGGAAACCGTCCGCAGCTTCTGGGACCGCTGGTGGGCACTCGGCGCGACGCACCTGGAATTGCCCTGGGACCAGGCCATGACCAGGCCCTACAACAGCCCCTGCCGACGCTTGGCGGCCGGCTTCGCCTGGCTGCGGCAAACCGACTTCGCGCCCGCTGCCTGGCTGCGCCAACGCAGCCGCACAGCCGCCTCCCCCAAAGCCCTGCGCCAAGCCCTCAGCCTGGACCTGCCTGACACTTCCCCTTGGCGCACGTGCCGTGACTTCGGTCACCTGATTCGCCCTCCAGCGGCTCTCCTGGGCAGAAGCCGCTGCCTTGATATCATGGCCAATGTGTTCTTGCCGTATCTTGCCGCCATGCTGGAACTCGCCCAGCCCCCAGAGGCGTCAATAGCCGAAGCAGAATGTGTGAGACAGGCATTTCTACAATTGCCGCCCGCCCAGGGCAACCGCTTGCTGACGGAAGCAGCGCATCGCTTTCTGACCCCGCCCAGCCGAACCCGAGAATTGCTCAAAACCTGCTGCCAGCAGCAGGGCTTGATGGATATCTACCAGAATTTCTGCCTCGCACTGGACCACAACTGCGAACTCTGCCCATTCGTCAGCGCCGAAAAAAATGCCGCAATAGACTGACTCCGCCCACTGCAGCGCCGCCGTCTCCTGCGGGCTGCCTGGCTGCCTGCGCACCGTGAAAATCGCCGCTGCGGTTACATTCAATTGTGATAAATAGGCGCACTGCGTTGATGTTTTTGATTTGTATATTAAATTAAAAGTTGGTATAATTAGCTTCATTACATCCTGATCTTTGTTTCAGGACGGTTTACAAAAACAACCAATGAGGCGGAAAGAGAAAGTGACTTACGTATGGGATTACTCCAGGAATTCAAAGCCTTCGCGATGCGAGGCAACGTCATTGACATGGCCGTCGGTATTGTCATCGGCGGCGCTTTTGGCAAGATCGTGTCGTCCTTCGTGGCTGACGTCATCATGCCGCCGCTGGGCCTGCTGCTCGGCAAAGTCAACTTCACTGACCTTGCAATCACCCTCAAGGACGCCGTCCCCGCAGTGATCGAGAATGGCCAGGAAGTCAAGCCGGCCGTGGCGGCTGTCACCTTGAACTACGGCACCTTCATCCAGACGACGGTTGACTTTCTGATCATCGCGTTTGCCATCTTCATGGTAGTCAAGGCGATGAACACCCTCAAGCGCAAGGCTGAGGAAGCGCCCAAACCCCCGCCCGCACCGTCCAAGGAAGAAGTCCTCTTGACGGAAATCAGAGATTTGCTGAAAAACAAATAAGGCGCTGGGGCTTCTTCTCGACGGATGTCAGCGCATCGCACCAGGAGTGGCCTTCTTGACAGGGTTGCGCTCCGCTTCAGCGGGAATTCCGGCTTCCATGCCCTTCCCAGGAGCTGAAGCGACCTTGTTCTCATTGCCTTTATCGCTAGAAACCCTTTTGTTTAGTTTGCCTTCAGTCAATCCCCGTATCATCAACCTCATTTGTCAGAAAGAAAGATCCATGAAACGTCTCGCCTTGGTATTAGCCGTCATGTTCAGCGTCAGTTTGGCCCGAGCCGACAAGATTTGGCTCAGCGACGGGTCGGTTCTGGTTGGTCAGGTCCAGCAGGTCTTCAAGGGCAAAGCCACGATAAAGACTGACTTCGCCGGCGTCATCACCATTGATCAGGCCAAAATCGTCAACATTGAAACCGCGCAGCCCCTGCACGGCGTCCTGAATAACAATGAGCGCCTAAGCGGCAAAGTGACGCCCGGCGAAGCCGGTCAAGTCAAAGTCGAAGGCGCCGCCGCCCCTGTCGCCTTGAATAACGTCAAGGCCTTGTGGATGTTCGGCGCGTCTGACCCCACCATCCCGGCGCCGCCCGCAGGCCGCAAGTGGTCTGGTGAAGCCTCTGTCGACGTCTCCGGCAAAACAGGCAATACTGAGAAATTCACTGGCGGCGCTGGCCTCAAGGGCATCATGGAAGGCCCCCAAGACCGCCTGATGCTGTATGTCAATGGCACCTATGCCCGTGAAAACAGCGTCACCAACGAAAAGGAATACCGGTTTGGCGCTGATTATGAACGCATGATCGCCAACACCCACAACTCCTGGTTCGCCAAGATCGAATTCGAGAAGGACGACTTTGGCGGCTACAAGCTCCGCACCCATGCCGTCGCCGGTTACGGTTACTTCTTCTTCAAAGAGCCGGACCACCAGCTGCGGTTCCGTATCGGTGGAAGCTATATGCGCAAGGAATACTACGACGGTGAGAAAGACACCGCATACGGCCTAGACCTGAACCTGCATTATGAGCGCCTGATCGACGAGTGGGGCAAGCTGGTCAGCGACGTGACCTACACGCCGGCTCTTGATGATGTCGACGATTACCGGATTTATCACGAGTCAGCGCTGGACATCCCGCTGCTCATGAAGAAACCCCTCAGCCTGCGCCTGGGCATCTCCAACGAATACAACAACCTGGTCGCCGAGGGCGCCGAACGCCTCGACACCACCTACTTCGCCAAACTGGTCTACAAGTGGAAATAAATGACCACGCCACGCCTGACCAACCTAAAACGCGCCTGATCTGAACCGACGTACCTTAAACCGGCGATGCCCACGAGGCGTCGCCGGTTTTTGCTTTTCGTGCGTAGTTTAGGCAGCACGTAGTTCCCTTCGCCCCTTGTCCACTGCTCATTATTTCGCAAAACTGCGCAGAACCTATTTTTTTCGCCATCTCTGCTTGTAAAAGTCGGCTGGCGGCAATACCCTAATATTCTGATATTTTTGTGGCGCTTTCGTGATTCTCGAACATCAATGCAACCATAAGCAATGGGATAATTATGCGCGACTATATTATTGATCCAGACTCACTTTGTCTTTGCGGCAGTGGGAAAAAGTACCGGTTTTGTTGCCAGCGTATGGCAAAAGACGTGCGTGCGCTGAAAGCAACTCTGGCGCCAAAGGCGCTTGCCGATCTGGAAGAAAGCGAGAGCCTGCAAGCCAAGGGCATGAGATGTATGGACCAAGGCCAGTACGAACAGGCGATTATATATTTTACTAAAGCCTTGGAAGCAAGCAGGCTCATCGGCATCCCGGCCAACAATTTGGCTTTATGCCTGTTTGTCACTGGAAAGCTCGAGGAGGCGGTTCAGGTGCAACGTCAGAGCCTGAAAGACTCTCCGCTGCCAAACCCATTTGGGCTTGCTAATCTGTCGATGTTCCTCCTGTGCCTTGGCGATGAGGAGGGCGCTGCCGAAGCTGTTTCCGCTGCAACCAAGCTGGAAGCGCCCAATTCGTATGCCGTGGTCAAGGTCTGTGAATCGCTGGCGCGGTTCAAAAGACATCGCGACATCTTGGAGGTTGCGGATGCCAGCGACTTTGCCAGCGACCCATTGGTTTGTTTTTATACCGGCGCAGCCGCAGCTAATCTCGGCGACCGCAAGCGAGCAATGCGGGATTTGCGTTGCGTGCCAATCGGAAGTCCCAAAAGAAAAATGGCGAAAAAGTATTTTCAACACCTGAAAAATAATACCCAGCCGGATACCATTCGCAAAGACTGGCCATATCTTTTGCCGGAAGAATATTATATCAGCAGCCTGAGCAAAGGCGATGAGGCATCACAGAAGGCGTTGATGTCATGCCGCCACGTAGTCGATTTTGTTGAAGCAATGCTCAACCAAAGACCGGAGAAAAAGACGACTAAGACTGTAATGCAGATGCTGGAGGCTTGTCAACACCCCGAGGCCACCGCGTTGCTCTGGCTGATAGTGAAAGGAACGTTCGGCTCTGACGAAATCCGGGCGGAAGCAGCAGTTGTCCTAATGCAGAAAGGTGAAATTCAACCTGGCGATCAAGTGAAATTTCTCACCAGCGGAGAGAATACCGAGCATGAGATGGTGCAGGTCGCCTTGAATCCAGAATTCAAATTTAGCGAATTGCCCCCGGAACTTGACAAAAGCTACAGAGAATTGATTTTGGCCGCACACGAAAATTTTCCCGATTGGCCAAAAATTATTAGTGCCTATGAAAAACTGATGCCGAAAGCTCCGCAGTATTATCCATTCCGCTACAATTACGCCGTCGCCCTTTACTATTCCAACCAGCATGAGGAAGCCGAAAGCATTTTTCGCTCCCTAATTGCAGAGTATCCCGAGTATCTTTTTCCGCGGAGTACTTTGCTTATCCACCTCCTCGGAACCGACCGTCTAGATGACGCCAAGCAACTGGTGAGCGAAACCAAAATTCCAAAGGAGACGCATCCGGACGCCTTGGTCGCGTGGTTGGTGGCCTTGACCATGTACTACGAAGCCGATGGCATGAACGCCGCAGCTTACAGAACCCTCAAGATGGCGAGGAAAATCGCTCCGAAGAATTCCAGTGTGGTAAGCCTGTGGTGGCGCTGGGAGGACTATGATGAGAAGAAAGACACGTCGCTCTATCTGAGACTTAAACGTAGGTTAGGAAAAAAGTAGCGGCGTTATTGCTGTGCGAAGCCCAAGCCGTGTGTAGTTCCCCTAAAGTCCATTAACGTCAATATGATATTTTGGTAATGTGCGAAGTTTTGTGATGAATGTTTGTAGTATTGGCCACCGATTGATACTTGGAGTTCCGGGCAATCTGCGGCGCTAGGCACCCCAGGTAAAGCACTTTAGTGGACTGTGGACTTTAGTGGACATTAGTGGAGAGTGGATGTGGACAGAAGTGGACAGTAATGGACATGCGGAGTCAAGGCACGTATCTTGTACAGGCTTCCAGACAATGAAGATGCATCATGCTTACAGTCATGCCCCCTTGCGCCGTAGGCGCTTAACCATGCTTAACCCCAGGCGTTAGCCTGGGGGAAGGCATACCCCAAAACTGGTGCCCAGTAGGGGCACTACCGGACGTCTAACAAATAGAACCGCTGTGCCAAATCTCCCTTTCTATCACAAGATCTCGCACATTAACGATATTTTTTGTTTATTGCTTGACGAAGTTTTTTTGAGGGTGTATTCTGTTATTAGGACAAAAGATATTTGATCGAAGTTATCTGGGAGTTGTTTTATGGGTCGTATCAAGGTACAGAATTCGCCGACGATCCGCCGCATGCCCTCATATTTGCACGAGTTGTTGCGGATACGGATGGAGGGCAGGAGTCATATTTCGACAACCGAGCTTGCCGAATATATGGGCATTGAGTTGATTGTGGTTCGCAAGGATATCGCGTTGACTGGGATAACAGGTCGCCGCCGGATTGGCTATGAGGTCAACGAGTTGATCACCTATATCAAGGACTACCTGGGCTGGAGCAGGCGCATCACGGCGACGCTGCTGGGCGTGGGGGCGCTGGGTTCCGCGATCCTGGGCTATGATGAATTCCCAGTCTATGGCGTGCAGATCGAGTCGGTTTTTGACAGTGATCCAGGGAAGATCGGCAAGGTGATTCGCGGCCATGAGGTCTATGATATCGCCACGATTGGGCAACGCCTGAGTTATTCACCGCCAGACATGGCGATTATCTGCGTGCCAGCCGTGCATGCCCAGGCCGTGGCGGAACTGGCGGTGGCAGTCGGCATCAAATATATTTGGAACTTTTCCAATATCACTTTGAAGGTGCCGAGCGGGGTCATTGTTCAGCGCGAAGTGATCGCGGGCGGCTTGGCTATGCTGACCGTGAAAATGAAGAATGACAAGGCCGGCATATATCAGAAGATTGAATAAGCAGGCTGGGTGATACAATAAGGGCGTCGTCAGGCGCCCTTATTTCCTTAAAATTCTCAGTGAGCAGAATGTCGTAAACCTTGAAGCAGACCGGAAGACCAAAGAATTGCCTCAGGTTTTCGATTGCCCTAAAGCAGGCAGCAGCAGAAAATTCACGACCGCGGCGCAGCACTCTTGGGCTGCCAGGCAAGGATAGTGCGAAAAAAAGTCCCGGAGGTGTCAAGATGAGGATCAGGCTGGCGAAGATGCTCAGACTGGCCAGAAGGGCAACGCGGAGCAGAAGCAGCAGACTCCGCTCCGTAAATCGCATAATAACGAAGCAAAGATGATTGAGCCTGCAAAATCGCAGAATCCAATAACGCAAAAGCACGGGCAGCCATACGGTCAGAGTCAGACATGTGTACCTGAATAGACATAAAAACACCTCTAATTGCTTGAAAAAGATGAGTTTATATTGATATAAATATATTAATTGGTATATAAAATAAACTATAAAGCAGAAAGGGCAAGCCAGAAAGCAAAATATTAATATTTTTATATCTTTTTGCGCTTGAGCCAGCATCGTAGAGGTTGTATAGCTACCTCGCAGATATTCGTTGCTCTAGCCAAACTGCGGCACCAAGCACCCCGGAAAAGACATTTTAATGGACAGTGGACAATGGACGGAAGTGGACTTTTATGGACATCAGTAGACGATGGACGATGGACTGAAGTGAACTTCAGTGGAGAGTGGACGTGGACTGAAGTGGACGTTAGTGGACTTTAGGGCTGGTGGATATTGCCCCTCGCCCCTAAAAAAAATCTGCGTCATCAGCGTCATCTGCGGATAAAACAACTCGCCCCTCGCCCCTCGCCCCTCGCCCCTAAACAAAGCCTCTCGCCGCTATCCATTTGCAGGCTGGCCGGCCTCGTGTAGATTATATAATTGTCTCAACTCGCCAGCTGTCACCTCCATATAGTGCGGCGACGACTGCACCCTAGTACCGGCACAAATTGAGGAATTGGACATGACTTTAGACGAATTCGCGGTCGCTTTTGCGCTCAACGACGCAGAAAAGCAATTCCTGGCTGACCATCGTTTTGACGGCATCATGGCGTCATTTAATGGCTGCCCGTCCTTTGTCCAACCTGGTTTTTATGAGCCCTTGCTGGCAAAATTAAAGCGTCACGGCAGCCAGTTGAAAGCCTTGCTCGGCCCCTTGACCATGCAAATCCGCGCTGACGAACGCTTGCAGAAGTTCTGCCACCTGACCCACTATCTGTGGTATTCCGGCAAGGAAGACATTCCGGCCTATTCCGCGCCCATGCCAAAGGCGGATGCGTTGCTGTCCAGTGACCAGGCCGGCTTGGTGAGCTGCTTGATCGCCCTGAGCGCGTATCCGCTCTGGCTGGCGACTTATACTAAGCTCGGCGTACCTGCGTGCTATGCTGACGCCTGTTTGCTGTATTTTGACGGCGCGGTTGATGAATATCGCGCTGGCCACGACGGCGTTTATGGCGTGGCGGCCTCCAAGCTGAACTGGGTGCGTCACTATGTGCGCGGCAGGCTGTTCCGTATCGGTCGCTTTGAATTCATGATGCAAGAGCCGCTCGCGTCCCTGCCAGCAGTCTATCGCGACCAGACTAACGGACGCCTGGTCGCACTCTGCCGACCGGATTGGCGCCTGCGCTCCGATGGACTGCTGCAATGGCGGGACGAAGACCCTGCTGACGCCTACCTCGTCACCCGCCTGGAAAATAGCCCTGCCAGCGTCAAAGGCACGCCGATTGACCCGCGTGGCTTTGCCCTGGTTAACCAAACCCTGGAACTCGACCGGAAACGCTTTGCGCCCCTGTTCGCCCCTTGGGACTTGGTGCCCGGACTCCATATCCCTGGCGGCGGCGGCATGACCCCCGAACTTTGCGCCGAATCCTTCCGCGAAGCCAAGGTCTTCTTCCAGAAGTATTTCCAGCGGGACATCCCGGCTGTCACCTGCTTTTCCTGGATTTTCAATCCTGATTTTGAGAACGAACTGCCGGAGTCAAATCTGGCCAAGCTCATGCGGGAACTGTATTTGTGCCCATTTCCATACTCTGGAGGCGTCGAGGGATTGCAATTCGTGTTCGGCCGTTCCGACGCTGATTGGAGCGCATATCCACGCGACAATAGCCTTCGCCAGGCTTTCCACCGCCTCCGCGAATCAGGCCGACGTCTCAAAGCCGGCGGCATGATCATCGAAGACCTGGGCATCAAGAATTTCGGTACGCAGCATTATCGCCGCCAGTTCGCGGTCGGAATGACTTCCAAGTGAATGCGGTCGCATTCCCAGCTGCAACTGTAAAGACAGCCCTATGTACACCATAATCCCCGTCGGCCCCGTGTCTGGCAGCGATGCCTTTTTGCTGACCACATCCACTCACGCCGCCTTGTTTGACACTGGCTTTGCCTTTGCCGCCAAGGCCATGCTGTCGTCGGTCGCCAGCCATCTCGGCGGCCGACCGCTCCAGTACATCCTACTCACGCACTCGCATTATGACCACGTCTCTGGCAGCGTCGCCGTCAAAAGACGCTGGCCTGAAGCCCAAGTCGTAGCCAGCGCATACGCCGCTAAAATTCTAGCCAAGGAATCGGCCCGTGACGTTATCCGTACGATGAACGAGCATGCCGCCCGTGAACATGGCGTTGACGATTATGAAGACCTGCTCGCTGAACTGACGGTTGACCGAACCGTCGTTGAGGGGGATGTGGTCGATATGGGCGACTTGCAGCTGCGCGTCCTCGAATTGCCTGGCCATACCCGCTGCTCTATCGGCTTCTACGACGAGCAGGCCAAACTTCTGCTTGGGTGCGAGACGCTCGGCGTGATTTCCGGGCCTGAGCTGGTCATGCCTTGCTGCCTGGTCGATTACGATAGCACCAGGCAGGCCATTGCTAGAGTCCGGTCTCTGGCGGTCGACAGCTTGCTGGTGCCGCATCACGGATTGCTGGAAGGCGAAGAATGTCAGCGCTTCCTGGCGGCGGCTGACTTTTGGCTGGCAGAAACACGCCAGCGCTTGCAAGCCGCGCACGGCCAAGGCAAATCAGAGGAAGAAATGCTGCAACTCCTGAAACAGCAGTTCTACACCGACCTGACCAGACGCTGCCAGCCAGAACCAGCCTTTGACCTGAATGCCAGCTACATCATCGCCCAGATGCTGAAAAAAGACGCCTGAAAAGGTGGACATAGTGGACGGTCGCAGCCGCACGTACCATACGTAGTTCAGCTTCAGCTTGCCGTATGTTTCGCGCTTTTAGTGTTTCAGCAGCTGCGGGCGCAACACATCCTAACAAAATCTGCGTCATCAGCGTCATCTGCGGATAAAGCATCAGCCTACTTCTGGCTGGCGCGCAGCAGCAGGTCTGGCGAGGTCGCCAGGACTGGCTTCAGTCCCTTGCCCATGAGTACATGGCAGTCTTCGACTGTGCCTCCGATGTCAAGGCACCAGACTTCCGCTTTGGCGTCAGCCGGGCGCTTGATCCGCAGCAAGGCGGCTTCGGTGTCCTTGGCCGTCTGCACGATGTTGCCGGCCGCGTCCAGCAGCGACACCTCTTTGATTCTCTCTACAGCACTTGCTCCGCTGAAGACTACCACCGTGTCCACAACACCGGCCGGCACTTCAAAATACAATTTGGCGCGCGGGCTGATCATCGCTAAGTCTGGGCTGGCGACTAGGCCTTGGCCAGGATGATCGCTCCAGACCGACGCCCTCTGCCCAGCCGTCCGAATCAGGAATTTATACATGCCATCCTGCGCTGCCGTGGCCGTGATCGTCTTTTCCGAACCGTCCGTCATCATCGTAATGCTTTCGACGGTTTTGTTTTTCGGGTCCTTCAGCTCAAAGGTCGTCTTGGCCGGCTTCCGGCCAGGAACAACAGGCTCAGCCTTGACCCAGATGGAAAACTGATCGCCCTTCTTGGCCAGGAGCAGCAACGTATAGCTCCCGCGCAGATTCAGCGTCGGCACTTTTGGATTATGGACATCGCCGGTCACGGTCGGCGCAACCAGCCCGTCCAGCGTCTCCTTGGTCAACTCGATTTTCTCACGCTGGGACGACGGCATCGTTGCCAAGACCGGCGCGACATCGTATTTTTCGCCGTTTATGGTGACATCGACTTGCACGTCTTTATTCACGCCGCAGCCGAACAAAGGCTGGAAGCGGACTGGGGCGCGACCTGGCTGGTCATCGATGACGCGGAGATTCTTCACCGCGATATTGCCGATGTCTGGCGACAGGATGGTCGAGGAGGTGAAAGTCAGGGCTTCCTGTTTCTGGCCGGTATTGTCAATCGTGCAATCAGTCATGGCAAAGGAGAAGCCCTCCCCTACGTCAGCTACCCGCATATTGATTGTCTTGGAACCAGCGATGCGGCAGTTTTCAAATGCGATGGTGCCCAGCAGGAGATTGCCGGCCTGGCGCTTGTTGGAAACCATCGCCCCCGAATTGTTGCCGTTGAATTCGCAGTTGCGCACGGTGATGGACACTGGCCTCGAACTGCCATCAAGATTGGGCAGATACGCCGTGAATCCGCTGCCAGCATTGCCGTTGAACGTGGAATTTTCCAAGACGCAATGGATCAGGCATTCGTTGTTGAGATTAGGCTCGAAGTCAATGCCGGCCTCGGGCGGCGTGCCGCTGGTATTGTCAAAATGGCAATTTCGGATCAGCAGGTTTTCGCAGGAAATGACGCTGATGCCCTGGCGAGCGTGGTTAAGGCAGGAGGTGTCCTCAATCAGGACATTGCGGCAGCCATGGCCGACATAGATGCCATCGCCGCCAGACGAAGTGATGGTCATGCCGCGGAAGGTCACGCCGTCATTGTTCATAAGGCGGAACGCATGCCGATGCCCGCCCTGGAAGCGCGCGTCAATCTGGCGATATTCCTCCTTGTTCATAGTCACCTGCGAGTCTTTCTGGCCGATGAAGGTGATGTTCTTACGGCCGGTGACGGCAATGAAGGCATCGGGCCGTTTGGGGAAAGCTCCGGGCAACGCCCGCAGGGTGACGCCTTCCGCGAAGACAATCGTCAGGTTGTCCCGTTTGATGTACAGGCCCCCGGCCAGCCATTCGGCGCCGACTTGGTCAATGATGACTGTTTCCGCGTCAGAGTCAAACGCTGCTTGCAGGCATTTAGTGGCGTTTTGGCGGTCATACCCGAATTGGCTGGCCTTGACCGTGGCACCAGCCGCATAGCTGGAAACAGCGCTGCATACAACCAAAATAGCGGCAAGAAGGCTCTTCATTCGTCTTTCTCCATAACGTAGTGCTTTTGGGGGTGCCGATGGTGTCACCGCTACGGACGGCTCTGCATTCTGCGGCGACCGCCGCTCGACCAGTCGCCACTCGACCGGCTGCCAGTCATTGAGCCGTGGCGGCGTGGCGTCTCGTATTGCGGCAGTTCCGGTGGCATGGCTTGATCGCCGTAGTCGGAGTAGCTTCCGTTTCCAATCGGAGATTCCGGGACGCGCACGGTCTGCGGCCGGGCCGGGCGTCGGTCAACGGCGCTTCCCGAAACCGGACGAGCAGGAAGAACTGTGGCTTTGCTTTCACTGTATCCTGGCAAAGGCCTGTCCACGCTCGGACGACTCGACCCGCTCAAACGCTTGCTTTGCTCAGTTTGAACAACCTGCCGGTCGACGGGAACAGACCGGCTCGGGCGCTCACGACCCCAAGGCGGCGCTGCCTCGCCAGACCCTGGCCCTGGCCGTCCCGGGCGCTCGCGGCCTGAAGGCGGCGTTGCCTCGCCAGGCCCTGGCCGTCCCGGGCGTTCGCGGCCCGCAGGCGGCGTTGCTGCCTCGCCCGAACCCTGGCCTGGCCGTCCCGGGCGCTCGCGGCCTGAAGGCGGCGTTGCATCGCCCAGCTCCGGTTTTCCCGGACGCTCGCGGCCCGCAGGCGGCGTTGCTGCCTCGCCCGAACCCTGGCCTGGCCGTCCCGGACGCTCGCGGCCCGCAGGCGGCGTTGCCTCACCCAGCTCCGGTTTTCCCGGGCGTTCGCGGCCTGAAGGTGGCGTTGCCTCGCCCGAACCCTGGCCTGGCCGTCCTGGGCGTTCGCGGCCTGAAGGTGGCGTTGCTGCCTCGCCTTGCCTCGAACCTTCCGGAGCTGGATTTTCCCATTTTGAACGCCCGCGCCGGTACGACTCCACGTCGTTTCCGCGCCGACTGAATTCCTCGCGCTGCCGTTGATCCAGCTTCTCGAATTTCCGGCGACCGTCATGGTTGCGCGTGATTTCATTGATAGGGCGAATCGATGCTTTGGCCTGGCCACGCGAATCAGGCCTTGACCGATCAAGTTGATTGTGCTGCTGGTACGTCCGCGGCGGCCTGGCGTCCTGGTACTGGCGTCGATGCTCGAATTCTTTTCGCTTGTCGCGGCTCCAATGCGGCTCGTGGCGATGGCGCCAGCGTGCATGAGCATAAAGATGGTCATGAATCATCACCCGGTGCCGATAAGCGAACCAGGGATAGAAACCGAGGCTGGAATAGCGGACTGCGTAGTAGTCGCCGAAAAAGTAGTGCCGCCGCCAGGGGGAAAAGAAAAAGTCGCTGCAAATCAAGTCGACGCCGATGACGAGGCGGGGCGAAAAGCAGAATCCGCTCCGGAGATACACGCTGCTGCTGAATCGCATCGGCAGGAAGAGGACGCCGCGGTCGGCCAGGGTGTAATCCCAGTACCCTTCTACGAACACGTAGCCATGCGGCGTGTAGGCGTAGTGCGCTGGCACCCACACCCAGTCAGGGCGAGCCGTCACCCAGAAGCCAGGTCGCCAGGCATAGCCGCTGCGACGCCAGACCGTCCCTGGCTGCCAAACCCAGCAGCCGGGAACCCAAATGCAGTCAGGCGAGGGAGCTGCCGAAGAAGGACCTGTCTCCAGCGTTTCCGGCGGCGTTGGCAGATACACAATGTTGCTGGCGCCGCTGTCCTTCCAAAAGCCCATCACCCATTCATAGCCGCTAGCCGTTTCCTGCCAATAGCCGGGCATCCAGCTCTTGCCAGGTGGAACCGCCCGCCAACAACCGGAAATCCAGATAAAGCCGTTAGTGTCATCGTCATAATGCCAATAGCCGGGAATCCAGACTACGTTGTCGCCAGCAGGCTTCTCGGCCGGCGGAATCTCCTGGATTGGCTCGGGCGGCTTCTGGCTGACTACAAACCGGTCTTCGGCGTCCCAGGTCACGGGCTGGGCGTAGGCCTCGTGCAATGGACCGCGTGTCAGGGCATCGCCGTCAGCGCTATAGTCCCACGCCTCGGCAGTGTCGCCGCTCGCAGGGAGAACCGCGCAAAACGTTAGAGCCAGAAGAATCAGAAGTAGTTTTTTCGCATCGATCATGGCAGTATCCCTCCCGAATCATTTCTATTGTTGAGCCAATTCTGACCGGCAGCCAGGCGCACTGCGTTGCTTGCCGGTCATCGCTGTCAATCGCACAATAAACTCCCATGCATACGACTTTATTGATCGAGAGTGAAACAAATGTTTGAAACAAGACTTTTTCTGACCCTTTGGGCGGTTCACAGCGATTGTAGTGCCTCCTACGGGGCACCACCTTCTGGGGTATGCCTATCCCCAGGCTAAAGCCTGGGGTTAAGCATGGTTAAGCGCCTACGGCGCAAGTGGCTGTGGACGCGGTGGACGGTGCCTGCCGTATGTAGTCCAGGCTGTTTTTTTTGGTGCTCTCACTCCACCGTCCACTAACGTCCATTGCCGTCCACGTCCACTCTCCACTATTGTCCACTTCTGTCCACAGTCCATCGTCTACTAACCCAACTTCCCCAGAATTAAGAAAAAATAGGCACGAAGCCCCTTGTCTTTATTGCTACAGCGCCCATTTGGGCAC
>MWEG01000051.1 GCA_002070945.1 Lentisphaerae bacterium ADurb.Bin082
CCGCCGCGTTCGTCGCGGCCACGATAGGGGCGGTCGTCACGGCCGCCAGCAAAACCGCCGCGTTCGTCGCGGCCACGATAGGGGCGGTCGTCACGGCCACCACCGAAACCGCTGCGTTCGTCGCGGTCGCGACCGCGGCGAGGGCGGTCTTCGCGGCCGCCGCCGAAACCGCCGCGTTCGTCGTGCGGTCGTTCCGTGCGTTCTGGGCGTTCCCGCTCTGGCCATTCCGTGCGTTCTGGCGGCGCTGGTTTTGCAGCCGTGCGTTCCCACCAAGGCTGAGCAGCTGCGGGGTTCACTGGCTCCGACGCTGCTGGTTTCTCATAAACTGCTTCCCGTGTCGGCGCCGGCTTCGCTTCGGCAATCGGAGGCACCGCATTGGCTGGCGCCGGCTTCGCTTCGACAACCGGGGATGTCGTCACATCAGCTGGCACTGCCGGCTTCGCTTCGGCAATCGAAGGCACCGCATTGGCTGGCGCCAACTTCGCTTCAGCAACCGGAGTGGTCGCCGCCTCGGTCTCCTGTCGGCCTGGCCTGCGGCCAAACGGCGTTCGAGAATCTTCACGCCGATATCGCTGCCCCTCGCCGCCACCACCGCGACGGGACATCGGCCGGCCGCCGCGACTGCTGCGCGACTCGCGCGGCTGCGGGTTCAGAAGTCGGCTCAAACGCTGTCCATCGACTCCAATGTGTTCCGGGCCTTGGTCTGCACCCCCTGACAGCTGATGCTTCAACAGCTTCGTCATCAGAACCAAGACATCCTGATTCACTGACAGCGTCTGAACCTGGTTCAGCAAATCAATATCAAGCTCGTAGTCATGCAAGGCATGAAAAATCCGCTTCAGGCGCTGGGAAGTGACTTCGCTGCGGGTCGGGATGAGGCGGTGCTCCAACTGCGCCCCAACCGTCCTCTTGATGGACTCCAGTTGCCGCATTTCTCGCGGGGTCACCAGGGTGATGGCCGTGCCCGTCTTCCCGGCTCGCCCCGTACGCCCAATCCGATGCACGTAACCACGCGAATCAAAGGGCAGATGGAAATTGAAGACGTGGGTGACGTCGTCAACATCTAAGCCGCGGGCGGCGACGTCGGTCGCCACCAGGATATCAATCTCGCCGCGTCGGAACGCCGCCATCACGCGGTTGCGCTGAGCCTGCTCCATGTCGCCATGCAGGCAATTCACGTTGTAGCCTCGCCCGCCCAGAAGAATATTGAGGGAATCCGTCTCCTCACGCGTCCGGCAGAAAATTATCGCCTTGCCGACATCCTCGGCGTCAATCAGGCGAATGATCGCATTCGTCCGCTCACTGTCTTCAATCACATAGAACAACTGCTCAATATCGTTGTTAGTTGACTCATGTACTGCGGTTGTGATCTCGACCGGGTCACGCAGAATCGACTGGGCCAAGGCCACGACCGGACGCGGCATCGTCGCTGAAAACAGCATGGTCTGGCGCGGGCCAGGGAATTCGCTGAAAATCCGCTTGACATCATCCAGGAAGCCCATGTCCAGCATCTCATCGGCTTCATCCACGACGATGAAGGACGGGTTGACCTCCTTGAAATGTCCTAATTCGATCAAATCAATAAGACGGCCCGGAGTCGCCACCAGGGCATTGATGCCTTTTTCCAGCATCCGTTCTTGGCGCGTGTACGACTGTCCGCCAGTAAACGCGGCCGTATGCAGCCCCGTATAGCGGCCAAGCTTGAAAAGCTCGCTGCTCACCTGCGCTGCCAGCTCTCGGGTCGGAACCAGCACTAAAAGTTGCAACCCGCTGGTGTTGCGGAGCTTTTCCATGGCTGGCAAGCCAAAAGCAGCCGTCTTGCCGGTTCCAGTCAAAGCCTGACCGATCAAGTCACGGCCAGCCAGGAGTTCTGGAATCGCTTTCTCCTGAATTGGCGTCGGCGTCTGAAAGCCAGCTTCTTCAATCCCGCGCATCAGCTCTGCACAAAAGCCAAAATGGCGAAACCCAGCGCCAGCCGCTGCTTCTGATTCTGGCTCGGGCGCAACGTCTGTCTCAGCGGCCTCGTCGTCTGAGCCGGGCAAGGCTTCTGTAGGTTCTGGCGGTGCGGGGCTGTCTTCTTCAGGCAAGGCTCCTGGAACGTCAATCAAGCCATCCTCTGCTGGCGTCTGCGCCGACTCGACAATAGGGATGGACGCACTGGCGTGGCCTTTTGCTGCCTCATGTTCATTCGCATTCATCATGATTTTTCCCATTCACAAACCGGGTGGAGCGTTTTCGCAATGCCTTGCCCCTGTCATGTCACTTGGGAACAATCATTATCTCGACGCTGACAAAAAATGCGGCGACGGAACCATAGCCATCGCCGCTTCAGTCATAAGTATACTATAATGCGCCAATCACGCTTCGCCAAACACCCCGGCCGCAATTAATTCCGCAACTGCGGCGCTGTCTCCGCACAATTGAGTCAGCCAAGCGGCAAGGGTCTCCAAGTCGCTGATAGCAGCCGTTTCCTGCGGTGAGTGATTGCCCTCGCTCGCTATCAGCAACGGCAGGACTGGGGCCAGGCTGCCTTGGGCTGGAAACGCACGGGCGTCAGTGCCGCTGCTATTGTAGATTTCGGTCTGGAGCGGCAGTTCCCAAGCCTGCGACAGCCGCTCCAGCACGTTCCAGACTGGCCGGCCGACCAGCACTGACGCATCACTCAACGTCAAAACCGGCCCGCCGCCAAGACGCACATCCTGTTTTTTGTCAGCGTAGGTGGCATCCAGGCAAATGACGAGGTCTGCCTGCACCCGCGATGCGAGCACTGCCGCCCCAAAGCCGCCGAATTCCTCGCTCGCGGTCGCTGCCAGCACGACATTCACAGCCGGGGTTGACAGCACACCCGCCAGGTGCGTCAGCAGAAAGCACCCAATTCGATTGTCAAGAAAACTCGCCTGCACCCGGCTGCCGCGAATACGAGCCTTGGGTCGAAAGCATATACGGTCGCCGCGGGCGACGTCAATATTGGCGAACACCTCCACCGCCTGTCGTTCAAGAAGCGACTGGTTCAAGAAACACAGCCCGCTGCCAGACGCTGTTTTCACGACAGCTTCCTGCGTCGGCAGCTCGTCAGCATCCCAGGTCGCCCCGCCCAGCGCTACCGCCACTGCCCGGCGACGGTCGCTAAGCACGCGTTGCACCACATATCCCGGCGAATCCGCATGTGCGCAAATCAGGACAGTCGGAGCTGACGGCGACGCGCCAGAAATCCGGGTCGCGACTGCATATCGGCCATACACCTCTGGAACCAAACCATGCTGACGCCAACAGCGCAGCAAAAAGCTCACCACTTCGTCCTCATCGCCTGGAGTGCTATGCAGCCCGCACAAATCCAGCAAAGAACTCAAATCCATCCTGTCTTTCCTTCCTTGGACGCCTGCCCAAAGCCCTATTCCGGCCGCGCCAGATGAAACACCTTATACGTCGGAATCACTTTAGTGTCCAGCATTTCCTGGTGTATTGCCGCCAGGTTGCGCCGACAGGCGTTGAACACCAGACCGACGCACAGCAGGATCGAAATGATGCTGGAGCCGCCATAGCTCAAAAACGGCGCGGTCAGGCCGGTTGTCGGGCACCAGCCGCTGACCACGCTGATGTTGACTAAAGCCTGAAACGCAACCAGGAACCCTACCCCCATGCAAATCAGCATATCGACCGGGTCACGACACAAGTGCGCTATGCCGACCGTGCTGACGAGAAACAGCACGTACAAGCCCAGCACGGCCAGGACGCCAAGATAGCCCATCTCCTCACCTAGGACGGCCAGGATAAAGTCAGTATGGGCTTCCGGAAGATACACCCGCTTCATGATGCTGCGAGTGACCCCCCGTCCACGGAAGCCCCCGGACCCCATCGCCAAGTGCGAATGCCACAGCTGATAGCCGTCGCCCTGCTTGCGCAGCTCTGGATGACGGTATGAAACCACCCGCGTGACGCGCTCCGGATTCAACGCAATGGCGGCGGTGCCAGCCACTGCCCCCAGCAGAACCAACGACAGCAGGAAACGCATCCGAACCCCCGCCAAAAACATCATCACCAACACTACGCTGGCCGTAATCACGGTTGAGCTGAGGTCCTTGCCCAGGAAAATAAACCCCAAGACCATGGCGCTGGCCAGCCCTGGGATCAGAACGCCGCCTTTCCAGGTCTCGATGGTTTCCCGGCTGCGGGTGCCATAATACGTCGCCAAATACAAAATAAGGCCGAATTTGGCGAATTCCGACGGCTGGATGGAAATCTGTCCCAGCCGCAGCCACCGGAAACCTCCCTTGATGCGACCGGGCACCAGCGGGAAAAATCTCAGCGCGGGTTTGGAGAAGAGTTTCACCGCTACATGCGCGAGAAACAGATAGGCCAACGCCGCCACAATCAAAAGCAGGATGACCCGAGACCAGCGCGACAGCCATTCGCGCGGCATCAAGGTGACGGCCACCATCCCGGCGACGCCAATCCCCATCCACTGCATCTGTCGGTAGAAATATTTCGTCCCATCCTGGGCAAAGGTGGTTGAATAGACCATCACCAGCCCGAAGCACAACAGCCCGGCTACAGTCACCAAAAGCACACACGTCAGACTGCGCGAAAGTCCCATCGTCTCACTTTTCCTCTCTGCTCTGGTCAGCGTCTTCACAAATCCCACATCTACCGTACGTCGTCTATATTAAATAAATATAAGGACAATGCCGCGAAATAACACTAGGGCGCCATGTTTTTTTGGCAAAATTGACCGTTCTGCTCACCCATCCGTTCTGCCCAATGCCAGCGGGCAGGACTGGCCAGCCGCCTGCTGACAGATACAAGCATGCGAATTTCATCCATGTCAAAGGCAGCTTTTTCCATACATCGCAGCTTGCACACTGCAATTTCATCTATATTGTAGTAATAACGGAGCAAACGACTGTTCCGGGCCTCCATCCATCCACCTCAAATTTAGAACAGGAGACCAAGACCATGATGCTTCAACACGAAATCACCGAGGCTCTTTCCCACCGTCCAACCAAACTTTGGAGCGGCGAGCCGCTTCTTGGCAGCAGCTACGGCCAGGAGGAGATCGACGCAGCTGTGCAATGCATCCGCGAGTCCATGGACCCGACCGTCGGGTTCGGTTTCTCTGCCCCGCCCATTCCCGACTTTGAGCAGGCCTTCGCCAAGTACTGCGGCGCCAAGTACGCCACTGCGGTCAACAGCTGCGGCCCGGCCATAGACATCATCATGCGCTACCTGAAGCTCCAGCCGGGCGACGAGGTGATCGTGCCGTCCTGCAACTACGTGGCTTCTCCTCTCTCCGTGTACGGGCATGGCGGCCAGGTGATCTGGGGCGACGTCCGGCCTGACACACTCCAGCTCGACCCCGAAGACGTCGAGCGCAAAATGTCACCTCGGACCAGAGCCATCTTCCCGGTTCACATGAACGGCCTGGCCGCTCCCATTGATGACTACATCGCCATCGCCGAGAAGCATCCCCACCCGGTGCACGGGCCGGCCAAGGTCATCAGCGACGCAGCCCGCGCCTGCGGCGGCGGCTACAAGGGCAACAAGATCGGCAAGGCCGGCTGGGCTACTGTCTTTTCCTTCCATACCATGAAAAACATGACGACTTTAGGCGAAGGCGGCATGCTCACCACTGACGATGCTGATTTGGACAAGTACGCGCATTCCGTCCGCATGTACGGTATTGATGCCAATGCCTGGGGCACTTCCAACGTGATGACCAAGGTCCAGGCCGCCGTTGGCCTGGTTCAACTCAGCAAGCTGGACAGCTTCATCGCTGGTCGGCGCCACATCGCCCACGAGCGCAACCGCATGCTGGCTGATGTCCCCGGGCTGATTTTGCCGGTCGAGCCGGCCGACTGCTACCACAGCTATTATCTCTACACCTGCCGCGTCAAGGATGAATGGGCCGGCGCCAAGCGCGACCAGCTGATGGCCACCCTGGATAAAGAATTCGGCTTCCGCTGCGTCATCGCCAACCCGCCCGTCTACGCGAACCGCAAACAGCTGGCTGACCACACGCGCGGCCAATCCAACCCGGTGACCGAACACCTGGCCAAGACCATCTTCTGCGTGCCGCTCCATCCCGACATGCCAGACGCAGACAACAAGTACATCTGCGCGGCCATCATCACGGCAATGTCCAGGCTGTAAGCAAAAGCCTGAATTGCCCCTTGGGCGCCGTCAGCAGATACCTGCAACGGCGCCCTTTTTTTAGAGGCGAATGCTGAATGATGAATGCTGAATGCCGAATGCCGAATGCCGAATGCCGAATGCCGAATGCCGAATGCCGAATGCCGAATGCCGAATGCCGAGGCGCATTTCATAATTCATAATTCATAATTCATAATTCATATATGTCCACATCTTTTTGCGCCGCAGGCACTTAGCCATGCTTGCCCCCAGACTTTAGTCTGGGGTGGAGGCATTGCTGCACCGCCCTCTGCACTGCGGGCAGAAGCGGCCATTATGCGAATTTTATCCATGTCAAAGACAATATTTTCCATGCCTTGCGATTTGCGAGCCGCGATTAAATCTATACTATAAATAATATCGGAATAATAAATGTCTTTTCCGGGCGTCCATCCATCCACGCTTATTTTGCACAGGAGACCGAAACCATGATGCTTCAACATGAGATCACCGAGGCTCTTTCCCACCGTCCTACCAAATTTTGGAGCGGCGAGCCGCTTCTTGGGAGCAGCTACGGCCAGGAGGAAATCGACGCAGTTGTGCAATGCATGCGCGACTCCATGGACCCGACCGTCGGGTTCGGTTTTTCCGCGCCGCCGATTCCCGACTTTGAGCAGGCTTTCGCCAACTATTGCGGGACCAAGTACGCCACTGCGGTCAACAGCTGCGGGCCTGCCATTGACATCGTCATGCGCTATCTGAAGCTCCAGCCCGGCGACGAGGTGATCGTGCCGTCCTGCAACTACGTGGCCTCCGCCCTCTCCGTGTACGGTCATGGCGGCCAGGTGATCTGGGGCGATGTCCGGCCTGACACTCTCCAGCTCGACCCGGAAGACGTCAAGCGCAAGATGTCGCCCCGGACCAGGGCCATCTTCCCGGTTCACATGAACGGCCTGTCCGCCCCTATTGACGAGTATGTCGCCATTGCCGAGGCGAACCCGCATCCTGTGCATGGGCCTGCCAAGGTCATCGGCGACGCTGCTCGCGCCTGCGGCGGCGGCTACAAGGGCGGCAAAATCGGCAAGGCCGGCTGGGCCACCGTCTTTTCCTTCCATACCATGAAAAACATGACGACTTTAGGCGAAGGCGGCATGATCACCACTGACGATGAAGACTTGGACAAGTACGCGCACTCCGTGCGCATGTACGGCGGCGGCGTTAATGCCTGGGGCACTTCCAACGTGATGACCAAGGTCCAGGCCGCCGTTGGCCTGGTTCAACTCAGCAAGCTGGACAGCTTTATCGCTGGTCGGCGCCGCATCGCCCACGAGCGCAACCGCATGCTGGCTGGCGTCCCCGGGCTGATTTTGCCGTTTGAGCCGGCTGACTGCTACCACAGCTACTATCTCTACACCTGCCGCGTCAAGGATGAATGGGCCGGCGCCAAGCGCGACCAGCTGATGGCCACCTTTGAGAAGGAATTCGGCTTCCGCTGCGTCATCGCCAACCCGCCCGTCTACGCGAACCGCAAGCAGCTTGCCGAGCACACACGCGGTCAATCCAACCCAGTGACCGAACATCTGGCCAAGACCATCTTCTGCGTGCCGCTCCATCCCGCCATGCCAGACGCTGACAACAAGTACATCTGCGCGGCCATCATCACGGCGATGTCCAGGCTGTAAACAAAAGCCTGAACCGCTTGGGCGCCGTCAGCAGATGCCTGCGACGGCGCCCTTTTTTGTCGCCGCGGCCAGCCAAGCGGCAGCGGCAATTTTTCCACCGGCTTGAATGGCAGGAGGGGCGACCTGTTGTTATATTGATATTTTCGTTCGATGTTGCTATTCACCTGCAATCCGGGACGCACAACATGCAAGTGACCTTCACGCGCCTTTTCCTGTCCAAGCGCTATCCGTTGCGGATCAGCCGCGGCGTCAGCGCCGGCTCTGAAAACCTCTTCCTGGCGGTACGCTTCCTGGGTCAGGCCGGCCTTGGCGAGCTGGCCGGAACCACGACCGAGGACGGCGAAAACTGCGACACCGGCATAGCCGAACTGACCCCGTTCCTGGCGACCCTCCCAGCAGACCAGCAATCCATCCAGGCCATCTGGCAGCTGGCTCGCTCGGCCGGCGTCCGGCCGCGGGCGCTGGCCGCCCTTGACATGGCCCTCTGGGACGCCCTCGGCAAAGCCGCCAAGATGCCGCTATGGAAAATCTTTGGCCTCGCCCCCAGGGCTGTGCCGACCTCGCTCACCATCGGCATCAACCCGCCGGAAATCACCCGCGAGCGCGTGCCCGAAATCCTTCATCGCACCAAGGCCAAATTCCTCAAAGTCAAGCTCGGCTCTCCTGACGGTCTGGAGGCCGACCGGGAGCATTTCCTCGCTGCCAAGCAGGCTGCCGCCCCCTTTGGCGCTGTCATCCGGGTCGACGCCAATGGCGGCTGGTCGCTGGCGCACGCCCTCCAGATGCAAACCTGGCTGGCGGAACGAGGCGTAGACTACATTGAGCAGCCTCTAGTCAAAGGCGCTGAAGACCAGCTGCCGGAACTGTTCCGGAAACGTGTCCTGCCCATTTATGCTGACGAATCCTGCTGGTTCGCGGAAGACGTCCCCAAGCTGGCAGACCGCGTTGACGGGATCAACTTGAAGCTGATGAAATGCGGTGGGCTGACCGAGGCCCTGCGCATCGTCGCCGCCGCCCGCGCCCATGGCCTCAAAACCATGATTGGATGCATGGGCGAATCCTCAGTCTCCATCTCAGCCGGCGCCGCCCTGAGCGCCCTGTTTGACCATATCGACCTTGATTCCCACTTGAATCTGACCAATGACCCTGCCACTGGCGCTGAACTCATCGATGGCTGCGTCATTCCCAATGACCGACCCGGACACGGCGCGGTCATCCCTGATTGGCCAGGTGACTTTGACAAATAAGCCCAAATCCATATCGAACTGACCAGCCTTCCTCCTGCCGCCGCCCTGCCCGCCTCCTTCCCCTTCAACCGCGAAAGTTCTCCCCACCATGCTTACTCCTGACCTGCCTATCGCCATCTACATGGAAAGCACCTTTGGCAACCCCTTTGGCAAAATGGGCTATGGCATCCTCCGCTTCTCCCAGAACCCGGTCGTCGCTATCATCGACAGCACCAAGGCCGGCAAGAAGGCCGGTGAGGTCATGCCAAAAACGCCGCGTCCTGACTGCCCGATTGTCGCCACGGTCTCTGATGCGGCCGCCCTGGGCGCAAAGGCCGTCCTGCTTGGCTGCGCGCCCTCCGGAGGCCTGATTCCGGAAAGCTGGTACCCGGCCCTTGACCAGGCTGTCTCTGCAGGGCTTTCCCTCATCAATGGCCTCCACCAGCGCCTCGGCGACCGCTATCGCAACCTGAGGCCAGGGCAATGGATTTGGGATGTCCGGCAGGAACCGAGCGGGATCGGCGTCGGCAAGGGACGCGCCCGCGAACTGGCCGCCCAGCGCGTCCTGATTGTCGGCACCGACATGGCCAACGGCAAAATGACGACGGGCCTGCTGATGTTGGAGGAAGCTAGGCGGCGCAAAATCAAGACCAACTTTTTGGCTACTGGCCAAATCGGCATCATCATCTGCGGCAGCGGCGTCCCCCTTGACGCCATCAAGCTCGACTATGCCTGCGGCGCCATTGAACAAGGCGTCCTTGAGCAGGCCGACTGCGACCTGCTCATTATCGAAGGCCAGGGTTCCCTGCTGCATCCAGGCAGCACGGCGACACTGCCGCTCCTGCGCGGTTCCTGCCCAACCGCCATGATCCTCAACCACCGCGCCGACCGCGTCACCCTGCGCGACTTTCCCTGGCTGAAAATCCCTCCCCTTTCCGAAGTGGCTGCCCTGTATGAAGCGGTCGCCTCCTGCTGCGGCTCCTTCCCTGCCGCCAAAGTGACCGGCATCGCGCTCAACACCGCCGACATGAGCGACGATGAAGCCCTGGCAGCCGTCGCCCGCTTTGAAGACGAAACTGGCCTGCCCACCACCGACTGCCTCCGCTACGGCGCCGCGAAACTGATCGATTCGCTCCCGCTCTGAACCCGCCGGCTGGCGATGACGCAACGCCCTGCGCCGGCCTGGCACTTCCCTGGACAGGGCCAGCGGGATTGCTGACGTAGGTTGTTTATCCAGCCCTTTCCACGGATTTCTCCATGTATCCAACCGAAGTCATCATTCATCTTGGCGCTCTGCGCCGCAATTTCCAGGATTTGCAACGGCACGCCGGCTCGTGCGAGCTGGTTCCGGTCATCAAGTCGGATGCCTACGGCCATGGCCTCACGCAAGCCGGCATCGCTTTGCTCTCAGCCGGCGCCAAGCGATTGGCCGTGTTTCGCCTTGACGAAGCCCTGGCTCTGCGCCAGGCCGGCGTCACCGCGCCAGTCTGGGTGCTGCTGGGCGCCCTGCCGCACGAAGCAGAGAAGGCGCTGGCGCCAGACCTCCGCCTGGCCTGTCCGCATCTTGAGATGGCCCGCGCCCTCTCGGAAGTCGCCGTCCGGCGCCGTGCGACCTTTCATCTTCACCTGACGATTGACACCGGCATGGGGCGCCTCGGATTCCTGCCCGGAGAAGTCCCTGCCGCAGCTGCCGCCATCTCGGCCTTGCCTGGACTGCGCCTCTGCGGTGCTTTCTCCCATCTGGCCAAGGCCGATGACGGCGAACACCCGGTCACCAAGGCGCAAATCGCCCATTTCAAAACCATCCTGGCCACGTTGCCTCCATCCTGCCAGGAAAATCACCTCTGCGCATCCACGGCGTGGTTGCACCGCCGTTTTCCGGACCTGCCGTTCGCGCGTCCAGGCATCTGCCTGTACGCGCCGGCTGCCAACGCTGACGGCCGTGTTGTCAGCACCCGCTCAGCCATGACGCTGCGCACCAGGCTTATTTCCGTCAAGGACCTGCCGGCCGGCTCGACCATTTCCTACAACTGCCTCCGCACCCTTGAGCGGCCCAGCCGCGTCGCCATTGCTCCGCTCGGCTATGACGACGGCTACCTGCGACACCTCTCCAACAGCGGCTCAGCCCTGGTTCGAGGCCAACACGCCCCGATTCTGGGCACCGTCTGCATGAGCATGATCATGCTCGACGTGACAGACATCCCAGGCGCGGCATTGAATGACGAAGCGGTGTTCCTGGGACGCCAGGGCGACCAGGAAATCACGATTCACGACCTGGCCGCCCGCGCCGGAACCGTCCCCCACGAAATCCTCTGTGCCATCGGCCGCGCCGCCACCCGCCGAATCTACGCCGACTGAGGACAGCGCAAAACCGAGTCCTCTTCCCACAACGCCGGCGTTCCGTGCGCCAGTCACTGGAAGGCGCCGCTTGTTTCGCTCACAAGCGACGTCCATCAATCAATTTTCAGAACCTCATAGCCGTAGCTGTCGGCGTCCAAAAGCGAAACAGTTGCCGACGGCGAAATAATACGATTATTATGGCAAGTCAAGGACAGTGTCTTTTCAAGGATGGAAGATTTGCGAATGCCGCCAGGCAACAGATTTGAGGCACTGGCGGGGCAGCCCAGATATTGCAGCATACGGCTCAATGTACAGGGACGCATCACATTCTCATGGAATAAAGGAGCGGAAAACGTAAGGATACATGTAGGAAAGCACGATCAAGCATTTCCAGCAGAACTTCGAGGAAGAGCCATGACTAGCCCCAGCCTGTTTTCACATACCTTTACCTTGGCAGACAGCTTTCAGCCGAAGGCGGACGCCGTTCTTTATCCCGGCGATTGCCTGCGATTGCTGAAGCAGATACCAGACCGCAGCATCCAGCTGGTTGTCACTTCGCCCCCGTACAATATCGGCAAGGAATACGAGAAGAAACGCCAGCTGCATGATTACATTCAGTTCCAAGAGCAGGTGATCCGAGAATGCGTACGCGTACTCGCTGACACCGGCAGCATCTGCTGGCAAGTCGGAAACTATGTCGATAAAGGCTCCATCATTCCGCTGGACATTGTCCTCTATCCGGTCTTCGATTCACTCGGCCTGGTCATGCGCAACCGCATCATCTGGAGCTTTGAACACGGACTGCACTGCTCGAACCGCTTCTCCGGAAGATATGAAACCATCCTCTGGTTCACCCGCGATACGGACAAATATGTCTTCAACCTCGACCCGGTACGCATCCCGCAAAAATACCCAGGCAAAAAATATTTCAAGGGGCCGAAAGCCGGGCAATATTCCTGCAACCCACTCGGCAAGAATCCAGGGGACGTCTGGGACATTCCCAACGTCAAACACAACCACGTGGAAAAAACAGACCACCCTTGCCAATTCCCGGTCGGGCTGATTGAACGCCTTGTGCTTTCCATGAGCAACGAAGCGGACTGGGTGCTTGATCCGTTTGTCGGAACCGGGACATCCATCATTGCAGCTTTCAGGCACGGAAGGCGCGGTGCAGGAGCTGAAATCGAACCGAAATATATAGACATCGCCAGAACACGCATTCAGGCCGCCTTTGACGGTACGCTGAAAGTGCGCCCGATGAACAAGCAGAAATATGAACCGACAGCCGGAAGCAAAAGTTCACTCTCAGGCGTGGACTAGTCAATCATTATCCGCAGATTGCGCAGATTTTTTTAGGGTGCGCCTGGGAAATCTGCGCCAGCAGCGGATGAATATTTCACGCCAGAGAGAAGAGTAGTCAAGCCAGCAAAGGAACGGTCGATGAAGGCAAGCAACCTACTGGGCGGCATACTGGGTGTGATGACCCTGGCCGGCATGCCT
>MWEG01000052.1 GCA_002070945.1 Lentisphaerae bacterium ADurb.Bin082
ATATTCTTGGACATGATTTTCATCCTGAATGGAATTATGCCATCAGACCCCGCCCAACTTGACTCGTCTGTAAAACTAATAATTTAACAGCCCCTAAGTAGTCACAAGCAACGAAAAACATGAGTATGTTAAGTAATGTTGCCACGAAAAAAGCCGGCCATGCGGGTTTCACCCTAATTAAATTGTTAGTAGTCATCGTCATCATCGCGGCTTTAGCCAGCATGCTGCTGCCTGCGCTTAACACTGCCCGTGAGAAGGGCAAGGTCTATATAGGATAGATGTCAATTAAACATTATGACAACCCGGCTTGCGCGAGTCTAACGCAAAAAAACATTGCGCAGGCCATGGGGGCTTTTCACCGGATTTATCATCAACCACACTTGAAGAGGAACTAAGCCAGACATGAATCTAAAAACCTCTAGCCTCTTTTTATGTTTCCTGCTGTTGTCGTGCCTCAAGGCAGGTGAATTGCCTTTCATCATGCCAGACCTCGTCGCCCCGGTTCCATATCAGGCTGAACTCAGCCCCGGCGGCGCGGTGCAAATTGATTTGGCGGGTCAAAAGTACTTGGTCGAGTGCGATCTGTCATTGATTCCCGGCTGGGCGCATTTATCGGCCGAGCAGGATCAAAGCCTCAGCGATGTAAGCCTGGCCGGCAACAAGTTTTCAGCCCGCACCCCTAACTTTCGCATAGAGCGCAGCATAGAAAGAAACGACGAGGCTCTTGTGGTGCGGGACCGCATCACGAATCTTAGCGACCGCAACCTGCCGCTGATGTACAGGCAAAAGCTGCGCCTGGACAAGGTGAAAGAGTACCGCCTCTGCGGCTATCGCATTTATTCCAAGCGCGGCAACGGCAGCAACAATATCAATGCCACCACCATTTGCATGCCTGAGGCCGGCGGCTCCATAGGCCTGCTGGCGCTAAGCGATGTCTTCAGGGCGCATTTCCGCGCTTTTGCAGCGATGGGCTACTACGGCATAGGTGACGACAATTTAGTGATCATGCCCGGCGTGACCCAGGAAATGAGCTTTGCCATATTCCCCTCCCAAAAAGACGGCTACTATGATCAGATCAATGCCATGCGGCGTTTTCTGAAAGTCAATTACGAGATACCCGCAGGCTTCGCTTTCCTGTCACCCTACCCGCCCGGCGTGATAACATTTAATCCGGACTATGACCGCATCGGGAAGGATAACAGCGTCGAAGAAATCGCCGCTTGGCTGCATAACAAAAGCGCCGACTATGTCTGCGACGGCGCCGTCAGTGCGCTGAAAGAACATGCACATGGCACCGCCTGGAATAAAAGCGCCAAGCCGGAAATACATACGGCCTTCCATGAGAAAATTCGCCAAGCCAGGCCGAGCGTCAAGCTTTTCCACTATTTTCATTGTTACATAGATATCAAAAGCCTGATGGAAGGCGACTTCGAGAAAGACCGCATCCTCACCCCTTCGGGCAAGCAGGCTGATTACAGGAATCCAAACCTGCCCTTGTTCATGCCAGTGGAGGGCAGCAGCTGGGCTGACATGCAGGAAAAAAGACTGATCCGCCTGCGTGATGAATATAAGCTGGACGGCATCTTCTGGGATGAATTCACCCATAGCGCCACGGATTACCACTATGGCGAACCCTGGGACGGGCTAAGCGCTGACATCGACCCGCGCACGCATGAAATCCTGCGCCTGAAAACCTCCGTGGTATTGGCGACTCTGCCTTGGCGTCTGCGCATGCTGGAAATGTTTGTCAAGCATGATTTGCGTCTTATTGCCAACGGCGGAGGCGGCTATACTCAGACCATGACCGAGCAATTTGTCAAAAACAAATTCATTGCCTTTATGGAAACTGGTGCTGTCACCAATCTCTACTGCTCGCATCTTTCCACCCCCATCGGCCTGGGCGATCATATCACGGAGCGCAATGAATTAGATTGCTACCGCGGCATGTTGCGCTTCCTGGACTTCGGCAGCCTCTACTTCTATTATCACCAACAGGTGGAGCCGTTTACGCATCCCACGTTGACGCGCTACATGTTCCCCATCACGCCAAATACGCTGGGGGAAGGATATATCATTGGCGATGAACGCATCATCACCAAAAAATCCGGCTACTACAGCTTAGGTGCAAAAGAAGAGGCCGAGGCGCATTTCTTTGACGCCAACGGCTATGAGGTGCAGCGGGAGCTGAAAAGCATCGAAAAGGATGGACGCAGATACTACTTGATAGAACTGAACGAATTTGAAAGTTGTGCCCTAGTGAAGAAATAATCTTGGAGGGGAAATTACATGCTGCGTTTTCTTGTGTTAACCGCATTTGTTCCAGTTGTCGCGCTAGTAGCGCAAACCAGCCGCCTGAGCATCAGCTCCGAACCGGCTCTGCCACTGCCGAATCTCGTTAAAAACTCTGATTTTGAGGCTGACGGCCTGACGCCTTGGCAAGCAGTGAAAGGCCAAGAAAGCAGGGTGAGCCTGGACCGGGAAACCGCTGCCAGCGGTTCGCAAAGCGTCAAGGTGAGCGGGGAGGCAGGGCAGCGTCCGGGTCTGTATCAGCGCTTGACCTTCTCCGGCAATATTGCTGCCGGCGCACCTCTATATGTGGGATTTTCGGCTCGTAAGCAAGACCCAGACCTGGATGCCAAGCCCGGCGCCGTGGCCATGCAGGTCACCTACGCCGACCGCAGTTCCGCTT
Organism: Lentisphaerae bacterium ADurb.Bin082; assembly: GCA_002070945.1. Lineage (GTDB taxonomy): Bacteria > Verrucomicrobiota > Lentisphaeria > Oligosphaerales > Oligosphaeraceae > JAAZKI01. Next base: position 2,690 of record MWEG01000052.1, read on the forward strand.
ATTTACCCTTGCCCATTCTGCCCAATGAGGAATACGACTGGCTGCGTTTAGACAAGAGCCAGCCCATTGTCAAGAAAGGCTTGAAGGCAGCCACCTTGCATCTCTGCCATTATGACCAAAGCGGCGAGCAGTGGTTTGACGACATCGTGGTAAAGCTCGGCGAAGTGCAGCTCAAGACCGCAGCTGAGAATCCCGAGGGATTGCAGCAGGTCAAGCTATGGAGCAGCCACGAAGGTCTGTTCTATGACAGCGGAAAGCTTGCCGCCAATACCAAGAACTTTGAAAAGGTTTTTGCCGCTCCCGGCTACGCCACTTATGCCCTTGAGGTTATCGACAACAAAGGACAGCAAAGCTTCCAGGTCTATCCTGAAAACGGCCTGTGCAACCTGTCGGCAAGCCAAACTCTGCTGCCTTTAGGCGCATTGGGACGCCTTTGCCTGGAAAGCAAGACCCCGGCCAAATTCAAGGTAAATCTACCGGACGGTGCGAAGCAAAAAGTAGAGTTACGTCTCTCGGCGCGTATTGACTCGATGCGACTGGCTGGCTACACTGCTGGTCTGCGTGTTTTGGTCAATGGCAAGCAGCTTGGTGCAGCGGAATTATTAAAGCCCAAGAACCAGTTCACTACTGCGAACGGGCGGGAGGCCGTTTTCAGCACCAATCGCGGGTTTGTAACTTATTACTCACCGGCCTTTTATCCCATTAGCGTGGAAAATCCCTACTGCCCAGTGAGCGAGGAGGACCGAAACCCATTCAATTTCCGTTTGGACATCAGCAAGCTGGTGCAACCGGGAGAAAACGAAATAGAATTGATTTGCGCGGCAACCTCGCCGAAAGGAACCTTGTTTTTGGTGGTTGAACAACCGCACCTGCTTTGGAACCCATAAAATTTCAAGAAAACATAAATGTGAGAAGAGCGCTGTGAAAAACAACAAGACTGCCAATTTGCTCAAGACTACTGTTCTATTGAGCCTCATGCTTTTGCAGGCTGCCTACGCTGCTGAACCCAGCTTGGTTTTTGCCTGCCCTCTGAAGCCGGATCCACCGCCGGTGATTGACGGCGACATACGAGAATGGGAACGCTTGCCTGCCTTTGAAGTGGAAGAGAAAAATGTCACCTGGGGGAAAGCCAAGTGGGAGGGCGAAGAGGACCTTTCCGGCAGCTTTAAAGTCTGCTACGACAGCAATTATTTCTATCTGCTCGCCGAAGTGGTCGATGAGAAAATAACCATAGCTGGCGGGAAAGAAATGTTTCGTTGTGATCATGTAGAAATGACCTTTGTGCCGCGCTACGAAGAAAATGCCAAAGGGCCAATGGAATCGGATTGGCGCATCATCGCATTTTCACCCGGCACACAGCAACCCACAGGAGATATTTTCAGCGACCTGAGCGCCGAAGCATACTTTGCAGCACCTAGCGAAACGGATTCCAGCAGCGTGGATGTGGCTTCCATGCCAAGAGAAGATGGATACCTGATAGAAGCGCGCATTCCATGGAAATTGCTAGGAGTGACAAAACGCCCGGAAATCGGCGATGTGTTCGGCTTCGACCTGCACTTGTCAGACTCGGACAGCGGACTGGACCAGGAAACTCTGACCTCCCTAAATCCCACAAAATGGCGCGGCAGACAAAAAGAAAATATCTTAAAACTGGTGCTTACCGGCACCGACGGAATAATTAAATGATGGGCGAAATCTTGTGATGAATACTTGTATGCTTCCAGGCACCGTACGTAGTTCAACCTTTAGCTTGCAGTACGTAGTTCAACCTTCAGGTTGCAGTACGTAGTTCAACCTTCAGGTTGCAGTACGTAGTTCAACCTTCAGGTTGCCGTACGTAGTTCAACCTTTCAGCAATCATATCTTACCACTATCGTAGTGAGCTGCTTAACAAGCATTTATGCATACATTTTGCGCCGTAGGCGCTTAAAGGCATACCCCACTACGGCGATTACAATAATTCAAAAAAAATCGCCTCCTCCCCCTTGACAGCAATAATTGGCGTTGTAGAGTATTTCCAGCAACCGGTTGCTGGATTTTTTCTTCCCCCCTTGACTGTCGCAACCAGTGCAAAGCCATCATTTCAGCAACCGGTTGCTGGATTCTTTCAATTAGATATATCACCATGACCATCAAAGATATAGCTAAGAAATTAGGGTATTCGGTATCGGTTGTTTCGCGGGCCTTGAATCCTTCTCCGGACAAGTCCAGCACGGTATCGGAGCAGACGCGGCAGAAGATTCGCGCCGCTGTCGCCAAGATGAATTATACGCCGAATTATGCAGCGTCCTGCATCAGCCGCCGGAAGCATCCCGCGATTGGCATTTTCATGCCTACATTCTGTCGGTCGCTGATCTGCGACGCCATCAATGGCATATCGCAAGTGGCGACGGAAAACAACCTGGCCTTGAATCTTTATTTTGGCGGCAGCACCGACTTGGCTCGTTTTCTCCGCACGGTGACGCATCAGCAGAATCTCGGCATCATCGTATACTACAGCGAACACCTCCATCATCCGGGGGAATTCGCGCGTCTGCTGCGGGAATTCTGCCAAAAGGACGGCAAAGTCGTGCTGTTCAACACGGCGCCTCCGGATGAGCGGTTCCAGGCTGAACTGGCCTCGGGCCGGATGGTGGTACTTAAATTCGACGACTATGACGGCGGCCGTCAGGCGGCGGCGCATCTCCATCAGCAGGCCTGCGCGGAATATTTCGTTTTGAGCTTAGCTTCTGTGTATTACCAGGAACGAGCCCGTGGTTTTTGCGACTATCTGCATGAGCGCGGGATCACGGCAGTGCACGAGAACCTGCCCCTGCCGACGCCAGACATCCATGCCGACCGTGCGTGTCTACGAGCGGCCTTACAGCGGCACCTGGGTTGCAAGCCGCTGGGGCTGTTCGTACCCTCCGACTACCATGCGCTGGATGTGCTTGGGATCATGTCCTCGCTCGGCTGGCAGACTGGCCGCGACTTCCACCTAGTCTCGTATAACAAATGCGACTTCCTCAATCACGTCAACCATGACCTGGCCTCTCTGGAGCAAGATTTCTTCTACGCCGGTTTCCGTGCGATGCAGATGCTGACAGCGATGCTGAACTGCGAACCAGTGACTTCGGAACTGATCAAAACCAAAGTAGCAATTTTCAAGGCAGACTAAAAACTCCATTGAAAGGGACATCACCATGACAACACAACGCCGTTTCACGCTGATTGAGCTTTTGGTCGTCATTGCGATCATCGCCATTTTAGCCGCCATGCTCCTGCCGGCTCTGTCCAGCGCCCGGGATCGCGCCCGCAGCATTTCCTGCGTCAACAATCTGAAACAACTCGCCATGGCCTGGCAATTCTACACCAGCGACAATGACGAATGGTGTCCGGGCGGCTTCTACAAGGACTATTACAGCAAAGCCAGCCGCTGGTGGGGACAGTTTGTCGAGGACCAGTACATTACGCGCGAAACCCTGCGCTGCCCGTCAGCCCTGCACTGGGCCTACACCGGCGCCAACCAAAACTACGGCGTCGCCGCATTCGTCTTTGGCTTTACCAATTGGCGAACCCAGGCCGTGCAGCTCAACTGGCGTTTTTTCCAGCACCCGACCCGCCAGGCGACCTTCGCTGACACTCCACCCAATGAACGCGTCAAACTGGCCAGCGGCGGAGCCTACACTTCCACTTTCTCCGACGCCTTCGACTACGCACCCGTCATCTATCCCCGTCAGGCCTTCACCAGCAACTATAACTATGCCCTGGAAATGCGCCACGGCCGCGATTCAGTCATCAACACCGCCTTTATGGACGGTCATGTAGCCGGACATTCTTTCAGCGACTACAAAAAGAGATGCAAGGTACTGCCAGCATTTGACTGGAAGTTGACTGGCCGCGACGGCGGCAACTGGATCAGGTGCCACCCCAACTGGGTGGGCTGCGAATTGTAAACCACCTGTCACCTTTTATACCAACATAAATTGCCAGGAGCATGACATGGAATTGCCTCAAATGTGCCGTAATCTTTTGCTAGGAAGTATTCTCGCTGTTGCAGCCTCCTGGGCGGCTGAGCCCCCACGTCAAGGTCTTCTGACCCTGGGCAAGACTGCGACGCCGCCGCAGATAGACGGCGTTCTGGACGATGCTCTCTGGCAGGAAAGCATCAAGCTGGGGCCGTTCATGCTGCCAGCCAACGGCGGGCCAGCCAAGGAGCAGACCACTGCCCAGCTCGGCTATGACGACGCCTTCCTCTATCTCGGCATCCGAGCTGAAGCATTCTGCCTGCAGCCAGAAACCAACCAGACGCATGCCTTCCAGAAAAACGCTACCGCCCAGGATGACGAGGCCATCCTCAAAGACGACTGCATCGTCTTCATCATCAGTCATGGCGACGCCGAGCCGGTGATGTATGATTTCTTCATCAATGCCAATGGCGCTGTCCTGGACTCGCACGGCCGCGGACCTGACTTCTGGGGTACGCGCGACCTGAGCTGGAACTCCGGCATCCGCTGCCAGACCAGAGTTGAATCCGGTTATTGGACAATTGAGGCCGCCATTCCGCTGGCTGCCCTGGGACTGGCCGATGAAGCAAAGCCGACCTGCCGTTTTCTGGTTGGCCGCATAGAAAAAAGATCCAATGAAACCAGCGCCTGGCAGCATTTAAGCCGCGCCTTCCACATTGATGACGACTGGTCAACACTGCGCTTTGCCGGCCTAGTTCCGGCAATCGGACGCCTTGACCTTCCGGAATTCCGCTCCAGCCAAAATGTCAGCTCAATCACTTTGAGCCAACCTTGGCCGGAACTCCTGCGCTGGCAGCAGCAACGCCAACGCCAAAATGGCGATGTCATCGCCGAACACGTCGACATCCCTGCCAACGCGCCAGCCCAGCGTTGGGAAATGCCGGTTACCCTGACCGAGCAGGAGCCTTTCGCATTCCAGCTTAGCCTCGGTTCTTCGGCTGGAGACATCTTCCTGGCTACCCCGCGCTATGCAGTCAAGCCGTCCTTTACCGATCTGGTCTGCCTGGATAAAGCCACGGCCATCCTCTGCAACGGCCAGCCGGTCAAGGGGAACAACATCGCCCTCCAACCAGGCATCAATCGCCTGGAGGTCGAAGTCCCGGCTGGTCAAAAGCTGCGCTTTGAAATCGGCACGCACCGTTTTGAGTTGGACGATACCTGGAAGCAAGAGGGCGGCGCCTATCACAAAATCCTATTCCTGGATCAGACTGTGCTATGGCCTAACTGGAAAGCCCAGGCCCTGCACCTCAGCCCCGGCCAGGGCCAGCAACTGCTGTTCTGGCCCAACGGACTGCCAGAAGTCGACCTCGCTAATGGCTACAAGCTCTTCTTGGAAGTGCCGAACGGCTGCGAACTGCGCGGCGCCAGCGGCTACTACAAACTGCAAAAAGTGGAATTCAGAGAAATCGGGCTAATCGACGGCTACCGCCGCTATGAACTGCTCTTCCCCGGAGTCAAAAAATATACAGATTCGACACTTACCGAGCTGCACCGCTGGTGCGCCGTGCTGCTTATGCCCACCCCCCGTTGGAACGGCGGCGGCGAACTGCGCTTCTATGCGGCAACGCCAGACCACTTGGCTCAGGAAATTCCACAGCGCGTACCTCTTGTCGCCCTGCCCCCGGTCAATGGCCGCCAACCGAAAAACATCTTCTTCCAACTCTGGGCCGGATGGCTGCGGAATATGGATGACATCAACCTACGCGACCAGATTTACGCCACCTATATTCCCGCTGGCATCACCGAAGCAAACGCCCCAGCCATTGCCGGATTGAGGACATTCAGCCTCATTAACCTGGAAAGCTGGAACCTCGACCTCAAAAACTGGCTGGCCCAGGGTGACGACTACCGCCAGCTGCAAATAAATGATAAGCGGCATCGCTGCTACCCGTGCTCAGGGCGGATGCTCTATACCCCCGAAGGACGCGACACCCTCGTCCAAGCAGCCAAAGCCTGGCAGGAGAAAAACCAAGTCGACCACTGCAATTTAGACTTCGAAGGCTCAGTCTGGGGAAACTGCTTGTCCTGCTTCTGCCCGCTGTGCCTGAAGCAATTCGCTGATGCCTACCAGCTCAAGACCGTGCCGACGCCTGAGCAGCTGAAAAACACCTATGAAAAAGAATGGATCACCTGGATGAACAAGAAGATGGCGGAACTGGCAGTGCTTCTGCAAGAAGGCGTCAAGAGCGCCCGACCGGACGTCGTGTTCTCTGTCTACACCGGCTATCATAGTGAAGAAACCAAGCGTCGCTACGGCGTTGACTGGGAGATGTTGCGTGGCAAGATCGACTTAGGCATGTGCGGCTACGGCTATAACGCTAAGTTGCTGCAAGCCACTAGGGAAGCCCTGGCGCCAACACCCATGGCCAGTGGCATCATCATACATCCCTACACCAGCAAAATCACCTCCTATCCGTCCTTCTGGAGCCAGGCCGAAATCCTCCAGCACCTGCTGGTCGGGCGAGTCGGCCTCCTGCTCTATTACTACCCCAGCATGGACGGTCGCAGCTTCTACAATATCGGCGAAATCACCCGTTTGGCAGCCGATTACGAGGAACTCATTCTCAAGGGGAAACGCATTGAGGCGGAGTTCCCCTTGCTGAAAGGCCCCAGCGGGGACAACTATCAGGTTCTTCGGCATGCTGGACAAACCATGATTGTGCTGATGAATCGCGGCCGTCAACCAGCGGCGTATCAACTTGACGCTGCCGTGCCAGCCCTGGCCGGCAAAACCCTGCGCGATTACTACACCGGCCAGACCGATATCATGGCAGGCGACATCGCGCCAGGCGGCGTCCGTGTGCTGCTGGTTGAATAAAATCTGCCCGGCGAGGGCAAAGGACACTGGAAGCGTACGCCAGCAGCGTGGCCGTGGAATGCGGCGAACGCCTGTGCGCCTGAACCGCTGTCTTGATGAAGTAGACGCTACCAGCGCCCTTTGCATTATCTCATCCAGGTTCCCGCAAGTCTTCGGGTCACATCAGGAAGCCTATTCAGGTGATGGAAAGCATAATGCCAGCACGCAAGCAAAATCATGTTCAAGCACAAAATCACTATGATTCTGCAGAAAGCCGTTTGAAAAAAGGCGTGCAACGGCCTATTTTTACAGCAGCTCCAGAAATCAAACCCCACCCACCCAAGGGGGGCCACCCTCCCAAATTTTAGTCGCGTGCGCAAGGGTGATTTATGGGGGTAGGGATTGCTCCTAGTGCCGCATCTCCTAGGCTAAGGCTTGGCCTTCAGGTCATGTGGACATGGTGGACGGTGTGGACGGTGTGGACGGTGTGGACGGTGTGGACGGTGTGGACGGTGTGGACGGTGTGGACAGTGCCTGCCGTACGTTTCACGCTTTTAACGTTTCTGCCGTCGTGCGTCGGTGAACGCGGTGGACATGACGGACAGCGTAGTCCAAGCTCCCTTCTCGCCTCTCGTATCAATCGCTGGCCGAGCACAGATTTTCGCCCCCCCAAAAAAAATTAATGTGCGAAGTTTTGTGACAGAAAGAGAGATTTGGCACAGCGATTGTGCTGGTAGGCGCCCGGTAGTGCCCCTACCGGGCACCACTTTTGAGGGTACGCCTGCCCCCAGGCTAAAGCCTGAGGTTAAGCATGGTTAAGCGCCTGCGGGGCAAGGGGCATGACTGTAAGCATGATACATCTTCATCGTCTGAAAGCCTGTACAAGATACGTGTCGAAAGCTCCGCTTGTCCATTACTGTCCACTTCCGTCCACGTCCACTGCCACTAACGTCCACTAAAGTCCACAGTCCATCGTCTATTAACGTCCATTAAAGTCCATTGTCCACTGTCCACTAAAGTGCTTTATCCGGGGTGCCTGGCGCCGTAGATTACCGGAGTTCCGAGTATCAAACGGTGACCAATACTACAAGCACTCATCACAACATTTCGCGCATTAACGATTTTTATCAAATCAGCACTTATGTGTCACCCCATTGAAAGGGTGACACATTAAGTATCCATCACAAGCTTTCGCGCATTGCCCAATCTGGAGGTGTTGCATGAAATCGTTTTTTGAGGTCTGGGCTGTTTTGTTCTCCTTATCCTGTGCTGCAGATGTTTTTATGCAGCCACTGCCCATTTTGCCGGAGGTAGTGGAACTTAAATGCGGCGCCACGGTAAAGAGCCTTCCGACGGGATTGCAGATTACCCTGCCCAAAAGCGACGGCACGCTGGAGACGCGCTGGCCGACCGTGACCTTCCGCCTGCCAGACAATGCTGCAGATTATGACTGCATTGTGCTGGAAATGACCTTGACCGGCGGGGTGGCCGGCAAATTCTCGTATATCGTCCGCGATGCCGGCGACGGGCGTTTCTACGCCACCTGTGGGGTCGAATCTGGTTTACAAACGAAATATGAAATCGAATACCAGCGCCCTGGTCTGGTTGAGGTGAATAAACTGCGCACTTTTGCAGTCTATCAGAGCAACCCCTCGCATGAATCGATTTTTGTGATCCACAGCCTGTCTCTGCACAGCACTATTCCAGCCCAGGCTGCGGAACTCTCGGCCGCCTATCGCCAGACCGGCAACACCGTCATGGCCGACCGTGTTGCGGCACTGCCGGAACAGATTCGTTCCGGCACCCTGTCGCTGACTGCTGCCCGGACGCAGCTGCAAGCATTAGCGCAGCAGTACGATGCGGAGAAACTCTCGCATTGGCGTGATAAAAGCCGGGGCTTTTATCCGCAGGCGCGTTTTGCTGTCTCGGCCCAGGATGGCATGGCCATGATTCGTCCCGGCGGGAGCGAGGGGGAGCTGGCGCCAGTGTCCCCAAGCTATGAGGTGCAATTGGCGCGCAATGAACGCGAAGGAATGCAAATTTTTGCCCTGGCGCCGCTGGACACCCCGGTGCTGAATCTCAGCATCAGAACCGAGAAATTCTGCACTGCCGACGGCGCTGAGCTGCCGACTCCTGAAGTGGCGCCAATAGGCACAGTCAAGGTCGTTGCGAGCAAGAACGCTGCTGCTAAACTCGGAGAGTATTTTGATCCGATTTGTGAATTCACCAACGCGGTTCCGGAATTGAGTCCCGGGCGAATTCAGGCCTTTCATTGCCGTTTCCGAGCCCTGCCAGACACACCACCCGGGGTATACAGCGGGCACATTGTGCTGGAGAGCGACAACTGCGGCTCTGCTCAAATTCCCCTGACCGTGGCCGTGTGGAATTTCACCCTGCCGGTTACCGCGACCCTCCGCACTGCGACCTCGGTCTATGGCTCCCCGGCAATGGGAAAACATCGCAATGCCTTTATGACCTACCTCCTGCAAGAATACCGCATCAATCCCTTCAGCATTTACTCGGACGCCGTCTACGGCGAACCCGTTCTGCCCCCGATAGCGGAGTATTTGCAGGCCCGCAAGATTGGTTTGAACTTTCTGCCCATACTGTACCTGAAGCTCCCACGCCAGGCACTGCATACCAACAGCGGCCTGCAATCAGACGAATCCAAGGCGGCCTGGGATAAATTGACCCCGGAGCAGCAGCGCGTCTACCCGGCTGAATGGAAGCAACGCTACCATGAGATACTGCGCCAGCGCCTGCCTGAACTGAAGGCGGCTGGATTGATGGATATCGCGTACTGCTATGGCTTTGACGAGGCCTCCGCGTCGGAATGGCCAGCCATTGTCGATCTGGTCAGCTCACTGCGCCGGGAATTCCCTGAACTGCGCATCATCAGCACTGCCTACGATTACAGCTACGGTGCCGACAGCATCCTGAACGAGGCCCTGGATGGCTGGATTCCGTACATCACTCACTACTCCCGAAAGGATGCCGCCGCAGCCCGCCAGCGTGGCAAGGAAGTATGGTATTACACCACTGAAATGAACATTGACCGCGACAGCCTGGCAGATATCCGGGCCAGCCTGGGCAGCCGTGCCTACGCCGCCGGTGTTGACGGCTGGCTGGTCTGGACGGTCAGCCGCTGGGGCAAAAACCAGCCCATCACCACTGTTCCGGCCACCGGCTGGGACCCGGAGAGTTTTCCCGGCAGCAATGGCGGCGGGTCATATTTCTGCATGGGGCCGGAGGGTCGTTTCCTGCCTACGATCCGAGCCGAAGCCATCCGCGACGGCATTGAAGACCATGCTTATTTTACTCTCCTGGCCCAGGCGCTGTCCAAGAACTTAGGCACGCCCGAGCTGCGGCAAAAAGCGGCCACACTGTTGCAATCCTTATCTCCGCAGGCTGGCACCAGTGCTGATAAACTGCGTTTGCTTCGAAAACAAACAGGAACCCTACTGGAGGAATTGTACAAGTGAAGCATTTGCTGGTAACTTACGCCTGGAGCATAAACAACATCGGCGACATGGGCATCCAGGCTGGCCTGATGACGCTGCTGCGGCAGATTTGTCCGGAAGTGCCGGTGAAGCTGATGAGTTATCTGCCTCGTGAAGATGATGCTTGGACCTATTATCGGGATGCACTGCCGCCGTACAACCCACAGTGTCAGGTCCTGCCCATGCCGTTTTTTGATTTCATCGCAGGAGACCCGCTTCCTGATGCGGCTTCAGAGGCCACCCGAAACCTGCAAGTCAAGGGACGGGCCTGGGGCAACCTGGTGCAGCGCCATTCGCGGGTGCGTTTGGAGCAGTTCCGCAATGGCACTCTGCCAGCCCGCCAGGCTGAAACGATTTGCGAGGACTTGCTCGACCTCTTCCCGCTGGAAGTCTTCGCTGATATGCAAGAATTGATGCCGGAAGCCGCAGAGGCATTCTCCAACGCTGCGTTCGTGTACTACAATTCCGGCACCACCCTGAACTTCGGACGCCTGGGCGTGCGCCGCCTCTTCGGCTACACCCTGCCGCTGGCGATGTCACTGCTGCTGGCCAGAGCCTTGAAAATACCCTACGGCATCGGCTCGCAGTCCTTTGACCAAATCGAATGGCCGGTGGAACTGCTCTACCGAAAGATGTTCAAGGACGCCGAATTCGTCTACTGCCGGGATACCGACTCCATGGATTACCTGCGGCAGAAAAAATTTGAGTTCCGCAAATTCGCCTTTCGTCCTGACACCACGGTCAGTTTTCACCGCAGCGACGACGCCTGGGCGGATGAGTATCTGCGGGTTCATGGCCTGGCCGAGCAGCCTTTTCTGACCATGATTCTGCGCATTTCCAGTCCCAAGGCGAAATATCATGATCCCACTGGCGGCGCAGTGTCAGCCGAGCGTTGTGCAGCGCAGATGCAGCGCATCAAGGCTTTTCTTGAGCAATGGCTGGCTGAGACTGGGGGCAAGATCCTGCTGGCCCATGAAACCCGTGACACCCTGGGTGAGAACAACGCCCGTGATTTTCTCTATGACATTTTGAGTGAAGAGGCCCAAAAAAATACTGTCTATCTGGATTTCTTCTGGACGCCGGAGCAGGCCCTGGGAGTCTTCAAGCGCACCGCTCTTTTAGCCAGCATGGAAATCCATTCCTTGATCATGGGCATCGGCAACGGCATACCGGTTCTCCATCTGCCCTACGCCGAATGTGGGCGCAAACGGCAAATGTTCGCGGATGTGGGTTTAGGGGAACTGCTGGTGGATATTGACGATGACGACGCAGCCGCGCAAATGTCCGCCATCGCCCGATGCCTCGCTGCTGACCCGGAAAGAACCCAAGGACTCCTCGCCGCTGCACGCGACTTGGTGTTGACGGAGGTCAACCGCACCTTGACTGAAGTAGCCGATTACTGCCGGCGGGCATGAAAGGGAAGCATACTCTTATTTTTTGTGAAAGAAGCCCGGCCTGCATCAAAGTGCTTATAGGTCGTCCTGCGCTGCGGGGCGACACATAAGCTTGGCATACGACAGCCTGAATACCTGCAAATGTTCCTCACAAGCTTTCGCACATTAACTTTTTTTAGGATAACACGTCCCAATCGCACAAAAAGACTCCCGGCTGAACCGCAATCGATACTTGTTCGGCAGATGATTTTCTGGATAGAAGCCGGTCACCCCAATAAGAGGAGCGAACTCCGACTTGATCAGGAGACCGCGCTTAGTCCAATTCGACTTGGAAAACTGCGCCACCTGGCGTCGCCGGCAAGGAAATCTCGCGCACACCAGCAGCGGAACGGACCTTGACCACTGCATTGCCGCAAGAATGAAGGCTGAATTCAGCGGAATTGTCATGAACGCCGCAAAATTCCAGATAATTTTTCGGAGCAGTCTCCAAAACCTTCGAACCGACCACTGTCAGCATGGCAGGCACACGTTCAATTACCTCGTAATCGAAACACAAAGCTCCGGCATGAACCTCAACCGATTTGCGGTTGCCCGGCAGGGTCCAGTCGGTATTGAGCATGAAAAGCTGTCCGCATCGGGCATCGTCAAAACGGCGCACGGTCCAGAAGACTTCTTTGGAAGGGTCCTTTACGAACCATTCACCCCGATGCTCGCCGGCGAGTTTATGGATCCATGCCGCAGCAAAACGCTGCAAAGCTTCATGCCCCGGATAAGCCCAGGCGGTAATGACATAAACCACGCCTTTGCCGTAACGGTAACGTGTAAGCAGAGGCAAAGCCGTAACAGCATCCCAGGCAGCAACTTCCGCACCGGCCAATTCCACCGCAGCAAGCCGGCAGGAACCATCCTCGCCAGGGAAATCGCTGGGCATGGCGCTCAATTCCACTTCGGGAATCATCTCACGACCGGCACAGTTCCATTGTCCGCTGAATTCATGACTGGTAGGGCCGAATACTTTGATTCCGCACAATTCGGAAAGATCGCCAGAGCGGAACAGCCGGAAATCGGTGAAATCACGTTTCTCCTGAGTGCCGAATTGAGGCAAACCGGAGAAGAGTGTGCCACCCTCACGGACGAAATCACGCAATTTGTCATAATCTTCCGGAATCAGCGTATTCCATCCGAGGTTGAGCAGAAGTTTATAGCGATGGAAAAATCCGCTGTCCGATTCCACCGGAACTTCATCAAAATCACCGTATGGAGTGCCGGCAAAAAAGTGCCGCTGTTTTTCATATTTCTGTCGCAGCGGATGAGTGAGACAGCCGGGCATCAGCACATCCAGCAGCTGACGGCATTTTTCGGGCTGGGCATGCCCCCATTCGGGAAGATTCCGTCCGAACTGTCCCCAGACTGAATAATGGGGATCCTGTTCTCCGCCGCAGACAAAGCCGTTGAATGGCGCCGCATAGCGTCCCTCCAGGAAGGCGATTGGGCGGCAGGAATATCCCTGTCGGGGATGGGTCATCACAAAATGGTAGAACTCCCGGAGCATCTGGCGTTTGCCGCTCGTCAGGGCATCGTCCCAGCACTGCCTTTCCTCCTTCCACATCACGAACAGGCTGTCCTCTTCGTAAAACATGTTTGCGCCCATCATCCAGCTCTGGTAGAGCGAGAGGAAGAAAAGCCCCAGCTGATTGGCGAAATACGGCTGCATGGCGTGCTGGGTGGCGACATGCACGCCCCAGGCGCCATCGGACATGGCTTCGCTGGCGGTGCGCGCCAATGAACACAGATGCATAGTATTGGGAACCATGGTTTCTGCCCGGATGTAATCGACTCCGGCCTGATAGCAGTAGCGCTGACCGCCGGAGGCATCGCCGAAGCTGACCAGGCGCACCGAACGGTGAATCCTGTCGACTTTTTCACGCAGGAATGCCACATAATTTTCCGTTGCTTCGCGCATGGATTCCGGGCGGATTTCATGATCGGGATCGACCGCATACAGCACGCCGGTCAGTTCATGGTATCCGGCTGCGTGCATCATGTTTCCGGCGGCCCGGGCTAACGCGCCACTCTCAAAATCGGTTGCCGCTTCCACATGGATACCATGTTCCAAACAGTATTTTCCCCATTTTTCCAGCAGCGCGTCATCGACTTTCCGGTGTTGACGGCCATCATAATCCTGATAGAGATGACTGCGGATGACGATCAGGTTGCCCATCCTCGTACGATTCATATAATCCAGCAGCCATTCCATCTCGCCGCTGTCGTCATGGGGCACGGAAGTGAGGTCGGCGCCGACCATCAGCGGATGTTTTTCCGCAGGGACTTTCCACACTTCGGCGACCATGCCGCGCAGGTTGGTGTCGGTGACGAATTCCACATTCAAGCCGGGTTCGGACAGAATGAACGGGAATTCATTCCATCCCGGATTCAGTCGGAGTTCCTGCGACATGCCGGCATAGTGCACGACACAAGAACAGGGTGCGCCGGAGTGATGAATGCGTCCGTATGCTTGCTCTCCGGTGATCACCCAGCGGGGCAGCACCAGTTCCTCCGCCGGCGCGGCGGACGGCAAGAAGCTGATCCGGTTAATGAGCAGGAAGAATCGCGGATTGAGGTTGACCAGTTCAAATTCATGCGTCCCGGCGGCTGCCTTGAAACGGGTCCACACATCTTCCAGAATCTGCACGACATAATGTTTGCGGAAATAATGTTTGAATTCGGCGACAGGAACCCCGTCGCACTTCAGAATCATGGGGAAGGTGTCGCAAACCTGATTTTCCACCTCCGGATCGAAGTATTTCGCGGCCATGGCAATGAGATGAAAAATCTGTTCGCCGTTCTGCGTTAGATGGGCGGAGAATCGCACCGCATCTCCGGGCGCCAGCCAGGCGGAACGCATCCGAGCCCACTCATGCACGGGCAAAGGGAGTTCATCGGCATTCAAAGCAGCTTCCCCCGCCCGCAGCGGCGGTCTGAACCAGAGAAAACCGGTGCGAATCACCGAAATATGGCAATAGCCGTATTTGGGGCCGACTTCGAATACGATTCGGCCTTCTTGGGCGATTTGCTGCGCCGTGAAGTCAAACGTGCCGCTGGCGGTCACCAGATGAAAAACCGCATCGGGTTCGACTTCGGCAATCACATGCAGACCGGAAAGCGCCCGGCGGGTGGTCTCCTGCCATGAATTGCCGGTTAATGGAATTTCCTTTGGACAACTGGTCGGACCGGAAATGCAGCGTGGATAATGATAAAGACTCAGACTTTCAAGATGACCCTTTTCACATTCCAAGTGTCCATCCCAGATATATTGAGGATGATAGTGGCGGCGGGAATAAAGAAACTGATAACCCCACTCAATACGGAAGTCTATCTTCATGCTGACTCACCCTATAATCGTTAATGTGCTAAAGTCGGTGATGGACGAGAATATATGAAATCGTGAATCTGAATCTTTTTGAGAGAATTCGTAAAGCAATAAATGCCGACTTGAAGTAATCTTTTCCCCCAAAACAAAAAGTTGGCTGACAGTAGTACAGGGTTCAAACCCCATCATTGTCGCTGCTTTGTCTGTTGATTACGGTACACATGCGGCGTTACTCTGTATGCTTTCCTGAATCTTCGGATGAAATAATTGGCACTGGAGAATCCGCATTGCACTGCGATTTCATTGATATTCATTCCGCTGTGAATGAGAAGATTCTCCGCACGTTCCAGCTGGTAATGCAATTTCACTTGTGAGAAGCTTTCGCCAGTGCCTTGTCGGCATAATTCCGAAACATATCCGGGTGAGATTCGAAAAAGCCGCGCCACTTGCGAGCGGGTGATGGATTCTTCGCGATGCTCCCGGAGGAAAGTACTGATTTGGCCCCATAGTTTTTGCGGTCGCAAATATCGTTCACTTGGGGGAGCGTTACTGGCTTTCAAATCCTCAACCGTGATTTGAAACAGTGGGAAGAGGAGTTCTTCAGTCAGCGGCTCTCTGCCGGCTTCCAGCAGGCAATCAATGGCCTTCAGCAAAGCAACGCCTGCATCAGACAACGGTTGCTCAGTATGGCAAAAAATATCGCGTTTTGTCGGAGGCCTGTGTATGCCATCGCTATCAATATGCATAGCGCGGATATAGTTTGGATAAAAGCTGAAAGAAAGGGTTCTTACCGGCTGGGAGCGGTATAACTGAAAAAGTTTACCATATTTTGCACTATACAGTATTGCAGGTGCATTTATTTGCAACTCCTGTGGTTTTCCATCCTTTTGGATTTGGTAGTGGCCTTCCCCTTCCAATAAAATCAGGAGCCGCGGCACACTGTGAATCCAACCTTCCTCCGGCTCTTCATGAACAGTGAGCCTGACCGGATGCGCAATGGCCAGCCCCTCTTCGCAAAAGGGAAGCAAGGCTTCCAAAGATATTTGATATTTCGTCATAAAAAACCCCAAAGTGCTATTTGCGCCGATAAAAAACTGTTCTTTTCCTACAATAATGCTATTTTTCTTCTTTTCCAACCATTGTCAGTCACCTTGTTTTATCCTATACTAATAGTAGTTGCCATTTCGGTTTGTGACATCTGAAAGGCACTCTGGTGCGCACCGGAAAAGCTCCGGCCTGAGTTGTGCATCTGCATTTGCATCGGCAACAAAGGATTTAAAACAGGGGGATCGAGCGATGTCAAACAGAAAGGTTACATTTTTCACACTCATTGAGCTTCTCGTGGTCATCGCCATCATCGCGATTCTGGCAGCGATGCTTTTGCCTGCCTTGTCCAAGGCTCGTGAGCGCGCCCGGAGCATCAGCTGCACGAGTCAGGTGAAACAAATCGGCCTGGCTTTGCATCTGTATGATCAGGATTATGAAGATTATGTCCCACCTTATTATTACGATGGTTACCGTTCAGTGACCTATGGCAGCTGGTGCGGACGAATTTTCTGGAGTTTTTTGCTGAGTGACCTGGGGTATTTTCCCTATGGTTGGGGGATGCGCGCCAGCAATCTTGGCAAAACGATTGACAATCAGGTATTTCGTTGTCCATCGGTGGTCCAGCGCAATCAGGAGAATGACTACGCGATCAATTATAATTTGTCGGCTATTATCCTGAATGGCCCTGTACTCAACGTGAAGTCTCCCAGCAAACTGGCCGTAATCTGTGATGGCGGCAAGGTCGACACAAGCGGGGTTGAGACTGCCTCAATATTAATGGGGCGGTCCAACGACTTAGGTCCCCAGTATTCGTATGGCGGCATGTCGCCGTATGGTTTTGCTGTTCAACGTCACAGCAGCGGCGCCAACACGCTGTTCTATGATGGGCATGTAGCGCCAGTGACCAAAGGGATGCTGCCGGCAGCATGGAACCTTACCGGAAGTGTAAATGTCTGTCTGAGTACAAAGATCGATCAATATTAACCCCGGGAGTCTTTCATGTTCACTTGGGAAGACAACTTCTGCAGCAAGCGCCAAGACGGGCGGCACCTCAGTTCATTGGCGGCGATCATGAGTGAAGTGCGCAATGCAACGCCGCAGCTGGCCTATAAATCCGGCTTAAGCCGGGAGGAATTTTGCCTTTGGCAGCAGCGGGTCAAGGAGAAATTACGCGAGCTGATGCAATTTCCCGCTTGGACTGTGCAGCCGGAACCGGTTTGTCTGAGTACTGAACCGCGTGATGGCTACCGGCTGGAAAAATGGGAGTTTTATCCAGACTCGTTTTCAGCGGTGCCGGTTCTGATGCTGATTCCGGCAGAAGCCTCTGCTCATCATCCAGCACCGGGTGTTTTATGTTTTCCCGGCTCGGCACACAGCAAGGAGCTGCTGGCCGGCGAAGCAGGATTTTCGCATCCGAATTGCACCAACCGCCGAAGCTTCCCGGAGCGCAATGCACAGGCCTTGCATATTGTTCGTGCAGGAATGGTGGCAGTTGCCTTCGATAATCCCGGCACAGCGGAACTGGCCGAGTTCAATCCGCCGGACAAGGAGACGCAATGGGCGACCCGCGAGACCCTGGTTAACGGCCTGATAAATTCCGGATACAATTACCTGGGCTGGTCAGTCTTTCAAAAACTCCGTTTCCTGGAATGGTTTCGTGAACTGCCATATATTGACAGCAGCCGCTTAGGCTGCAGCGGGCATTCCTTAGGGTCTGAGGTTGAAATGGTTCTGGGACTGCTCTGTGATGAAATCAAAGTGATGGTGCACAATGACTTCCTCTGTGATCCACAGGTGCGTTACGCCGCCGTGACCAACCGTGAAAAAACCACCGACGGCGGAATCTGGCATTACGTTCCCGGATTCTGGCGCTGGTTCGGTTTTTCTGACCTGCTGGCGGCCGCAGCACCAAAATTTCTGACCATAAATGAAGGTGGGGCAGATGAATTCACCAGCAAAGTCCGTGACGCCTATCAGGTGATGGGCGCCCCAGAACGTTTTCAGGTCGTATATTATCCAAAATTCAGCGAAGAGGCCAGCCGGAAAAACCGGCATACGACCATACCCCGGGAAAATTTAAGTGAGTCGGAATTTTACGAAGATTACAGTTATGTGGATGTGCCGGATCATTCCTTCCGTCCAGAGCCGTCGCTTCGTTGGCTGAAAAAGGGCTTTGGGATGCTTGAGTAAGAGTGCAGGATGTCCGTCTTCTGCCCCCCCGACCGGTGCCTCCTACGCCTGCTGTCTCTGCGGATGAAATCCTCCCAAAAGCTTGTTCTGTTGCTTCAGAAATTGCAGGAGAATAGACCATGCAGAAAATGCGATTCAATGCCGCCCTGAACGTCTTTGCTTTTTGTTTTTTGGCCAGTTTGCAAGCCAATGACTTATCGCAATGGCAGATTCGCATGCTGCCGGAAAAGTCTGGTGAGGCCTCCTTTGTCCCGCCAAATGACACAGCCAAGCAGGGGGTCTGGAATTTGCGGGGCGGCGGGCAAAAGGCGACCTTGCAACTTATTGGCGAAGAACTACTTGTTGACCCGGTACCGAAGCAGTATGACATTACTTTTCAGGCCTCTGCAGATATTAATGCGGAAGCAACAGTGTCTTTCAGTATGTTATGCAGGAATACTGGAGAATCTGTTGCAAAGCCGTTGCAGCCGCCTTTGGCCAGTTCTGTCACTGCGGTGCCGGGACAGAAGCAAAAATTGACTCTGACTGTGACTCTTGACAATCCGGATGCAGCCGGCATCAAGGTACTGATTCCGGTACTCAGTGTCAATGACATCACGCATGGGCATGTGTCAATCGATGGCTTTACAGTTACTGCGGCGGAGGCATCAGGAGCTGTCGCTGTGCAGCCACGCCAGCTGCCTGGATATCAGGCCGCTGCTCAGGAATTGCCCCAATTTTTCTGGGCGGCGCCGATCAGCTATGACAAATTTGCCAAGATGCTGGACTATGCGGCCCTGGGTTTGCATATCATCACGTTGACACCGGAACACCTCAGGGGAGGATTTCAATGGCCGGATGGCAGTGTAGTGGTGGCTGAATACACAGCACAGGGCTGGAATGTTCAGAGCGCCGAGGGGAACGCGCCCTTGCAGAAGGGTCCGCAGTTAAAGGCCAAAAACATCGAAATGGCCTGTTATGGCAGCGGCGTCATCGTCCGCGAACAAGGTTCAGCAGAGGGTCATAATATTGCGGGCGGTCTGCATGCAGGAGAAATTGTGCTGCTGCGTGCCAAGGACGCCGAGGCAGCGCCAGTCAAAAACCTGGAAATCTATCCATCGGCTCTGAAGTATTGTTTTCTGGATGAAGCCGCTAAATCCTTGCAAAATGCCAGGCTTTCCTGGCAGGCAAATGCTGCGGCATTAAAAGATTTCAAGCTCTCCGAGCGCGCCTGGAATGAAAAATTCAGTTTTTACCAAGACTCGCTGGACGAAGCCTTTCAGCAGGTGATTGCTGCTACGGACGGCTTTTTGCCGCTGATTATTCGCGATTCGCTGTTGCGCGACCGTTACAATCATCTGGTCTGGATGGCAAACAACGAATTTGCTTCCAAGGGCGGATATTTCGGTGGCGGGTTCCGGCGTCTCTGGTTCAGTCATCTTGGCGGGCATCCTCTGGTTCAGAGCATCCAGCAGTTTGAGCGCAAGGTTCGGGCGGCGATCAGCCGTGCCCGGCGCCTGACCGGCGCTTCGTTCAAAGAAGGAATGGCCTTTGAGCAGTGCTTGAGCGCCGCGTGGTGTGATGCACTCACGCAGGTGCCGCGCCGAGCCGGGATGCCCGGTCCTCTGGCCCGGGAAGGACAGCTGCGCCTGGCCAGGCAGGAACGCGAAAGCATACAACTGGTGCTTTCAGCAGGCAATCAACCTGTGCAGGACTGCTCAGTGGAAATCATAACCGCAGAAGCAGGCGGGCTTTCGGTAAAAACGTATCTGGTCGATTATATCTGGCTGACCGAAAGTTCCAATCCGCAACTGCCGCTGCGAGAACCGGGCGAAACTGAATTCCCGGATATCCTCAAACCACTAAAGGCAGACCAGAAATTTTCCATAGGTGCATACGAAAACCGTGCGGTCTGGCTGACTTTTTATGCGGCAGAAGATGCGGCTGCCGGGGCTCGTGAGTTTACCGCGCAAGTCAAAATCAATGGCAAGGTGGTGATGCAGACTGCCTGCCAGGTCAAGGTGGCAAATTTTGCAATGGGTGCCAACCGCCTGGAAAACATGATTGGCATGCGTTTTAGCACCATGCGGCAATTCTATGGCAACGCCGATTACAAAAAATCGCGTCGCAATCTAATGCTGGAATTGCTTGAACATCAAATGAATCCATTAGACCTATATGCCCAGACCCCACCGGAAGAAGATGTGGAATGGGCGCTGGAAAATGGACTCAGCGCGATCAATCTCGGCGGCAATTTGAATGCACTGGCGTATCCGGATAAGAATATGCTGAAGTTCATCCGCCTCTACGGCAGTACAGACGGGCTGACATTTGCCCCGATTGCGGCGAATTTTTCCTTACGGCCAAGGGACCCCGAACGGATCAGCGACCATGATTTGATTGTCGAGCCGCGTGAAAGCACAGCCGCATTCCGATATCTGAAAGTGCATAATGCGGAAACCCGGGGCTGGTATGACCGTTGCCTCTATGCCTTTTTTGTCATGTATCCAAGACTGGGCAAAACCGTGGAGGCAAGGTCAGCTACGGATGAAATTTTCCAGCCCGATACGGTATTTTATTTACAGCCGGATGAAAACCCGCTTGTGGGAAAACCGCTTGATGACGAAAAGCAGCCTTCTTCATTTGCGTTTGACAATCTGCGCAATGAATCCAACCGCAGTTCGGTCATCATTGATCTGAAGAACGCTCAGGAAATCCGGCGTTTGCGCTTGATCAACCGTTCGTTGGAGAACGCCTCAAAGTCGCTGCAGGAACGCCTGGACACGATGCGCAAACTGAGCAAAGGGAAAGTTGACATCTATCTTTATGGTTTTGATGAAACCGGTACCCACTTGAACCAACAGCTCAAGTCCGCGCTGGAGAATGCACGCCAGCTCTTGCCCGGGGTGCGTTTGATAACAACAGCGGCCAACCCTCAGGCTCTCCCTGAACTTTATGCCAGCCTGGATGTGCATTGCCCCGCAAATGCCTATGCCTTGCCGCGACATGACCGCATGGTCAAGGAAAAATATGGCGTGGATTTCTGGACTTATGTCGGCGGTGGCGGATATTATCCCTTTGGCAACTTTGAACGCATTGATCAGCCTCTGATCCATTCAAGGGCTTTTTTCTGGGAGCCGATTGCTTTCAACCACATCAAAGGCTTTCTCTACTGGGATATCCAGATGTGGCGGAAAAATCAGCAATTTGCCGAAAACTTGCCGCCGGTATGGAGCGAATGGGATTCAACGCATGGTGAAAACAATGGGATGGGAGCGCTGTTTTATCCCGGGCCGGATTGCACCAGCTGGCCGTCCATGCGCGCAGAAGTGATGCGGGACGGGATCGAAGACTATAATTTCACCCGTCTTGCCGAAGAGTTGCTGGACTCCAGACAATTTGCCAATGCGGACGAAAAAGCAAAGGCAATGGACAAGTTGCAGCAGATCAAAGACGGTTTTTCTACAGGCATGAGTGTGTTTTGTCAGGATGCGAAACGTTGCCATGAACTGCGTGACCGGTTGATGGATTTGATCGAACAGTTGCATCGTCTTCCACATTAAGAGCTTGTCGGAGAATTGTTGTTGATAAACAGGAATATGAGAGAAGGAGCCAGGATGTTACAAATCGAGGTCGTGAAACCTGAAATGAAATCATCGACGAATTATTTTCATCCGTCGGTGGCTCCGCTTCCTGGCGGCGAGTGGCTGATGTGCATGCAGGAACTCGCTGGCAGCGACCATTATGGCAGTCCGGAATACAGCATCTCCTCTGGTCTTGGCAATGGCTGGTCGGCACCGTCAGTGATTGCTTCGTTTGGAAGTCGTGCCCTGTCTTCAGAGTTGACAGAGGGCGTTGCGGACGTGCGCTTGTTTGCTCTGCCGGGGAGTTCCCTTGTGCTGGCTATTGGCTGCACTACTTTTTATACTCCCAGAGGAGCTTTGAGCTGGGATAAAAAAGCTTTGAACAATTTGCAGATGGCACTTCGCCAGGTACCAGTTTACAGCATCTACGAGCCAAACCGTGGCTGGTCGCCCATGCGTAAGCTGGCGACTCCAAGCATGGATTCTTGCAAGAATTGGCGCGTTGCCTGTGCTCAGCTCGCTTTTACCCCAGAGGGGCATATCTTGCTTCCAGTTTATTTTGAAACGGGCCGAGTGGAATATTATGGCTGGGATTCTCCTCAGTTTTCTGTTTGCGTGCTGCAGGCGACTCTTGATGGCGATGAGCTGGTTGTTGAAAATGCCAGCAATGTGTTGAGTCATTCGGTTCTCAGAGGGTTCTGTGAACCCTCCTTGTATTATTTCCATGGAGAATATTTTCTGACCATCCGCGCCGAAGATGGCAGGGGATATTGGAGCCGCAGTACAAACCCGATGACTTTTCCAAAGCCGCATCCTTGGAGTTTTTCCGATGGCGAACTGCTGGACATGTCATCAACTCAACAGCATTGGCTGGAGCTGGCCGGAAAGCTGTACCTGGTCTATACCCGAGACACTGGAGATAACAGCAAGGTCACGCGCTTCAGAGCACCACTGCTGATCGCCCGCTTCAACCCGGATTCCGGTGCCCTGGAGCGCAACAGCGAACAAGTTGTCCTGCCGCATGAAATCCGCAACGGCGCAGATGGCTTGCTGGGAAATTTTCACTGCCTTGCGCTTGAAGATGGCACCGGAATTGTCACAGACGCGCCAGCCTTCCTCAAAATCAGCGGAGGTAATATTGTTGATCGGCATAGCGAAATATGGATCGCAAAACTGAAAGAAAAAGATGCGCAATGAGCTTTTTTATCTACGAAAAAAAGCATTAGATTAAAGCGTGTCTTGAAAGTATAAAAAAGGAGCTGGATTGATATGTTGCGCTATCGCGAAACCGGTGAACTGCATAAAGATTTTCACGGAAGCACCAGCCTTGCGCTTGATTTTGTCGCCGAACGTCATGGCGAGGACGCTCTGACAGAGATTCTTCATAACGTTGGCACAAAGGTCTATGCTTCCATTCATCAGAAGCTGTTGAAGGATGATCCATCAGAGCTGATCGAGCATCTGGCCTATTTTTACAATCGGGAAGAAGCGGATTTTGATTTGGAAGTCACGGATCAGGAA
>MWEG01000053.1 GCA_002070945.1 Lentisphaerae bacterium ADurb.Bin082
CGCAGATGACGCAGATTTTTTAGGGTATATTGTATAGGGAAACCAGCCACGCAGCGGCTGAAACGCTAAAAGCACGAAACATACAGCAAGCTAAAGCTTGAACTACGTACGGCAGCCTGAAGGCTGTACTACATACGATGCAGCAGCCACTGTCCACCATGTCCACATCCACTTGCGCCGTAGGCACTTAACCATGCTTAACCCCTGGCTTCAGCCTGGGGA
This sequence comes from Lentisphaerae bacterium ADurb.Bin082, assembly GCA_002070945.1. Lineage (GTDB taxonomy): Bacteria > Verrucomicrobiota > Lentisphaeria > Oligosphaerales > Oligosphaeraceae > JAAZKI01. Next base: position 223 of record MWEG01000053.1, read on the forward strand.
TAGGCGTACCCCAAAAGTGGCGCCCCGTGGGGGCACTACCAGGTGTCTACCCAGCCACTGGGCCAAGTCCCTCCATCACAAGATATTGCATATTACCCCAAAAACTGCCTGCCTGCTATTATACCACACAAGGCCTCACCATGACAGAAACGGCTCTTCCCAACGATATCTTCTGCAATCCTCTTCCCATGCCAGACTATCCCGTAGGAATCTGCGCTCCTTCGCGGCGGGGAAAAGATGCGCAAAATGACAAATACTTCATCGGCCCGGTGCGCGATTTCCGCGAACTGGCCGACCCAGAAGGAATATATCTGGACGGAAAGTGGTACGTATTCCCTTCGGCAAGACAAGCCTACGTATCTTCAGACTTGGCGCGCTGGGAATATTGCCCCCTTACCTTCGAAGACGGCAGCCCTGACTTGGGATACGCCCCCAGCATCGCTAAGGCAAACGAGCATTTTATCCTCACTTCCAGCACCCTGTTCCAAGGACGCGCCGCCATTTTCCGAGCCCCAACCCCGCTTGGGCCTTATCGAAACCTTGGCTCTCCCAAAATGCCGGACGGCGCCCCCATCAGACCGCAGTGGCTGGACCCGACGATATTCTGTGATGACGACGGACGGTTATACATGTACTGGCATTTCGGCGGCGAAGGCGCAGGGGTCTTCGGCGCTGAATTTGATCCGGAAAATCCAGTCCGCGCCATGACCGAGCCGGTCAAGGTCATTGACTTTGACCCGACCAATGCATTTGAGCGCTACGGTGAAAACAACGAACATATCGACAAAAGTTATGTCGAAGGCGAAGCCATGTTCAAGCATAATGGAGAATATTATCTCCAATATGCCTGCAACGGCACGGTCTTTCGCCATTATGCCATAGGCGTCTATCGGGGAAAATCTCCCCTGGGACCTTTCACCGTGCAACGCACGCCGGTTGCTCTCTCCCCAACAGGACGCGTCGCCGGAACCGGACACGGTGGCTGGATAGCAGGGCCTAATGGCACTATCTGGCAATTCTACACCTGCTGCGCACGAAGAATCCACTTTTTTGAACGCCGCATCGGAGTAGACCGAGTGACTTTTGACGCCAATGGCGATGCTCACGTCGCTGTCACCAACACGCCCCAATCCATGACCAGCGGAGACTTGGGCTGGAAGCCGGTTTCCGTCAACAAACCAACCAGCGCCTCCAGCTATAAAGACACCAATTACGCTTCGTTTGCCACGGATGACGCTACTCACACGTGGTGGATGCCGGCCGCAAATGATCCTGCGCCCTGGCTGGAAATTGACCTGAAACAAACTTTTACCCTGAAAGCAGTCCAGATACTCTGGGTAGAAGAAGGATTAAATTTTCAGCAAGGAGTTCTCCCCCGGCCAGTTCCTTTTGAGCTGGAGTTCTTCGATAAGAACCATGATCTGCTTGGCAAGCGCTCCTGGCTGGAACTGCAAACCGACCACCTGGTCGAGTTCAAGACTTTTGAGCCGATTCATGCCTACCACGTCCGCCTGGTCTTTGATAATCCCGCAAAGTCACTGCTGAAACACGGCGTTTCCAACCTGACGCTTTTCGGAAACGCGGTTCCGCAGGCAAAAAACCAGCGTTAGTCGGGAAAACAGCAAAGCGACATCCACAATCGCTTTGAATTTGCAAATAAAAAAATATGGCAAACCTTACCGGTGCAACTGGGGAGAGTTCAGATGAAATCTAAATTTGCAGAAAAAAATATTATGACTGTTGTCACCCTGCTGATTGTGTCTGTCTTGTGGTGCAACGCCGATGATAAACTTGCCGGAGTGTATTCCAATCGTGCCGAAGGATTTGCGGGGGCGGTTTTCATTCTATCTGAAAATGGCTATGGTATGTTTGGGACAGGATGCGCCAATGCTCCGGCAAAGTGGGAAAAACAGAAAATAAATGGCGTTGACTGCATTGTCATGACACTTTACGACATTATGCAGACTCAAGTGCTGCGTGAACACCACGTCCTGCTGATGATAGAAAGCAAAACCCATTCTTTGACAGTGATTGCTGAAGCAGCGACTCCCGAAGAGACCGCCAAGATTCTTGAAGGTGGTTTGCCGGATGAAGAAGAGCTAAAGGAAAAGCGACTGTATTTTGTTACTGGAGACATACCGGAAGAATATAAAACAGCTTTTGAAAAAATGCCTGAGAAGCTGGCCCAGGCAAAACTCAATGCTGAGCGTCAAGCCAAGGCTAAGAGAAAACACGAAGAACGCCTACGAGCAGAGCAACCACGTGTCGAAGAGTGTTTGCAGATGATTCGCGATAATCCGGCTTGCATCTTTGACTTTGAACTGACTTTTTGGAAGGTGGGAGAACAAAACAAGGTAAAACAAACCCCGGAATGCCGCGCCATAACAGCGGCGTTTTCTGACAAAAGTATTCCTTTCACAGAGGAAATTCTTTTGAAATTTCTGGACAAGTACAAATGGGATGAAGTGTTTTACTTAATTGGACCGATCTTCACCAGAGATGAATTGAGCGGGGCATCACGGCGAAAGCTTCATCCAAAGGTGATTGATTATGGCAAACGCCTGAATTACGATTGGGGTGGCGCCTTCTACGAACATCCTAATACTCCACTAGACCTTGTAAAAGACGCACACAGTAGAAAAGATATCCCAAAGGGATTTAGAGAGTATCTGGATAAACGCCTGGAAGCTGAAAAAAAGTGAGATTTGTTCTGACCCCGATAATGGACTATGATTATATAGTAGGCAAACCATAGTGGCCATGAGGCCATAGCCGGCAAAAAAGCGGAACATAATAGGAGGTGCAAGAAATGATTCGTGAACTTTGCAGTTTCACCATCGGAGAGGAATTTGCGCAAATGCGGTCGGTTCCGGTCGCCATGGGCGCTGGACAGGAGGAAGCGACGCTCTTCATCCATTCGCGGAATCCCAACATTGATCCATGGTCCGAGGCCTTCAACTATGCGCGTGACACCCTCAAAATGACTCTATTCAGCAACAGCGGCAAGCGGCTCTGGCACCGTGACATGGGCTGGGGGATGGTGCCGGGCATCTGGTACTCGCCGGTGCTGTCATTTGACCTTGATGGCGATGGGGTGGACGAAATCTGGTACGTCTGCAGCGCCCGGCCGAACCTGCCGTTGTCGACCTTCTATCGGGTGCTGGAGCGCATTGACCCACGCAGCGGCGAGGTTACCGGCCAATGGCCCTGGCCGCAATACCCACGCGGTGAAAGCATGAGTTACACCTACCGCTATACCCTCGCGGCCGGCTACACCCAAGGCGAACCCGTGCTCATCACCGCCCAAGGCACTTACGGCGACATGCACCTCCAAGGATACCAAAACGGCATGATCAAGCGCTGGGAAATCCTCATCCCCATCACAGAACCCGGCGCACGCGCCAGTCACGTTTTCCCCATTCTTGATATGAATAACGACGGCATTGACGAAATCTTCTGGGGCGAGCGCATTCTCAGCGTTGACGATGGCCACGAACTGTTCTGCTGTGACCGCGACCGCTTCAAGGCACATTCGGACATTGTGGTGCCTTTCATTGACCCGACCGACAACCGGAGGTACATCTACACCTGCCGGGAAAGCGGTGGGGCGCCGCGAGTGGTCACCTATGATTTCGACGGCAATATCGTCTGGAGCGCAGTAGAAGCCGGTCATATGCACAGAGGCTGGATTGCCAACATTGGCGAAGACCGCAGGCGCATCGCCATGGCCATGAGCCTGGCCCTGGACGCCAAAGGCGCAGATGTGCATAGAAGCACGCCCACCCACTACTACTTTGATGCCGTCAGCGGCGAACCCGTCGATTTCACCATGCCATTCCAAGGCCGTGATCTCATGCCCATTGATTTCACTGGTGACGGCTATCACGATTTCTACGGCATTGGCGGCGACGCTCTCGGCAAATGCTACAACCGCTTTGGTGAATGTCTAGCCACACTCCAGGCTGAGGACGGCGGCGCACGGGTAGTTCGCTCCGGCAAAATCCTTGATCGACCGGGGCAACAGCTGATGCTCGCCTACGACAAGGAGGGCGTCGTCCGCATCTGGGGCGACGACGCGGCTGCTGGTGAGGACGACCCATTCTGTAAGCGTTACCACCGCTTTATGCAGCATCTGATGGCATCCGGCTACAACCACTTCTGCGGTGTCCAGTCCTGTGGGATGTGATTTGCCACGCAGTCGGTTGCCGTAGGCCGATTGCATCCATGCCACCCAATGAGCTTTGCCAAGAGGCCCCCAGCGCACAAACACTGCGTCGGGGGCCTTATTATCGGTATTGCCTGGCGTCGGTGCATCGCTGTTGTCAGAGGCAACCTGAATCCGGGAAGTCTCCTCTTCTGGAATCCGCTTTTGATCCTATTTCGACTGAAGTTATACATCATTTCCCGTCTGTTTCACGAAGGTATTCCCTCAGGAAGCCTTCTGCCTCCTTATTATATTTTTCGGCTTCTTCGTTTTTGCCGAGCGCCGCGTAGATTTTCCATAACTGCCAGGCTGCTCGTGTCTTAACTCGCCTGTTTTCTTCAGGCTTGAACAAGGTGCAATTATAGTATTGCAAAACTATAGCTTCTGCTTTTCCCAGCAAAGCCTTGCCATGGTCGTCTAAATGATCCTTCATAGTATCGGCATAGCTAATATAGGATTGAGCCTGATCCATTTGGAATTCGACTTTTCTCACCGATGAAACGTGGTTCAGCAACTGCGCCCCCATTTCAAACAGTTTTAGACAATCATCCCAGCATTTCCTGGCAATGTCGAGGTTATTTTTTTCACCATATCTCATAGCCTCGCCGCCTCTCACAATGCCTGCCCCCCAATAAGCCATTGGATTCTCGGGATTAAATCGCCATGCTCGATTGAAACAAGCCATCGCCTCTTTTTGCGTGGCGGCATTAAATCCTTCCCTGACCGCCTGTTCAGAGAGCCGTTGCCGGGATGATGCCGGATACATACGACGCTGCCGAACAAACCCCTGCTCTGCTGCCTCCGCGTCACTTAAAAGAAGCTGGCACTCAGTCACCGGAGGCAAATTCTCGCTTTGCTTCGACAAATGGGCAGGCGCATCATCTTTGGCTAGAGCGCAATCTGCCATAGCCCAGAACATCAGCAATATTGCTCCAACAGGAAAAATCCATTCGGGCAATCTAAAGAAAGATTTTGGCGCAGTCATGGTGGTAATACTCCTACATTTGTTTCATACTACGAAAATTTATTCAGTCTCACCAAGCAGTTTGGCGCGGTCTTTCAGGATGCCGACGTGCAGTGGTCCGTTGCGCTCCTGGATGACAGGGTGGCCGACAACGAACTTTCCCGCAAAGCAGGCTCTAATCCGAAACCTCTTGGGCGGTATGATGATATGACATTCAGGGACGAGCATCAGCAGTTTTTCGGCAAAGAGGATGCCGTGATTGAAGTCAGTGAAAAACAGATCGGAGCGGTTGAGGTGACGGTATTTTTCCGATGGCTGCATCAGGCAGGACAGATCGACTTTCACGCCGGCTTTGTACGCCGCCCCATACAACAGTTTGTCTGTAAAGTGCCCGCTCTTGCTGCACAGAAAGACCGGCTGCCAGTTGCCCTCGGCATTGACTGGACCGAAGCCACCGTCATTAAGCAGCCAGAGGCGGTCGTTGTCCAGGAAAATCGGGTGGAAGTTATAGGGAATGGGCAGCGGATTGGATGCATCCCGCCATTCGCCGCTTTCCCAATAGTAGGCCTTGAAGCTCAGAGTGCCGCCATAGTTCCCGGGAAGCTGATCGTGCATCAACATGAGCAGGCGACGATTGGCCTCGTCGCAGAGCAGCCGGGAAATCTGGTACGGCTCCTGTCGCCCCTGCAAGGGCCAGACGACTGAGGCGTCCAGCGTTGAGACCAGGCGTTTGCTCTCACCGGTTTTGACATTGTACTCCAAAACTGTTCCCGGTCGGTGGCCGAAGCCATCGAAGGAGAGGAACAGGCGGTCACCGCAGCCGACCAGCGCATGGCAGTTATCCTTGTGGTAGACACGGAAATCAAGGGTCTGCATGGCAGAGCCGTCTTTCGGGTACAAAAAGACAAACGCGCCGTTGCCGGAGACGAGATAGTCTTTGAGAATGACACCCCGGTAGTACGTGCCGCACCAGCCACTGGTATTGGCGTACTTTTTCTGCGTTACAGTCAGATCAGCGGTCGTGTCGATGCTCAGCAGTGTATTGTAGGGGGTGTTTTGGTGGTCTAGGTAGATGAAGCGGCCGTCAAAGCCGATCACCTGGATGCAGTAGTCCTTGCCAGCGGCAAAGTCAAGATTGAGCTGGACAAGCCGCTCAAACGGTTCTACCACTGGCAGCTGTTCCGGCTGATCGGATGGAATATCATACTGCTCTTCCAGCTTTCGCTGCTGTTTGCGGAAGTAGTCAGCCATCCATTCCTTTTTGCGAGCGTCGTTCCGATGCAGGCGTGGGTCCTGCTGTATCTGCCGGTTAAACTCGGACAGACGGCGATGGACTTCGATGGCCGTTTCGCTCGACCAAGTCGGACGGTAGGGAATCATCGTGTCCCAAGGTTGGCACCAGGCAAAGCGCTGCATGGCCAACTCCTGAATCTGAAAAACCTGGGACATGGTATTATCGTTGATCCAGGAAGAGGATAACAGTTGATAGGGCACATAGGGGGCTTCCTTAGTGACAAACAGTTGGACAAGCGTGTCCATGAAGGCGCTGACGGTCGCCTGGCCTTCCGGAGCAGCCCGGCTGGAATTGCCGTCGGGATTGCGCAACTGGAGTCTAAGCAAGCCAACGTGCCCGTAGAAAGCCAAGTCCAAGAGATTCGACTCTGTGAGTGTCTGCATGATGCGCCGAAAACGCTCCAGATTTTCCGGGGTTTGGGAATTGGTATTGAAGCTCCTGAACTTCAGACAGTTGCCGGGATTAAGATTGAGGATTTCCTGGCGGCAACGCAGCAACTCGGGCATCAGCTCGTTGCTGTCCTTGATATAGCGCGCCAGTTCGGGTAATACATACTTTTCCCACCAGGAATAATCCCAGGCAATTTCACAGACCTTGCTCATTTCCCGGATATACTTCATGCGCGCTTCCAAGGCGGCGATGCGCTCCGTCGAATTGTCGGAGGGAAGCTCGGCCAAACGCAGGCATTCGTCGAGAGAGCCTTTGCGCAAGGCTAACAGCCGGCCGATGGTTGTGCGCACATCACGTTGCAGGCTTTCCTCCAGACTGGCGAAACTTTTCGGCGAAATCATGCCAACGCCGCCGCTAATGGCGTAGACCAGTTCGCCAGGGAAGAAGTTATGCTTGACAGCGAGGCGTTCGGCCAGCTGCAAGTTGCTTAAGGCAGGCGGCGTACGTTCACTATGATGGCTGGAATGCTGGAGCCAGCGGGACGTGCCCGTGGCATTCAAGGCGGCAATCCGACACAATTCCAGCTCGTGGGCGTCATCCAGCGCAACGGCGCTGACAGCGGCAGGGAGGGACTCGCCCCGAATCAGGTGCCTGACAGCAAACCAGGCTTCGTAAATGAAATTGCGAGCCTCGTCGGCGCGCTCGTCATAGTCGCCCTCCGGCAGCGTCAACTGGCAGAGAAACTTCCGGCAGACCTCGCTCCGGTCGTCCCCAACCAAAAAGACCGCATCGGTGGTGCCCAGCGAGGTCTGCCCATCCGGCGTGAAAAATTCCAGGCGCAAGCGGATGCTGTCCTGAGTTACTGGCGTGGCGACGGGCTTGACGACGATAGCGCCAGTGAACAAATTTCTGGTCAAATCGCTTCCAGCTGCGCCCGGTTCATTGAGGACAAGGAGCAAATGCTGTCGTTCGAGGACGACAAGGTCCGGGCGGTTGCCAAGCTGCCGCAGCAATTCGGCAAATAGCCGTCGGGCGTTCTGTTCCTGAGCGTCGTTCAGATGGGCCGGAATCAACGGCAGAAAGGAGAGTTTTCGCAGGCGGCTGGCTGCCAGGTTCTGGCGTTTGCTGACAGCGGCGCGGACAGCTTGACTCGCAGCTTCAGGCGTGGCGGCCGGAACATCGACCAACCGGACGCCGGTGACCGCGTCAAAAGCCAGCATCTCCTTGTTTTTAAGGATGACGAACAGTTCGCTGTTCTGCATCAACTGCGGGTCCGGCGTCCAATCGCGCAAGGCCTCCAAACGGACTTCCTGACGGATGAGATCAATTTCAGTCCGCTCCAGAAATTCGAAGTCGTCTTCAGCTGAAAGGCTGGCCAGCACCAGATCGGCATGATTTTGCGCCAATGCGTCGAGCGGAACCAGGGCGATACGCACCGGAGCAGCGGCAAGCGACGCCGAAAAGCACATCAATATGACTAGAGCGAGGTAAAGCGGTCTCATAAAATTGGGTAATGTGTGAAAAATTGTGATGAATACTTGTAGCCTTCAGCCTGCCGTACGTAGTTCAAGCTTCAGCTTGCCGTATGTTTCGCGCTTTTAGTGTACAACACTCCTAAAAAATCTGCGTCATCTGCGTCATCTGCGAATAAAACAACTGCCCCTCAGCATTCAGCATTCAGCATTCACCATTCAGCATTCACCATTCAGCATTCAAGTCCTCGCCCCTTCACCATTCAGCATTCAGTATTCAGCATTCAAGTCCTCGCCCCTTCACCATTCAGCATTCGCCCTTCACCATTCAGCATTCAGCATTCACCATTCACCATTCACCATTCAGCTGGCGAGTCACTCCAGCCGAATGATCAAGCGTAAGTCATCTTTTTCCTTTTCTTTGGAACCATATTCGGGAGTTTCCCGGATTCCGCCATCGTCGACGCCGTCTGGCCCTACACTCCAGACCTGGACAGCCTCGATGGTGCGCTCTTCCATGTCCATCCCATACTCTATTTCAGATGAATAAAAGTTTTCGGTCTTTTTGAAAACAGGAACCGAGACAATGCATGGCCCCTTTTTATATCGCAGCGGTTGTCCGGAAAACGGGTCTATCAGCAGATTTTCCATCTGTTCAGGATAACTGCCTTCTTTGCGCTTTATCAGTTCAGCTTCAATCAGTCCACGCAGGAGGCGCGATTCTGCAATGAGAGCAGAGAACCGGAGGGCGGCAGTTCTCAACGCGCCTGACAACAGTGAAATAAACAAATTATCGGTTTCTTGGCCTGGAAAGTCAGACCAGTCGGAAATCATATATGCTCGAACCAGCCCCTCGGCATTGCGGGCGAGATTCCACCAGGCCGGCGGCAGAATCCAACGCAACTCACTCAACTTGACGCCAGGTCTGTCACAATCATCTTTATCCATATATGGAACTAATTCCAGCGTATTGACGGCAAGTGCCGCTTCGCTATAAATGGACATTCGGTGTATCCGAGGAACAATGTTTTCCAAATCAGAAAGGTTTTTTGACTGCTCAAGCAGCCAATCCGTTTCCACTTCTTGATGGGAAATAACTTTGGAAATCGATGCAAAGCGCATGCGCTCAAGGGCGAACCATACCAGGCTGCCGATCATCAAGGAGTCGTTTTGCTGATATGCGCTGATATTTTCCATGCGCTGCAATGACTGTTTGAACGCCTGCACATCGCCATCCTCCAAAGCAAATCTTTGGTGCCACAATTCCCAACGCGCCAATCCTCGGCACAGCGACAATTCCGGAAGGCGCATGTTTGAGAGCAGCTCATCGTCATGATAAGGACGCTCCGCAGGCGGCAACGGCTGCTCAAGCATCTTGGCAAGTGCCTTGAAATTTTCATTGCCGAGAAACCATGTCTTCCATTCGGAATAGACATTTTCCGGCAAAATGGCATCCGGCTCGGTGTATATTGAGCTGTAAAAATGGTCTAATCCGGCAAGTTGTTCCGCATAGTAATTGGGCGTAAGCGCTTTGATAGTGCTCCAGAATGCAGCGTCTGGCTTGCGTCCATTACAATACACTTCCGCCAGGGCCGTGGCCGTCAAAGGACGTCCAAAATATCGTGACAACTCTTCTACTGCAGCATGATATTTGGCTGTGGCATGAAGAGCCATAGCCGCACAAAACACGTAACTGGCGATCAGCAGACTCCATAAGGCCAGGACGCTCTTTCCAATCAATTTGCGATAGGGGACGTTGGCTGACCAAGAGATAATTTTGCCAATCAAAAAGTACGCAGCGACCAACATCGCGACGCCGGCCAAGGCGAACCATCCCCAGCCGTTGCCGTGAATTCCGAGTTTGTCAGAAATGTCAGTATCGCGATAGAAGTGTTCGCGATACGTGTATGCTGCTTCGGAAATTAAAGTCTTGATGATCACCCAAAAAACGAATGCAACGCAAGCAGCTAAAAGAAACGCTCCTACCGCCGTCAAGCATCGTTTACCCCGATAGTTTGGATTTCGCCAGGCTTGTGGTGATATTCGCGTACAGAGAAAGACTGCATATATCAAGAGCACTAATGCGACAAATGCCGAACATGCGTCTAAACTGTTCAGCAAAAAAGTGGAGGGAAAGTCAAAAATCCAGAGATTCCGAATGGTATCATTGTTCCGAAATATCCAGACAAGCCAAAACCACGGCATAGTAAACAACAAGGTCCAACCGAAAAATGCGCCTTGCGCCGGCTCATCCACGAAGAAGACTTTGCGCAACAGATGTTTCATAGTGGAGTCCTCGCCAAAGCTGGGGATTGGGGGCGGTCATTGCTTACTGCGGAACAGCTCATCAATCTCCTTGTTTAGCTGCTTGATGCGCTCTGCGGTCTGCGGATCATCAGAGGTGGCATGAATCTGGTTGATGTATAAAACGCCTTTGTCGTCGCTGTATTCGTTATAGAACACCACGCCGTCGGACAGGATGATCTTCCATGTGCCCTGTTCAAGCAATATCGGCGTAGCCTTAGTCTTGCGGAGCCACTCGACCACAGTGGGATTGGTCATATAAAGACGCATGGCATCCTCTACGCCGACCTTGCCGACATCATGGGTGCGAATCGTCCGGCACGCCGAACACGTCAAGACGACAAACACTAAAAGCAACACCAACGCTGAGCGTCTCATGGTCATTTCCTCCTGCGGCAATCGTCCGCGCCAAGCGCATCATGGAGCGCCTCAGTGTATTTATTGGGCTCGAATGCGGCTCCGGCAATGATGCCAGTTGCTGTCTGGTTCGGGAAAATACTGAAATTGAGAATTGGCAGAAATTACCTTAAACCTTGGAGCAGAAAAAATCAAGAGACGCCATGCTCGAATGGTTTAAATACCCCAGCGGGACAAAACATAAAAGCCCAGGGCAAGCACGCCCAAGTCGTGCTTGCCCTGGGCTTCTATGTTGCTTGTCCTCTGAGCCGCCAGGCCTACATACGGCAGTCAGAAGTCAGTACAGTAAGCGCTCATTGCAAAACTTTGCACATTAACAAAATTTCCGTGTATTCCGTGGTTAAAAAACAACCCTATAAAAAATCTGTGTCCATCCGTGTCCATCCGTGGTTAAAAATAGGTCAGCACACGTACTGCTGCACTCTACGCATTTTCTGCTGTCATCTGCTGCATGAGGAAGCATTCCCCGGCTTTTCCGGCAAAGACGCCGTCCAGGTATTGGCGTTCCGTCCACAGGTCCTTCACTGGGAAGGGCATGCGTCCTGTTCCGGCCTCATCAAAGCGGATGACCAAAAGGGTTCCGGAGCAGTAGCAGCTGGCCGGGACGCTGCTTGTGAAAATCGGCTTGATTCCGGATTCTTCGGCCAGGTTTCTGATAAACTGCGCGTCGAGTTGGGCGGTAGCGCTCCATACATCAAAACGTTTTTTCTCCGGGTCTCGTCGGATGACAAGTCCAGGCAAGTCCAGCGCTTCGATTAGTCCAAGAATTTGCTCTTTTTTTGCTTCTGCCGCATACAGCACTGGCGACATCAAGGCATTGATTTTTTCCACTTCTGCGAGCGTCTGCGGCAGGGTTCTGCCTGCCAGCAGCGGGTCGTCCGCATTCGTCAATGTCAGCGAGACTGGCGCGGTCAATTCCGGCACATATTGCAGCCTGAAGGTGGTGAGTTGCTTGCTTCTATCGAAGTCCACGCTGTCGGGAGTGATGCACCCAGCGCCGCCGAGCCAGACTGCTGAAGCATGATGCCGTTCCAGAAACGCGCGCAATTCCTTGATTTTATCATCTGTAATGAAGAAGAGATCGCGGAAGATATAAAGTTTGTATGGCGGAAGCTGCATCACTTCATCGATAGTCATAATATTGAAGCAGCATCCTGAACGAGGCAGAGCGGAATAGAGCATCTCATTGGCTGTCCGGTAGAAGCCGACCGTGCCTTCAGACAGGGCCATGCTTTCCGGCGCAACTACGAAAGCAAGGTCGTGACGCTGTTCTTTTCCGACGGAGCCACGCGGAATCTTGTCCCATTCTTTAACTATCTTGCGAATAAGGCAGCGGACTTCCTCCTCGGCATACCAGCCTCTGCCGAAATCATACAGCCACGCTTCGCCAGAGCCATTGCTGAGATTGTAGCCCAGTTCCATGGCGAATTGATTGCGTGAATGCTCCGGTGCAGGGGCGCAGCCGTAATAAGGGTCCGCAGCGAGTCCGGTGCGCACATCGCACTCAGCAATAAAGCGCTTATGCCTCGCTATGGTTTCGGTTGCCGCCTGCGAGAAAATCCCTGTCTGCCTGGCAAAATAAACATTCGGCGTGGAAAGGAAATCCACATGCGGCGTGTTTTCCAAGAGCTGTTTCAGCGTTCCTTGATTTCCTCCGCCATGCAGAGTATAGGCCGAGGCGCCGATTTGCATCACAGCGCCCCCGAAAGTGCCTGTCAGCAGCCCAGGATTTACCGCTTTGACAATTGCGCAGAAGCCATCAATCGCTTCGGCCTTGGCCTCCGAAAAAGCCGTAAAGTAATCAAGGGCTTTCCGATAGAATGCAGGGCTGCGGAAAGCGCCTTTTTCGGTTGCCATGCGTTCAAGCTTTGAGGGCACTTCTGCGGTTGCCAAGGTGACCAGGGGATCGCGCCAGGCACGGCGCAATGCGTCATCAGACCCATAGCGGCAGGACAAAAAATCCCGGAATTTCTTAGTCATTGGCGCAGAGGAGTCAGCATTGCCGAAAAAGCCTCGGAGATAACTGCCGAATTGCCCCCATTCGCCGCAGGTGCCGTAAACCGGCATTGCTCCGGCCAGAGAGAAGCGACGGGCAACGGCATGCTCAAGATAAGCACGCAGGGCGCGTCCAGCATCGCGCCGCCAGACTTCCGAGGCCATAGAGGCATTGTCCACAGCGTGATACATCTTGGTTTCATATTTCCAGAGCTTCTGGTTCTCACTCGGGAAACGCGGAATCCGCGGAACGGTTCCGGTGAACTGCATAAGTTCTTCCGGATGACGCTCGTCCCACCAGTACGGGGTCGTCATGAAAATACGCGGCAGGAAAGACGCGGCAGGCGCTAAGGCGACAATCTCTCTTTCAAACTCATCCAAAATGGAAAAGTCGAAAGAGCCGTCTTCGCACCATGCCAAAGGCAGGGGAAGCAGATACGAGAAAGTGCGCACCCCGTCCTGATACATGCGCCGGACGCATTCCTGCCAAGGATAATGTTCATAAGGGTCAAAGGTATAAATCAACCCTGTATTCTTCTGAGTCATGATATGCTTCTCTTGTACTACGATCGGCCTGCTTCTGGTTTTTGGGGGAATTTTTTCTGGAAAACAACGTTTATGTGTCACCCCTGGCGGGGCTCAAAATTATTATACGCCTCACCCAGGGCTTCGCTGCGCTCACCCTGGGCTTTTATGTTGCTTGCCCTTTGGCCGCCAGGCTTACATGCGGCAATCAGAATCAGCGTCTATAACGCTCACAGCCGCAGAGCGGCAAAAGCCCGGAGGGCGACACATAGAAGCCCAGGGCTGCGCCGGGCCTGGCGGCCCGGCGCAGCCCTGGGTGAGATGGCATAGATTTGGAGCCCTGTAAGGGCGACACATAAATTACGTTGTGGACGGGGTAGTCCAGCTGGAGTTGTTTTCTTTATTCGGCGGGGACGAGCCTGCGTTCCGGATGTCCATAGATGAAAGGAATTTTGCCTCTTGGGAAGGACAGGACGAAGTTCTGGCTCCAAGTTACATCTGAGCGAGAGAATGCGACTTTCACGATTCCGTCGGGAAGCGCGATGCTGTTTAAGGCGCTGCGCACGATCTCGACCGGTGCTTCATCATTAATTGCCCTTATATGCGACTCGGTCGGCTGCATGGTGAGCAAAAGTTCCGGGTTTCCGGCGTCTTTTCCGGCGACGTAAATCGTCTGGGGGTTGAAGAAATACGCCTTTGTCCGCGCATCCACTGCAAAGTACGGGGTAAAGACTTCGACTCCGTACCAGGCCTGTCCCCCCACACCACCGGCGACCGCCAAAGCATAAATGCCGGTGTGCGGCGCCATCACGGTGAAGACATCGCGAGACCCCACAGACACGGCTTCTTCCCGGAGGACTTTCTTATCACAGTCAAAAAGCGCATAACGCAGCGCAATCGGGCGTTCATTGCCGGCTAGGTGGGACAGTGCGACCTTGATTTCTTCACCGGCCTTAGCATAAATAAAAATAGTCTGTTGATCGCGCAGCACCAGTCTCGGGGTCGGGCCTTCGCCGGTTCCGGCTGGCAGCAGCTCGGGAACAATGATCTTCGAGTAATCAAGCGGGGAAACCAGCGCTTTGACCGGACGATAGGCAATGCGTTGCGGAGTTCCGATGGTGTTTTCCTTGAGGTCGGCGTAAATGGCCTCATTGGCAGTTTTAAATGCCTCCAGGTAAAGTGCGGCCTGCCTGCCTCCGGGAAGATCGTATCCCCGCCTTTTGTTGGTATTTTCGTCAAGCATGGCGAGCGACCAGAGGGAATAGCCGTCGCAATTGGCGGCGCCGTAATAGGCGCTTATGGTGATATCTTCCGGCTCATAGCTATTAGGGCGCAGCCAGGGGACGAAGCGGTTGTTCTTATGCGCGTCCTTGATGCGTTTCCCGTGTTCAGCGATACGGTCGGTGTAGCCTTCGCCGTTATACATGTCCCAGCCATCGACAATGGCGGGCGTCTTCTCCGTGGCCAAGGAGCGATTGAACACTTGGCTCATCCAGCCGTGGTGCGCCGGCATATATCCAAGGATCAGCGTGGGGTCAATTGCATGCAGGCTGTCGGCAAACTCCTTCACCGCCTTTTCCACTTCCTGCTCGAAAAATGCCTGGTAGCGCGGCAACTCATTGCGGCCTTTCAAAAGCTTTTCACGCTCGGAAGGCGCGGTCGCCTCCGGAAAGCCAGGATTGGCAGCGCAGAATTTCCCCCAGGTCGCATCATCGTAGCTGTATGTATGGGCAATGGTCTCAATATCGAATTTGAGCGTGGCAAAAGGAATTTTTTCGCGCAATTCGACAAATTGATAGGCATGCTTGAAAAGCTGTTTCCATGCTTCAGGCGCGGAGAGATTAAAGGCTGTTTCGACGATATTTCCTTGCGCATCGACAGGCGTAGGGAGCACTGCATGCTCCTCCCAGTCCTTGCGCCGCACGCCGTCATACGGAATCGGATAAAGGTAAATCTGGAAAATCAGGCCATTTTCGTTGGCAAGCTTCGCCAGCCGCACCACTTCATCTGCATGCCCCGGCAGGTCCATGCTGCGCCGTTCATGCTGAATTTTAACCTCAATGGAATTGAATTTATATTTGCCGAGTTCACGGATCATCTTTTCCAGATGGTCGGTGTTGCTGCCCAGGAACATCCCTGAGTAGCCCGAAAGAATCCGTTCCGGAAGCTCAGCCTGGGCAGCGGCCAGCATGGTAAGCGCACAAAGCGAACTGCTCATCGCTATGATCTTTCTCATCTTCAACAAAATCCCTTCTTTTGCCTTTACTATACATTACCACGTATCGTTGTTCAATTCACATCTTGCGGTCGGAAAATTGCCCGGGGTGGGAGTTTCCAGCGTCACATTGCCGGCAACCATCAAGGTATTCATCTTCTCATTATGGCGGCGAAAACGCAGCGACCAGAGGGTAACGGCAAAATCGTCCTTGCCGAATATTGATGTGCGCGAAGTCCTATCCCCCTGATAATAATCTACTATCAACGGACGTTCTGTCGCCCGTGCAATGTTGGTGATTTTACGGTAAGTGCCAAAACGGTGTGCGTTTGTCTCAGTTATGGTGTTGCGTGCATAGGTTGTATTGTTGTAGCCATAGTTGGTTTGATACTGCGGGTTGACGACATCGTCCGGAAATTGCAAAGAAGGGCAACGGAATACCGGGCCGAGACGGAATTTTGAGGCCTCGCCCGGATAGATGATGAGGTTGAGATAGTTGTTCCAATAATTGTTGGAATCCTTCATCGCCGGCGGAATGTAATCGTCATTCTCATCCGCATAAAACAAAACCCCCAGCCCAAGCTGCTTCAAGTTGTTTGTGCAAAAGGCACCTCGCGCTTTTTCACGGGCCTTGCTCAGCGCCGGCAAAAGCATAGAGGCTAAAATTGCGATGATCGCGATGACGACTAACAGCTCAATCAAGGTAAAGCGTGATTTCATTGGGCAGACTCCTTTTACTTGGTTCGTTTTGACTCCCTTATCATCCCACGGACACGGACATTGCAAACCGCTTGCAGCGGTGTCTTGTATTCAAGCAACTGCCGGACGGCGGCGCGGCCCATCGCCTCAAGGTCTTGTTCATAGGCGATGATATTGTCATATTCCGGAAATTCCGGAAGTTTCGGATGCGGCGCCCAGGGGCCAGCTGCAACTATAGGCGTTCGAGCCAGGCTCGGGGCATAATTGCGCAGAAAATGGCAAGCGCTAACAGCCTCGTTAAAAAACAATCCATCCGGCTGCCATTGTTTACAGATTTCGAGGAGTTCCCGGTGGTTTCCGGAAGTGCAGACCGTTAAATCAAGACCGTTGGCTTCACAGAGGTCTTCTAATGCTTCTAAGGATTCTGCCTCATTGAGGCTTGATTCGTAAGAGTGAAAATAACTGGCGCGCAAAATTTTACGGCACTTGCGCTTGATGAGTGCGTCAAGAATCGACTTCACGCAATGTCGAAGGTCGCTACGCACGGAAATGTGCCCCGGCATCGACTCATTGATGAGCGAAACCCGGAGCGTCGGGGTCATCAGCAGGGAAACCACTTCCGGGAGCAGGCTACGGCCCAGAAAAAGGGCGAGCCCTTCATCAGCCTTGAGCCGTCGGCCTGTATTGATGAAGCCGGGAGGGTTCTCATGCACATTCACGTATTCAATGACATGCTCCAAATTGTGTTCAGCGCATTCCTGGCTGACCCCAGCCATGATCCGTTCGCCAAAAAACGTGCCCGGACCAATGGCGTTCCGACCGCCAATGCTGATAACACGCCGCAAAGGCTTGAAGCCTTCCGGCTCAACTATCCCCGGCGCGTTGATGATGAACCGCTGACCAGACTGGGCCGAAAGCAAGCCGAGTTTGTGCAATTCACTCTGCACACGGTGCGCGGTCATCAACGAAATATCGAACAGCTCGCATAACTCCTTCCTGGAGTACATCTGAGCACCAGGCTCAAGCTTGCCGTTGTAAATCTGCATCGCCAACTCGTCAACCGCACGGCGAAATTTACTGCGACGTTCCTGTATCTTAGCCATAAGAAGTCTCCTAATCAACGTGTATAACGTGTATATGTGCTAAATTATACATCATATACAGGTGCATTTCAAGCCCCTTCTGAAAAAAAATCAGAAAATGTGTCATCCGCTGGCTGTGACATGAGCGCCCCAGGTAAGGCGCTTTAGTGGACAGTGGACATGGTGGACACAGTGGACGTTGTGGACAGCGCATGACTGCCGCATTAGCCCCGCTCGCCTCTCGTCTCAATCGGGGAGCGATTACGTTGTTTTCGTGTTTCCGTCTGGCAAAACCACCTTGATGTCTTACATTATCTAATTGTGACTGCACGAGATTTTTCTTCAGCCAGGTATGGTGCTTGCCAAGGTTAATAGCGAGAGTGGCGGAATTGGCAGACGCGCTGGATTTAGGTTCCAGTCCCGAAAGGGGTAGGGGTTCAAGCCCCCTCTCTCGCACCAAGACATCAAAAGCAGCGGACGGAAGTTTCCGCCCGCTTTTTTATTGGCTCTTTTCCGCCAGGCTCCGCGACTCTTTCACCACTGCTGTCGATCCAGCAGCCGGTAGCCGGCCGCTTCCTGAATGTGCACGACTGTGATGCGGTCGCTGCCGTCCAGGTCAGCCAGGGTACGTGACACGCGCAAAATCCGGTCGTATGCGCGTGCGCTGAGCTTCAAGTCATTAATCACGTTCAGCATGGTCTGGCGGCAGTCGGGGGACAGCTCGCAAAAGTCGTCCATGGCTCGGCCGCTCAAGTCGGCATTGCACCGAAAGGGTGTTCCCGCAAAGCGCTGGCGCTGAATAGCGCGGGCCGCCGCCACTTTCGCCCGCATGCTGGCCGAGCCTTCCCCTTGCCGCCGGCTCGTCAACAGGGTATCGCTGATTGGGCTGACTTCGATATGCATGTCGATGCGGTCCAGCAGCGGGCCGGAGATGCGTCCACGGTACACATTGATCTGGAAGGGGTTGCATTGGCAGCGTCTCGTCCTGGATCCGAAATATCCGCATGGGCAGGGATTCATCGCTGCGACCAGCATAACCCGGGCCGGAAACAGGAACGTGCCGGTCGCCCTTGACAAGGTCACTTCACCGCTCTCCAACGGCTGGCGCAGCACTTCCAGCACATTGCGCCGGAATTCTGGCAACTCATCCAAAAACAGCACGCCGCAATGCGCCAGGCTCAACTCGCCGGGACGCGGTATCGCCTGTCCGCCGACCAGGCCAGCGTCGCTGACTGTGTGATGCGGACTGCGAAACGGCCGGCGCACAATCAGGCTCGTCCGCGCATCAAGAACGCCGGCAATGCTGTGGACTTTCGTCACTTCCAGGGCTTCGTCAAGATCAAGCGGCGGCATAATGCTTGGTAACCGCTTGGCGAGCATGGACTTGCCCGTGCCAGGCGAGCCTAAAAAGAGCAAATTATGGCTCCCTGCTGCGGCCACGGTCAGGGCTCGTTTAGCGCTTTCCTGGCCCTTGACGTCAACGTAATCGGGGATGCCCTCATAGACGTCGCGGTACAGTTGCGACACGTCGACCTTGGTTGGCTGGAAATCGTCTGGCTGAATGAAATAGCGCACTGCTTCGCTGAGGCTTCTCATGCCGAACACGGGAATTCCACCGCCTGCTGCGGCCTCGTTAGCGTTGGCCTGCGGCACGAGTACGCTGCGCATCCCCTGCTCCCGAGCATGCACGGCCACGGGCAAGGCGCCTTGCGTCGGACGGATGGCGCCATCAAAGCCAAGCTCGCCGATCAGCATGGTCTCAGACAGGCGTTCTGCATGGAAGATGCCCTGCGCCGCCAAGATTCCCAGTGCTATCGCCAAATCGAATGCTGAGCCGGTCTTGCGCAGTTCAGCCGGCGCCAGATTAATCGTGGTTCGGCCAGGCGGCGGTCGAAAGCCGCTTTCATACAACGCCGACCACACGCGTTCACGGCTCTCCCGCACCACCGTGTCGGGCAGGCCAACCATCTGAATCATGGTGTCCTGACCTGCGCCCGTCACGTTCACCTCAACTTCAACGGTCTTGATGTCAACGCCATGAATGGCCGCACTCCAGCTTCGTGCCAACATTTTCGCTTCCCCTTTCGTTAAGCAATGACCGGGATGCCAGGCCAAAACGCCCAAGACGGCGCCCCCGCCGCAACAAACGCGCTTTCATCGCTAAAAATGAAATTCCACCTGCCAATAATTAAACAACTGCCTACATGATACAATATCACTTTTCCAGCATTTTGCAATTCATTTATTTTCATAATAAATCACAATAAATCCAAGTATAGGCACATTTTTCCAGGTGCCAATCCCCGGCCGCCGCCAAGCCGCTTTATCGCCGATCAGGGGACGATGTCACCATACATTGCGTAAATTGGCTTTATTCGCATTGCGTCGGCATGTTCATGGTTTATTTTACCTAATTAAGGAGCGCGACCTTGATAACTGCCATCGAACCATATATCATTCAAGAAGGCTATGACCGCAAAACCTGCTGGGTGCAGTCCCGCGCCGGCGTTTTTCCGGATGGTCAGGCCGTTCTCACCACGCAGAAACTCCTGCTGACAGGCAGTGACATTTTTTATGGCCTGCACAGCCGCCACAGCCAGGACAGCGGCTTAAGCTGGTCGCCGCTGACAGCCCAGGCCGGACTCAACCGGCGTCCTTACGGCGACGGCTTAGTCATCTGTCCCTGCGACGGTACGCCAGCCTGGCATAAAGCCAGTCAAACGATGCTGCTGACTGGCCACACGGCCGTGTACCGCGATGACACCCTCGCTCGCCCCTACCAGCATTTCACCTTTTACAGCACCTACGAACCAGCCACCCGCTGCTGGGCCGAGTGGCGCACCCTCGACCTGCCAGACGCAACCGGCCTGCTGGCCAGCTGCGGCGCCGGCTGCACTCAGCGCTTTGATCTGCCTGATGGCGACATTCTCCTCCCCGTCTACGGCCCTGGCCAGCCGCCCGCCCCAGACTGCGCCGTGGTCATTCTCCGCTGCGGCTTTGACGGCAAGACCTTGACCTTCAAGGAAGCTGGCCAGCCGCTCTGTCTCACGGGCGGCCGCGGCTTTGTCGAACCGTCTGTCACCGCCTATAGTGGGCGTTTCTTTTTGACCTTGCGCAACGACAGCAAAGGCTACGTTGCCAGCAGCGAGGACGGCTTGCACTATTCCACTCCCAAGCCATGGTGCTGGGAAGACGGCACGGAAATCGGCAACTACAACACGCAGCAGCACTGGCTCGTTGGCGGGGGCGACTTGTACCTGGTCTACACCCGTCGCGGCGCTGGCAACGACCACATTTTCCGGCACCGAGCGCCGCTGTTCATCGCCCAGGTCGATCCAGAGCGACTCTGCCTCCTGCGCACCACTGAGCGCGTCGCCGTGCCGGAAAAAGGCGCACGCCTCGGCAATTTCGGCGTCACTAGAGTCTCGGACAGCGAATCCTGGGTCGTCGTCTCAGAGTGGATGCAGACCACAGCGCCCAATCCCTATGACTACACCGTCTGCGAAAAATATGGCGCCAACAACAGGATTTGGCGGTCACGCATCTTGTTCTGACCAGCCATCGCCTCATCCATCCTTCGTTAACACCTCTTCTCCGGTTTTCCATTATGCGTTCAATTTTTCTGTTTATCGCCACCGTCGGGCTACTTGCCGCCTCTGCCGGCGTCGCTCAGAACGCCTACGTCGCCACCTGCTCATTCACGGCAGCCAAGCGCCGCCCCGCCCAGGCGACCAGCGTACTGACGATTACCGACCGCAGCCAGACGCCGCAGGTGACGATGAGCTTCAACGGACGCGAACTTTCCCTCGTCGACCAAAGCACCGACTCGCCTCGACAGCTGCTGACTGCGGCCATACAGTTGACGCCAGGCGAGCATCAACTCCGCCTCTGGCTATCGACTTCGCAGACGGAAGTCGACCTGGATGGCATCCGCTTGGGATTAGGTCCCGGCCTTGACGTCAGCGGCCGGCCTGGCATCGCCTTTCAGCCAGGTTCTGGAATCACCGCCCCGGAGAAACCGCGCTTGCAGAAAATCGCCCCTATTGCTTTCCACGATGACTTTGCCCGCGTCGAGGCAACAGACGAAGATTCGCAATGGGAAACCATCCAGGGTGCCTTCATGGTCAACATGAGCCGCAATCCAGACAATAGCCAAAGCGCTTTCCAGCTCTGGGCCGCAGCTCCAGACGGCGAGGCTTTCGCCCTGGCCAGACACTCGCACTGGTTCTGGCAGAATCTCCGCTATGGCGTCTCAGTTCTGCCCGATGACGAGACAGCGGAATGGGGCATCACCTTCGGCTGGCTTGACCAGGACAACTACCACTTGTTCGCCGTCACCCAGAATCGCAAGTCAGCCCAGGCACGGCTCATCCTAGTCAGAAACGGCAATCCGAAAACCCTGGCGGAAACGGTACTCGAAAAGCAACGGCAAGCCTGGATCAGGGCAGATGTCATCGCTGTCAACGGCAGATTCCAAGCTTATCTTGGCGGCCGGCAGGTCTTGACTGCCAAAGACGACGCATCCATTGCCGGCCGGGTCGGCCTCTACCTCAATCACACTCGCCAGGCCTTTTTTGACGATGTCAGCGTCGTCTCCGCCGACCCTGCCGAGCTTGACCAGCCTTTGCGCGAGCCGTTCGGCCCCTGCGAACAACCGTGGTCTGACTTCTCTGGCAAGCGCTTTTTGACCGACCCGCACATGTCGCAATGGGCGCATCCGCGCAGTTTCTGGTCTGACGACGGCCAGGGCCTGTATTGGTTCCGGAGTCGGCTTTTCCACCACCTCGCCATGACCTGGAAGCCAGAAAAAAGCCGCCCGCTGCCAGCCACCGCCAAAATCATCCTGTTCGCTTCAGAAAAGCAACCCGAGACCGGCTACTGCTTCGCCTTTGCCAAAACAGCTGTCACCCTGCTGAAAGACAACCGCCAAGTCGCCAACGCGACCATCCCAGAGCAGATTTCTGAGCTGACTGCCGCTGCCAACGGAGACGGCGCCATTGTCCTGACCGTCAATGGTCAGGCTTGCCTCACCTGGCAGGACGAGCAGCCGCTCCGTAAGGGCTGGCTGGCGGCTGACTTGGGCCGCACCAGTGGCCTCTCCTCAAGCCAGCTTGAGAAACCTGACTGGCGCGACCATGCCCTGGTCACGTCAACCAATCGGCTCGACTACAGCTTTGAACACGCGCCGACCGCCTGGATGCCGCAGGCCGGGAACTGGCAAGGTACGCATCGCTGGGCCTGCGTGCCAAAATGGTCTTTTTTCGCTGGACGAGGCCCGGCCGGCCCTGCTGAAACCCTCCACGGCAACGCCATCCTCTGGAATCTCCGCAAAATCCAGGGCGACTTTGACCTGGAGTTGTTCATGGCTCCGCTGGAAGGAACCCCGCAGCGGGCCCACTTCTCTTTCCCAATCCCCCTCAATGTCGCCTTTGGCGCTGACGGCAAAAACCTCGATTCCGGCTACAACCTGGTCTTTGGCACCTACGATGTGCCCTCACAGCTCTTTTCCGGTCATGAGCTGCTAGCGGAAAACAGCGACCGCATCTTGCCGAAACTGCGCCTGAAGGAAGCAGCATGGTACCACCGCATGACCCAGACCTGGCAGCACCTCCGCATCCAGCGCCGCGACGGCCGCATCCTGGCCCATGCCGCCACTCATGGCGACGACGCCGAGTACCAAGGCCTGCAACCGCTCTTTGACGTGCCTGCCAAAAACAGCGACCAAGCCGACCAATTCGCGGTCTGGACCTGGGGTGACAATGGCCTCGCCATTGCCCGGGCAACGTTATCTTTCCAGGACAGCACCGGCCCGGCAGCACCGCCGCCCCTGCCAACGCCAAGAACAGCGCGAACCGCTGCGTCAAACCAGGAGCCGCGCCACTACGTGCGCTATCAGAATCCCATTCCCGGCGGCCAGTTTGCCACCATCATGCATCACCTGCCTTTCAACATCAACGACACCGCGCTGCTGACCATGCTTTGGCGACCCGGCCCAAACACCAGGCTCAGCCTGCTGGCAACTGTCCGCGACCAATGCGCGGAATGGGTTCTCACCGGCCCACAGAAAACCCGCGACTACACTATCGCCATGCCAGCGCCGACCTCCCAGCCCCATCCCGACTTTCCGGGATGGCACACAGTCACTATCAACTTCCATCAACTCAAAACATTTTTCCCGGGGCCGGAACCGCTAGTCATCGAACAAATCGCTATCGGCAGCCCCTATGACAGCCTGGATGAAATCGCTGGCCTGGGAGTCAATCCGCTCGGCGCCTGGATGGACGTGGCCTTTCTCAAGCTGTCGCCGACTCCGCCCCCGTCGTTTCTCCCTGCCGCGCCAGACTGGCATCTGACCGTGCATGGATGCCCATTTCATGATGACTTCGAGGAATCTTACGGAGAGTGGCATCGCCTGGGCGGGCCGGATGGCGCTGCCCTGCTCCTGGACCGGACAACGCCCGCCTCTGGTCACGCCTCGCTCCGGCTGCTCAATCAGCGCGTCGGCGGCCCAGCCGGAGCTTGGATCACCAGGACGCCCTTCCGACTGGATGCCTTCCCTACGCTGACTTTCCAGGCCCGCATCCCTGCTGGCATCGAAATCAACCTCATCGTCATCGCCAATCAACAGACCTTTGAAATCGGCCTGACTGGCATGGACAGAACCTGGCCGAAAATCGGCCAAGCCGATGGTTTCAAGCAGGACAACACCTGGCAGCGAGTCGTCATTCCGCTGGCCGCCTGGCTGCAACCGCGCTTCTCTGACAAGCCGGTCATCATCGAGGCGCTGGCTTTGGCTGACAGCCGACGCATGTCCTCGTATCAGCGCCGTGCCTACTGGATTGACGACTTCCAGCTGGCCCCAGCAATGGCACCGGCCACAGCCATGTCCCTGCACAGCGCCAATCCTGCCAATCCCGTCACCGCGTTCCAAGTCGTGGCTGACAATGCCCCCACAGCAGCGACTGACCAGGCAGAAGTGCGCCCCGGCACCACCCTGACCCTCCAAGGCCTGCCTGCCGAGGCCGAATGGCTGCACATCACCCCGCATTTTCAAAACGGCCTCCAAGGCAGAACCAGGCACGTGCGCATCCAAAAAGTCGATGCCGTTGATGCGACCCTGCCAACCGCGACGCCTCCGGCCGTCGACCCGGCACCCCAGGCGCCCTACATCTCCTACATCCCTTCTGACCGGTTGTGCCGCAACACCTTCGAAGTCGCTCCCGGCGCCTTGGAGACTAATGCCGATTTTGGACACTTCTCCATCCGCCGGGAAGCCTGGGTTCTGCGCAACGAACGCCACAGCGCCACCGGTGCCTCCTCCGCCGAACTGGTCAACCTGGACGACAACGGCTTCTGCTCCATTTACCTCCGCAAGCCGGCCTGGGACCCGCAGCGCTGGCCCTGCGTTGCCTTTGACTATATGTTCGCCCAGCCCGGCTGCAATCTCAACCTGACTCTTTTAGTCAATGGTGCCCTGACCGTGGTGGAATGGACCGGCCCCAATGGCCCCCACAACCACTTCTCCCCGGGCATAGTCGGCAAAACGCCATACGCCAAGCAGGATAGCCAATGGCATCAGACCAGCTTCAACCTTCTGGAAATGCTGCAACAAACCCGCTTTGCCAAGACCGGAGTGCCGGTCGGCCTGGAAGCATACGAATTGGCGACTTGGGCCACCCGGCACCATGGCAGCGGCTATGAAAACCCCCACGATGCCCGCGTTTACTTTGACAACTTCACCATCTTTTCCGAAAAAGGCCGCGATCCCGCCTTTGAATGGAAAGTGCCAGGTGCGCCGCCGCCTATCGCCGGCTACTCAATCCTCTTTGACCAGACGGCTGATTCGACTCCGCCTGAGCAAATCACCACCAAGGAACCGCGCATGGCCTATCACGACGTTGCGCCTGGGCAGTGGTTCCTCCACGTCCGCGCCGTCTCCGAGTCCGGCGCCTGGGGGCCGAAGGCCACTTGCGCCATCACCATCCGGGAATAATCCGGCCGGCGACTGAACAATACCTTCCAGCGATAATTCAATCGCGGTCGGGATATGGCACTATGCCGCGCTCCAGGACATTGCCCACCCACTCAATATACCATGGCGCCGCATCGCTGGTGCAAGGCGCTGCCAGGAAATCGTAGAGTTCCCGGGTTTCGACGTGGCCGTCGACAAACACGACATTGACTTGACCGAAGTGGCGGTTGGCGCCTTCGGCCCGACTCCGCCAGTCCAGGTCGAGTTCCTCCATCAAGTTGGCCCAGTTGTTGGCGCCGTAAATGACGCACGGGTCGCCGCTGTCAAAGACCAGGTACCCGGCTGAGGGCTGCGTGATATGCGCTGTCAGGCTGCCGCGATTGCCCTGGGTGCCATCGTAGTTCCAGCCATAGTTGCCGTCATACAAATGACATGATGTTCGCGTCGCTTCCGGTGCTTCCTGCGGGCTTTCCGGGCATGACAGCACGCCAGTGTCCCCGTAGTACGGCAGCATATACCATGCCCAATTGAGTCCGCCATGCACATACAGGTCTTTGGCGTAGGGCGGCAGCCGATGCCGATAATCATGCGAATACAACAGAAAAGCTGTACACAGCTGCTTCAGGTTGCTGGTGCACGACACCCGCCTGGCCTGACCATGCGCCTTATGAAACGCAGGCAACACCATCGAGGCCAGGATCGAAATGATCGCAATGACGACCAGCATCTCAATCAAAGTGAAAAAACGCCCCCGGCTAAAATGATTGCTGACAGCCATATAAATCCGCTCCTTTCCAAAATGGAGATTGAACCGACGCAACTCGACGGACAATCACCAAATTAAATGGAAAAAAGCAAACGTCAAATGGCGAAAGAAAATATCATGGAAAGTCGTAACTTATTGCAAACAAGCATAAATATGACTATGGAAACACAGCGGAAAATGATTGCTTTCAAAGGCGTTCAGATGCATTGGGGCAAGCGGCGAGAAACTGAATGCTGAATGCTGAATGCTGAATGCTGAATGCTGAATGCTGAATGCTGAATGCTGAGGCGCATTTCATAATTCATAATTCATAATTCATAATTCGTTAGACGCGAGGGGGCTAATACGGCGAGGCGTTCGCTGTCCACACCGTCCACCATGTCCACTGCGAGCGTCCACCGGGGCTGTAACATGCGGCAAACTAAAGTTTGAACTACGTACGGTACGGCGCATTCACTGCTTCGGCTCGTCGATGGACAGAAATATGGCATCGCCCTGGCTATTGATGCGGATGCCGAGAAAATTGCCGACTCCGGCCGACTCGCAGAGCGTCTGCCCTGGGGCAATTTCATGCAGTCCAGGGCGGGCGAGGTAGTTGTGACGGATCGGCGCCAGGGGATACCAGTTGGTGAACGGCACCCGCAGCTGCCCGCCATGAGCGTGCCCGGAAAATGCTACGGTCCAGGCAAACTTCTGCAAGTACATCAGGATCGCGTCCGGGTTATGCACCAAGAGCAAGGTCGGCACAGCCCAGGCATTGTCGTCCTCTTTCAGCGACAAGCATTTTTCCGGCGCCAGGTCTGATTTCCAGAAGTCGCCTACGCCGACCAGGCGCAGCTCCTGGCCATTTATCGTCACGGTCACGGCTTCATTGACCAGCACAACGACCCCGCATTGGCGCAAATCGCGGAGCAAATCCTGCTGGTCGATTTTATAGTCGTGGTTGCCCAGGCAGGCATACGTAGGCATCAAGCTGCATAGTTCTGACAGCAGCCCCATCACCTCGACACGGCGCGGCACCGAGATTGGCAGTTCAAAATCCCCGGTCAGCACGGCCAGGTCAGCTCCGCGTTCATGGGCGGCCTCCACGACTCGGCGCAGGCGACGCACAGCTAGGCGCCCCTGGCTGAGATGCAAGTCGCTGGCATGCAGGACGCGCAACGCCCCTGCTGGCGGGCGCAGGGCGCTGCCATCCAGTCGCTCCGCCCGAAAGGCAAACTTGGGCGGCCAAACCAGGCGCAGCAGCCATACGACTGGCGCTGCCAGGAGAGGGCAAAGACTTCGACAGATGCACTGCCACCTGGTCAGGCAGCTGCGCACGAGCGCCTCGTCCACCTTGCCGCTGGATGATGCCTCTGGTCTGGCCACGGCGACTCAATCAGAATCCAAACAGCTGCTTGGGACGGTCGTAGGACAGGTGCCGGGCCAGGCGCTCCGCCGGCCCCATCGGCATCCGACCCAAATCGACCATAGACCCCAGGACATGCGCCAAGGTGCGCCGGAACATCTCATGGCGCGAGCCGTAGGACAGAATCTTGCGCGAATCCGACACCATGCCAGCCATGTTGCTCAATGCATCCACGGAGCTGACATATTCGAGCTGCGTCTTCATGCCAATGAACGAATCGTTCA
Source organism: Lentisphaerae bacterium ADurb.Bin082 (assembly GCA_002070945.1). GTDB lineage: Bacteria > Verrucomicrobiota > Lentisphaeria > Oligosphaerales > Oligosphaeraceae > JAAZKI01. Next base: position 28,154 of record MWEG01000053.1, read on the forward strand.
GCCACCAGGCCAGCCCCAGGCTGACATGGTAGCCGAAGGCGCGCGTCAGCTGCGCCAACGTCGCATTGTGAATTGGATTCATGTTGTAGAGGACTATTTTCAGGCGGTTGTCAAAGCGGTTCAGCAACGGCAGCAGCGGCGTCACATAATCGGTCAGGTGATCCGAAATGTCGCCGCCGACATCAGCGCCCAGGTCCCGCAGCAGGGAATCGCGCACGTCGCGCACTGCCCCGATGTGGATTTGGAAAACCCAGCCCTTGGCAGCGTCAAGCTCGGCCATTTCATTGAGGAAGTAGGACATATAGGCGATGGTCTCGGCCTCGCTGATGGCCTTGCCTTCGCGGGCGCGCATAAATGCCTCGTTGGCGGATTCAGGCGAGACTTGGTAGGCGTAGGGCACGTTCACGCCATGGTCGCTGGCCTGGCAGCCCATTTCAGCAAAGAAGTTATGGGCCGCACGCAGCGCCGCCAGCATGTCCTCCAGGCAATGGAACGTCATGTTCCAGCGTTTTTCCAGGGCCGTCACATACTCAGGCCAGTCCTTCTTGAAGATGTTCATGGCCCGGTCAGGACGGAAGGTCGGCCGCACCACCCCGGCCAAGGGAGAAGATTGCAGGGCGCGGTGGTACTCCAGGGTGTCGACCGGGTCGTCCGTCGAACACATCACCTCAACCTTCATCTGGCGAATCAAATTCTGCTGGGACATCTCCGGGCGGCTCAGGATAGCCAGGCCCTTGTCCCAGATCGCCTTGGCGTTGGCAGCGCAGATTTCCTCGTTGATGCCCAGCCGGCGTTTCAAATCAAGATGAATCCACTCGTAGGTCGGATTGCCGACGAGCAGTTCAAAGGCGCCGGCCATGGCCACCCATTTTTCCTCGTTGCTGACTTCCTTGCTGGTCAGGAACCGCTCTTCGACGCCGCATTTGCGCATACATTCCCAGACGTAGTGGTCGGTCGCCCCTTCGGCCTCCCAGAGGTCGGTGAACAGGCGGTCTTCGCTCAACGCCTTGACATCGCAATGATTGTGCGCGTCGATGATAGGCAAGTCGCGGATGCCTGCGTAAATCGCTTCCGAGGTCGGGCCGTTCAACAAATACTTCTCATCCAAAAATGCCATGATATGTCTCTAAGGGTTAGGGTTGTGTTTGCCTTAGGTCTGGGCAGGGATTAGGTTCAGGCGCGGCAATCAGCAGCCAAGAGGGCGTCCGCCAGCGTGGCGAGCGCCCCCTTGCGGCCACTTCACTTCACTGGTTCGTTGCAGACGGCGGTGATCTTGCCTGAGGCCGAGGATTCCATGCAGGCCACGACCGTCGCCAGGGCCTTGTAGCCCTTCAGCCCGTCGAACGGCGGGTCAATGTCATCCAGGATGCAGTCGACGAACATGTCTGGAATGCCGCTCTTGACCTGGACCGTGTTGGTGGCGACCGCGCCGACCTTGTACTTGGCCGCCTCGCCGTTCGCCAGCAGAACCTCGACTGGATAATCGGGGTCAGCTCCCAGGATCATGCGGCCCTTGGTGCCGTACAGGATGGTCACGTTGTCTTCTGGGCCGTAGTAGGTCCAGCTGGCGGTCAATTGCCCAAGCACGCCGTTGGCCATGCGCAGAATGCAGACTGCGTTGTCTTCAACCGTGATCAGCTTGCCTTTTTCATTCTTCTTGTCCAAGGTGGCGGCAAAGGCGCCGACCTCGGCAATGTCAGACCCCAGCAGCCAAGGCAAAAGATACGCCTTGTGCACGCCCAAGTCGCCCATGCTGCCGACGTACGCCTTTTCCTTTTTGAAGAACCACGTATGGGGGCCATTGTCCTGTGACCAGGTCTCTGGGCCGCCGTGACCAAAGGAGCTGCGGAAGGTCAGCACTTCGCCGATGACGCCTTCTTTCAGCAGCTGGCGCGCCTTGAGGTGCGGCGCCATCAGGCACTGGTTGTGGCCGATCATCAGTTTCTTGCCAGCCTTTTCTGCGGCTGCGATCATGGCGGAGGCATCTTTCAAGTTGGTCGCCATCGGCTTTTCGCACAAAACGTGCTTGCCGGCTTCCAAGGCCGCAATCGTCAGGCGGGCGTGTTCGCTGTTCGGAGTCGCGACGATGATCGCATCCAGGTTCTTGTTATTGATGACCGCTTTCTCGCTGGCAGCTACTTTGCCGCCATACAGCTTCACAAAGTATTCCGCCCGTTCCTTGATCGGGTCATAGACGGTCACCAACTCGGCATCCGGGTTCTGCGACAACTCCAACCCATGCCGGAACAAAGCGATGCTGCCTGCACCCAAAAGACCAATCCGAACTTTTTCCTCTGTAGCCATCTGCATACTCCTGATGTCTTTGCCTGAGCTGTTCTGTTGCCAAACACCGGCGGCCGGACGCCGCCCTTCATGGTCAGATTATTAGAATAATGTCAGCTATCAATAAATCAACCGTGAAGAGTCGTTTTTCGCAAACGACCGAGCTGGGCAATGGGGCGCGAGGGGCGGGGAACTGTTGGTTTATCCGCAGATTACGCTGATGGCGCAGATTTTTTTGGGTGTGTTATACAGGGAAACCAGCAGCGTAGCGGCAGAAACGCTAAAAGCGTGAAACGTACGGCAGCCACCGTCCACTAATGTCTACTTCTGTCCACGTCCATTGTCCACTAATGTCCACTTCTGTCCACAGTCCATCGTCTATTAACGTCCTTTAAAGTCCACTAACGTCCATTGTCCACTGTCCACTAAAATGCTTTTAGCCTATGATGCCGAGCTCCGCAGCTTGCCTGGACTCCGAAAAATCAATCAGCGCCCCCATGGCGAGGTCGCCCGGAAACAGCCAGCCAACAGTTGCATTTGGCAGCGGAATGAATTATCTTATACTTTCGACGTTGCTGGAGGTTCTTGTCTTATTCAGCAGTCCATTGCGCCAATGCGGAGGAAAACCATGTCTGCCTCAGTTCCCATCAGCCGCTTGGAGGCCACCCGCGCCGCTCTCGCTGATCTACGGCAACGGCGGCGCCAGGAACTGCTGCTCCTGGCCGTTGCTGGCTCTGCCCTGCCCGTTCTCGTCATTCTGTTGCTGGCCACTCTTTCCGACCTGGCCTGGCACTTGTCACCCGGCTGGCGCTGGGCTGCCGCTGCTACCACTGCCGCCACCACGCTTGGGGCGGCAGCCTGGCTGTGCGTCCTGGCCTGCCGACGCCTCAACGACCAAGTCATGGCCCTTCTGGTTGAAAAAGCTCGGCCAGCGGCTGACAACCGCCTGATCAACGCCATTCAATTCGCGGAAAGCGGCGAGCAACCGGAGGAGTTCATCAACGACCTGTTAGCAGAGTCGCCGGTCAAGCTGGAACTCGTCTTGCCGCGCGAATTGTATTCGCCTAGGCCCCGGCGCTGGCTGCAACGCCTCTATCCGCTCGTGGCCCTCGCTTGGCTGGCCCCGCTTCTCATTGCTCCTGGCGCCACTATCATGGCCTGCCTGCGCATCGTCTTCCCGTTTGCTGCCTTGCAACCTCACGCCGATACCGTCATTGTCGACTTGTCGCCAGGCGACGTCAGCCTCAAGCGCGGGCAGGAGCTGGCCATTGCCGTCACCCTGACTGGCGCCATTCCTAAGCAAGCCTGGGTCGTCTGGGACAAGGACAGCGGCCAGGCCGAAAAACTGCCCCTGGAACCTGATGCGCAAGGCGTCTTCATGGGCCGCACCCAGCCATTGTTCGAGACCGGACGCTACCGCATCATCGCCGGCGATGCTCGCTCCGCCTGGTTCACCGCCAGCGTCGCCAACCCGCCAGGCCTGGTTCACTGGGAAGCCGCTGTCGCCCCGCCCAGTCATACCGGCCTAGCCACCTACCGCCTGCGGCCAGACACTGAAAACCCGGAAGTCCTCAGCGGCGCCGCCATTGTCCTCGCTGGCCTGGCCACGTCGCCCCTGGCCGCCGTTGAAATCTACCAGGGGGACAAAGCCATCGCCACTGCGGCCATCAACGGCCAACGCCAGTTCACCGTCAAGGGCGATGTCGTCTCGACCGGCCCCCTGCGCCTGCGCCTGCAAGCGCCAGACGGCATGGCCGCTGACCACCCGCTGCCCTTTATCTTGGTTCCAGACAAATCGCCCACCATCGCCCTGGTTGACACTCCCACCACCCTGACCGTCGCCACTGGCCAAGCCTTCCCGTTGGCCTTTCGCGCCGAGGATGACTTCGGCGTGGCTAAAGTCGGCCTCGAACGCCTGGTTGACAGCGGCCCCCATGAATCAGTCACCGAGGCGAGTCCGGAATCGTCTCCGGCGCGTGTCTTCCCCGGCCGTTTCCTAGTTGATTCGAGCACTTTCAAGACGCGGGGCGGCACCGTGCTTCGATTCCGCCTCTGGGCAGAGGATCATGGCGCCAATGCCAGCCGCCGCCGCGGCTATTCGCCCATCATCCAAGTCACTTTCCCGGAACAGGATACCTTGCAGAAAGACAAAGACAATGCCGCTCGCCAAGCCGAGGAAAACATCGCCACCTTGATCAAAAAGCAGCGCGAGGCCCTGCGTGACACACGCCAAATCGCAGACCTGGTCACTATGGGCAAGCCGACGGATGGCAGCCGGCTGGCAGCTGCTGACGCCACCCAAAAGGAAATCCGCACCTTAGCTGCCGCCCTGCTCCAGAACCGCGACGTGCTCGGCGGCCTTGGGGACATCCTGGCTGGCCTCGTCAACCAGGAAATGAAAACCGCCATCGAACTGCTGGCAGAAGTCTACCGTACGCCGGAAGCCAGTCGAGGCAAACCGCTCGGTGCCTGCATCACCGTCCAAAACACGATCCTGGCCGCCCTGACCGGCATGCATGAAAACCTCCAGCATGAACACACGCACCAGGACAAGAGCGATATCTTCGCGACCTTGCAAAAGGTCATCAAATTGCAGCGGGACAACCTGAAGGACACCAAGGCAGCCAGCCAAGGCCAGGACATCGCGATTCCGGCCTTGATCCACAACCAGGACCGCATCGCCGAAGCTATCCTGGCCTTCACTGACCTCTGCCTGAGCCAGGCCGAATTGCGCGCCAAGGACGACTTCGCCACCCAGCTGCGAACCGCCCACGATATAATTGCCAAGGACTCGACGTATGAAACCGCCCTCGCCGCAGCCGAAGAACTCGACGACAAGGAACTGGACAACGCCGCAGCCAAACAGCAAACAGTCCTCAAAACCCTGATGAAAGCCCTCAACATCCTGAACCAGTGGCGCGTCAACAATGCCAAGAAAATCGTTGAGGATGCTACGGAGGTGCTCAACAATGTGGCCAAGCATCTTGATGAGATGGAAAAGAAGCAAGCCCGCATCGCCGAGGTCACCCGCGACCTGAAAGCACGCGGCCCGATGGATGACGAAGCCCGGGAAAAACTGGCAGAGATGGACAAGGAACAAGAGGAGATGGCCGACCTGGTCGAACAGCTCGCCAACGATCTGTACCAATTTCCAGAGCTGCCAGTCTGCAATGAACTGAACGCCAAGATGCGGGAGGTCTACGAGGATGTCCTCCAGGCCCTTGACAGCGAAAACCTGCCCTCCATCGAAATCGCCGTGCAAAAGGAAGACTCCCTGCTTGACGCTATCCGCAGCACCAAGGAACGAATCGAAGACGTGGAGATGTGGCTGCCAGACGTGCCTGACCACTTTGTCTGGAACATGGAGAGCTTTGATACTGACGAATTTCCCGACATTCCCCTCGTTCCCCTGCCAGACGAGCTGGAAGACCTGGTCGGCGAGCTGCTGGACCAGGCCGAGTCGATCGACGCGCAAAGCCAAGACACCACCGGCAACAACATCGTCGCTGACATGGAAATGGGCTGGGCAGTCATGGACGGCCCGATGCCGTGCTTCTCCGCCAAGGGAAAATCCGGCAATACGCGGCCGAACGACAACGAAATGACAGGCCGCAGCGGCGCTGGCCGCGAAGGCCAATCCACCGGCGAACTGGTGGAAAACCACGTCAAGGGCTACGAGGGCCGCGAGACCCACGCCCGCCGCACTGGCGACCAATTCCAAAAAGGCATGGTGACCGAAGACGAAAATTCGACGCTTGACGCCCGCGCCACCGGCGGCGGCAAATTAGGCGGCGAGTCAGAGACCATCGGCATGTTCGGCGCCGCGCCCAGGCGGGACCTGCATACCAAGGCGCATGGCATGACCCCGCAGAAACTCCGCCAGGAGGCCGAGGTGCTGTATGCAACCGCCCGCCTGCTGTATATCGGCTCCGGCGGCCTTGGCGAAGCTGCCCGCGACCTGCGCGGCCTGGAACAAGCCCCGCCCGAACTGCGCGAACTGGGCAATCTGCGCAAAAGGGTGCTGCGCCGCCTGCAAGACAGCCAAATCGAATTGAAAGGCGGCGCCGTCCTGCCCATGCCAGTGACCGCAGTCTCCCAGACCGGCGGAAATGCCGTTGACGACAGCGACCTGGAAAAACTCTCCCGGGAATACCTGCCCCTGCTCAACGACTACTACCGCAGCCTCGGCAACGATAAGATACAGTAGTGACTCTTATACGGCAAGCTGAAGCTTGAACTACGTACGGCAAGCTGAAGCTTGAACTACGTACGATGCCGCAGCCGGCATTCTTACCCCTGTTTCGCCGCCCACGCAGCCAGTGCCTCGCGGTTGATTTTCGCGTTATGGCGAACATCCACGGGAAATTGCCGGTGAAAAAGCACTTTTTGAATGTTGGCTGTAAGCGGATTTGCGGCGGCCACGGCCTGTAACCGAGCCGGGTTAGCGGACAGCTCATCGTACTTTCCCGGTTCCGGCTCAATGACGATCGCAGGCGTCTGCCGCGGCTGCGGCCCAATGCCAACCAATGCGGATCGCCGGACTCCCGGCGCTTCATTGAAAATCGCCTCGCAGCAGACGCTGTAGAGGACGCCGGCGGCTGTTTCCACCCGATGGGCCTTGCGACCGCAAAACCACAGGCGTCCGACGTCATCCAGGTAGCCGAGATCGCCCACGCGATGCCAGACTGCGTCGCCGTCCGCAATCTTGGCAGCAGCGGTCGCATCAAGTCGGCCATAGTATTCCCTGGTCACCACCGGCCCCTTGACGCAGATTTCCCCAATCTGGCCGACTGGCAGGGCAAGGTCATCACGCCAGGTGGGGATGGCGTCTTCGGTCACTGCGATGATGCGCACCTCATTATCCTCCAGCGGCCGCCCCACGCACATACCCTTGCCCTGTCGCGTAGCGGCCCAGGTCTCCGCCAGCATTTCCGAGCCCCGGAAATTGGCGACTGGCAGGCATTCGGTGGCGCCGTACGGCGTGAACGTCTCCGCGCCTGGCTCCAAGACATGATTCAGCAGCAGATCGTGGACTCTTCCTGGCACCGGCGATCCGGCCATGATGACCCGCCGCACCCCTGGCAGGGTAATCTTCTGCTTGACGCAGGCTTGAGCCACCCGTTCCCACAAAGTCGGCGAACCAAACGAATACGTCACCCCCAGGTTGATGATTGGCTCCACGATCCGTTGCGGGTCGACAAACGCCGGCCGCGTCGGGTCCATGTCTGGAATCGCGGCTGTCGCCCCTAAGGCTACGCTGAACAAGGAAAACAAGGGGAAGCAGGCCAAGTCGATTTCCCCGGGTCGGATGCCGTATTCGCGCCTGAGAATTTCAACTTGGGTGGCAAAGATGCGATGGGTGTAGGAAACGCCTTTAGCCGGTCCAGTGCTTCCCGAGGTGAACAGCACAGCCGCCAGATCATCGGGTTCCGGCTCATAGATCGGGAATGGCTGCGCCGGGCCGGTCAGCGCTGTCACCGGCACGCCGCCGCACCAGGCGCCGAAACGACCGCCCAGCGTGATGCTGACCCTGACCCGGGAAAAGGTCTTCGGACGCAGACGGCGCAAAAGGTGCGCGGCCGGGATGCCGAGAAATGCCTCTGGCTCGACCTGCTCCACACAGCGGAAAAATCCCTTCCACCCCATGCCGGGATCAATCATCACTGGCACCGCACCAGCCTTGAACAAGGCAAACACCAGGCCATAGAATTCCAGGCACGGACGAATCATCAGCAAAGCCTTCATGCCAGGCCGAACACCCAACGCCTGCATGCCCCAGGCATAACGGTCGCTGAGCGCATCCAACTGGCTGAAAGTCAGGTGCGTGTACGCCGGACGACCGCCGCGGTCACGACCGCAGAAAAAAATCAAAGCACGCTGCCGCGGCTGTCGCGCCGCCTCGTCAGACAAATAATGGGCGATGTTGTTATGCTGATTCAATGCTAGGCCTCATGTCGCTTTCTCCCCTCCACTGCAACGCCGAACGCCGACTGGTGTCCTCGCCAGCCTGCCGACGCCCAAAGCATTGCCAATATAATTCCGGCTCTGGCGACTGGCCAACGTCAAGGTCTTGATTACAGCTTCCTTTCTTGTAAAACCACGGACAAAAATTATATTAAATAACTTTCCCGTGTACACGTCAGCAATCCACTTGCGGGAAAACGCCTCTTGCGTGCTGATCACCCCCCCTTTTTCCGGCCCGTATTTTCCATTATGCCAAGACAAGCTCAACCCTCCAACGGCGTTGTTTCCGCCCTGGTCACAGTCAGCAACACCCGCGGCCTGCATCTGCGTTGCGCAGGCGAACTGGCCAAGCTGGCAGCGGCGTTCGCCAGCCACATTTCCATCCGCAAGGGCAAGCACCAGGTCGACGCCAAAAGCATGCTGGAAATCATCACCCTCTCGGCCTCTCCAGGCAGCAAGCTGACAGTGTCCGCCAACGGCCCTGACGCCCAGAGCGCCCTGGACGCCGTCGTCTCCTTTTTTGACAACAACCTTGGAGACCCGTGACTTGCTGAACAGTCATTCCCAACCTCTCGTTCTCCGAGGCACCGGCGTCTCGGCCGGCCTAGTCGTCGGCAGGGTTGTCCGCTCCCCCAAGTCGACGGCTCAGCTGCCTGACTTTCCGATTCAGCCGGCGCAGATCGAGGCGGAACGAGAGCGTTTGCGCGCCGCCCTCAATGAATCACGTCAGCAGTTGAATAACATGCAGGAACGGCTGGCTGCCGAACTCAGCGAGCAGCATGCCGAGATCATGACGTTCCACCTCATGCTGCTCGATGATCCAACGCTGTTGACCAACATCGACGCCATTCTGCGCACCGACCTGGTCTGCGTCGAACAGGCGACCATCCGCGCCATCGAACGCTTCAGCCACGACATAAGCCAGAAAAACAACGCGCTGCTGCGGGAACGCGCCGGGGACATCCGCGACGTCGGCGCACGAATCCTGCACAACCTCGCCCTCCCGGCCGGCAAGGAGACCGAAACAGCCCCGACAAACGACGCCGAGCCCCATGTCCTAGTCGCCGAGGACATTCCGCCTTCCGAAGCCGCCCACATGGACCCACGGCTGATTGCGGCCTTCATCACCGCCGGCGGCAGCAGGACTTCGCACACCGCCATCCTCGCCCGCGCCCTCGGCATCCCGGCCATTGTCGCGCTGCCGAACGGCATTGATGTCCTTGAACCCGGCACCATCGTCGCCCTCGATGGCGAAACCGGCGAAATTCACGTCAATCCCGACCGTGACACCATCGCCGCCTTTCTCCAGGAAACCGACCGGCAGAAAGCGTGGCTGTCATCCCTGCTGGCGGAGAACCACCAGCCAGCAGAGACGCTGGACGGCTACCAGACCTGCCTAGTCGCCAACGTCGAACTGCCGTCCGAAGCCATGACCGTGCACGAGCGCTACAATGTCGGCATCGGCCTATTCCGGACTGAGTTTCTGTTTCTCAACAGCTGCAAGCTGCTCACTGAGGAAGAGCAGTTTGAAGCCTATAAGACCACAGCGGAGACCGTGTATCCCTTGTCTGTCATCTTCCGCACATTGGACATTGGCGGGGACAAATTTCTCTCCCAGATTGACATGGCGCATGAACTCAATCCGTTCATGGGCATGCGCGCCATCCGCTTTTCGCTGCATCGCCCCGACCTGTTCCGGGTGCAGCTGCGTGCGATGCTGCGGGCCAGCGCATACGGCAAGGTCAGGATCATGTTCCCGCTTATCAGCACCTTGGACGAGCTTATCCACGCCCTGGAGCACCTGGAGGAAGTCAAGCAGGACCTGCGACGACGGCGTATTCCCTTCAATGAGACGCTCGACGTCGGCTGCATGATTGAGGTGCCCTCGGCAGCCATTCTGGCGGAAAGACTGGTCAAGCACGTCGACTTCTTCAGCATTGGCACAAATGATTTGGTGCAGTATTCACTGGCAGTGGATCGCTCCAACCCCGACATTGCCTATCTCTACCAGCCCCCTCATCCGGCTATTCTCCGCCTGATCCGCAATGTCGTGACCGTCGCCTGCGAACATGGCAAATGGGTCAGCCTGTGCGGCGAAATGGCGGCTGAGCCGCTGTATACGCCATTAGTTCTCGGCATGGGTATCCATGAACTGAGCATGAGCCCAGTCGCCATTCCGCCTGTCCGCCACCTGGTCCGCTCCATCAACATGTATGATGCCGAAAACCTGGTGGCAGAGGCTCTGCGTTGCGGCAGTGCTGACGAGGTCGAGGCCCTCTGCCGCAAGCTGATTGCCAAGGCTTGCCCAGAAATGCTCCCCCATGCCAAGAAATGCCCCGCCAATGGCCAGGCGCCGGCCGAACGCCTCAACTGTAGAATTTGACGATGGCTTCCCAGCCTTCTTCGGGCGTTTCGCAATAGGTGAACAGCTTCACGTCGCCGGGGGAAATCAGCCCGCGCTCCACGAACACGTCCCAATTGATCAGCTGTTCCCAGAATTCACGCCCGAAAAGAATAATGGGCATAGGGGCGATCTTGTGGGTCTGAACCAGGGTCAGGGCTTCAAACAATTCATCCATGGTGCCATAGCCGCCGGGAAAACAGCACAGCGCACGGGCGCGTTTCAGGAAATGCATTTTGCGAATGCTGAAATAATGCAGGAGAAAGCTCAATTCCGGGGTGATATAAGGATTGGGGCACTGTTCAAACGGCAGGGTGATGTTCAAAGCTGCGGAAATGCCGCCCATGTCAGCGGCGCCGCGGTTGCCAGCCTCCATGATGCCGCCGCCGCCGCCCGTAAGCACGACGAACTTGAGATTCTGGCAGTCCCGGCTCTGGCATTCCCGCGTCACTAAGGCGGCAAAATCGCGAGCGAGCTGGTAGTAATAGCTGTCTAACACCAGCCTCTTCGCATGCTTGACAGCCGCTTGCGCTGACTCGTCCCCGGGGCGTTCCGCCAAGTCCCGCTCTGCCTGCTCAAGCCGCTGCTGCGATACTTCCGGGGGCAGCGTCCGAGCGCTGCCGAAAATCACAATCGTCGAATCGACCCGATATTTGTCCATGAAGATATCCGGCTTCATGAATTCCAGCTGCAAGCGGACGCCTCGGCATTCTTCGCTCTTCAAGAACTGCAAGTCTTCGTACGCCTTAATCGGCTCTGCTGCCGCTGACGCGGCGTCCTGGTGTTGTTTCGCCTCCATGCTTGTCCTCTTTCCAATCTCCGGTTTCGTTGCTGCGGTCTCAATAATAGAAGGGACGCAACCACGGCGGCAAATCACTTCGCCTGCAATTGCGTCCCCGGCTTGTCCCTGCCTTGCGCCAAGGCCTCACATCGGCGGCGGGCCTTCCATGCCTTCGGGCGGCGGGCCGCCTTCCATGCCGCCCTCGCCAGGTTGCGCCGCAGCCGCCTTAGCCGCCTGAGCCGCCCGCCAGTCCTCGGCCACGTCAATCGGCATCCATTCCTTCAATTCCGTGACGTATTCATATTCCGCTTCCTTGAATTTGGCCTCGGTGATTTCCTTCCGCAACTTGTCGCCGACGGCCTTGCGCATGACGGCATACAGCAGGTTGACGGTTTCCTCGCGGGAAATCCAGGCTTCGGGATTGGGATTTCTCAGCGAGGCGTTTTTTTGGCGGCGGTCTGGTACATAGAATGCCTTGAGCAATTCGCCTGGCAGGCGGTCTTGGCGCTGTTCGAACTTGAAGTTCTCGACTTTAGCGTCATAGATGCGCTGTTCGCGCTCAACATATTCCTTGCGCATCTTGGCGTTGACTTCCTCATAGAACATCGCCTGGTATTCCTCTGGGATGTCATCGCGGTGAACCCAGCGCTGGCGGATGCGGATGCGCTCGGCAGTGATTGCCTGCACCGTGCCATCAATGTTCGTATTAGTGCCGCGCCCGCCGCGCACCGTGAAGGCCACCTGATCGCCGACGCCGCTCATTTTGAATTTCTGCTCAACTTCCTCCGCCACCCGTTTTTGGTGTTGCTTGATCGGGAACTTCTTGGCGGCCTCGGCTTCCAGGACTTTCATCAAGTCCGCCTCAACCTGGGCGATAGTCTTAGGACTCTTCTGGATAGGCCAGGCCCACGGCGGCTCCAGCCTCCACTTGACCAGCTGCTCCTTGACGATTTTTTCCTTGGTCACAAGGATGTCAAGTTGCTTCTTGACTTCCAGCTCAATTTCCTTCAGGATTTCCTTTCGTTCCAGCTTCCACTCTTCCTCGACTTCGGCCTCGGCTGCCCCGGGCGCGGCTGCCCCGGGCGCGGGCGCGTCTTGAGCGAAAGCCCTAGTCGGCAATGCCACCAGCAGCAGGAAAAGAAAAGTCGGCAACCATTTCATGCGTATATTCACTAAGCTCATAGTGACTCCTTGTATAATATTGAACGCCTGAAACCACATCAACGTTGCATATAGGCAATAACTATGAAAATGTAATCCATCTGGCCAAGATGGCAAAGGCGACTTGCGCAAAAAGGCGAGGCTAAGCATCGAAAAGCCAGAAAGCGCCGTCCAAAGCATCTCCTTTTCATCACTATCTCGCCGTCATTGGCGCTGCTCCGTCTACCTGAACAGGCGCTTCAATTTGTCAAGCACTCCTCCTGAGGACGTCCGTCGGCTGCTGCTTTCCGTCTTTGGTCGCTGTTCTACGGGAAGCCAAGCCCGGGTGCCGTCATCGTAATAAAAGCCGTTGTCCGTGTAGATTTCCTCGGTGATCTCTGGTCTCAGTTCCAGCTCGCAGGCCTGGCGGGCGGCAAACAAACGGTCGGCGAACCAATCAGACTGGGAAATCCAATTGGCCGGGTGCAGATACTCCGGCCCATTCAGCTCTTCCAACGGCCGATAGCCGTTCTGGCGCAGGATTCCGGGGAAATTTTGCCTCCGGAATTGGCGGGAGAAATCATCCATGCGCAGGCGCAGGCGCCGCGTTTCCCGTTCCACGTATTTAGTTTGGACTTCCTGCGCCTGCTCCGGAAAGAAGCGCGCCATCGTATCACGGTCAAGATCAACGGCGTTCACCCAGCGGTTGGCAATCCGAATCCGTGCAGGGGTGACTGCCTGCAAGCGCCCAGTGATCTCATGGCCCATTTTCCCGCTAGTCCGTATCGTCACCTCGTCACCGACTTTGCAGTAGCCATACAGGCGCAGCGCATCTTGCTTGATATCCTCCTGCAAGCGGCTTGGGTATTCCTTTTCAAGAGCCGCGCTATGAGCGGCCTCGGCCTCGGCAAAAACCTCATCCAATCTTTTTTGCGGCGGGGCGACTGGCCATTTCAGGCCGGATGCCAACGCGACCCTCTCCGGCTTGACCTCGAGATCGACTTCCGCCTGTACGCGCCGCTCGATCTCCTCCTGCAAACGGACTCGTTTCTCCTGCCAGCTGTCATCCTGCGCACAAGCCGCTGAAGCCAAGCCGGCCAGAAGCAGAATGACGGCCAGGACAGGGTTGATTTTATTTTTAGCTTGCATTGCGACCTCCTTGCGACATTCAGGGGAGTTCGCTGACAGGCGCCGATGCCGCCTGTCACGCTCTTTCGAAGCTCTCTACTCTAAAATAATAGGACACCGAATCGACGCCGCGGTTGCAATGTCCTCTGGCTGCGAGAATTCGCCGCCTCAGTCATGAGACGTCTGACCGCGCTGGAGCGGCCGAGCCAGCGCTATCATCACGAGGGCAGTTATTATCCCGGCGACGATGAAAACTCGGCTCGGCTGCATGTTGCATGGATTCAGCAGCAGCCAGTGAACACCTGAGGCCAGCAGCATGGACACGCAATCCAGGGCATTCATGGCGGCCAGGTAACGTCCGCGCTTGTCTTCCGGGCTGCGTTTCTGCAAAATCGTATTCAGCGGCAACTGGTAGAAGCCGGTGCTGAATCCCAGCAGCGCCGCCACTGTCAGGCTCAGCCAGACCTTACTGATGCTCAATCCCAGCAGCGCTGCCAGCGCTGCCATCACGAAGCCGGCGGGTATCACGTACCGCGTCGTCAGCTTGCCCCGCAACAGGAAGCCACAGGCCACGCTGCCCAGGCCGATTCCCAGGGCAGCGGCGCCTTGGAAAAAACCGACCAGTCGGTCAGTGCCGGCCATTTGTCCCTTGACCATCATGGCCAAGTTGGTCTGGAACAACACTCCCATAAACCAGAAATACGTATTGCCAAGAAAGCAGGTCATCAGCAACGGGTCGTGCCGCACTTCCAGAAGGGTGCGCAGATGCGGTGTCAGCGGGTCAATGGCGCAGCGGGTGGAGCGGTTCCCGGACGGCGTCCTGGTTATTCCATAACTGGCCACAACGCCTAAAACCGCTACCAGCACGCAGAACACGGCCGCGTTCTGCAATGCGTCCTTGAACTGTTCCGACAATTCACCGCCCGCCCAGCCGCCGAAGATAATGGCCAGGAACGTAAACAGCTGAGTGGCGCCATTGCCGCGAGGAAGGTGATTTTCCGGCAGGACTTCCGGCAGAAAACCATATTTTGCCGGACTGAAGAAGGCGCTTTGCGCACCCATCAGGAACAGCACCGGCAGCAGCCAGTAGATGGCGCCTTGCCAGAACAGCCACCAGCCCAGCAGCATGACTGCCACTTCCAGCCATTTCGTGCCGATCATCACCTGGCGCTTGGAATAACGGTCGGCTAAATAACCCGCATATCCGGAAAACAAAAGATACGGCAGGATGAACACGGCCGAAGCCAAGGGGACGTAGCTCTTGCTAGCCTCGGGCGACAGAACATTCATCGCCGAGCAGATGATCAGCAGCTTGAATACGTTGTCGTTGAAGGCGCCCAGGAACTGCGTGGCCAGAAAGGCCTTGAAGCCCACGCTGTGCAAAACGCTGGTGCCGGATGCCGTTGATGGACTGTTCATCCAATGCCTTTCCTTGCCTGCAAAAGCCGCCCCTACAGAGGCCAATGCGCCAGCGACTGAAGGCGACGGAAACGGCGATTCGCCGCTGATGTCGCCCCCCTCATCCCTGGCGCAGCACGCCGGCCGCTGGGCAATGAAGCCATCGCGCCCCTCTGGATAAGGCGGCGTTCCCGGCGGTCAGCGCGCACCGACCGCCTGCAAGCAGGCTTGTATATGGCCGCGCGCTTCCGCCGCAATCGCCACGCAGGCGGCTAATTCATACTCCTTGGCCCCGATCACCTCCAGGTCGATCGGGCCGCTGTAGTTGTATTTGCGCAAAACCCGGATGTAGCCGAGCAAGTCAATGTCGCCGCGGCCATTGGCCTGCATCTCCGGCTTGCCGGGACTCGTCTGCCGGCCCTTGCAGTCGCGGATGTGGACATGCTTGATCCGGGAGATGACGGCGGACAGCGCATCAACTGGATTCTCGTTGGCGCGATAGATGTGGCTCGGGTCCATGTCCAGGCCAAAGCTGGGGTTGGTAATCGCCTCCAGCAGGCGCAGCGTCGTCGGCGTATTCCAGACAGCGGCCTTGACATGGGCCTTGGCGCACAAGGTCACGCCGTAGCGGGCTGCCATGTCAGCCAGGCTGCCAAGGCTGTCGACCGTCTTCTGGAAGGACTCTTCGTCATCCATGACACCGCCAGGGCCGCAGTTGACGACCGGGATGCCGATGGCGACCGCAGCCTGGAAGGCCGCTTCCATGACCACCGGGTCTTGGCTCGGCTGCTCCATGGCCTGAATCGGCAACTCATAGCGTTCTGACAATTCCCGGATTCCCGGCGCCTGCTCCTGCCACTGGGACAGGTTGATGTGGTTGCTCATGCTGCCAATCGCTGACAGCTCCACAGCCTCGTAGCCGCAGGTCTTGATCCATTTAAAAGCGGTTTCCAAGTCATGGCCGCCAAACAAAACGGTATTGACACCAATCTGCATTGTTCTTGCCTTTCCTGCTGGTCCAGGCCGGACCGTCTGTGACCATATCTGAATCGCCGTCGCCGACGGCGGGCAGCGGGCGGCCTTTATTGCCGCCTGCCTAATCCCGACTCGCCCCGGAATCAAAGGTTGTTGGGGTCTGGCTTGATTGCTGGCAGCGATTCTGGCCGGATCATCACGCCGCCGTTTTCATACGACTTGATGGCCGCAAACGTGTATTCCAGGGTCGCCAGCGCATCACGGCCAGACGCCCGCAGCTTGTGCTTCGGGACGCCGTTGGTCACGTCCTCCAGGAAGCAATGGATGCGGCGCGGGAAGGTGAGCCCGAAGTCCTTCAAACCGGTGTCGGTGATGATAGGCGCTGGCGCCAAACCCAGGCCCTTGGGAGTCTCGCCCGCCTCTGGGTTGCCGTGCGCCGGCTGATAGGTCAGCTTCTCCACGCAATTTTCAATGACGAAGGTGCCCTTGGTGCCGCCGACTTCAACGCTCCACCAGCCGCCCAGGGACATCGTCGTATCGCCGCGGGAGCTGAACAGGAAGCCAGTCGCACCACTGGCAAAGCGCAGATGAATGCTGTTGATCGAAACCATCGGGTCAGCTTCCTTGATCCGGTAGCTCGGCTTGCCCATGAAGGCTTGGATTTGGACCACGTCGCCGCAGAAGTACCGCATGATGCTGAAAGGATGCGCTAGGAACGCCTTGACGTGGAAGTACGGCTGTCCCTCCATATTCGGGCCGGCTGTCCGCGCATACGTCCATTCACTGCCAGGGAAGCCCATCCGGTGATGGCAATAGATGACTTCGCCGATTTTGCCGTCTTTCATCAGCTGCTTGGCCTGGTCTGCCGGCTCGGTGAAATAATGGTTCAAGTTGCAGCCCAGGTAGAGGTTCTTCTCGGTCGCCAGGCGAACCATCTGGCGCGCCTCGTTGATGTCGTTGGATAGCGGCTTTTCGCAAAGGACGTGCTTGCCAGCGTTGAGGGCCTCCATAGTCGGCTCAAAGTGCCAGCCGCCATTTTCCGGGCCGCCGGTGCAGACGTCCACCATGTCCAGCTCTTCGTTGGCGAGCATGTCACTCAGGCTATAGTACGCCTTCACCTCCATCTTCGCCGCCAATTCATCTGCCCGGGCTCGCACCACATCGCAGACAGCCACCAGCTCGGCCAGGGGGTCGTTCTTGTGACTGGTCGCATGCGTCGTGCCAATGCCGCGGCAACCGACTACACCTACGCGCAATGCCATGATGTCTTCTCCTTCGTTGCATATACGGTTGAGGCGAGACCGGCCGGCTCTGACCCGAAATGGCTCAAGCCCGCGCCTGCCCCGTTCAGAAATTCCCTGTTTAAGGGCACCCTATACCATAAATTGAATCAGCTGAATTTCCATCTGTCAAGAAGTAAAAAAAACGACGGCAGCACACCCCTGCCCTGGCGACGGCGCTGCGCCGGGTCTCAGAATTTCTTTCGGCGGGGCGTTTTTTTGGCTGCAGAGAGGAGGCTCAGTTCAAGCTCTTGACGGCCTTGCGCGGCCTCGCTCCCGCGCTCGCTCAGTTCCAAGACCGGATAAGTGCCTTTGCTGATTTCGATGTAGCCCTGCCGGCACAGGGCGTCGAGCAATTCCTCCAGGTAGCGCTCGCCGCGCTGCTGCATAGTGCCGTAGGCTGGATGCTCTTGCAGCACTCGGCTTTCGTTCTCCAGTCCCATCAGCATGGCGAGAAAACGACGCCGGCCAAATTGTCCGTCTATCAATTCCAGTGCTGCCAAGATGCGGCGGCTGTCCCGCAGCTCGGCAGGCGTGGCTGGCCGGCCGGCGACGTGTTTTCCACTGCGGCTGGCGCAGATATCGCAACAGCCGCAGCGCCAGGCGCCGATTTTTTCACCGAAATAGCTGATGATGAAAGCCTGCCTGCACATATAGCTGCGGCAGTATTCGCGGACCAGGTCCAGGCGTTGCTCATCCACCCGGCGTTTGCGAGCCAGGGACGACAAATCCACGTTCAATTCCGGGGCCTGGCCAGCTTCGGTCAAAACCAGCGCTTCGCCTGATTCATCTGGAAGCCAATCAAGCACGTCGCCCTGGAAATAATCAAGGACGCGGCGTACTTGGTCGAGCCGCAGCCCGCTGATGTCAGCCAGTTCGCCGGGATGTCCATGCCACACTTTCAGGCCGCGCGCCTGCAAATGAGCCGCGACCGTCGCCAGCAGCAGCGACCGCTGCGTCTGCACGCCGGCATGTTCGCGGCACAGCTTGTCCAGGCGTCCGCGAAAAGACAGCCTGCCGCTGCCAGAGGCTCGCACATACGTCCGCTGCACGATGCCTAGGCGTTCCAGGATTCTGGCGGCGGCCTGTACCTGCGCTGCGTTCTTGGCTGCCGGCAAAGTCGGCCAGACCAGCTCCGGCTGCCAGGTGCAGGCCGCGCCGTCGCTGCGGGACTCCTGCTGGCGCAGGTGGCGATGCAGGCCGACTAGCAGCTCCGGCGGCGGGTTGTTGAGGTCCAGAAGATACTGCTGAATCAGCAGGTCTGGATACGACTCAAGCAGGATGCACTGGGAGCGGGCGCCGTCGCGGCCGGCTCGGCCAGCTTCCTGGTAGTATGCCTCCAGGCTGCCGGGCATGTTGTAGTGGATCACCCGCCGCACGTCCGCCCGGTCAATGCCCATGCCGAAGGCATTCGTTGCCACCAGCGTTGGACAGGCGTCGCGGATGAAATAGTCCTGGGCAGCCTTTCGTGCCTGGTCCGTCATCCCGGCATGATAGTATTGCAGGTCAAATTGACTGGCGAGGTTCTCGGCCTCTCGGCGCGACGACGTGTAAATCAACGTCGGCTGCGGCGTTCGCAGCAGGCGTTCCATCACGGCGTGCTTGTCCTTCTTCCCCCGGCACGGTAGCACCGACATTTCCAGGTTGGGGCGCTTGAAGCCAGACACCAGCTCGGCCATGGCCGGGCGCTGCAACTGCGATTTGATGTCTTCGCGCACTGCCGGCGTGGCCGTGGCGGTGAACGCGCACACCTGCATCTGCTGCAAGACCTCGCATTGGCTCCAGATCATCTGGTAGTCAGGCCGGAAGTCATGGCCCCACTGGCTGACGCAGTGGGCCTCGTCAACCACTATCAAGTTCGGGCGGACGCTGTCCAGGAAGTGGCGGAACGACTGCACTTGAAAACGCTCTGGGGCGACGTAGAGGAATTTGACTTGGCCGGCAGCGACGGCTCGCAGGGCGGCCTCCTGCTCCGAGGGCGGGATCGCGCTGTTGACGCAGACAGCCGCCAGGCCGCGCACGTTGAGCGCGTCGACCTGGTCCTTCATCAGGGAGATCAACGGCGAAATCACCAGCCCATAGCCAGGCCGCATCAGTATCGGCAGCTGGTAGCAGAGCGACTTGCCGGCTCCGGTCGGCATGATCACGCACAGCTCCTCGCCCTTGAGGACGCGCTCCACGACCTCGGCCTGGGATTCGCGGAAGTCGGCATAGCCAAAATATCTGTTCAATGCGTCCTTCATCATGCCGCTCTTTTCACCGCCTTTCGCCGTCGTGGCCGTCACTCGAACAAACGAGGATTGGCCGTCAAACAGGAGGTCGCAACCTCCGTCACTTGACGGCAGTCGCTCAGCAGGCAGGACGCATCGCCAAAACGCAGGTCACTAATAGCGCCCGCAGAACGCAAGGCCGGTTCCAGCAAGGGGAATTTCCGCGAACTGCCCACGATGGAGCGGGTCGGCGGCGTCGGCACGAACCGGCCGTCCGCGTCATACACATGCAGCTCCGTCTTGATGAGGGCCGGCTCAACCTCGCCTTCCAAAGCCCAGTCCGTGACCCCATGCAAAAAGGTCATAGTATCCAGTCCCACGCCGATCAGCAGGATTTTGGCCTGGCGTTCAACCAGCCGATGCCACGGCGAATGCCGTGCGCAGCCGGAGGCGCAATTCTCGTGGCCGGCCGTGAAGGCAACGCTGTCGCGGCCGTACGCCGCCACCGAATGGGTCGGATGCAGGGAGCGGACGACGCCCGGTCGCTGCCAGAACAGATTGGGCAGCAGGCCGATGCACGCCAGCGTCTGGCCTGCTTCAAAGCGATGCGGCTCGCCTGGCGGCGTCTGCCTGGAAAGGCAGTATTCCGGCTTCATGGTGCAAGTCTGGCAAGTCAACCTGGTGGGGTCATAGACGTGTGGCAGGGTGTACGTCAAGGTCGGCAGAACCAAGAGGCCTGCCGGCCCCAGGTAGCCCATCAATGCGTCCAGGACGCCATCTGCTCCGCCCTCGACCTGGCCGATGCTCTTCATGGACGAATGCACCAGCACCGTGTCGGCAGGCAGGATGCCGCCTGAACGCAATTGCTCGCACAGAGATTCCCTGGTATGCATGATGTCGCCAATTTCCCGTTGCAATCGCCCTTGTCCGTCGGTTCGCGCCGACCACCATTTGCTCTGTTCGCGGTTAAGCCCGTCTTTGCCCGAGCCGCCTTGGCCGGCTTTTCTGTTCACTCTGCCACTAGGACCATGCGGCTGGCTTCGGGATAGACTTCCCGTATCCGCACCGTCAGGCGCTGTCCGACCTGCAAGCGGTTGCGGCACATCAGCACCCCGCGTTCAATATATGTATCCAGCTCCGCCAGCACAAAGCTGCCTTCCACCCGCACCACTGTCGCTGGCATCACCTCGCCGAGCTGGTTGCGTTTCAGGAATTCCAGCAGCCAATAGCGGTTGGCTTCGCGTTCCAAGGCGCGGTTCTGCCCTGAGGTGCGGTCAACGTTGTCCAGCACCGCGAACAGCTCTTCCAGGGTGTATGGCAGTTCCTCGCCGCGCAGATGCGCTGCCAGCTGCCGCTGGATGACTAAGTCGGCATACCGCCGCAACGGCGAACTCACCTGCGTATAGATGTCCAGCCCCAGCCCGAAATGCGGCTGCGGGCAGGTTGACAGGCGCGTCCGTTTCATCCGCTTGATTTGCTGGTCGAACAAGTGCGGTTCATAGACCTCTATGGGCGTCACCGGTTCGACTGGCGGATCCTGCGCCCGATAAATCACTGGGATGTCGCAGCGCACCGCATAGCGCGCCGCCAGATGGTTGGCCAGGATCATGAATTCGCTGACCAGCTGGTGGCTGGGCGTGTCCTGGTCATCCGGCGTCACCGTCACCTCGCCGCCGCGCACTCTGATCTTCAGCTCTGGCCGATTGAAGCTCACCCCGCCAGCCGCTTCCCGCAATTCCCGGCGCTTCGACGCCAGAAACAGCAAGTCGCGCAGAGACTCGGCGACGCTGTCAGCGCCATCGACCAGGAGCTGGTTGGCTTCGGCATGGGTCAACCGCCGCCCCACCCGCACCACGGCGGGCGCGAAGCTCCACGTCGTCATCTCGCCCGCCTCGGTAAAGCCGATGGTAAAGCTCAGCGAGGCCCGCTCCTGGCCCGCGACCAGACTGCTCAAGTCGCAGCCGACCCGTTCTGGGAACATAGTGACCGTCGTCGTCGGCAAGTACAGCGACAGCGGGCGTTCGACCGCCGCATCGTCCAGGCAGTCGCCCTTGAGGACAATGTGCGCCGGGTCAGCGATATGCACGCCCACCACAAAGCCGCCGTTTTCGCGGCGGCACGACAGCGCGTCGTCGATCTCGCGGGTTTCCGCGTCGTCGATGCTGAACACTTCCAGGTCGAGGTGCGAATCGCGGCCTTTGTCCTGGATGGTCAAGGTCAAGGTCTCGGCATGCTCCAGCACATCGGCTGAAAATCCGGCGTGGATGCCATTGACCAGGAGGAATTCATCCGCATCATCCGGCAGGCGGCCCGTGACTTTGAGCAGTTTGATGGCGACTTCGCGTGCCGTCATCTTGGCCCTGGCGGCGCTGAGCAGGTTGACGGCCTCGCCGGCAAACCCGCACAGCAGATAATCAAGGCTTTGCCGGACAAAGGTCTCCTGCTCCTCAGGCACGGCGACGGGTTCATCACCCCGGTGCGACAAGACGTCGTCAAGCCACTGCTTGGTCCTTTCCCGCACGGCTGCCCTCGCCGCCCGCGCCTCGCGCAAGCGCAGGATTTCCTCGATCTCCTCTGGCTGGCGCGGGGAAATCGCCAGCTGCTGGAATTTAAAGCGGAGATTGTCCTCCAGCAATTTTCTCGCCATGGCGGAGATGCGTATGGGCGTGGCCTCGCCGAAATAGTTAGCCGCCAGCTCTGCCAGGCCGTCGTTGCGGCCTTGTTCCAAAGCATCCTGCCATAGCAGCTCCACATCGATTTCGGCCATGACATCGATGATCTCCGCCTGGATTTCCGCCAATCGGTTCAGATGGCTGCTGGAAGCTGAGCCATGGCTGGTCAGCACCTGCTTGACCGCCACCCGGTTTGTCTGCTCGCCGACTCCTTTGACTTGCAAACGGTCAATGCCGGTCTTGACCACCACCCCGAGGCACATCTCATTGCGCCCCCAATAATCAACTATCGTATTCTCAAGATAATCCATGCTTTACGTGCCTGACCCTGTGCTGATAACCGAACGCCCTCTCTGTCCTTGTTTCTCCTCCCGCAGCTGCCAGCGTCGAATCATGCAGGCTTTGCCTGGCTTGGACACCGCCACTCTGGTTCCGAACGCGGAAACGGCCGGCCTTCCAGCCGCCGCTGCATGGTTTTGCCAGGCCAAGGAGAACAATCAACAAACGTCCGCAAACTGATTACTATAGCCGTCCGAGCCGTTTTTTTCCCTTGGTCAGATCGCTTTTTTCGCCCCGCCAACAGGGAAAGCGTCGGGCAAATGGGTGACTGTCGCCAATCTTCGTCCGGCATAGACGACTTCGACGATATCAAAGCGGTGCGCTATATCCGGCTCGGCGAGTCGCCGCAGGTACTGCCTGGCCGTCCTCGCCAAGCGCAGGCGTTTGCTGCGGCCAACCGCATCCGCCGGACGCCCTGGCCAGCGCGAGGCCTGGCGCGTCTTCACTTCAACGAAGCACAGCACGGCGCCGTCCCTGGCAACGATGTCGATTTCGCCTTGACTGCAACGATAATTGCGGCAAAGGATGTCCATGCCCAGTTCGGCCAGAATCCGGCTGGCGACCAGCTCGCCCCGACGCCCCAGGCGGAGGTGCGCCGCCCGACGACGGGCGAACCGACGCCCCGGCGCCAGCCGCCAACGCCGCATCCAACTGCCGAACACTCTGCTCCAATCTCGCAACCGCATGCTCCGCTCCCATAATAGCCCTGAAACGCTGAATACAGGCAAGAAATAATATATCGCGACTATTAGGTAAAAAAGACATCCAGCATTTAAAAATGCCTTCCGAGACATATATTATAGATGCATCACATTTTTGCCGCTGGCGTTCCAGATGATGTTTTCCTGCCTTCCTCTCTGCCTGCCGCGACCGTTGTTGCGCGGCGTCATTTTTCATTTTGGATAACGACCGCCCATGACACCTTCAACCTCCTGCCCGTCCCCCCTGGCCATCCGCAACGTCCTGGTCTATGACGGCACTGGCCGCCCGCCGTTCATCGCCGACGTCATCATCAAAGAGAGCCTGGTCGCCGCCATGGACACTACCGGCAGCCTGAATCTCACCGGCATTCAACAGCTTGATGCGACCGGCCTGGCCTTGGCACCCGGCTTCATCGATGTTCATAGCCACTCAGACGCCCCTATCCTGCAATGCCCGACAGCTGACAGCCGCGTCTCCCAGGGCATCACCACCGAAATCGTCGGCAACTGCGGCTTTTCCTCCGCCTGCCAGGAGAACCGCCGCTTGCGGGATGACGGCAGCTCCGATGTCCTCTGGAAAGACGTCCGCTCATACGCCGCTGAAGTCGAACGCCGCCAACCAGCCGTCAACATCGGCACTTTGTGCGGACACAATACTTTGCGCGCCATGGTCATAGGCTATGACAAGAAAGCGCCCACCAACGACCAGCTCAACCAGATGAAAGCCATCCTGAAGCAGTCCCTGGACCAGGGCGCCCTCGGTTTCTCATCCGGCTTGGTCTACCTCCCCGGCCGCTTCGCCGACACCGCCGAAGTCCAGGCACTGGCGACCGTCCTCCAAGGAACAGTCAAGCCCTATTGCACCCATCTGCGTGACGAAAACGCAGGCATCATCGAGGCTCTCCAAGAAGCCGCCGCGATCGCTTCCAGCGGCTCCAAGCGACTCCATGTCAGCCACTTGAAAATTTCCGGCGGTCCGGCTCACTGGCCTAAGTACGATGCTGCCGTCGCCACCCTCGCAGCAGCCCGCGACGCCGGGGTGATGGTCACCGCCGACTGCTACCCCTACGTCTTCTGCGAAACCAGCCTGCGCCAAGTCATGCCGGAGCCGTACGTCGACATCCATGATCTGAAAAAACTCTTCCAGGAACGCCCCGAGGCCAAGGCGGACGCTATCAAGGCCCTGGATCAAGGGATACACCCAGCCTGGCAGACCTGCAACGGCTGGAAGTCCATCGTCCTCTGCAACACCGGCGACCCGGCCGACCGGGACATCCTTGGCCTGACCATTGCCGAAATCGCCGCCCGCCGAGGCCAAACCCCAGGAGAAGTCTGCGTTGACATCATCGCCCGCACCAACGCCAGCGCCGCATACGAAACCATGAGCCAAGACAACATGCTCAAATTCCTCCAATTCCCCTGGGTGATGGCAGGGTCAGATGGCTCTGCCACAAGCTTCGACTATTCAATCAAACGCGGCCACCCGCGCTATTTCGGCACTTTCCCGCGCTTCTTCCGCCTGGCCGGACGCTTTGCCCCGGCAGCCGAAGTCATCCGCCGCATGACCTCTCTGCCAGCCGATGTCTTCAACCTGGCCGGGCGAGGACGAATCGCCGTCGGCGCACCTGCCGACCTCGTTCTCTTTGACGAGGACAGCCTGGACGCTGGCTGCGACTTCGCCGCCCCGCACACGCTGGCGACCGGCATCCGCCAGACGTTCGTCAACGGCACCATCGCGTTCGACCACAAAAACCCCACCTGCCGCCCCCGCGCCGGAAAATTCCTGTTCGCCTGACCAGCCGCCCCTGTCCCTGGCGACCGCCGGTTGCAGGACACCGCTTTCCCAGCCGAACCACCTGCGCCGGGTCTCCCCTTGAGAACCGACCATGAATTTCACCCAGCTGTTCCAGTCCACCTACGCCGGCCTCCTCATTTATCCGGCACTGGCCCTGGTCATCGCCTTGGCTCTGACCCGCCTCTGCATCAAATTCCTGCCGAAATTCGGCTTTGTCCGACTGCCAAGCGAGCGTCACATCCACACCACGCCCATCCCCCGCGGCGGCGGCGTCGCTGTTGCCATCGCCTTCTTCACGGCCAGTGCGGCCTTCCTGCTCGGCGCCAACATCCCTGGCGGACAAGAGTACTTTCTCCGTTTCCTGCTGCCCGCCATCCCTCTCGTAGCCGTCGGGCTAGTCGATGACCGCTGGGAAATTTCCGCCTGGATCAAACTCGCGGTTCACCTTGTCGTCGCCACCATCATCTGGAACCAAACCCGACCGCAATACACTTTTTTCACTTGGACGACGCCTTGGTTCGTGTCTCTAGGCGTCACGGCGGCCTGGGTCATCCTCGTCATCAACGCCTTCAATCTCATTGACGGCCTGGACGGCCTGGCCACCGGCCTTGGCATCATTTCCTGCGGCTGCATGGCCGTCTGGTTCATACTTCTCGGCAACCGCGCCATGGAAGTTGTCACCATCGCCATCATGGCTGGCGCCCTGCTGGGCTTCCTCCGCTACAACTTCAATCCTGCCCGCATTTTTTTGGGCGACACGGGCAGCACCTTCATCGGGCTCTTCTTCGCCATTCTCAGCCTGTCAACGATGGACCGGGTGGTGACGCTCACCTCCATCCTGATTCCCCTTCTCGCTATCGGCGTGCCTATCTTCGACGTTTTCCTGGCGATCTGGCGCCGTAGCGCTCGCAAGCTGGAGAACAACCACGCTGGCGGCATTATGACCGGAGACAAGGATCACCTCCATCACCGCATGCTGCGTGAGACCCAAGGCCAAAAGGCCACGGCCTTTCGTCTATATCTGGTCGGCTGCGTTTTTGCCGTCATGGCCATCATCGTGCTGCTTCTGCGCCAATCCGCGCCTGCCATCGGTTATCTCATCCTCTTGTTCGCCCTACTCATCGTCCTGCGCCAGTTTGCCAGCATTGAACTCTGGGACTCTGCCCGCCTGATCCACCGCGGCCTCAGCAAACCGCACATAGCCCTCTGCCTGCATTTGGTCCAGCCGTTCTATGACTTTCTGGCCATCGCCCTGTCCTTCGTCATCACCGCCAACCTGATCCTGTGCACCTGCCGGGACTTGCCGCTCTTTATATGCTGCTTTGCCCCTATGGCTCTAACGCTCTGCCTCAGCAGAACCTATCGAGTCTACTGGGTACGCGCTGGTCTCGGCAACTACTGGCGGCTCGCCCTGACGGTTTGCCTCGGCGCCCTGACCTCCTGCATTGTTGTCTGGTTCATCCGCACTGACTTGCTGGTCGGCACCTACCAGCTGAAAAACCGGGAATTGCTCGCCGCCGCCCTGCTCTTCACACTCCTCAACATCTCTCTGATCTGCTTCGAACGCTTCTTTATCCACTACGCTGAAGGCTACCTCTACAAACGGCTGTTTTTCCTGTTCCAGCAACAAACCAGGAAACGCCTGCGCAGAATCCTCCTCTATGGCGGCGGCAGAACCTGCCGCTTTTTCGCCAATCAACTTTACAACTCAGTCTCAGAGGGCGGCGAAACCATTGTCGGCATTGTCGACGACGCACCCGCCCTGCAGAATCTGATTGTCCACGGCTTCCCGGTTCTCGGCGGCCTTGACCAGCTGGAATCAATCTGGGACAAGCGCCCCTTTGACAAAGTCGTGATCACCATGATCCACATCCCAGCGGAGAAGCTTGACATCCTCAAGGACTTCTGCATCAAGCACAACGTCGACTTGACGACCTATCGCACGCTGGAAGAGCCGCTGCTGCCAAAAACCGAAAACGGCACCGACCTCTGAGCCGCCGGCCTGCCCCCCATACAGATAACACGCCATCAACGCCACTTTTCTCATGGACTACTTTGGAGACACCGAGCATGGAAGAAAATCTGCTTGCCGACATTGAGCGCCTGCGGCGAGAACGCCGCGCCGTGATTCTCGCCCATACCTACCAGCCCCCGGAAATCCAGGACCTGGCCGACTTTGTCGATGATTCGTATGGTCTCAGCGTCAAGGCTTCCCAAGTCGCTGATGCGGACATCATCGTGTTCTGCGGCGTGCAATTCATGGCCGAAACCGCCGCCATCTTGAATCCGGGACGGCAGGTCCTGATGCCAGACCCAGAAGCCGGCTGCCCCATGGCCGACATGATCACAGCGGAGCAGCTTCGTCAATTCAAGGCCGAACATCCCGGTGCCCTGACGGTCTGCTATGTCAATTCAACGGCAGAGGTCAAAGCCGAATCCGATATCTGCTGCACATCCTCAAACGCCGTCAAAATCGTCCGCTCTCTTGGTGACGCTGAAGTCCTGTTCGTCCCGGATCAACACCTTGGGCGTTTCGTCGAGAAACAGCTTGGGCGCCGCCTAGTGCTGTGGGATGGCTTCTGCCCGGTCCACTACGCCCTTGGCCCGGAAACCATCCGGAAAATGAAACAACGCCATCCTGACGCCAAGGTCATGGTCCATCCTGAGACCAGGCCAGAAACCCAGGACGCCGCTGATTTCATCCTCTCCACCGGCCAAATGCTCGACCTGGCCAAAACCACGTCGCATCGAAAATTCTTAGTTGGCACTGAAGAAGGCATCCTGCACACCCTCCGGAAAGTGGCGCCGCACATTGAGTTTATCCACACCAGCGAATTCCTGCGCTGCCCGACCATGAAGAAAACGACGCTGACCAACGTCAAAGCCTGCCTGGAGACCGGGCAAACCCGAATCACGGTTCCGGCCGAGGTCGCGGCCAAAGCCAAAATCGCCATTGACAAGATGCTCCAAGTCAGCGCAGCCAAATAAAGGCCAATCCGGCATTTTTTGCTGCGAGCCTACTTTTTCCTCTCAAAAAACCACATATTCCATAGCATGTTAATAACTCCCGCTGTCAATAACCGGATGACGTCAAAGATGCAGAACGGAAGCCCGCTGAAAATCATAACCTGATGGGAAACAACAAATAAGCAACCAGTAACATTGTCCTAACTTAATCTAAACACCTGTTTGCAACCTGTTGATAACTTGGCATGGGGCGGGCTTTGCGGTGCCGCTTCTCCCTCCCGACAATCTGCAGGCAGCCGATTCTCAATCCCAAAGGTCGCACCTGTAAAAACCAGGAAAGCGGTAAAAATTAAGCAGTCTGAATTTGCGAAGCGGCCGAAACGGGGTTATTTTTTAATATGCGCTTGGTTGTTGACATATTGCGTCATACGCCAGAAATCGCCGCACTGACAGCACCAGGAGGTCTGCCATGACACAGAATCCCATGGACGGCAAGGTTAAACTACGGCTGAAAAACACCGACACGAACCGGTTCAAAGTCGAAACCGGCAGCATGCCAGCCATCAAGCCACCTGTCCCGCCGCCTGCTCGCGGCGCGGAAACTCCGGAGGCAACCCAGACTATCAGCGATCCTTTGAGCCTGCGCGACACCGCCACCGGCAAGCTGAAGCGCATCACTGACACGCAGACGAGTGCGTCAGCCCTGGCGCCAAGCCAGGTCACTCCAGCCGGTGACGCGCCGCAAAAAACAGAAACCGTTCGTCTGAAAGTCGTTCGCAGCAGCGCCAAGCCCGGCGTCAGCCTTGGTCCTGGTGCGCCGGCTCCCATCTTGCCGCCGACTCCCGGAATCAACGCCGCCACCATCAAGCTGGGCGACCGTGCCGCACCGCTGCCGCCGGCCTTGAAATCAACAGGACGCATGCAGCGAATCGAATCTCCGGAACCGGCAACGCCGGTCGCCACTCAGGCAGCAGCAGCCGCGCCACTGACCTTGAAGGTCCCCGCCCCGGAAGCCGCTCCGGCGCCGACGCCAGCCCCCCCAGAAGCGCCGGCCCCCCCAGAAGCGCCGCCCCCCCCGGCGCCGAGCGCTGCCAAAGGCGCCTCGCCAACGATAAAAATCAACATCATGCGCCCCGGTGCAGCTGCCAAGCCATCTTCCGAGCCTGCCGCCGCCCCGGCGCCTTCAGCTGCCCCGGAAGCCATAGCGCCCGCAGCGGTTCCGCCTGCCCCGGAAGCTCCGGCACCGGAAGCTGCTGCGACTCCATCTCCCGGCACCAGCACCTTGAAAATCCGGCCGGTCACTCCCGGGGCAGCGCCAGCGCCAGCCAGCCAGTCGGCCAGCGCCACCGTCAAGCTGACGCCACCGCCGTCGGCAGGCACTCCCAAGCCGGCTTCCACCCTCAAGCTATCCTTGAAAAAAGACACGGAGCCTGAAGCCGCGACGCCTGAAGCTGCGACGCCTGAAGCTGCGCCTGACCAAGCCGGGACTACCCAGGCTGTGCCGCCGCCAGCGGAAGCAAAAAAAGGTGGCCTGAAAATAAAAGCCGGCGATGCCAAACCCCTCAGCAGCGCCGCCACCCAGGCTTTGCCGCTGCCAGCTTCGGTGGCGCCAGCCGCCGCTGAAGCCAAAGCTCCCGCCCCGGAAGCGGCGCCTGCCCCGAAAGCGGCGGCTGCCATGGCGCCCGAGCCAGCTGCCAGCAAGGGTCCCGGAGCTGTCGAAGCCATTGCTGCCATTGCCGCCTGCGCAGCCTTGATTACTGGCGCCGTCCGCATCGTCATGGACTTGATGCAGCAATTCTGAGCAATTCCACTGCCATCCTGCCCATCCTCTCTGCCCATATAACGAGGCCGCAGCCAAAACCAGCTTTGGCTGCGGCCATGCGCATAACCTTATAACGCACAACCGTTTCACGCGAGCCATTGCCGCCAACCCTGGGAAGCCATCATGCAACTCACCCCTTGCCTGGAATTGTTTTTCCGCGACCTGCCCTTTCACGACCGTATCGCTGCCATCGCCGACTGCGGCTACCAAGCCGCCGAATTCTGGAGCTATGGCAACAAAGACCTCCAGGCCATTGCGGCGGCCAGCCAAAAACACAGCGTCGTCATCACCAGCTGCACCAGCACGTGCAGCAATCTCCTCGACCCCGCCAATCATGACAAATATATCCATGACTTTCCTGCTGACATTGAAGCTGCCAAACGCATCAACTGCCGCAACCTGATCGTGCTTTCCGGCAATGTGGTGCCAGGGCGAACCCGCTGCGAAATGAGCAAAGCCGTCATCGAAGGCCTCAAGCGACTGGCGCCCATGGCAGAGGCGGCGGGCATCACCCTCCTCCTCGAACTGCTCAATTCCGCTGTCAACCATCCAGGCTATTTCGTTGACAATTCGGAAGAGATGGCCGGCATCATCCGCGCCGTTGATTCACCGGCGGTCAAGGCCCTCTATGACATCTATCATGGCGGCATTATGGAAGGCAATGTCCTGTCCAAAATCATGGCTAACCTTGATATCATTGGCCACTTCCACGCGGCTGGCATCCCTGGCCGCCATGAATTGACTAACGGCGAACAGAACTACCCATTCATCTGCCGGCAAATCGATGCAGCCGGCTTTGACGGCTATCTCGGCCTGGAATACATCCCCCTCAAAGAGTCACGGGCATCCCTGATCGAAACCCGCGAATGGCTCCAAGCATGACCGCGACAGCACACTAACGCAGTCAAAACAAAAAATAAGCGCACAGTTTTTTCGGAATGAAAAAAAGTAGTTCCGGGTGTCCCTGATGTTTCAAGCAAAAGGTCAAAACATGGCAAGCAAAAAAGTCCGAATCGGTTTCATCGGCTGCGGCGGCATCGCCAACTTCCACTTCGGCCATTTCGACAACAACAAAATTCCGGAGGCCCAGATTGTCGCAGTCTGCGATCTGATTGACGAGCGGGTAAAGAAGGCAGCCGAGCGCTTCCAGGCCAAGCCGTATGCGTGCTATCGGGAGATGTTGCAGAAAGAAAAGCTTGACGCTGTCTACGTCTGCGTAGAGCCATGCGCCCATGACGGCATGGAATTGCTGGCCATTGAAAAAGGCTGCCACCTGTTCGTGGAAAAGCCGGTCGCGCTCTGCCTGGACTATGCTAAGAAGGTCGAAGCTGGCCTGAAAGCCAAAAAGTTGATCCACGCCGCTGGGTTCCAGGATCGCTATCTTGACTTTGAGCCGCTGATGAAAAACTGGGTCGCCAAAAGCAAAGTTGGCTTCTTCAATGCCTATTGGGTCGGCGGCATGCCTGGCGTCTGGTGGTGGCGTCGTCGCGACACGTCTGGCGGCCAGGCCGTTGAACAGACCATTCACACCTTTGACATGTGCCGGAACCTGTTCGGCGAAGTCGTGGCTGTCCAGGCTTTTGGACGCCGCGGCATCATCACCGACGTTGAAAACTATGACACTGAAGACGCTTCGGCGGTCAACCTGCGCTTTGCCAATGGCATCATCGGAACCGTCTACAGCGGCTGCTTCATCCGCGGCGGCGGCGGCAAAAACGGCATTGACGTCTTTACGATGAATGGACGCATGGAATACGTAGAACGCCAAGGCGTTACCATCACCGAGCCGAACCGTACCATCACCGTCAAAACCGGCAACGACTACGGCCAGGAAGAAGACGACGCCTTTATCCAGGCCATCCTTGAGAATGACCAGTCCCTGATCAAGTCGCCCTACTGCGAAGCCGTGAAAAACCTCGAGGTGACACTGGCAGCGAACGAATCCATGGACAATGGCGGCAAAGTCATCTACCTCGGCGAATGCTGCCCTTCCTGCTGCCCCGGCGAAAAACCCGCAGCCAAAGCCAAGGCGCCGAAAAAAGCCGCCCCGAAAAAATAACCGGCGGGCCTAGCGTCGCACCGAACAGCCCAACGCCGAGCCGGGGCGAAGCGCCGTGAGTTTAGCCAAAACAACAGCAAACCCGACCAGGTCTTCTGCCAAGTCCCGGTCGGGTTTGTTGTTTTCCGTGGCGTAAGCAGCGCCATATCCGATTTGTGCCCCTGGCGGTGTTCCTGTATATTATAACAGCGCCAGCTTGCCATCATGAAAGAAGACATCGTCACGTGCTGGAAACTGCTCCTAAGGAGGATAGCATGAGGGGTCTGGAAAAAACCCGCGGCCTGCTCGGTTCTCTGCCCGCTTCAGAAACGCTTGGCACGCTTGAAAAAGGCATTGAACTGGAAAAACAGGGAGTGGAAGTCTTCATGCTTTCGGTCGGGGAACCTGATTTCGACACGCCCGAACCGATTAAGCAGGCTTGCTATGAGGCCATCGCGCAGGGATGTACGAAATATACTGTTCCTGCTGGAATCGAAGAATTGCGTGAGGAATGTGCTGCCAAATTTCGTTCAGACGGCATTGAGACCACCTACCGGCAAGTGGTGGTCACTCCAGGGGGAAAGTTTGCCTGCGCCGCTGCAATTACCGCTTTGTGCGGCCCTGGCGATGAGGTGATTTTGCCGGTTCCCTACTGGGTCAGCCATCGGCATATCATTCATGCGTCGGGCGCCAAGGCGGTGCTGGTAGACACCTTTCCTGAAAACAACTTTGAACTGACCGAGGAGGATTTGCGGCGTTACGTCAATGCCAACACACGTCTTCTGATTCTTTGCTCCCCATCCAATCCGACCGGCGCCGTCTACCGACGCTCCACCCTGGAAACCATTGCCGAATATGCCGTGCAAAACAATTTCATGATTCTTTCCGACGAGGTTTATGAAAAATTGACCTACGATGCGGATTATCCGCATATCAGCATCGCCTCTCTTTCACCGGAAGTAAACGCTCGCACAATTACTGTCAATTCCTTCAGCAAAAGTTACGCCATGACCGGCTGGCGAGTCGGCTTTCTGACCGCCCCAAAGTGGCTCTCGGCAAAAATCGATGCGCTGCAAACTCATTTTGTTGCCAATGTGACCACTTTCGCCCAGTACGGCGCACTTAAAGCATTGCGAGATTGCACCGAAGAATGCGAAAAAATGAGGAAACAATTCGCACTACGACGAGAACTTTTCTGCAAACTCCTGTCTGACATTCCTGGTTTGACATTCACCCGACCAGCTGGCGCATTTTATGTCTTTGCGGACATTTCCAGCTTTGGCCTGACCAGCAAAGAATTCTGCGACCAACTGATGGATGAAGCGCATATTGCCGCTGCGCCTGGATACGGTTTTGGGGCGGACAGATTCGTCCGCTTCTCCTATGCCTGCTCCGAGGAAACGATTATCCGAGCTTCAGCGGGATTGGCCAAATTCTGCGCAGCGCGGCATCAATAAACCTTGTTTCAGCCTATATTTCCTGAATTTTGGTTAATGTGCGAAGTTTTGTGATGAATGCTTGTAAACCTTCAGGCTACCGCAGATGGAATTGCTCTCATCGGATGACTATGACTCCTGCGCGTATTGTCAAAATATAGCTTCAGCAATCACATATTGCCGCTATCATAGTGAGCTGCTTAGCAGGCATTTGTGCATGCATTCTGCGCCGTAGGCGCTTAACCATGCTTAACCCCAGGCTTTAGCCTGGGGGCAGGCATACACCAAAACTGGTGCCCAGTAGGGGCACTACCGGGACATCTACCAGTACAATCACTGCGCCAAATCTCTCTTTCTGTCACAGGATTTCGCACAATAACGAATTTTATTATCTATTTGCGTTTCCCTCGTATGGGTCGTCGATCATCGCCTTATCCGGGTGATTATCCAGCCAGGCATGGGCTTCCTGGGCAGCCTCGCGAGCCTGGGGAACTAGAGCAGTGACTGCCGCAGCCAATTCTGGGGTAAAAGTACCGGTGTCAATCAAGTCTGTAATACGGTAGAATTCCCCGAAAGCACGCGCCAGCCGGTTGCGGATGGCCTCATACTTTGCATCCTGATGGGGAACCCAGCGAGCATACCGCTTAGTATTTTTTTCCATATCTGCGGTCACGACCAGCTTCCTGGCAACGCCCAAACGGAAGTCGATTTCATCCAACGCGCTACGAATTTCCTGCATTTCCGCCAAGGTTTTTCCGAGAGGGGATGCCTGTATGGCCGCCTCCAGCTTGGCAAATTCAGCAAACAGGGATTCAAGCGCCTTGGCGGGAGGCATTTTCCGCAGCGCCTCCAGGTCTGCCGTGGGGATGCCCGCCCCTTTGGCGCGGTCTGCCAGCAGGACATAACGGGCGGCCTCAGCGCGAAAACGCGACTGGAAAACTGCCTGGAGTTCCTCCTCAGAGGCATCGCAGACAAAATAGGCGGCGTCCCCAGAGGCAAGAGTCAGCTCAATTTTATTTTTTGCGGAAGCAAGGGCGGTTAAATCAAAGACGTTCCCGGGCAGGTAAATTGTCGCTTTTTCCACGCCGTAGGGGTTCTGGTTTACTGCCAGGAAAAGCATCCCCGCAGGAAGTCGCTGGGCGAAAAGCTTCACGGCGCTCCCCTGGTAATAGCCATTGGGGGACTTGTACTCACCGCAGCTGATGGAAGCATTATCGGGCAAGGGCGCCACCGTCCCATTGCTTAGCAGCGGCCCCACCGTTGCAAAGGTTCGGCCGGCGTCGCGGACTCCATCCCAGGAAGGAGCATGCTGGCCGCCTCCGCCAAGATGACTGTAGGGATACATATTATAATTCATCATCCAAGGCCAATGTCCGTTTGGAAAGCCGTGCCAGGCAATGCCCCGCACTCCGGCCGCCACCGCGAGATGAAGCATGAGGCGTATTTCACCAGAAGTGGGAAATGCGTAGTTTTCATAGGTGCCGAATCCCTGGGGCATAAACCAGACGGGTTTGCTGCCAGCCAGTTTGACGACACGCTGAAATTCAGGATAGACGCACCAGGGGTTGCGTCCAGAGGAATTGGCGCGTTTGATGGGATACCAGTCTCCAATGAAAACAGGAACGTAGGGAATCAAATCGGTCGAGGACGAGTTGAGGTAAGGGATGGGAATGACATGCTCTGGCATGTATTTCTTCAGTTCCTGGTGCATACGCAGCATCACATCTGCGTTCTGGGGTAGGATTTCATCTGCAGTAAAAACACATTGAATACGGTCGTCGTATTGTTTCAGGAAATTCTGGAATTCCTGGTTTTCCACAAAGACCCTTTTCTTCGGCCACTCTTCCTGCATGTACTTATCCACATCCAGGTCTTTGCGCACCATGAAAATCGTCGAAGGAATCAGCCTCACGTCATACTTGCGCGCCAAGTCCCCGATCAGATAGCCGTCCTCGGGAGTTTTCTGGGAAAGCAGATACTGTTCAAGGAAAATCCGGAACGGATAAATCGTGTTGAAATATCCATTCACTAATTCCCGTATCAGGCGCGGCTGTATATTCTTGTAGACCTTCATCGTGCCTACGTTGGTAAAATAGCCGCCAATTTCCGGCTGAAACAGGTTCCCGGTACCGGCACTGAAGATAAAATAATCTTTAAACTGGGGCGGGAGGGGTGATTCAGCCGGGGGCGTCGGCATCTCTATAGGTTCAATGGCCTCGAAGTTCTGCTTTTGGCCATACGGGTCCGCATAGAACTGAGTCTGTTCATCCAACAGGCGAATTGTGGCCGTGTACTCTTTGCTTTCTGTCGGCACCAGGGCGATCTCCCGGCAGTACCATTCCATGGAACTGGCGGTCGGCGCCATGCCTACGAAGGTGTACATGCGACGTACGTTAGATACGTCATACTCAAAAACCAGGGACATGCCCAACTTCTCATAAAATCGAGCCTGCCATCCAGCCCGGAACAGGTCCTGGACAATGTTGTTCAGGCCGTTAAGCGGGGCGCCATCCTGCCGAAAGATGGTCACCCAATCCGGCGTGGGCCAGGAATAGACTCCGTTGTCCGAGGAAATCCGATTCTGAATCCGATGGCTGATCTTCAGTGTCTTTGTCCCCTCGTTGGTCAGGCGTACGGCCACCTTCACCACGGCGGCATCAGGCACCAGATAATAGGAGCGCTGGATGTGCAGGCCGTCATACTCCCCGCGATCCAGCTTCGCTGAATAGACATTTTTCCCTCCGGCAGTGGAAATGCGGGAAAAGGGGATTTCCCCCACCAAGCCCGGCAGGCGCTTCTCCGGCAGTACGATATTCATCATGCCGCCGTTTTTTCCGAGGGAAACCGGCGTCGTGAATTCAAAGTTGTTTTTTTTGCTGACGAATGAGTCTATGCCGCCGCCAATTCTCGGGTTGATTTTCACCCGCAGGAATGCATTCTCAAGCGTGTCTCCCGTTGCAATCAGAAATTTTGCATCGTCAAACAAAACATCCGCATTGTCCCTCAAGGTCTGAAGGGAATATTCCAGTGCTGCAACGCCGGCAGGCACGGCAAACTTCATGACAATGGGTTGCCAATCGCTGCCCGCCTTGTGTCCATGCATCTCGTATTCCTTGAGGCGCTTGCCGTCGGCATCATAGAAATAGACCCGGATGTATCCAGTGCCGCTTCCCTTGACCTGCACGGATGCCGTCACTTCCTGCCCTTGGGAAACCGGGAACTTCTTTGCATAATTGGCAGAGCAG
Source organism: Lentisphaerae bacterium ADurb.Bin082 (assembly GCA_002070945.1). GTDB lineage: Bacteria > Verrucomicrobiota > Lentisphaeria > Oligosphaerales > Oligosphaeraceae > JAAZKI01. Next base: position 64,729 of record MWEG01000053.1, read on the forward strand.
AACCCACTGTCCCCAATCGTATGAAGGCGCAGGGACTGCTTGCCGGCAAAGGCTTCCTGCCCAATGTCAATGTGACACTTCTCGGCGCCGCTGTTCAGATATAGGTTCCAATCTGCGAAAAGCTCCATGCGCCAGCGATCAATCTTCCTCTCAACCGTTTCCTCAAAAGAAGCGTTGGTCAGCAGATTTGCCTCCTGGGCCAGTAACTGGAGGCACGCACCAAAAACAAGCAATCCGATAAGAACCTTTTTCATCATGAGAAGCTCCTTATTGTGCTGGACATGGATAATTTTCATAAAGCTCTTGGAAGCCCAATGCCTTGCTGCCTAGCGTCCACTAAAGCCCACAGTCCATCGTCTACTAACGTCCACTAAAGTCCACTAATGTCCATTGTCCACTAAAGCACCTTACCCGGGACGCCTGGCGCCGCAACTCGCCGGAACTCCGAATATCAATCGGTGACTGATTACAGTTCGTCGAAGGAAAATTTGTCCTCCGAATTGCAAAACACCCAATCCACGCTAATTTTTCCTTGCATCTGAATCTCCTTGTTTTGGTTAGGGTTAGGCTCCTCATCAAAACAAGGGTTCAGATGCACCTTGTCAAATATCGACTCCTATCACAAGTTCTCGCACATTAACTTTAGGAAGTAAATGTGCGAAATCTTGTGATGAATACTGGTAATCTTTTTTGTCAAATCTCACTTTCTGTCACAGAACTTCGCGCATGACCAAGAATCATGCTCCTGTGCTATTGCATTGCGCTGCGAATTCCTTTTTGAAAAATTCCCGGATGTACTCTGCGACGGCAGGGCACTTGTGGATTTCGCGGTCTCCCAGAATGACAATGTCGTGGATTTTGTTCTGTTTGAGGAGACGCCGGGACATTTCGAGCTGGAACGCGATGGAGGGCAGATCGTTCGGGAGGACGGTCAGGCCGTAGTCAAACATGAAGAGGCCCATCATGATCTTTCGCCCGGGGAAGAGATGCCTGGTCTTTTCGACATTCATTTCGAGGCCAGGGAGATCATTTTTATTCCAAGTCCAGAGGATAATCCGGTCAGGGATTTCCACATCGCGGAAGGCTTGCAGCATGGGAGAGTCAAGTTCATGAGTGTAGACGACGCTGTAGCTTTCCAGTTTCGGGTTGTGGGCTTTCAGGGCCTTGTGCATTTCTATGTAGAGCTTCCGGGAATAACGGGTGCCGCAGTTTCCTATCATGTCGTCAATCACGCCACCGACGATATTTGGATACTTGAGAGACATGCGGCTAAGGTTTTCGGCTTCTTCGACATCGCCAAGCTGCTGTGCGCCTTCAGTGCGGCAGTTTCCGCCCAAGTGGCAGATGATCTTGCGGCAATTTTTGTGGATTTCGAACATTTCCTCGGTATGGGGGCCATAGACGTACATCACATTGTCAAAGCCGAAGTAATTGGCAGCCTGAATGGAAGCATCCTTAGCCATAGAGCCGCCCCAGGACGGAGTAGGTCCGCCCCAGACCCAGGTGTTTTCCCGGCTGAAATGAGCGGGCCCGTCAAGCGGAGCATTGAGGATAGAATCATAGATTTTTGCCAAAGCTGCATCCAAGTCTTGCACATTATCGCGAACCAGCTCCAAGTACTCGGCACCGGCGAAAGCATCTTGGTAGGGATTGATTTTTCGGCGGCTGGCAAGGCTTTGCAGTGTGCGCTGATATTGGGCTGCCCGTGCGACCCGAGAGTAAAGTTCTTGCTGGTTTGACATGATTCGTGACCTCCTACGATGGCTGGAATGGTTAGAAACGCAAGCCCCTACGGGCATTGCAACATGCAGATTATTCGTGAAGTTTGATTTTGAGCTTTTGTTTTACTTGGTTTTGATTGTGTTGCAGAAGGCCAGTAATCAGATAAAATTTGCCTTACTACATAGTTCCTCCTTTTTCTACGACTCAAGCTTAGATGAATTTCTGACCATTAACTCTGCCGGAAGCTTGCGTTTTACATTTGGTATGGAATCAGCCTGTATGGCTTTAATCAACTCTTCCATGGCAATTGCCGCTAATCGGTTATAGGGCTGCCGGATTGAGGTCAAAGATATTTTGGAAAAACCAGACACCTCAGTGTCATCAATGCCAATGACAGCAATGTCTTTGCCAGGGATGATTCCATGTTTTTCAGCTGCTTCGAGCACCCCCATGGCACAAAAATCATTCGCACAAAAAATGCCGTCATAGCGCTTTCCCTGAACACTGATGCGCTCAAAGGCATCACGCCCCCCCTGTATGCAAAGCCCTGCCTCAATGACATCTGCCTGCGTTATTTCAATGCCCTTCCTATTGAAATACGCGATAAATGATTTCTGCATTTCAATAAATGCGCTGAGATTGTTCATGGCGCGATCAGCAGTGAAATAGGCAGGACGGCGACAACCCTGCACCAGCAAATGCTTTGCTGCCAATTCACCAGCCATACAAAAATCATTGGCGACATAGGAGCCTGCATACCAGCCAGGATAAGAGTCAACAGCAATATAGGGCACGCTAAAGCGATCCAAAGTCGCAATGCCGTCCGAAGACTTCTCACAAAGACACAGCACCATGCCACAGACACGCATCTGTATCATCTGCTCAAATAAATGACGCTCTTTTTCCGCAGACCAGTTGCTGCCAGCAAAAATTACACCATAACCATGCTGCAAGGCAATGTCTTCAGCCTTGCGAAACATCTGCAAATAAAACGGATTCAGGACGTCATTGACAACAAAACCAATGGTTCGCGAAGAACCGTTGCGAAGATTCTTGGCAGCAAGATTAGGCGCGTACGATAACTGGGCAGCTACAGATAAAACACGAGCACGAGTGCGTTCGCTGATCCGGGAATTCGGCTGAAAAGCCAAGGACACAGTAGTATCAGAGACACCAGCAACGCGAGCTACATCTTTTATAGTGGATTTTATCATAATAAAACAGAAACAAAACTGAGTTTGACGTCAAACTTAAAATAAAATAGCATGCCAAAATGATTTGTCAATCTAATCTGTTTTTTTTGAGAAATAGCGATTGATCGCATTTAAGCACATACCGCGCAGATAGATATGACTGCCAGCACGATGCGCTTGCTCTGGCCTGTGGACGTGCAGGCGGTCACCGTTTGATACTCGGAGTTTCGGCGAGTGGCGGTCTCAGAAAAGGGGTGAGGGGCGAGCTTGGTCTATACTGTCCGCTATGTCCACCGCGTTTACCGACGCGCAGCGGCAGAAACACAAAAAGCGCGAAACATACGGCAAGCTAAAGCTGAACTACATACGATGCCGCAGCCGTCGTCCACCATGTCCACACCGTCCCTTGGGTGGACTGCTGTCCACTGTCTACTATCCACCAAAACGCCCTACCCTGAGCGCCTCAGCGGATTCTCACCAGCGTGTATATTTTGAGGCGCTCGGCTGGCAGAACCACCTCGTATGCGCCCGGCTCAACCTGGCGGGTCTCCAGCTCGACTTCGCCGGCAAAGTCCGGCGACACAGCATATGCCCGCTGCAGGGCGGGCAGCTGGATCACAAACCGGATATTCTCGGCCAAGGGCGGGAATGGCTCGCTTGGCGGCCCCCAGGGAACCACCTGTCCAGCCTCCATGCGGCTGCCCGTGGCATTCAGAAAATGCACGACGGTCTCGCCGCGGTCGCGGAAAATGTTGGTCAAAACAGCCTCTGGCACGGTCAACGGCATCCACGGCATAGTATCCTTGCCCAACACATCGGCCAGAACCCGATGGGCGATTTCCTCGGCATCAAGCTGGCGTTCGAAAGAATATTTGCTGCGAACGGCGATTTCCGTGGCATTGGCCGGGGTGCCCAGCTCCAGCGGGCTATAGACCACCTTGCCAGCGCCCAGCGGCGCTTCCAACACGGCGGGGAACCGTGCGCCGGAAGCGTCTTCATACTCCCACAACACCCGTACTGGCGCGCCAACTTCAGCCGCAGCCCGGCAGCTCACCCCGGGAATTGGCTTTGCCAGCGCCATGGCCTCGGCAAAAGCCGGCCCGGCATACATTTTGACCGCATCCGACGACTTGTCCCAACGCTCCAAGGGGAACAAATCCGCAAAAGGCCAGGAAGAACGCAAGTCGCCATTTTCATTTGAGGCCCCTACTCGGTTGGATAAGTAGACCGTGCCGCCCTGGTGCGCAAACTCGCGAATCATTGCCAAGTTCGCGTCGGACAACGACATGGCGTTGCAGACGAACAAAACCTTGTATTTCCGCAGGGTGTCTGGCTTCAAGCCGATCTCGTTAATGAACACATGCGGAATATGCTTCAAATTGAGCAGCTGCGACAGTCCCAGGACATCCGGCGTGTACGCCACGCCGCGCGCCCAGTCGCGGCTCTGGTTCGAAAACAGCATGGCCACGCTGGCCACCTGCTCGGCTTCGCGCATCGCTATGTTGCCGTTGTCGGCAGTAAAGAGCCGATAGTTGCTCTTGTCCGGCGGGCAGTGATATCCGGTCATCTCCCAAGTGGTCTGTCCCAGCATATTGTTCAGAGCCCAGCCGAAATACATCAAGTCCCAGTTGAAGCCCGACGTATAAACCAGCCCGAACACTGGCAGATCAGCGGAATGCTGGAACTGCCCCTTGGCTTGGCGCAGGCTCATCAGCGCACGATAATTGGCGTAAATGTTGCGAGTCATAATCTCGGTGCCGACAAAATCCCAGCCGCGCGCAGCCTGCTCTAAAGCATCGCCAAACAACAGCGATGCGTATGTCGACGTCATCCCATAATGCGTCGCATAGCCCATGATGACAAAGTCCGGCTTGAAAGTCTTGATGCGCTCCTTCAAATGATACCAGAAGTCACCGAAGCGCTTCTGCCGCCAACGCAGCCAGGCCCGCACAAGGCCGATTCTTTGTTGAAGAGATCGGGGCTGCACTCGTCCGCTGGCAAGTACCAGCCTGAATCGGCCGTGAACGCCTGGCGGCAATCTGCGCAGCCGCAGAATTTCAAGCCATGGAAGGTCGCTTCGTCAATCATAATGCCGTCAATGCCGGTGGCCTTCACATGGGCAACAATCCTATCAACGTACTTGGCGAAATACTGCACGTTGGACGGGCAGAATCCACGCGCGGGCAGCTGTCCGTCAACCGTCTGTTGCAGATAAGGCATATTGGCGACCAGGACGCGGAAGCCGGAATCCATGTCCCACAGCAGCGAATGGTCTTGATGGTCGACGAATTTAATGCCGTGCGGATGCCCGGCGCGGACAAAGTCAGCCAGATTCTGCTCAACTCGCTGCAAGTGAGTCGGGAAAGTATGGCGGGAAAGCAAGCCATTGGTCAGGATGACGTTGAGATTGTCCGCCTTCAATTCCTGGACTCGCCTTGCAATCAGTTCCGGGGTGTTGAATTCGGAGAAGGTGCCGTTGTTAGCTGGGCCGAGGCTGCCGATGTTAGCCCGGCCTCGCCAGTCCTCGCCCGGCTTGAACACGGCGTACGAGGACGGCAACTCCCAGGACTTCAAGGGCGCGGCCGTTTCCTGGCCTGGCTCCGGCAATGGATACTTTGACACGCTGACCGCGAATTCCGGCGCTTTGGCGTAGGACGCGCTGGAGAACATCACCGAGGGTTCGAACAGGTCGGGATGACGCCAGAAGCCGCGCCGGAACGTATAGTCCTCGTAGCTGGTCTGCAACAGCTGGTCATTGAGCGTGGAAACTGCCCAGTCGCCTGCAAAAGTGAACACAGCTTCGCCGCTTTCCAGCCAGACCGGAAACGACAAGGTCTGCACCGTCAACGGCGCAATCGACAAATCCGACGCCACCACGCGCCCATTGCAGCTGACTGAGAACGGCCCAGCGCCTTCCTGGCCAACGCCAGTGACCATGGTGATGATATGAACGCCAGAACGCAGGCCAGTCATCCGGAACGAGGCTTCGCCGTTGCCACGAACCGCAGAATACAACGCGCCCTGGAGCCGGTGCGTACTCACCCGTAGTCCCACAGTCGCCAGCCAGCCAAACCCTTTTTCAAGCGAAAAAGCGTTGACGCCGGCATCGGTGTACTGTTTTCCAAATTTCCGGGCACCGAACACTAGCTGACGATCCGGCAGCAGCTCGGAGTAATAATCGTACGAGTTAGTGGCATGGCGACGGGTGAAATCCTCGTGCGTGCCCTCGTAGAAAACCAGGTGCGCGGCCATCGTCCCCCCGAAGAACAGCGGAGCATAGGGCTGGGAAAGGACGAGGCAGTCGTCCTCAACGCTCAGATCCCAGAGTCCGATAACGGCGTTCGGCAGATAGTCACCGTGGGTGTTGACGCCTTTGGGGTTGCAGTCAATGACCAACTGGCGACCCTGGCCAGAAAATGCAATCTGGCGAATGGGCGCATCAGCGATTCGGCCGGACGCAGCGGTCATCGTCCCAGTGACTTTGATCAGCTTGCGGGAACGACCATGCAAGGCGGTGTACGTACAGCCCTCAAACGCGGCCAGCGGCAGGCGCAGCTGATACCGGATGGTGCTGTCAGTCAAATGTTCCTGGTAGGCCGGGCAATGCGCCATGAATGCCAGTTCCACTTCCGAGCCGTCCGCCGCAGCTGAGACTTCGCGTCGGTACTTGACGCCATCTGTCTCGCCATAAATATTATACATGCGGCGATTTCCGCCCAGGTCGGAGATATCGGTCTGCGGATTGCGCAGCAACGACACTGGCGGATTTGCTTTCGCAGCCGACGTCAGAACCAGTGCTTCCTCCATGACCAACGGCGTCCCGCCAAAACTGATCTGGAGGCTTTTCTCCGCAGCCAGGGAAAAAGGCCCGGCTACTGCCGTTGCCGCCATGGACATCATCGCCAAAAACGTACACGTCTTGAAGTTCATTGCTGGCTCCCTTTCGGCCTCATCCAGGGCTATGCATCCCCTGGCGGGTCGGCTTACCCTGGGCTAGTATATCTCGCCCCGTTGGGACTCTGGTGCTCCGCGACATATAGCAAATCTTACTTTCTATCACAATACTTAGCGCATGAGCGAAAAAAGCACAATGTCCTTGCTGAAATAGAGTCGACCGCTGCGATCATCCGCAGATAAACGCAGATTTTTATCAGCCTCATTTTCTGATGATGACCGCACCGCATCCGGCGGGAATGCGTATTTCCGCATAGGCTTTGCCGTCAAGGACTTTGCGTATTGTCGGATAGGCATTTGTAAGCCGTCCGTTACGGTCAAAGACCTTGACTTCAAACTCGGAAGCGTCCCCCCAGCCGAAAAGCCCGCTTTTGCGGGTGATGATGCGTTCTTTGCCAATGACATAGCCGGGATGAAGTTCCACCGGCGTAAAGGGGTACATCCATGTCGTCATCGCGGGATGGTCGGTGCGGACTTTGGCAGTATAGTAGAAAGTGTAAATGCAGCCGAAATCAAGCGCCCGAAGCATGATGCGCCATGCATCGACAAAGTTCTTTTCCGTGAGGTGGTCACCTAGCGCGACCGGCGTCGTCAAATGCGCCCCGTTCAAGGCGGAAATCTGGCCGGTTTCAAACATGGTCTGAATTTTTTTGTCGCGCATGGTACGGGTCAGGGCGGCTCCGTTGATGATGAGGTCTTTTCCCTCTTTGCGTATCCAGTCGACCATCTTGACACGCCACGGCAGCGACAGCAGAGTCACCGAGCTTTTTTTACGAATGATGATGCCATTGTTGGGATCAACATCTGCTGAAACATTATCCCAGAAATTTTCGTTATAGGCATATTTGATGTTGCTGCGTGAAAATTCATCCCAGAAAACGCCGTCAGCTTTGATGTCGTGCATAATGCAATCCAGCCAGCTTTCCCCCACCTTGGCCCAGCCGTTTTCAGACGGCACCAGGCAATAGAGATGGTCATTGCCGAAATTGGCGCCGTAAACGGTGGTCGACCCGTCTTTAAGCCGAACCAGGTCAGATGCGTAAAGCTCCTTGTTTTCAGGCGTGGTGTCCAGAAAACAATGGAAATAAATCATCTGCTTGACTGATTTATCCGGATAAAGCCGGTCTATGACGTTCCTCATGGTGTGATAATCGGTAAGCGGACTGTTGATCCACTCTGTGCCGCGCATTGCCTGCCCGTTGGGGCGTCTGGCGCAGCTGTTGGACTGGATGACATAGTTGATTTTGAAGTTGTCAATAATCCGGCGTTGAGTTTCATCCGAGAAATTGCAATTGCCCTGGAAGGCAAACCCTGTAAGAAGAGTAATCGGGCCATTCACTTCCAGCACTTGGCGTGCAGCATTGATCCAGCTCCAATAATCTGCTTTGGCCTGCGGAAGGATGAGGAACTCCGAAACATATTTGCCTTGTGGCGGGAGTACCATGTCCAAGTCGGCGATCTGGGGCCGCCCCTTGCTTACACCCGCCGAAGCATGCACGGAAAGCACATCGCTCATGGGGACGATGCCGACCGAGGAATGTTTGCCGATGCCGATGACTGAGAGGTTGTTGAAGAGTTCACGGCTGGCGTCATACTTGGGAGAAAGTTCGTTGCCCGAAACAAAGACCTTTTGGGGTGCGTCGCTCATTTCAACAGAGTGCCGTTGCAGCAGCGAAGTGATTTGACTGCCGGTATTTTCAAAGGAGTCCCGTACTAAAATCACTGCGCCCTGTGGAATCGTCTCACGTTCATGACGGATATACACCGGCAAGGATGCGCCCCACGGGGTGTCCGCAGTCAGAAATTCGCTGACGATATGAACGGTTTCACCGCCAAGCTGGAAAGTCACGCGCTCCGGCTGGCTGTTCACCTTATCGTAGGCCACTTGCACAGGTGCTCCCGGCTCAAAGCGCTCAAGCTCGCCAATCGGCGGAATCATCAAATTTTTGAGCGAACCGGCAGGCCGGGCGGCCAAGCTGACGTCGGCAATCACCGTGACCAGTGACGCGACCTTGGGGATGACATTCTCAAATTCAATGGTGTTTTGACCGACTTTGAGCATACCGGGGAGCGCAAAAGCGAATTCGGCGCTTTTTGTGCTGGGAATCGCGTAGTTTTTATCCTCGTCGCATCCTTTAAAATCACTGCTCCAAGGCAGAGTCAATGCTCCCTGGGCATTGATAAGGCTCATCGATCTCCCGCTTTTCATAGTGAACATCGGGTCGCGCTCATAGAGTTGATCAATGCCCAGAGGCGTGCCGTTGAGTTTGACCAAAAGCGCACCTTCTGCATAACCGCCAGGACGCTCGAAATCGGCGCGGGCGCGGAAGCGGAGGACATAGTCAGATGCGGCACACGCTTCGGGACTCATTTCAAAGGCAACAACTGATTTTTCGTTTTGCTTCAGACTTTTCGGGCCTTGTTCCAGCACCCGTTCCTGCACGGGGAGGTCGCAATGGCCCGAGCCATCCGCCAGCACTGCCATCACCATTCGCGAGCGGTCGGCAGTGAAAGGAAGTTTGCCGAGTGCTTTATAGCGGGGCTGAGCCTCGGCTGGGTCATCGCTGTCGGAAATGAGTATTTCCAAACTCAAAAGGGTATTCTGGGAGGCGTTGGCAAAGTTCATCTCTTTCCAGGGAAGAAATGCCTCCAGGTCATAGCCGTCTGCATTGCGGTGCGCCTGGATGCGTCCGGAGGTCAGCTTCATGCCCTGCGGCTGAATGACTTGGATTTCCGGCTTGATCTCTGCAAAGTTGCCGGGGGAAAGGATAATTTGCAGTTGCCCATCGCCGAAAGTCTCGCGTTCGGCGGCGCTTGCCGGGTCAAAATCCAATCGGAGATCGACATGGTCCCCGGTCCAGGCCTTTTCGCCGCCTTTCTGAACAAGGACATTGTCCGTGATGCGGGCCGCGACGAAAAGCCCTACTGGCCGCCAGCAGAGCTTGACGGTTCCCCCAAGATCGGCATCTCCAAAATAATCAACTTTGCCGCGGTCTTTGGCTAACTGCGCCTTGCCGGAGAAATCGGCAAAAACCGGAACCGCATCCCAGTCGCTCAAATCACCGTCCACGACAACCGGCGGATCCGTATCGTAGACGATGGGACGGATTGCCGCGTCCGCACGCAACAGCGACAAAGCTAATATTGCCAACGCCGCCAGCCAAATATTCCTGAACCCTTTGAATCCCATCCTACTCTTCTCCTCACTACTATCCTAAACAAAATAAGGGGGAATGCCTTCCCCCTTATCGTAAGGTGCCCTATTTCCGCTTTGCAATCAGAGAAAAGCGCTCACCATGGATTTATTTTTCCATGACCTCGTAAAGCACTTGACAGTACCGAGTTTTTGCCCATTGTTCACTGGGGTCATGTGACCGTCTAAAAATAATGCGATTTTTTTAA
>MWEG01000054.1 GCA_002070945.1 Lentisphaerae bacterium ADurb.Bin082
ATTTTTGTCCACGGCTTGAAAAAACTCAAAAAATAGGAGAAGGCTCACGAACTAATTTTGATTCCGCATGGCTGGGGCGAGGGGCGAGAATGCTGAATGCTGAATGCTGAATGCTGAATGCTGAATGCTGAATGCTGAATGCTGAGGCGCATTTGTCATTAATCATTTATCATTCGTTAGGGGCGAGGGGCGAGAGTGAACTTGAACTATGCTGTCCATTACTGTCCACTAAAGCGCCTTACCCTGGGTTCCTGGCCCTGCAGCTTGCCGTAACTCCGAGTATCAATTCGTTGACCGATTACGGCGCGGCGGCCGCCAAGATAAAAATTCTTTTAGCGGTTGATAACGCCGCAAAGGGGCATATAGTTTATCTTTAAGCAATAAAGACAAGAAGGCGCGTTGGTGCGTTTTTTGTTTTTTGCGTCGCGGCTAGCGGTATTCCATTTTATTTTTTTCATTTCTGTAGTCATGTTGTGTTTCTGGCGCTGTCCTGTTTTGAGGTCAGGGCAGTTGAGTTCACCAGGGCGTGGCTAAGGAAGCAGTCAAGCGGAGGTAGTTGGCGATGATTATCGGGATTGTGAAAGAGATCATGCATGGAGAGGGGCGCGTTTCCGCCACTCCGGAAACGGTTGCCATGTACCGTGCGGACGGTTTTCGGGTTCTTGTCGAGAAGGGCGCTGGTGCTGGCGCCCTTTTTTCAGATGCGGACTACGCCCAGTCCGGAGCCGAGCTTCTGGACGACTGCGAGGCTGTGTACCGCCAGGCGGATTTGATTCTGAAAGTCAAGGAACCCCAGTTCAATTCGAGCAAAGGCCGGCATGAACTCGACATGATGCACGCTGGGCAGTACCTGATAACGTTCCTGCATCCTGCCGCGCCGGTCAACCATGACATGGTTAGGAAGATGGCGCAGCAAGGCGTCATCGGCTTGACTCTGGACGGTGTGCCGCGCATTTCCCGGGCCCAGAAGATGGACGCGCTCACCTCCATGAGCACCTGCGCCGGCTACAAGGGCATATTGATAGCCGCCAGCAACCTGACTAAGTTCATGCCGCAGATTTTCACAGCCGTGGGCATGATCAAGCCGTGCAATGTCATGGTCATCGGCGTCGGCGTCGCCGGGTTGCAGGCTTTGGCCACGGCCAAGCGCCTGGGCGCGGTGACGCATGCGGTTGACATCCGCCCCCCAGCGGTTGAACAGGCCACCAGCCTGGGTGCCAAGGTCGTCCCCAGCGAAGTCCCGGCCGAGATCGCGGTCGGCCCGGGCGGCTATGCCAAGCCTCTGCCGGAAGAATGGCTGGCAAAGGAACGCGCCGCCATCCGGGAAGCCGTGGCCGGAATGGACGTCATTTTCTGTTCAGCACTTGTCCCCAGCCGCAGAGCGCCAGTGCTGCTGACAGCGGACATGGTGGCGTCGATGGCGCCAGGGTCGGTGATTGTTGACATCTCCATTGACCAGGGCGGCAATTGCGCCTTGACCGAGCCAGGCGAAACTTGCGTGAAGCACGGGGTGACTATTGAGGGTCTCAAGAATATCCCTGGCTTGCTGCCGACTAGTTCGACTTGGATGTTCGCACGAAATGTGTACCACTTGGTGAAATACCTGGTCCAGGACGGCCGTATGACCCTGGATAGGAGTGACGAGATCGTCGCCGGCATCGTCACCACGATTGACGGCAAGGTCGTGCACGAAGGGGCATTGGAAGCAATGGGAGGCAAGGCATGATGGCTGCTTGGCAACTCTGTGTGTTGTTCGTGGTCAGTGCGGTGGTCGGCTATTTTCTGATTAGTCAGGTGCCGTCGTTGCTGCATACGCCGCTGATGTCTGGCATGAACGCTTTGTCGGGAATCACGGTATTAGGGGCGTTGGCAGCGGCAGCAACCGGCCATCAATGCCTCGCCTTTGCTGCAATCATTCTGGCGATGGTCAACGTCGTCGGCGGATTCTGGGTGACCGACCTGATGCTGAAGATGTTCAAAAAAGAAAAGGGGGCGGCTCACGATGAATGACACGGTCTATCTAATCATAGGCATTTTGACGGTGCTTGCGGTTTTGGCCGGCATCTCCGCCATGAGCCGAGTACGTAGCGCCCGAGCCGGCAATGCGATTGGGGCCATTGCGGTGGCGGTCGTGCTGGTCGTCACTTTATGCAAGCATGAATTGTTGGGTCAGCCGATGGTACTCGTCGCCCTGATCGTCGGCACTGGCCTAGGCGCATTTGGCGCATTGCGGGTAAAGATGATCCAGATGCCGCAGTTTGTGGCTTTGCTGAATGGCTTGGGCGGCTTGGCGAGTGCCCTGGTGGCCTACGGCAGCCTCAATGTCGGCGGCGGCCTGGAGAAGTATGCGTCCCAGATTGCACTGGCGGTCGGGTTGTTGACCGCTTCTGGCAGCGCGGTTGCGGCTGGCAAATTGGCTCGGATGCTGCCGCAGCGGCCAGTGATTTTGAAAGGCCACTCTGTGATTGTCGGCGGTCTGTTGCTTTTGACGGTGATTGCCATCATCGCCAAGGCGTCGACGCTGGTGGTGATTGCGTCGCTGCTGTTCGGGGTGTTTTTCTCCATCCGCGTTGGCGGCGCTGACATGCCGATCACCATTTCCTTGCTGAATTCGCTCAGCGGTGTGGCTGGCGGCGTGGCTGGCATTGCCATCGGCGACCCGGTTCTCACCTGTATCGGAGGCGTTGTCGGGGCGTCTGGGTTGCTGTTGACGCAGATTATGGGCAGAGCCATGAACCGCAGCCTCGCGAATATCCTCCTGGGGCGGACGACGGTGACGGCATCAGCGAAAGGAGCGCATGCGAAGCCTGAAGCTGCCGCCTCTGCGGAGGCAGCGGAAGCGCCGGCGGCTGACAACGCCCCCGCAGAAGCAGAGCCGGTCGCCCCAATGTCCGCCGAAGACCGGTCTGCGCTTCTCAAGGAGATTTTGAGCGCGGCCAAGGACGTCATCATTGTCCCTGGATATGGCATGGCCCTGGCGCAGGCGCAGGCTTCGGTCAAGAAACTGGCTGACACCCTGACAGCGCGCGGCGCTAAGGTACGTTATGCCATTCATCCGGTGGCGGGCCGTATGCCTGGGCACATGAATGTTCTCCTGTGCGAGGTCGATGTGCCATACGAGCAACTCTTTGAACTGGATGACATCAACAGCGACTTTGCCACGTGCGACGTGGTCGTGGTGGTGGGCGCCAACGACACCATCAATCCGGCCGCGAATACAGCCGAGGGCACGCCGATCTATGGCATGCCGGTGCTGGCCGTAGGCGATGCGCCGCACACGATCGTCTGCAATCTTGATGACAGCCCAGGCTATGCTGGCGTGCCCAATTCATTGTATCAGAGCAGCAAGAGCCTGCTGATGTTCGGCGACGCCAAAGCAACGCTGGCAGAACTTCTGGACTTACTCAAGTAAAGTCTAAACCGCAAGCCGCCTTTTTGGCCGTTGCCCGAACATCGGCCGGAAAGGCGGCTTTTGCTGCGAATCATCGAGACAATGCGGAGGAAGCATGGACGACAGTCGTGTCTATGTCCTGTTCACGATGGATGTCGAAATCGTCGCGGGCAGTGCGACGGCCTCTGGGCCGGGCAGCAATGCGGAAGGCGCCCAGCGCATCCGAGAGTACATGGAGGTTTTGGGCGAGCGTGGCTTCACG
>MWEG01000055.1 GCA_002070945.1 Lentisphaerae bacterium ADurb.Bin082
TGGGAAAACCTGGTGTCCTCAGGTAGGAAAACAGCTCATTTCTGGGCGGTTTGAGGAGCCTATGGGACGGTTATGTAAATTTTTTGTCTTTCCAATACATAACAAAAGTCTCAAGTAAATGATAAAACGATTGATAATCAGCATGGCTGTTGCAGTAAGGAGGATCAAAATATACCAAATCTATTCCGCTTAAATTTGGTAAAAGATCAAGTGTATTCTGATTGTAACTATAATTTTCTTTGCCATTATCGAACACTGCCGCGTTATATTGAGGAAGCAATTCCATAAATATGTCTTCTATGGGTCTACAAAGGCTCCGGTTTCGCTGTATACGTTTTGGATTTGCAGCGTAAACAAGAGCTCTTGTATGTGCGAAGTGCCCCATAGTCACTTTTCTTGTCATGCTTCGGCATATAATAGCAAATGCAAGCGCTTTTTTGTATTCGTTTTCAAGGTATTCTAGATTGCTTCTGAATGCATCTAAAAATTTTGCTTCTTCTACTGTAAAAAATAGATTCGAAAAAAGATTTTCCATTAAATTAAAATGTTCGGGCCTAGAATTCGGCGATAATAAGACAGATACATCAGTCGATGTAAGTTTTTCATGAGAATTTTCAATTAATGCTTTGCCTATTTGACTATTAAAACAAAGAAAATCATTTGTGATAGTTTTTTTTTCAAGCTGTTTCATAAAATATGCAATGGATTGAGAGCCTCCAAATGCATCAAAAATAGTTTGTACATCATCCGGTATATTTTCAGCTATCCATCCTCTGTGAATATATTTAGCTCCAAGATATTGTGGTTCGGGAAAATTATAATTTAAATATGTTCCAAAGAGATCCGGCATGGAAACGTCCCTGTCGATTAATTATCATGCTATATCAGGCTATCTTTCTCGTATGATGATTACTCTAATGCTATGGCTCATATCAAGATGAGCCATTTCCCTAAATTAACGCATGGTTGTGTTTTTGCAACAGCTAAAGTTATAAGTGGCTTTTGATAAGATGGTTGCATTTAATGGGTCGGTTGTTAACACTAGGATTTTAGACAAGCAGCAGTGCCAGGCTTCCCGGGTAAGGCGTTTTAGTGGACAGTGGACCATGGACCATGGACACCAGTGGACGATGGAGCTGGGGGACGTTGGCCCTCTCATCTCGCCCCACGCCTCCGTCCTGTGCCGGCACTTTAGTGCCGGAACTCGCCCCTCGCCCCTAACGAATGATAAATGACGAATGATGAATGATGAATGATGAATGTGCCTTCAGCATTCAGCCTTCAGCCTTCAACATTCAGCCTTCAGCCTTCAGCCTTCAGCATTCAGCATTCAGCCCCTCGTCCCTAATTCGGGTACGGGAAGTCTTTGCGTTCGATGACGAATAGTGCCTGGTCAGCCGTGATGTTGTAGTCGTTTTCTCCCCCGACTACGTAGTCGAGGACTTTGCCTTCGACTAGGGCCCAGGCTTTGACAATGTTGATGTTGTCTTCTTCTGTCCAGTCGATAAAGTCGGTGATGCTGCACAGATGGATGTTCGGGGTGTCGTGCCAGGCGTATGGAAGCGACGATGTCACCGGCATGCGTCCGCCTAGGCTGAAGGCCAGTCGGACGCTCCAGTGGGCGAAATTCGGGAAGGAGACCACGCACCAGCGTGCGACGCGCAGCATTTGGCGCAGCGTCTTCAGGGGAGCGTGCAGGGTCTGCAAGGTTTGTTCCAGGACGGCATACGTGTAGCATTGGTCGGGCAGGGCGTCGAGGAAGCGCTCCAGGTCCTCGTGGCAGACCGGCATCCCGCGCTCAATGCAGCGGATGACAGCGTCGCCATCGCGGTCAACGCCTTGCACGACAACGTCATGCTGGTATGAAAGCCGCGCCAGCAGGTCGCCTTCGCCGCAACCGAGGTCGAGAATGCTGTCGTTGGGCCGTACTAAAGTCTCAATGAGAGGGTCTTCCCATCGCTTTGGCGCATGTTCGCTAAAATCTTTGCCCGATTTGGTGAAGTCGGCGACGCGCTGGTACAGGGCCGAAAACGAGCTGTCGTTGGACTTCACGCCGATGGCGCGCAGGAAATCCTCCACGCCGGGAAGGCATTTCAGGGCTTCAGCGTCAAGGTCGCTTTTCGCGGGAGGTTGGTTGGCTTTGCTTTTCATTTGCACTGTCCTCCCCGCAGGAATTGCCGCCGGGCCAAGGTAGGCGAAAGCAGGAAGGCACGCAGCATGCGCCCTACGGTCTTGGCCTCCACCAGGAAGGCGTCGTGGCCATAGTTGGATTCGACCTGCATGTAGGTGACAGGAATGCGGTTGCGCATGAGTGCAACGACGAATTCGCGGCAGCATTCCGGCGGATACAGCCAATCCGTGGAGAACGATACCACCATGACTTCGGCCTTGATCCTGGCGCACGCAGCTTGGAGGCTGCCGTTGCCCCATTGGGTGCCGTCGTAGTTGTCCAGCATGTGGGTGATATACAGGTAGCTGTTGGCGTCAAAGCGGGCGACAAAGGACTGGCCCTGGTACTGCAAGTAACTCTCAACCTCGAATTGTTCACCAGTGCCGTTTGCCGAGCCGTTCCGTCCAATTTGCCGGGTGGTTCGCCGCCGACCGAATTTGTCTTCCATGCCCTGGCCGGACAAATAGGTGATGTGGGCCAGCATCCGAGCGGCCGCCAGGCCGTCATCCGGCTTGGTGGCCTGGTCATAGTAGTCGCCATTGTTGAAATTGGCATCGGAGAGAATGGCGTGTCGGCCGACGACGTTGAAGCCGAGACCTTGGGCTGAGAGCCGCGGCCCGGCTGCCAGGATGATGCATTTCACGACCCGTTCCGGATAGGCCACAGCCCATTCAAAGGCCTGCAGGCCGCCTAAGGAGCCGCCGCAGACTGCATATAGCTGTTTGATGCCGAGGTGATCAAGGAGGCGCGCTTGCAAGCGCACGGTGTCGCCGACCGTCACCAGGGGAAAGTTCTGGCCGTAGGGCCGGCCAGTGGCCGGATTGATGCTGGCTGGCCCCGTAGTGCCGTAGCAGCTGCCCAGGATGTTGACGCAAAGGACGCAGAAGCGGTTGGTGTCAATGGGCTTGCCTGGACCGACCACTGTGTCCCACCAACCGGGTCGGTCTAAGCGCCAGGGCCGCCAGGTCGGGCTGGCCGTGGCATCCCAACCTGCGACATGAGCGTCGCCGGAAAGGGCATGCGTAATCAAAATGACGTTGTTGCGGTCGCTGGCCAGCTCGCCGAGCATTTCGTATTCAACGTCAATAGGGGCGAAGGGGGTGCCGTAGTCGAGGGGCAGGGGATTGTCCGGCGTGACCAGGCGAATCCGTTTGGGATAGGTCCAGCCGACAGAATGAAGGCTGTCCGGGGAATCATACTCTTTGCGGCGTTGGCTGCCTCCGGAGATGTCGCCGAAGGAGCCTTGCGGGACTGCTGAATGAAAGGTTTTGCTGCTGAAAGTTGTTTTCTCCACGATGCTCTGGTGCTTGCGAAGGAAAGGGGGGCGTGAGCTTGGCGCTTGGCCAGGCCAGGCAGGGCGGCGGCGCGGTTTGGTTGAGCCGATGCGTTATAATATAACGGCGATTCTCGGAAAATAGTGTAGACTCTCAGAAAAATATAGTGAGGCCGGTAGCGTGTCCAGCTACAGTCCCAGGAGGCGAATGGCATTGCCGCGGGCGATTTTGGTGAAAGCTTCTGGCGCCAGCTTGCCGCTGTCGCGCAGGTCGATGAGGAGTTTGTCCATGGGGCAGATGGACTCTGGGTTGCAGATGTCGGTTCCGTACATGACCCGGTCCTGGAATTCGGTCAGGAAGCGGGCTGCGAAGTCCAAGTCGCGCGCCATGGCATAGTAGCCACTGCCAGCAGACAAGTCAGCCCACATATTCGGATACTGGCGGAACAGCCGGACTACGGCGCCCTCGGCGCGAATCGGGTGCTTGAGGTACGAGGCACGGTTGTCGCCTGGCTCCAGGGCGCCCAGCTCGCTCCAGAAGGCCGGGCCGTGGCCGATGATGACCAGCCGCGGGAACATTTTCAGGCAGGTCTCAAGCTGCGGCAGGCCCTGGTCGTCATAGAGTCCGTAATGGTTGCCGATGGCCGTTGAAATGTCAAAAGTCAGGGGCAGGCCAAAGGCTTCGACTTGGCGGAAGAAGTTTAATACGAGCGGGTCGGTGAAGGCCAGGTTCGGCATGAATTCGCCGACTCCCTTGAAGCCGTGGTTCTTGTACCAGCTCAGCCAGGGTGTGAAGTCAGCGGTCGGGGAGTTGCGGATGCCGCGCGGATCGAGGTTGCAGAAGGGAATGAACCGGTCTGGATAGCGCTCGCAGACCGCCAGGATTTCCTCATTCGACTGCGGGAGATAGACTTCCGGGCCGATCAGGGGCATCAGGACGCCGCGCTCGATCTGGTGGGCGTCATAGACGCGCAGGACTTGTTCCGGATTGGCAAACTGGGTGCGACCGTCCTGGGGCGGCCCCGGGTACGCATACGCATGTACATGCATGTCGATGAACATGGTCATTTCCTTTCGCGAATGTCGCTGAACCAACGCCTGGCGACGGTCGTCAGTCAAAGCGGGCGCTGGATTGGCCAGCGCCCGCTGTTTATTTTAGCTTAGACGCCGGAATAGGCGCTGAAGCCGCCGTCAATCGGAATGACGGCGCCGGTCACAAAGCCAGCCGCCTTGTCGCTGGTCAGCCAGAGCAGGGCGCCCAGCAAGTCGGCCGGTTCGCCGAACTTAGCCATTGGCGTGTGACTCAGGATTTTATGCGAACGCGGCGTGAGGCCGCCGTCTGGGGTGGTGAGCAGGGAACGGTTTTGGTCAGTGAGGAAGAAGCCGGGAGCGATGGCGTTGACGCGGATGCCCATCGGCGCCAAATGCACAGCCAGCCACTGGGTGAAGTTGCTCACGGCGGCCTTGGCAGCGCTGTAAGCAGGAATCTTGGTCAGCGGCTTGAAGGCGTTCATGGAGGAAATGTTGATGATGACGCCCTTGCCGTTTTCGGCCATCGCCCGGGAAAATACCTGGGTGGGCAGCAAAGTGCCGAGGAAATTCAGGTTGAAGACGAATTCGATGCCCTTGGGGTCAAGGTCAAAGAAGGTCTTGACGTTGGGGTCGGTGTTGGTCAGGTCGGCCTTGCTCATCTGTTCGTTGGAGGTCGTGCCCTTGGGGTTGTTGCCGCCGGCGCCATTGATCAGGATGTCGCACGCACCGTAGGTTGCGCGTACTTCCTTTTCTGCCGCCTCAATGCTGGCGCGTTCCAGCACGTTGCAGGCCACGCCCATGGCAACGCCACCCTTGGCCTTGATCGCTGCTGCCACCTGATCGGCAGCTTCCTTGCGAAGGTCGAGAATCGCGACTTTGGCGCCGCAATCGGCAAGCGCTTCAGCCATCACGCTGCACAAAATGCCGCCGCCGCCAGTGACGACAGCGACTTTGCCGGCCAAATCAATTTTGAACGGTGTTGACATGGTCTTTCTCCTTGGGTTGGCGGGGGGTATTCGAGGCCTCGGAAAAGGCTGGGAAATCATCTCCGGCAGCGGGGCGTCGCCGTAGCAGTGACCGCAGGGGGCTATTCGAGAATGGCTTTGATGCGGCGGACGCCGCGGCTGGAACTCTCCTCTTTCAAAATCCGGAAACGGCCCATGGCGCCAGTCCGCGGCACATGCGGCCCGCCGCAGATTTCCATGGAAAAATCGCCGATAGTATAGAGTTTGACGAGTTCGCCGTACTTGGATTCAAATAGGCCGATAGCGCCGCGCTTTTTAGCTTCGTCCAGCGTCATTTCTTCGTGGGTCACGAGCAAGTCGCGGCTGATCTGGGCATTGACCAGCTCCTCCACCTGGGCGATTTGCTCAGGCGTCATCTTGTCACCGTAGGTGAAGTCGAAGCGCAGGCGTTCGGCAGTGATATTGGAGCCGGCCTGAGCCACATCTTCGTTGAGGACGGTGCGCAAAGCCTGGTGCAGAAGGTGCGTCGCCGTGTGCAGAGCCGCAGTGCGTTCCGACTGGTCAGCTAGGCCGCCCTTGAATTTCTGCTCCGCACCAGCGCGGGATAGCTCCTGGTGCTTGACGTAGGCCTCCTGGAAGCCATTCGCGTCAACCGTGAAGCCGCGCTCAGCCGCCATTTCCTGGGTGAGTTCAAGGGGAAAGCCGTACGTTTCGTAGAGGTTGAACGCCTTGCGGCCGCTAATGACCTTGTTTTCCAGGTGCGGCGGAAACTTGTCCACCAGCTTGTTGAATTCGCGGGTGCCATTTTCGAGGGTTTTGCCGAATTGCTCTTCCTCGCGGCGCAGCTCATTGTGAATGAAGTCCTCGTTCTGGCGCAGCTCGGGGTAGACGTCGCCATATTCGGCGATGACCACCTCAGCGATTTTGCTGGTGAACATTTCGGTAAGGCCGAGTTTGCGCGCTTCGCGGATGGCCCGCCGGATAAGGCGGCGCAGGACATAGCCCTGGTCAACGTTGCTGGGCTTGACACCGTCGCCAATCAGGAAGGTCGAGGCGCGCAGATGCTCGGCCACGATGCGGGCGCTGCGGCTGGTGTAGTTGGCCTCAGGATTGCCGGAAAGCTCCATGATTTTGGCAAAGATGCCCTGGAACAGCTCGGTCTCGTAGGCGCTGCGCACGCCCTGCATAAAGGCCGTCACCCGTTCGACGCCCATGCCAGTGTCAACGTTTGGTTTTGCGAGCGGAACGTACTTGCCATCAGCCGTCTTGTTGTACTGCATGAAGACGTCGTTCCAGATTTCAACCCATTTGCCGCAGCCGCAGGCCGGCCCGCAGTCCGGACCACAGTCTGGACGGTCGAGCGGGACGAACATCTCCGTGTCTGGCCCGCACGGGCCAGTCTGGCCGGCCGGACCCCACCAGTTGTCTTCCTTGCCCAGGAAGTATATGTTCTTTTCCGGGATGCCGTGCTGGCGCCAGTAGTCTGCCGCCTCGGTGTCACGCGGGGCGTTCTCGTCGCCGGCAAAGCAGGTGATCTTGATTTGTTCAGGCCTGAACCCGAGTTCCGCAGTCAGGAACTCATAGCTCATGGCAATCGCCTCGGCCTTGAAATAGTCGCCTAAGGACCAGTTGCCGAGCATTTCAAAGAAGGTCAAGTGGAACGGATCGCCGACTTCGTCAATGTCGCCCGTGCGGAGGCACTTCTGCACGTTGGTCAGGCGTTGGCCAGCCGGGTGCTTTTCGCCCAGCAGGAACGGCACTAGGGGATGCATGCCCGCCGTAGTGAACAGGCAGGTCGGGTCGTTTTCAGGAACCAGCGGCGCACTCTTGATTTCCGCGTGCCCGTGGCGTTTGAAAAAGTCAATATATTTGCGCCGCAGTACGGCAGCAGTCATCGGTTTGCTCATGGTCCTTGTACCTCGAAAGCTGATTCTGAAAAATCGTTAATGTGCGAGATCTTGTGATAGGAGTCGATATTTGACAAGGTGCATCTGAACCCTTATTTTGATAAGGAGGC
>MWEG01000056.1 GCA_002070945.1 Lentisphaerae bacterium ADurb.Bin082
ATGGGCGCTGTAGCAATAAAGACAAGGGGCTTCGTGCCTATTTTTTCTTAATTCTGGGGAAGTTGGGTTAATCTTTAACCGACCCATTGCAATCGGTCAGCGACTGATAATTGAGCCGTAGGGCGCAACCCGTCGCCTTGTGTCTCATTCAGGTTCTTGCAAGTCTCCGGAATGCATCAGGAAGCCCATTCAAGGGATGGAAAGCATCATGCCTGCGTGCAAGCAAAATCATGCCCCCCGCACAAAATGACTATGATTCTGCAGACAACCGCTCGAAAAAAGGCGTACAACGGCCTATTTTTTCACCGGTTCCAGAAATCAGACCCCACCCACCCAAGGGAGGCCACCCTCCCAAAATTTGTCGTGCGCGGGGTGGCTCTCTTAATATCAATAGGCTGGCCTATTCCCTTTGCGAAAAAAAAGCAAGCGTAGTGCCAGGATGCTCGCCTGCTTCAATAAGGTACGCCAGATTTTCGCGTCAATTCCGGCTACGGGGTGTGCAACTGAAGGAAGTTTTCCACCAATTGCACGGGCTTGACGGCCACGCGGTCGCCCATGACGACGACGGTTCCCTGACCATAACGGCGGGCTAAGATGAAGGGCACGGTTGCGTCCGGCTGGTCGCCATCGACTGGCATGTCAGCGAGAGCCTCCCAAACCTCCGGCTGTTTTGGAACCAGCCCGTAGGCCGGAGTAATGCCGAAATTGCCGAGCTTGTGCGGCGTTTTCAGCCACGCCCCCGGCTGGAGGCGCTTGACCTGTCGCGCCGCCAAAGGAAGACCTCTGATTTCCCGCACCGCGACAAAGAAGGACGGATCGTCGAAATACTGCTCCAAGGGCATGCGGGCATACGAGACGAACACAGCCAGGGCGCCGGCCTCGATGCGTTTCCTGATTTCCAGCCAGGCCTCGACCGGCGGCTTGTTTTCATAGCCTGGGTTGCGGAACCAGTAGACATCAGCGCTGCCCGTGGCCAAGTTCGCGGCTACGCCCAGCTTGAACTGCCAGCCGGCTTCCTGAAACTGGCGTCGTACGTGAGTGACTTCACGGTCGTCGCGGCTAGGCCGGCCACTCCACCACAGCACGGTGCGGTCTGTCTTTGCGGACATGCAGAACCTAAGGCCGGCTGGCGGCGCACTGGCTTCCGGGAAAGCCTGCTGGCCAGACAATACCCGCAAGGCCCAGACCTCGTTCCCGGCCGGGGCAGCGCCGAGCGCGGCAAAGGGAATGGCCATGACACCCTTTGAAAAACTCCATTCTGGCTGCCAGCGGTCGTCGCGAACGCCCACAGCGCTGATGCGCCAGGCCGATGGCGTTCCAGCAGCGTCAACCGCAAAATGCCAGGTCTCGCCGCCCAACCCAGTGGACAAAACGACTTCGCAGGCAGCGGTGATGTCGCTCACAAAGAGCTTTTCCGGCGACCAAGCCAGGCGCACCGCCGCTCCGGGCAACGGCAGCGGCGACGAACCTTGAGCTGACGCCGGAGCCTCGGTTGTCGCCGGCAGCAGCGGCACCAGCACTTCGTGGTCGTGTCCCAGCATATCAAGCCATTGCCGGAACAATATTTTTTCACGCTCGACAGCTGGATTGACTGCGCCGTCCAGGGCGCGGTCCGCGGCCAGGAATGCCTCGGCAGCGGTTTTCTGCAACTCCGGGGTAATGAGCTGCGGCGCCACGGTCGCGGCCTGGCCAAGAATGGTACAATGCACCGGCAAAGCTGACCAGGCGCGGTCCATGGCCAGCAAATAGACCCGCATGGGCGCGGCAGCAGCACCGTAGGCGGTCTCGCACCATTCCCAGACCAAGTCCGTCACCCTCATGTACGGGTTCCAGAGCAATCGCGCATAAAGCCAGATTGGCAGCCGATTGCGCACAGCGTAGGCTTGCTCAGGCGGGCCAGAGCGCGGCGACAGCGAGACTTCCGTGATGACGGCAACATGACCGAGGCTGACGCTGGTCTGCACCGCGTCCTCGATTATCGTGAAAAACGGCAAAAACGGCGAGGCACGGAAAGTGTCGAACTCGTAGGCGTAATGCCCCATGACTGCGCCGGTCTGCTGCCATTGGCGCATTTCCGCCAAGGTGTCGCGGTTGCGCTCGCAGGTCGGATCGCCCAGGGTATGGACATGGCACCGTGCATGACTGGCGTATTCGACGAATTCGCACGGGCTGACTGCCACCGCTGGCACATCGCGATAGCCCTGGTAGGCGATAGTCGCGAATTTCAGGCTTGGCCGCTGCGCATGCAGCGCCGCAATCAGTCGGTTATAAAACGAAAACCAAGCCGTTGACACGCCTTGGGCGGTACACTGCGGGCATTGGCAGTAGTCCATATTGTCCGAGGGGAAAAGACTGAGGATTTCAAGGTCAGCCGGCAGCTTTGCCAACAGTTGCTCGGCGACGATGGCCTCGCCCTCTGGCTGGCTGAAGCACATCTGGGAGGGGTAGCGCTGGCCGCGAATTTGCGCAAACAGCTCCGGACGCAAGGCGAATAACTCCTTGGGCAGGCGGACGTTGTGGCTTGACTGCATATTGTAGAACATCCGGCTATCGCCATGACCGCCATGCCGGTGAATGTTGATGAAATTCCTGGCCATCCAGAGGCGGAAGTCCTTAACGTCCCGCCAGTCGCCGCAGAGATGCAAGCCACGATAGCGAATAGGCGGCCGATAACGGGACGCCAGCGGCGGCACCTCCCACCGCGTTCGGCGCGGGATAAAGGCCCCATCCTCCCCTGGCCACAACCAGCGCACCCCGAGTGGATCCTGCAAAAAAGCGTAGACAGCATGCAGCACGGCCCGCTCGCTACCACCGCCCAGCCGCAGGACGTCCGGCTCGGAGAGAATGGCGATCTCATCAGGGGCAGTCACTTCCGGCAGGACGCCCAGGATGATGGCTGGGCCTGCCGTCTCCTCCATCACTACTGGCAGCGTAGCGCCGGAAATCGCGGCCAGGGTAGTCTGCAATTCCTCGGCGGCAAAGCGGATAGTCGGCCCGGCCAACGAATCGTGCCGAATAGACCACGTCGTGGCGCCAGCGTCAAACAAGGGCGCAGCCGAAGCCGCATACGGCAGGAAAAAAGCACCGACGACGACGGTGAGAGCGGCAGTGACGACGGCCACAACCTTGCCAATAGGCGACTGACAGCAGTATTCACGGTTCATGCTCAACTTCTCCTAATCCAGGGGCGGAAGAGTTTTGAAAATCTGGACGCATGTCGACTTCAGGCTGCCCTCCACCCCCAACGAATGATAAATGACGAATGATGAATGATGAATGACAAATGCGCCTCAGCATTCAGCATTCAGCATTCAGCCCCTCGTCCCTAAAAAACCTACGGCGCTAGAATCTGGAACAGCGCTGTCTTCTGTTCATCCAAATCAAACGAATGGCTCGTACTCGCTGGCCTGACCTCGTCGGTCTGCAAGTCACGCAATTTAGCCGGACGTGGCAGCGTAATCGTCTTCTTTCCAGGCTTATCCGTATGCAGCATAACGAAATTCTGGTTGGCGCGCAGGATATCTCCTGTTTCCGAGTAGATATGCACACCGGCTGTGCGGCAGACTTCGCGCAGGAAATCGGTTTTCGCTGGCGGCAGCAGGTACACGGCCCGTCCCCACGGCGTCATCTTCACCGCTGCTGCTGGCTTGCCGGCCAGCGTGGCCAGGATCGTCGCGCCGCTATCAGCCACCGCAAACACCGGGTCGTACTTGATGTCAGTGACCTTGTCTGGCAGAAAGGTCGCCAAAACGCCGGCGGACGCATTCTTCTCCCAGGCTGGCTTGTCATCCAGCTGGTATTTAACAAAGCTGATGCCTGTCAAGGTGCGCATATTATCCGTCGAATTGCCCTCATCCGAGACATATCCTGGCGCGTACATCCAAATGGCCGTGGCCTGGTTGCGGGCCAGCTTGCGCTGGATCGCTGCCCGCAAGGCCGGCGTGGTATGGAATGTGTTCATGAAAATGTACACCTTGTAGTCTGGCATCCGCGGGTGGTCAATGTCCGACAGCAGATAATTGTCATACGGGGCGCCGATGCGGGCGAATTCCTTGTCCATGCTGGACTTGTAGTGGGTGATCACGCTGTCCTGGTTGGAATTGGAGTAATAGAAGCTCTTTTCGTCGCGCATGACCGCAATTTCGGCTGCCGACGCCTTTGACACGTCCAGCAATTCAGCGTCCAGCTTAGCCATGCGCTGGATAGCGTTCATAATGCGGTCAGAATGGAAGACAGCGCGGTGGATGATCAGGAACCACCACAGGTTAGTGCCATAGATCAAAGAATTGCCGTAGGAACGCCACAGCACGGCGTCAGTCTCTTCAGGCGACTCGGTCTTGTGGGTGTCCATATTGTTGACTGCCAAGTGGGTACGCAAATCAACCTCGTCCCAGTACAACTTGCCATGCAGGCGCAGGCTGGCTGTGAAGCTGCTGATAAAGTCGCCTTCCTGGCCGCCGCGGCGACGGGCGTACGAAAACGGCGAACAGAAGAAGTCGACGTCCGGATTGGCGATGGCCACGTCCATGTTCTGGAAGCCCATGTTGTCGAGCCCGCCAACGTACATGGAATAGCCGTAGAAGAAGCCGACCAGCTTGCGGGTGGCAGTGTTGGCGCGGATAGTGCGGGCAATGGCGGCCTGGGCGCGGGTAGTGGCGAAGTTGAGGAACATCCGGTGGTCGACGACTGGCCGGGCTACGGCAAGGTCGCGGAACACGCCGTCTTCGCTGGCTCGACGCAAGGCCGCACTGGGCACGGCTGCCGTGGCCAAGCTGACCGTCGGGTCGTTCCAGGCTTTGCGCAGGGCTTCGTCAGTCTGATAGCGCTCTTTCAGCCAAGCGCGGAAACGCTGCCCATGCCCCTCGGAATAGTCGATAAAGCCTTTTTCGCGACCGTACCAGAACCACTCGGAGGCATGGCCGCCGCCAGGGACGTAGCCGACGATGTGCTTGGCAAAACGGCTCTTCTCCAAGTGCTGGATAAAGTCAGCATGGACTTTGCAGATGTCCTTGAGCCACAATTCCGAACTGAGTGTGACCTGGTTGCTGCGATTGCCGTGTTCATCTATGGCCAGTTCCTCGGGGTGCTCTTTCAGCCACCATTCCGGCATATCCATCTTGATGCGCATGATAATGCGGACGTTCGGGTTGGCGTCAACCGCAGCCTGCAAGCGCGCCTCCAGGCGTTCAAAGTCGTATTTCCCCGGCGCTGGCCAGAGATTGGCGCAGCGCATCTGCGTACCTTCAGGGTTCTGCGCTGGCCAGGTATAGTAGATGTCGCTGAAATAGTTGACTCCAGCGGCGGCGAAATCCCGGCCAGCGTTAAAGACAGCGTCGTCTCCGCTGCTGTATTGCGGCATCATGCATATACCGGACTCACGGATGCCGTCCCGAGCCAAGACCGGTATGCCGCCAAACTCAACTACTGTCATCGTCGGAGAATGTTCGGGCAATGAACAAGCAGGAATCGCCTTCTCGTACTCCTCGACAATCTTCAGCTTCTTCTTGAAATCAGGGTCGTATTCGTCCATAAAATTGACTTCCGGCCCAGGGATGGACAATCTTTCCGCCGTGTAGTCCGACCGCTGTTCTTGCCAGCGAGCCAAAACCGCCTCTTCCGACAGCGCGGCCTGGAAGAAATCAATGCGGTGAATCAGCCCAAGCAGATTATAGCCTCTTAGTCCGCCAACGCCCTGGGAGACGCCCAGCCAAAGCGGTGTGTCCTGGATATTGAGCGCGGGTGTCTTGGTCTTGGCTGACGCTATCCGCTCGCCATTGAGAAACAGCTTTAATTCGCCGCGATTGAAGGTGACCGCAAGGAAATTCCAGCGGTCTGGCTTGAGCTTGGGGAAGTCTTTCAGCGGTATGCGCGTGTCTGGCGGAATGTTCATGTCGTCATAGTTGCGCAGGATGCCGTCCCAGACTCCGTTCGCATCCATAAAGCCGAATTCCGGTGCCATGTTGATCATGCCGAACTTGAAGTCAACTGCCTGCGGCTCGCGGCTGCGGTCGCCCTTGTAGGCGATCATCCGATAGCCGCTGGCGCCAGTTCGTGGCGCTACCCAGGCCGCAATCGTCAATTCCTCCGCCCGGAAAGCCAAAGCCTCAGGCTTGACCACTGCTGGCTTAAGCGAAAAATTCAAAAGTGCGTTGTGCTTGCGCGAATAGGTCGCGTCTTCCACCAATGGGTGGTCAACACCAGAAATACTCAAAAAGGGCGCCTGCGCCCAGAGTACCGCGCCGCTGGCAAATGCCATCGCCGTGAAAATCATTCGCATAGTCATGATCGAGCCTCCCGAAATGAATGGATAATAACTTCGCCCAAGTGGAATTACCGACGCAGAGCCTGTTATAATCATATATGCAGTATAACGATGACGCCCACGGTGTATAACAAAAATCAAAGCAACGAAGGTAATCTATCTGTAGGCGAGGGGCTGAATGCTGAATGTTGAATGCTGAATGCTCTGAATGCTAAGGCGCATTTCATCATTCATCATTCATCATTCATCATTCATAATTCATAATTCATAATTCATTAGGGGCTGTCGCCGTCCACCGTCCACTCTGTCCACCATGTCCACAGCCGCAGAGCGGCAAAAGCCCCAAAGAGAGCCGTCAGAACACAGCCCTGGGTGAGATGGAAGTAAATCTTTCTCCGGCTCTTCTACCTATCACTCCAGATCAATTTTCCGGTAGGTGCGTGCGGGAAGCACGCCTGCCTTGCCGCGGAACGTCCATTCTTGCGGGTCAGCGGTGTAGTTAGCCAGGAACAGTGCCTTGCGGCCGTCTGGCGCTTGCCAGCAGCCGTGCAGGACACAAGGCAGCTGCTTGGTGATCACTCGCGCATCGGCTTCCTTAGTGAAGATCATCCGCGCCAGGAACTGGACTTCTTTTTCAGCGCACGAGAAGCCATCCGGGGAAAGCATCTGGCCATCAAACAGGAAATCGCGGTGTTCATTGTAGAACTGTGCGGTGTCGATAATGAACTTGTAGATAGCAGCGAATTCTGGGTCGTTCTGGACAGCTGGACGGATATGGCAGACCATCGGCTGCGCTCCCCAGACGACTGGCCGGGCCATTTCCACGAAAAACTGATCCGGATAAATCTTATGCCACGGCTTTTCATTCTGCCAGCGATCTTGGTCAGGCCATTTCGGGTCCCAGGGCGGGATGCCATCCGGATGCGCGTAGTTGCCGAAAGCCGCGAAGCTGCCATGATGCACTGCCGTGAAAAGCGGCACGATTTCCGCGATGCCGCCCAGGTGTTCGTGCGAGCACGATGCGCAGATGATGCCGCCGTCGCAGAGGTCCATGTACGGCTCGCTGCTAGTCTCGGTAGTGAGCGTGTAGCCGGGATTCTCAGCCCGCAGGCGCTCCAGCAGCTTGCGGAACCCGCGGACATGGTAATTGCCGCCGCCCAGGTCATGGCGATGCGCGGAGTTATAACACGGCGTGAAGGTCGCACAGCCGATCATGTCAAGATATTGACCAGTCAGACCACTGTCAGCCAGACGGCCAATCAGTTCGGAAATCTTGTCCTGGTAGGCTTCGGCTTCACCGCACATCCAGGCCAGGCGATGGAGATTGTAGCGGTTGAAGGCATGCGCATGCAGCGAGCCGTCCCGTTTCTTGACCACGCCGTCTGCGCCGCCTTCATGCCAGTTGTCGCCGTCCATATCCCAGCACACGCTATTGACATAGACCTGCGTGTAAATGCCTTGATCAGTGAGACGTTTCACGGCTGCCTGGAAGGCTTCGACTCCATCGCGCGGCGGCCAGAAATTCGGATAGTCAGTGTCATACGGGTTGCTGTGCCACCAGTACCAGTCAAGGGCGACCTTGGCCTGGCCGCAATCCTTCTGCAAACGCTCGACCGTAGGGACGACGTCCTCGACTCGGCCGCGGTTCCACACCCACATCGCGATGTCCCGCAGCGGATTCTCGTGGGGGCGATTGACTGCCCAGGACTGCTGCGTCGCCCACGGCTTGTAAATCTGCGCCGCTTCGTACCAGCTACCGCGATACGGCTTGACGCTGCTGACGTATGGGACGCCGCCAGCAGCCGCTACCGTCTTCGGCAACGGGCACAGGTAAACAGCGGCGTACGTAAACTTCATCCGATCAGCGGAAACTGAAATGTCCGCAAACTTGATGTTCCAGTCAGGGTCGCGGCTGTCGAAATACCAGCTCTGGCCATGCGGATTGACAACAGCATTGAACTGCATGGAACGCTGCGCGTGGCGGATCGGCGCCCTGCCCCAGACCCGGTCTTTCGGACTCAAGTGGCCCATGTCCCAGCCGCCATAGAGAAAGCGGCCCGCAATGTCAAAGTCGTGCGAAACCACAGGAAAATGGATTTCCTCGATAGCCTGCTGACCCTGCCAGCCATCGTAGCACAGTTTGCCGGCAAAGCGGCCATCTTCCGTCTGCTCCCAGCTGACCGTGACGGAAAAATCGTCTCCCGCATCGGCATGGCCGTTCCAGGTGAACGTCGCCTGCCGCTTGTCGGCTGATAGTGTTTTGGCCGAATGGCGCATGGCTGCGGGCGTAATTGACCGCGCCGTGCCCTGGCCGTCCATCCACACCAGCTTCCAGCCCTGGTTCGCGCATTTGATAAAATCCTCCAGGCTGACCAGGTCACGCTGATGCAGCCACTGCAAGGCGACCTGCACGGCCGAGGGCTTTTCACCCGGGACCTTCTGGATTTCCTCAAGGGCGGCGAACAGATTTTCGCAGGCAGTACGGTAGTCGACTCCGGCGATTTCGACCAACAGCCGGGCGCCGCGGTCAAGGAGCTTCTTGTTAGTGCAATCGACCCAGCTCATCCAGTTGCCCGTGATGCGCCCGAGCAAAGCCATCGTCCCGGTCGACACCGTGTTAAGCACCAACTTCAAGGCCAAATGCTGCATCAGCTTGAGGGTACCGCTGTCAACGCCAGTCATAATCTGGAAGGCGTCAGACAATTCCGTGTCAATCGCCAGCCGCGCCGTATGGGCGAATTTACCGGATGCATCGACAAAGGCTGCTTCAAGCTCAGGGTCGTTGCGCATAGCGATCAGCACGGCGGCGTCCCGACCGCTGTCATAGCGTTCCTCGAGGTCTTCCTGGCCAATGGCGAACTGCAAGAGGTCTGCCGCAGCCAAGGCCGGCGGACGAGAGGAAATCTTTTCACCAGCGCCCATGGCAACGTAGTCTTCGGCAGTCCAGTTCAGGCAGCGGAGCGGCCGACGCATACTGCGATTCCAAGCCTCCGGCGTGGCGACCAGTGGGTTCTTGACAAAGGCCCAGGACTGCGGAGCCGTCTTGTTATCCCGACGCCGGAATGGCGGCAGCATAAATGTCGGCGAGCGTTCGGTGGTATCGGTGAAAATATCCAATAGGAAGTCATTAGCGAAGTAGGTCAGCTTGCCTTGGTTGCGGTAGATGTCAGCCTCAAAGGCCATGTAGTCGGCGATAGCCTGCACATTGGCTTCGGCTTCCAGTGCATCCAGCAGGGTCCCGAAGTCTGCGGCGTAATCGCGTTCTGGCTTGCCGAGGAGTCGGTGCAGAACCGTCTCCAGAGCTGCGCCTGCAATCAGCTGTTCCGAGGTAGTTGCCTGCATGCGCGTCGAACCTGCCAGCGCCATCGGGCCGCAATGCAAATCGAGTACGCACACCCGCGGGTCAGTAATCGCCCGACGACAGCGCTCCAGCCGACTGGCCAGCAAGTCAGCCGGATTATTGAACAGCAAAAACACACCTGCGCCGCGGTCAGCCGCCTCTGCCACCGTGCCCAGCACCGACGACGTCTCGCCGCCTTCCGTAATCGCAACCAGTAGGTCCTTAGCCGTCATCTTGGCCTCTGCCACTTGCCGACGACCAAACGACGCATAGTCCTCAAAGAATTCAACCGACCTGACCAGTGCGTAGTCTCCGCCGGTCATAATGCTTTCCACCTGGTCGGCCAGCTTTGCCGCTTCCGGGTGTTCAGCGCAGGCCGTACGCCACATCGCTTCCAGCAGGATGCTCAGACGGCCCGTGGCGCCGCAGCCCGAAAAGATAATGCGTCCGCCCTCGCGAATAGTGCGCAAGCCTGCGTCAACCAGACGGGTGTATTCCTCCGAGGCCAGCACACGCCGCGCCATCTCCAGCACATTTCGATCAACTCGTTGCAGGGTGCGGACGCCATCTGCTGGCGAGCGCTTGAAATCCTGTTCCAGGGTCTTAGTAAGCGGATTAGACTGTTCAGTAGGGAGAAAGCCCAGATGAAACTGCGTCTCCTGCGTGATGAACTCTTCCGCCTGCTGACGAATACGCTCCTGCATTGCGCTCTCCTTGCTGCTGGTGAACACGAATAAAGCCGATAATTGTGGCCACAGAATGGAGTTTTTGCCAAAACAAGTACTATAATGCCGGAATCCGCCAAGTGCCAGAGCGACAAGAGTGAGCAAAGACGCACACGCAATCGCTCAGCTGATACTCGTTGCTTCGTGTTTTCTAGGAAAAGCCTTCAATGATTTGTTTTATCCGCAGATTTCGCTGAAGAGCGCAGATTTTTTCAGATAGGTCATTAGCGCTGAAAACAAAAGTTATCGGAACGGAACGTTATCAATGAGTGAACGAATTACAAGTTGGTGATTAAATATTTTCAGAATGAACTTGAAAACTGCTTGAAGACGGATAGAATACCTTTTTTACGGGTTCATGCTGCCGCTAGTTGGAGTTCTCTTGCGTACGATTATAGCCGACTCTCGTTCCATCCATGACTATGAAGCCCTCTGCCAGGCTGTGCAGGAATCTGGCTTCGAAATATCGCTTGTGATCAGCGCGCAGCTGGTGGCGTCGAGGCCTTAGGCGAACGCTATGCTCTTGAGCATAACCTGCCCATCGAACGCTTCCCGGCTGAATGGAATCGCTACGGACGCGCTGCCAGCCCTATACGCAATCGCATAATGGCCCAACATGCCGAAGCATTGATTGCACTTATGCATCCACCGAGCACCGGCACCAAAAACATGATCAAAAACGCACACCAGGCAGGCCTCAAAATCTATGTTAAAATCATCCCGACAAGCAATGAGAAGAAAAATGGCGCTACGAGCCAAACCTCTAGCAGAGACAAAGGCGCGATTAATTGGAATTCTTAGTTTTCCTCTGGCAATATGCATCACTACAAATAATCGACAATAAGATATAAAAGTGGCAGCTTCAGAAAAAATTTTTCAAAAAACCGTTATCATCAATCGAGCTATTCCCGGTTCTGGCAAAACCACGATATCTCGATGCATCAAAGAAACCCTTGAAAACCGAGGTATTACAGTATCCATCCATTCCACTGATGATTATTTCCTGACTGAGACTAAGACTTATCAGTTCGATGTTTATAAACTCGCTGAGAACCATGCTAAAAACTTACAGTCTTTCCAGCAAGCTATTGAACGGCGCACGGACTTGGTGATTTGCGACAACACGAATTTAGCCCCCTGGGAAGCAGAACCCTATGCGACATACGCCAGAGCGCATCATTACCAGATCATCATTATCGACTATGTCCCCCGGGAGCTTGTTGAACATCTGGTTGTTCAGCAAGCAACAAAGAACAAAATGGATGCTCATAATAGTCCAAAAAAAGAACTAGTCGAAATGATGAAAAGATATCACAAATATCATAAGTATCTGGATCGACTTCGACCTTCCTGCGATAATGACGATTAAGCCTTAGCATGGTCAAATGAGAAACTAGCTATGACACCAACACACGAACCAATCAAAAACTATGATTATGACCACCTGCTGATAGTCAAGCCAAACGAATTTTATCCGGCTCAAAAAGATATCCCATGCAAAATATTAGCCATGACAACAGGAGAAAAAAATGACACAAAAAAGTACCCAAGGTGAGCGTTTTCGTGAATTAGAATCATACCTCGAAAAAACTCTCCCTATCTTTAAGAAAAAATGTCAGGAAAACCTCCAGCTTGGCTCCAGGAAATGCGACCTTTTGATCAGCCTGTTAGGTTATTCCCCAGCAACCACCGTTTTTGCCACAGCAGCCTTGCAACCTAAGGAATTAATAGTCATCACCAGCGAAGATGCATTGGAGAAAGGAAGTTATAAACTCTTGGTCGACATGATCGGGGAATTTGATTTGCTAGAAAGCCGCCGGATGAGATATGAAAACCTGAACATTCTTAATCCCCAGCACATTTATACATTGGTTGCCCGCCACGCAAACAAGCAAAACGTCTTTGTCGATATTACTGGCGGAACGAAAATCATGACCGCAGCTGCAGCCCAGGCAGCCTGGGAAAATAATGCTCAATCCTGTTATATCCATAGCGATTTAGACGAGCAAAAAAAACTTATCCCAGGAACAGAAGAACTGCTGCTACTAGAAAATCCTAGCGAAGCCAAAGCGAAAGCGTGGCGCAATAAAGGTGTTGACGCTTGGAAAAGCCGGAACTTTTCAATGGCCAGAGATGCTTTCGAAATAAGCGAGCAGCTCAATCCTGATCCAAGTTTTGATGAAATCGCACAGCCACTATGTACTTTTTATGAATATCTGTTTAATTTCGATGTCAAAAAACTCGAAGAGCCTCTGAATGAAATTAAAAAAACTATAACGAAAACGGCTATGAAAAAACTAATAAGAAAGAACAATTTAGGGAATAAACTGGAGAATCTTATTGAGTTATTTGATAAACCGGAGCCCTTGGCTGATTCTAACACGAAAATCGCGGTGTTTTTGACTCTCGCACAAGAGTATTCCAAGTTAGGACGGTATGAATTTGCAGGCCTGTTGGCTTACCGAACCATCGAGGAGCTGATTGACGTAGGATTGCGCCAGTTATCGGAGAAAAGAAACTTTGATCGGAACGACCCCAAATACGAAGGCCTTACTGATAATCTCGATGAACTCAAAGAGAAATTCAACAAGCTGTGCAGTCATCACCTCCCGGAAAAAGTCGCCTTAGCCGATGGCTACGCATTGCTCATACTGCTGGGGTCTGAGCAGTATGGAAGTGGAAGTATCTTTGATAAACCAACGATGACACCAGAACAAGTGTTCAAAAAAATTCAAGGAACATGCTCCGCTCGGAATCAATCAATCCTCGCACATGGAAATAAGCCACTAGGAGAGGACAAATACAAAGATATTTATAACCTAGCGCAAAAGCTCTCCGAAATCGTGGCTGAGAACGGCACCATCAGCTGGAAAGAGATAAACAGCCGGATAGATACAATTACACCTCCCCGGCTCGGAGAACTCATCGAGCAGCCGAATGCCTAACACTTTGACTATACTTCATTCCAAAAGCATAGTTCTGGCCTTGCGAAGAGGCGAAAGAACCGTGATTCCTTTCCTCACCTTCGCGCTTCCATATACAGAAAAATGTTCATCGAGGCTTTTCGGATGCCCTTTTATTAATGCGGCCTCCAAACGAAATCATGGTAGTATACGGAATTCGACAAAAATACGGCAGCTGGGGTGTCTTCCAAATCTTCAGGATGGCCTCATTGGTGAGGCATAGCTGAAATGGAATGACACCCCTACGTTTTTTTTATGGCTGGCTGCCTTGGGAAATCAACACCACCGTAAACCATTTTGCAGCGAATTGCAAATTTCACGCTGGTCTCTCCCCGCCCCCCCCCAAAAAAACAATTTTTTTCAAAAAAAATATCGCAACCGCTGGAAAAACGCTTCTGGGGCGTCCTATATGTGATAAGAGGGAGACATGAACAAATCGCTTGAACGTAATCGGTCAGCCGCTGATAATCACCTTTTGCTGCCTGCCTGCGGAAGCTCATGAAAAACAAGAGTCTTCGCTCCTCTGTCCACTAAAGTCCACTTCCGTCCACGTCCACTCACCACTAATGTCCACTTCAGTCCACAGTCCATCGTCTACTGATGTCCATTAAAGTCCACTGACGTCCATTGTCCACTGTCCACTAAAGTGCCTTACCCGGGGCGCCTAGCTCCGCAGCTTATTGGAACCCCAAGTATCAATCTGTGATCGATTACACTTGAACCACAGAAATTAGCAACCGCCGCTTGCATTATCAACGAATGACAATATTTTCAAAAAATCCGCCCTGACCCTTTTTTTAGTTTGTTTCCACCTCGTTTTTTTCCCCTTGTTTCGCTTAGGCTTCATTATGATTGCAAAGGAGTTACGCAGTATGTCGGCACAAAAGTTCTGGAAAACGAAATTAGCGGCTTTTTTACATGATCCCCCGGACAAATGTCTGGATATTGCTGGTCATGAGCAGGCTGCCGAGCATTTTCAAATTGGCGCTGGCTTGGTCAATCCAGGGGATTACGACGGCTGGGCAGTGAAAGCGGCTGATGTGTTCACGGCTGCGGCTGACCGTTTCGGCTTCCCCAAGGGCAAATGCGCTACAATATATAAGGAAACCGGCACCGGCGCATTTATCCATCCGCTGTCGTCCACCGCCTACGAGCTTGACATCCCCGACCTGCTGGCGAGAGCCGGTGAAGTGCATGGTATCCTGCAAAGCGCCATCCACGGCATTGATCCAGACGACGCACAAACAACGCTGTTTCTCTATTGGCGGCGCTGGCTGGAGAATTCGGTGACCTCGTTGCCAACCATCAGCCGCGAACTAGCCTTTCTGCCGGCGGACACTCGCATCCCAGACCACACCATCTGGCAGCATAACGCCATGGCCTCCGCCCTGGCCGGATGCGCCGTCAATGGCAAATTGCAGCCTGCCTTGCTGCTCTTCCAGCTGGGTGGAGTCCAGGAGTTCATCAGCCAGGCCCGCAGCACCCGCGACCTCTGGAGCGGCTCGTATTTGCTGTCATGGCTGATGGCGCACGCAATGAAGGCAGTCAGCGACCAAGTCGGCGCGGACGCCGTCGTCTTCCCAAACCTGCGCGGCAATGGCATATTCGATGCCCTGCACCGAGAATCCATATATGAGAAAAAAATGTTCATCAGCCAAGACAAACGCCAAGAAAGCCTCTGGCAAAGAATGCTGGCCGAGAAAAACAACGTAGTCAACAAACTCAGCGCCGACCAGGCCAATCCGGCAACGCAATGGCTGACTACGCCGACGCTCCCCAACCGTTTTCTGGCCGTAGTCCCAGCCGACCGCGCCGAGAGCCTGGCACAAGCAGCGGCAAACGCCCTGAAGCAAGAATTAAAAACAATCGGCGACGCTGTCTGGGAGTGGCTGGCCAAGGAAGCCGCCGACTTTGGCAGCCCAGGCATAGACAATTGGAAGCAACGCTGGGATGCGCAGATACAAGCTTTCCCGCAAATCAGCTGGGCAGTGCAGCCATGGCTGGAACGCGAGGAATGCCTGAGCGAACTGGAAGCTTTGCCAATAAATCGAAAAGGCGATGGCGACAAGACGCCAACGCCACTGGAAACACTCCAAAACACGCTCCTGCTAGCCGAGGAATGGCTCGATGAGGACGACCGCGACGCACGCTATTATCTAGACAAAGCCAAGACTCGCCTGAGCAACTCCGGCATCTTCTGGTCAGCGCATTACGCCCTAGTAGACGCCCGCCTGGCCGCACGACGCAATACGCGCGATTTCCAAGCCTGGGAAAATCCCTGGCCAGAAGCCAGCGTCAAAGACTCACTGTCCGGAAAAGAAGAAATCATCGGCGACGAGGAATTCTGGAAAAAGATGATCGAAAAATACGGCAGGCTAAGAGACGGCGATTCCAACGCCGAAGCGGCTGCTGGCCAGGACACGCTGTTGTTTACTGCCCAGGAACACAAATATGGCGCCATGAATCTGATCAAGCGCCTGTGGTGCCGTGAAGACCAAGTGCCCTATCTCCGCGAACGCCTGGGACTGGATGCCAAGAATTTTCGCCTGGGCATGGGCTTTGATTCTGTCCAGGAGATCGCCGAACGCAATCTGAATCGTGGCGCCTACGTCGCCGTCTTGGCCATGGACGGCGATGAAATGGGCAAGTGGGTCTCCGGAGATAAAGCCCCGCCGCTTCTCGACCAGCTGTCCGAACCAGCCCGGCAATTCCTCGAACCAATTTTGAAGCAGCACGACTGCAAAGACCTGCGTCGTCTGCTGTCGCCGTCCTATCACTTGCAATTCAGCGAGGCGCTGGCCAACTTCGCCACCTGGCTGGCCCGGCCAATCGTCGAAGCCTTTGGCGGACAGCTGGTCTACGCTGGCGGCGACGATGTGCTGGCAATGCTGCCGGCTGACCAGGCGATCAACTGCGCCCGAGCGCTGCGGGCAGTCTTCCGAGGCGAGGCGCCCGAGAACATGACGTCCATGCCCCTGAATATCGATTCACCCGGCTTTGTCACTGCTGGAGCTGGCTACCCGCTGCTCGTTCCGGGCGAAAAGACCGATGTCTCAGTCGGCCTGGCCATCGGCCATGAAAAGGCGCCATTGCAGATGCTGGTGAAAGAGGCGCAGGCCGCCGAGAGCCGGGCCAAGCATGACTATGGCCGCGGTGCCATCGCCTTCTCCCTGTACAAGCGCTCCGGTGAAATCATCCAATGGGGCTGCAAATGGGACAGCGCCGCCCTGCCCCTGATGGAGACCCTCGACCAACTCAGTCCATTGCCAAAGCCAGACGACCGTGCGCCAGACGGCCAAAACGAAGACAATGCCCGGAAATGGGAGCTGTCCGAACGCTTTCCGTATGCCTTGGCAGCACTGTTAGAGCCGTATCAGCTGCACCGGTCTCTGACCATTAAGATAGAGGAAATACACGCCATCATCGAGCGCGAGGTCGAACACGTCATCTCGCGGCAAGGCAAATCCTTGCAGGACGCCGCCCAAAAAAATGCGACAGCCAAGCAGCAGCTGCAAAGCTTGGAAAAAGAGATAGAGGCCTGGCTGCAAGAATGCGTAGATGGCGAAAACGCGCATAAAAAGCATAAATCCGGCGACAAGTCGTCGCCAGAAAACAACGCGGTCGGAAGACTGCGAGACTTTATCCAGCCATTTTTGACTGAAACCTTCATCCACCGCGACAACGGAGGTGAACAATGACGACCTATCACCTGCAAATGCACCCCCAAGATGTACTGTTTTTGCGCGATGCGCGCCCCATGGCTGCGGCTGACGCAGGCGCCGGAGCCAACTGGCCCAGGCCAGACCAGCTCTGGAACGCCCTCATCCATCATTTCCACCGCACCTGGCCGGAACGCCAAGACTGGGAAGGCGCAGCGCACACCAAGACCTTGACCGAGCGTAGCAACGGACGGCTCAGCTCAGACCGCTTCGGCGCCCTCCAGACTGTCGGGCCATTCCCAATAGCCAACGGGACGCCGTATTTCCCCTGCCCGCTTGACCTTGCCGTCAACGAGAATGGCGAACTGCTGCCCATGCTCCTGACGCCAGCTGGCCAGACTGACCTGCCCCCCCTGCTGAAACTGGCCTTCACAACCCCGGTTCTTGGCAAACAATCGCCGCCAGCCTGGATATCGCAGGAGGATTACGCAAGCTACTTGTCAGGCAAGCCGTTCCGCCCCGCAAAAACAGACCTGTTTTATATCGAGCGCAATATCGGCATCGCCATCAACCCGGAAACCGGCGCGACTATAGACGGGAAATTCTACCAGGCCGAATATCTGCGCCTGTGCGAAAACGTCTCCATCGCCTTTCTCGCTTCCTGCGCCATCAAGCCCAAAGGCCGCAACGACGGCCTGGTAGATGTCCTGGGCAAACTTTCCCTGCCGACGCCGCTGATCATCGGCGGCCAACAGGGCCTGGCAACAGTCGCCAACGCCGCAAAATGGCGTTTGCCAGACGCAGGCATGCCAAAACCGACTAACCAGCCGCTCCGACTCCGCTGGACCCTCCTCAGCCCAGCGCTTTTCCCAAGCCTGGGAGACAATGCGTCGGCCCACCCTGGCGGCTGGCTGCCCAACTGGATCGACCACCAGACCGGCAACGTAATGCTGCCAGCACCGAACGCTGACAGCGCACGACGCCCCGGTGAAGACCGCCAGGCCTGGCGCGCACGACGCCGCCAGCAAGGACGCATCCAGGCAAAACTGATCGCAGCGCGCATCGGCAAGCCGCTGTACTTTTCCGGCTGGGACCTGCACCAGAAAGCCAAAGACGGCGATGCAGCCAGCACCGTCGAAGGCGCCAAGCCGACGCAGGCCGCTGTGCCGGCCGG
Source organism: Lentisphaerae bacterium ADurb.Bin082 (assembly GCA_002070945.1). Classification (GTDB taxonomy): domain Bacteria; phylum Verrucomicrobiota; class Lentisphaeria; order Oligosphaerales; family Oligosphaeraceae; genus JAAZKI01. Next base: position 18,124 of record MWEG01000056.1, read on the forward strand.
CGCCGTGTACGTGTTCGAATGTGAAAACCAAAATGCCTTCCAGGCCCTCTGGCAAGCTCTGAACGCCCTGGGGCCTGACAACAGAATCAACCGCCGTTCCTCAATCTTCGGCGAAAAAGGCTTCGGCATCGGTGTATGCAGCGTGTTCCCAACCAAACAGTAAAAAAGAAGGAGAAATTCCATGCAACAGCAAGTCCTGTCCATCCTCACCCGCACCCCCATGCACGTCGGCGCCGGCGCATCCGTCGGAGTCGTTGACCTGCCCATCATCAGAGAACGCCACACCGGATACCCGGTCATCCCAGGCTCAAGCCTCAAAGGAGTACTCGCAGCCTTGTGGAACGACAAGGAAAACCTGACGAAAGACAACAAACGCATCAAGGGCAGCGACCTGGAAACCCTTTTCGGACGCGATGACTTTGGCAGCGAAGGAGATGACAATAATTCCCAAGCCGGAAAACTCCTGGTCGGCGAAGCAAAAATACTCGCCTTCCCAGTACGCTCCGCGAAAAATGCCTTCGCATGGTGCACGTGCCCGACTGTCATCTATCGACTGCTTCGGGATTTGCAGTCAGTCGCCAGTCCGAAACTTCCCAATGACCTGAAACTGCCCCAGCTGAACGCCGATCAGTGTCTTGCCGCAGAAGCGCTGTGCTTCACGGAAAACGGCAAGAAAGTCATCCTGGAAGAATATTGCCTGCAAGTAGTCTCTAACGATGTTGACCCTAATTTGATCGCTGCCCTGGAGAAAATGTCCGAAGACCCAGTGTGGCGCAAGGAATTAGGACAACACCTGGTGATCCTTTCCAACGAGATGTTCAGCTACTTTGTCCAGAATGCCTGTGAAATCGCCCAGCATGTAAAAATCGATATTGACACCAACGCTGCGCAGGGCGGCGCTCTGTTCAACCAGGAAAACGTCCCCTCTGAAACCATGTTTTACGCCTTGATGACCGAAACCAAGGATAAATGCCTGGAGAAGCTGGCGGCAAAACTCCAAGACAACAACCACATCTTGCAGATTGGCGCTGACGCGACAACCGGGCTGGGATGGTGCACCGTTGAACTGATCACAGAAAAACAATAACAACGGAGGAAATGACATGACTAAGAATCTTGAACAAATCCGCGCGCATAATGCCCTGACTGCAGCGCAAAACCCCAACCCCAACTCCCGCCTCCGGGCCGAATATGTCAAAAAAATCCCGGCGATGATCAGCCAGAATGGCCTGCTGGGCGCCATGGCCTTCGCACTGGAAAAAGGCGATGACTACACAAATATTTTTTCTGCGGTGTTGATGCACCTGTCGTCAAATGAAATCAGACTCAACTTGGGGAACAGGCCGGGCGCGGTTCAGAATTTTCTGCTGGATTTGGCGGGCGAGCCAGCGACTGTGTTGCGGGCTATCACTACGGAAACATTGGCTTACTTGAATTATCTCAGACGCTTTGTTTCCAGGGAGGAGTGAGAAGATGCCAGTGACAACCTCAACTAATGAAATTCGCGGTCTTCTCTCCGACACCTACGACCGCTGCGACTCCTTGACCTTGCGGCTGGAAAAGTTCGTGTGCATTGAAAGCGACAGCAACAAGGTCGCTGAAATCAAGCGCATCTGTAAGTGCGCTGCCCGAAAAGACGTGGTACGGCAGCCGACGGCGTGTTTCCATCGCATTCCCGGCGCCCAGGAATTTGTCATGCAGCTGCAATCGCGCCTGCTGGTCAATCATTCCGGGGGAATCTTGGAAAACACCGGCCTTTGCCTGCATCGCTTCTTTGGTGCGCCGATGATCCCAGGCAGCAGCTTGAAGGGCATTGCCAGACGTGTAGCCTTGGATAAAGTCCGCCAAGCCAAGACTGCATCGGAAAAATCATCCGCACTGCACCAAGTGGCCCTGGCTTTTGGCTGGGCTGACAATGATTGGCAGAAAAAAAGCGACTTCCAAATCGTCGCCGGCGACGATTGGCAGGCGGTATGGCAAAATTGCGCTTCGTCCTTGCTCATGAAACTGAATCTGCCTTTGCCCAAAAAATACGAAGAGACTCCTTGGAAAGCCCTGGGCAGCTCCTGCGGCGCAGTGGCGTTTTTGCCGGCTGTGGCGGACTGTTCGGGGGAAAGCGAAATTCTTGAAGCCGACCTAGTCAATTGCCATCACCCTGAATACTATCAATCCACCGATGCAAGGAGGTCGGCGTTGGACACTGAAAATCCTATCCCGAACTTTTTCCCTGCGGTGCGCGCCGGACTCGACTTCGTATTCACCCTGGCGCCGACGCCAGGAGCGGCAGTGCGCCTGCAAGACATAGCCTCGCATCTCAAATTTGCTCAAGACTGCCTGAGTTGCGGCTTGTCCGAGCATGGCGCCGGCGCTAAAACCAATGCCGGCTATGGCTGGTTTGAAGAAAACAAAGCCGCCACCGATAAATTGAACGAGAAACGTGAAGAAGAGCGAAAAAAGGCGGAGGAAGAGGCGGCTCGGGCCAAGAAGAAAAAGGAAGAGGCGGAAATACTGGCCAAGATGACTCCTGAACAACGCGCCGTCAAGGATTACGTAGATGCTCTGCCAGCCAACGACCGCGAAGGCAATCTGAAAGGAAAAATGGCAGGCATCGACCAGCTTCCTGAAGAAGAGCAGCGGATTATTTGCCGAGCGGTCAATTGGCTTTTCAAAGAAATGTGGAACAAAGACTGCCTGGAAGCCGGCAAAGCCAAAGGACCGGATGACAGAAAATTTGGCAAGGCTTATAAAAGAGTGGAAAAAGTCAGGCAGGTAGCGGAAAAGTTAGGAGAGGTGATGCCATGAAAATAAACCTTGATGTCATCAGCCCAGCCTTGTGCGGCGGGGCTGTGCCAAAAGAAAAAGCGGAAATCCGGGCAGCGTCCGTGCGAGGCCAGTTGCGCTGGTGGTTCCGCCTGCTGGGTGGATTCAAGTCCTTGCAACAAAAGGGCATGGGCGTACGGGCGCAGGAAGATATGATTTTTGGGATGGTTCGAGGCAATGATTGCAAAGCTGGAAAACTGCAAGTCAGAACCCGCATGCTCAACAACGCCACCAGCGAAATAAGATCGTTTGACAGAAATAATCGCGCCTTCCCACGTGGCAGCGACTACTTCCTGTTCCCAATGCGAAGTACACGCCAAGTCGATAACAGCCGGGCGATATTTTTGAACGAACGGCTCCCCCAATTCGAGCTCTTTCTCAACTGGCGCGGCGATCCTGACTTAGAGGGCGACGTCGCCGCACTGGGCTATCTGTACGGGTATCTTGGCTCGCTGGGAATGCGTTCGCGCCGAGCTATGGGAGCCTTGGCGTTTGCCAAAAGGCAGAAACAGGATGTTCTTCCCTATGCAGATGTGATCGGCCATTTTGCCAAACCGACTAACATTACGGTCAAAGAGCTTCCGATGCAGAATAATGACAATGCCATTTCTGTTCTGGCGTCCTGGCTGCGTTCCTGGCGCGCATACTTAAATGAAAATATGAAAAAAAATATAGGTGCGCCTGGGTTTGAGTATGCAAAAAAAGATCATGATGTCGGATACGCACCAGATGAGCAGGGGCAGTCGACCTATCGACCGGCTCTAGGATTGCCGATCATTCAAAGATTAGGAGGCATGAAAGATACCTGCCAGTGGGAATTCAGCAATCAACGCGGCGGTGCGCGCTTTGCCTCGCCGGTTATATTGCGCCCATACACCTCCTCAAATGGCACGAAAAAAGCCCTGGTGATCTTCGTCGATGCATACACGTACCCCGAGGGAAACCAAGTTTATTTGCATTACGGACGCGCAAGACGCAACCTCGGGCCTAAAGTGTGCAGTGTTAGCCATGACCTGTATCGAGCCATGAAGAACGACAACCGCCTGCAAGCCTTTTCGCCATGACCGCTAACTTTTTCCCCAGGAGTGTAAATGGAGTCTTCTCATTCAGCCAAAGATTCACCTGCATCCCCCGCCGCCGCCGCCAACATCCTCCTAGTCGGCAACTCCTTTCCGTTGAGTTTGATTCGTCGTCTGGTGACGATTCGCCCGGCCGGCTGCATTGAGTTGCAGGCCGCTGCTGCAAGTCGTCGGCTGGTGTCTTTCTGGGGTCATGCCAGCACTCTTGCGGCGGCTTCACGCTTTGTCGGCTTTGACCTCACGCCAGCGTGTGCGCGGCCAGTGTTGAGCCTGGATACGGACGGCTATCCCAGCTATGACGGCAACGTATTTCGGGAATGCTGGGTGGTCTCGCCAGACTATGTGGCGAATTTCCGGCCAGCCGTCGGCCAGGAAGTGTCGCCAGAGATGATTTCCGGATGGCAAGTGCTGCATCTGCTCTGGTGATGGAATGAGAAGATTGCTCAAAAATATCGCCTGAGGTAATCGGTCAGTTAAAGTTCAACCGCCAAGACGCCAAGGACGCCAAGATTTTTTGAGTATGCTGTGCAGCGGCAGAAACGCTAAAAGCGCGAAAATCACAGGGTGGACTGCCCGTCCACAACCTAATTTATGTGTCACCCTTACAGGACTCCAAATATATGCCATCTCACCCAGGGCTGCGCCGAGCCGCCAGGGTCGGTGCAGCCCTGGATAAGGCGTATAATATTTGGAGCCCTGTAGGTCAAGGCCTTGGCGGCGGCAGCGGTTCTGTCAGCTAGCCAGCAGTCGGCTTTTTCTCTCTTTAACCTAGCCGGGTAGTCTTCAAATCAGGAGGTTGAAATGGCGAATGGTCATGAGCTGGAGCGATGGCTGCGTTTATTTTGCTATGCTGACAATTACCATTTTGGGACGTTGTGGATGCTCAAGGAGACGCTGCTGAAGCGGGAATGTCCCGGCTACGACCGAGGGAGCACCCGCCTGGGTCATCCTGGCTTGAGCATCAATCGGAGCTCCGTTCTCAGCCTAAAGGATACCATCAGAATGCTGATCGGCATCAGCCTGCCCTACGGCCGGTCTCTCGCCGTCACCGGCGTACGCAAAAACAGCCCGCCGGAGAAAAAGACGTTCTTCAATGTCATGCGGCCAGTAGCGGTCTGCCCCAGGAATTTTTTCCACTTATCCACGGCAGCGGCTGAAATCGAACGCAACGACGTCAAACCACGCTTGGACGACAAAGAATACGCGGAACTGGAAGCGTTGCTGCATCATCGCAAAGGAGGTGGCCGATGAGCATGGATAACGCCACCCTACCCCCCAATCAGGAACTGGCGGCCTGGGATGAATGGAAGGATACCTGCTTTGTCGACGGCTGCTCGCCATGGGCGCGAAACTACCTGCGACGACGCATCGTCGACAAGATGACGCGACTGCTGAAGCGCAAAGGCGTCGCAGTCGGCGCAGGTACCTTGCTGGACGACGACGAGCTGATTGCCTTGTTCGATCAATTCCTGGCATACAAGGACAACGCGCCCGTCGGAATCGACAGGGGACGTCGGGCGCCGGCACCAGCCTGCGACGGGCGCTCCCGCCATGAATTCAAGGAACACAAAGACCACGTGTGGGGGAAAATGGCCGCTAGCAGCGACCCGCCGATGAAAGTGCTTAACGGCAAGCTGCTCGGCCCGCGTGGAGTCATCGTTGACGTCATCGACTGGGTACTCGAAAAACATTGCCCTGGCCACGTCGTGACCTGCCGCGATCCGAAAACCGGCAAAACGCTCGAATGGTTCCAGGATTCGCGAAGTTTGCACGAGCCGGTAAACGACAGCCAGACGGAAATAACGCTGGGGGATACCTTGGCCGACGACCGGTTCGCACCCCCGGATGAGCAGGCAATGCATTCGGCGACAGAACTCCAGGCAGTCTACAGCAGCCTGGTGGAGGCGCTTTCCCGCCAGGAGCAAGTCGTTCTGCTTGCCCTGTTGCTGCGAATCAATGCCTCGGCGCCGTGCATCTGCGAGGCGATTCAACGCCGGGAGTCGACGGCATGCAACATGCGAAATAAAGTGCTGCAAAAATTGCTCGCCTGGAGCAAATGCCAAACAATAGCCATGCCTGCCGTCACGTTGGAAACGCATCAAGCGCTGTGCGAGCTTCTCTTCACCGCCCTGAGCATAAAAACGACCGCCAAAGAACAAAAATTCCTGGAGTACGCCAAGTTCATTTATGATGACAGCTATGCCTAAGCTAACAGGCCACAACCTCGTTGTTAACCGCCAAAACGCCAAGATAGGCACTAAGATTTTTTAGGGTATGCCATGCAGCGGCAAAAACGCTGAAAGCGCAAAATTAAGGCAGCCACCGCCCACCCCGTCCACCCCGTCCACAGCCGCGAAGCAGAAGAAGACCCGGAGAGCTGAGACCAAAAAGCCCAGGTGAGCGCAGCGAAGCCCTAGGCGAGACGTATAATAATTTTGAACCCGAAGGGGTGACACATTTATGTGCTGACTTGAAAAAACCTTTTCCAAAAAACACGATTCTGGCCGATAGTAGTACAATGCGTTGCATGGCAACAACCGCCTGCTCTATAATCTAAAAGACATCGCCAAAGAGGTCTGCCCATGAAAACCCCAAAACGCAACTCTCAGCCTATGCGTGAACGTTGGACGCGCTCCTTCATCCAACAATATCTGCGCCGGAGCGAATTGCAGCGGCTGGCCCTAGCCGATGCCGAGGAAGACGAACCAGCGCCAAGCTATGAAGTCGCCGACGCTCCGCCGCTCCGACCTCGCGCCCAAGCTGCCCCGCACGACTTGGAAGAACTCCTGCCTGGGCAGATTCGCCTGCTCTCACAGCCGAAAGAGATGGTCTGGCTCCTGATTTTGCGCCAATGGGACAGCGGCACCTGGCTCATCGTGCCCTTCTCGCCCTTTTCATTTCCCGCCACCGAAGAGGAATATCTGCTGGGCGGCAACCGAACCAAGTACCTGGACGTGCTGCAATTCTGGAACGCACGCACACTCAATGCCTTGTTCCTGCGCCGCAGCTGGCTGGTCAGTACCCTGACGCCCGAAGAGATGCAATGCGTCGAAATCCTCTTTGACAGCTCGTTGTCCGGCGATGCCGTCCCCGACGACCTGCTGGCCAACACCGGCCTGCCCATTGTCTCGGCAGATGACCCGCGCCTGGACTACAAAACTGAAAACCTGGTTCGCTTTACCGATTTAGATAGCGCTGATTTGCAGATGACAGAGCTTTTCAGCATAGCCACAGCCCAGCCGGTCGCTAACGTTGTCACCGCATCGGCAACCGCAAAGCCGGCAGCCGCAGAGCCGCAAAAGCATAGAACCATCCTTCTGCCAAAGCTTTTTTCCCCGTTGCCGATGGCGGCAGCCGGCAAGAACGAAGTCAGTGTGTGCTGGACCGCCCCGGCAACTGCCAGCGCCCTGCTGGCGCAGCTGTGTCAACGCCAAGGCCGCAACAACAACGCCGTGAAAATGGCCGCAATGCAGTACGCGACTTGGCTCGACACCGGCAAACTGCCGTGCGAAGCCGAAGCTACGCCCGTACTGATGTGGGAATGGCCTGACGCCCAAAAAGACAGCAAGGGTACTCCCGCCACGGCCGACGCCCTGTTCTTCCATCGCAAACGCAGGACTCTGCTCGGAACCGGCTACGCCCTACGCAAGCATGACGAGGGAACCATCGTACTCGCCGATTGGGTCGTTGAAGAACACCCACGCATCAACTCACCTGAAGACATTACGATCTTCCTGACCGCGCCGGAGAAAGTCTGAATGAACCAAGCCGACTTGCCTTCCTCACAACGCCTGCGCTGCGCCAGCCCAAACGCACTGTCTTGGCTAGCCCATCTTTCGCAAAATGGTCATTTTTATTTTTTTTGAAAAAATAATTTCGTACTCAACATATGTCTACCCATTA
>MWEG01000057.1 GCA_002070945.1 Lentisphaerae bacterium ADurb.Bin082
TTTTTGTCCACGGCTTGAAAAAACTCAAAAAATAGGAGAAGGCTCACGAACTAATTTTGATTCCGCATGGCTGGCGGGTATAATGTGGACATGGTGGACAAGGTGGACGGAGTCCACCACCTCCCCGCCCTGCCCTTCCCTCACTCCTAAAAACGCCCTTCGCCTTTCGTCCTGAATTCCTGGGTGTCAAAATTCGCGTAAAGCGGATTTTGGATTATATTTATAACTTTTCACAAGGTGTTGATTTTTGTCCGTGCATACATTGAGGAGTTACGCATCATGACCCAGTTGTTATTGCTCGGCGACGAGGCGTTGGCGCAGGGTGCGCTGGACGCTGGTTTGTCTGGCTGCTATGCCTATCCTGGCACGCCGTCGACCGAGATCATGGAATATATCCAGGCTTCGCGTGAGGCTGCTGAGCGCGGCGTTCACCGCGAGTGGTCGTGCAACGAGAAAGTGGCGATGGAAGAGAGCCTGGGCATGTCGTTCGCTGGCAAGCGCGCCATGGTCTGCATGAAGCATGTTGGCCTGAATGTGGCGGCAGATGGCTTTGTCAACTCTGCGGTCACGGGCACGCATGGTGGGCTGCTCGTAGTTTCGGCTGACGATCCGTCCATGCATTCCTCGCAGAACGAGCAGGATTCCCGGTTTTACGCGCAGTTTGCGATGACGCCTTGCCTGGAGCCGTCCAACCAGCAGGAAGTGTATGCGATGGCGGCGCACGGCTTTGCCTTGTCTGAGCAGATGGAGACGCCGGTGCTGGTTCGGCTGTGTACGCGGCTGTCGCATTCGCGGGCAAACGTCACCGTGAGCGCAGACAAGCAGCCGATGAAGGAGCTGGATGCCTTGAACGAGATGCGCAGCCGGTTTGTGCTGCTGCCGGCTATCGCTAAGCGCAATTACGCACGGCTGTGCGAAAAGCAGGACGAGTTTGTGCGCCTGAGCGAAGAATCGCCGTTCAATTCCTACAGCGATGGCCCAGACCGGTCGATTGGGGTGATTGCCACTGGCATCGGGTATAATTATCTCCAGGAAGCGTTCGCCGGTGCCTGCCCGCATCCGGTATTGAAGATATCTCAGTATCCGCTGCCTAAGCGGCAGTTGGCGCGACTCCTTTCCGAATGCCAGCAAATCATGGTCATCGAAGAAGGCATGCCCCTAGTGGAACAGATGCTGCGCGGGCCGCTGGGCGACGATGGCCGGACACGTGGCCGGCTGAGCGGCGACCTGCCGCGAACCGGCGAATTGAATCCACGGGCAGTGGCGCAAGCATTCGGGCTGCCAACGCCAGCCCTGCCAGCCGCATCGCCCCTGGTCAAAATGCGTCCGCCCCGGCTGTGTGACGGTTGTCCGCACGCCAACAGCTACGACGCTCTCAATGAAGTCCTGAAAAACCGTCCGACCAGCCGCATCTTCGGCGACATCGGCTGCTACACCCTGGGAGCGCTGCCCCCCTACAACGCAATTCACTCCTGCGTTGACATGGGTGCCTCAATTTCCATGGCTAAAGGCGCGGCCGATGCCGGCGTCCAACCCGCCGTGGCGGTCATCGGCGATTCCACCTTCACGCATTCAGGCATGACAGCGCTGCTGGATGCAGTCTGGGAAAACAGCCCGATCACCGTCATAATCCTCGACAACGGCACAACCGGCATGACCGGCGGGCAGACGTCGCAAGCCGCCGGCCGAATGGAAAACATCTGCGCGGGCCTAGGAGTGGCACCAGAGCATATTCGCATCCTGACGCCGCTGCCCAAGCACCACGCCGATAATGTGAAGGCACTGACCGAAGAACTGGATTACGCAGGACTCTCGGTCGTGATTTTCCGGCGAGAGTGCATACAAACACTGCGCAGGAAAAAGTAGTGGACAGTGGACAATAGTGGACAATAGTGGACAAGATAGGCGGCAGAGGTTTTAGTGGCCATCGTCCACCGCGTCTACAAATATAAAAGCCCAGGCAACGCCCTGGGGACAATTGTACGACTAAGGAAAAGCTGGATATGAAAAAAGACATTGTGCTGGCAGGAGTCGGCGGGCAGGGGATTTTGACGATTGCGTCCATCATCGGCCAGGCGGCGGTCAAGCAGGGCCTGAACATCAAGCAGTCCGAAGTGCATGGCATGGCGCAGCGCGGCGGCTCGGTGCTGGCGCATCTGCGCTTGTCAAGCAACGCGATTCACTCCGACCTGATTGCGCCAGGCACGGCCGATGCGCTGATTGCGGTGGAACCCATGGAGGCCTTGCGGCAAGCCGAATCATTGCATTCCAAGGGCGTCATCCTGGCCAATTCGCGCCCGGTCGAGAATATCGGCGACTATCCTGAACTTGAGACGGTACTGGCCGCGTTGCGGGCGTATCCGCGCAGCTTGGTGATTGACGCGGAGGCAATGGCGGCAGCAGCCGGCTCAGCGCGGTCAATGAATATGGTCATGCTCGGCGCGGTGTCGCCATTCCTGGGCATGCCCGCAGAATTATTGGAAGCAATGATCGCCGAAGCCTTTGCGCGCAAAGGGCCAGAGGTCGTGGAGACCAATCGCAAGGCGTTTGCAGCCGGACAGGCGGCAGCCAAGGGAATTTAACTCAACAAGGCATGGAGACAAGGTCATGCGAGAACGCATCAAAAGCGCCTTCGCCAAACGATTTGGCCAACCGCCAGAGGTGATGACACGCGCTCCGGGCCGGTTGGAAATTCTTGGCAATCACACCGACTACAACGAAGGCACAGTGCTGAGCGTCGCTGTAGACCGGGCTATGCACGTGGCGGCCGGCCTGGTGCCAGGTCAGCTCTGCACACTGGTTGACATTGGCACTGGCAGCGAGCGCACGTTCGATGTGAATGACCTGACGAATCCCCAAAAAGGCGACTGGGCGAACTATGTCAAGGGCCTGATCGTGGAAATGCGCCAGCGTAGCATAACCGTGCCGGCGTTTCGCGCAATCCTGCTCGGGACCGTGCCGATAGCAGCTGGAATGAGCAGTTCAGCGGCTTTGGAAATGGCCATGACCCTGGCGCTGAGCCAGCTGGCAGGAGTCGAACTGCCCTGGCTGGAAGCAGCCCGCATCGGCCAGGCCTGTGAAAACAACTACGTCGGTGCCAGGACTGGACTCTTAGACCAATTCAGCTCGCTGAAGGGCAAGGCCGACAGTCTCGTCTATTCAGACTTCCGCAGCCTCCAGGTGGAGAACGTTCCGATTCCGGCTGGAACGGCGTTTGTGGTGGTCAACAGCATGGTCAAGCACAACCTGACCAACGAATACAATGAGCGCCGACAAGCCTGCGAAGAAGCAGTGCAGGTCTTGCAGCGGGTGTATCCCGGCGCCAAGACCTTGCGGGACGTCAGTCCAGCCCAGCTGGCAGCGGCGGAAAAAGAGCTGACGCCGATAGTTTACCGCCGCGCATGCCACGTTGTCGGCGAAATCAGCCGGGTCGCGCAAGGCGTTGAGGCCCTGGCCAGCGGCGACATCGTCCAATTCGGACAACTGATGTTCGCGTCACATGACAGCTCGCGGGAGAATTTCGCCAACAGCAGCCGGGAGCTGGACATGCTGGTCAAGATTGCGAGCGAGCTGCCGTCCGCGTATGGCGCGCGCCTGAGCGGCGGCGGCTTTGGCGGGATTACGGTTCACCTGGTGCAAGCGGAGCAGGCCGCAGTTTATGCCAAAGAGGTCGCCGACCGCTACCGCAGCCAATCAGGACAGACTGCTGAAACCATGATTTGCACAGCGGCCGACGGCGCCGGATTATTGTGATTTTTGAAGGAGAACGCAGGCGTCATGTTCAATCAACTCACCAGTCGTTTTCAACAGGCTTTTCGTAATCTCACCGGCCGCGGCCGACTGACGGAAAGCAATATCAGCGATGCAATGGCGGAAATCCGCCGAGCCTTGCTGGAGGCCGACGTCAATTACGAGGTGGCGAAGTCGTTCATTGATTCCGTCCGCAAGCAATCTCTTGGCGTGGACGTGATGAAGAGCGTCACGCCCGGCCAGCAAGTGGTGAAGATTGTCAATGACAAGCTGATTGAGCTGTTAGGACAAAACACGGCTCCGCTGAATGTGGGCGGGAAGCCGCCGGCTCTGATCATGCTGTGCGGCCTGCATGGCAGCGGCAAGACGACGACCTGCGCTAAATTGGCGCTGCATATCAAGGACAAGCTCCATCTGAAAGTCATGCTGGCTGCCTGTGACGTGTATCGCCCGGCCGCCATTGACCAGCTGGAGATTCTTGGCCGCGAGCTGAACGTGCCGGTGTTCAGCGACCGCGAATTGAAGGACGTGGCGCGCCTGGCGGTTAACGCCCGAGCTGCAGCGCAGCAGGCCGACATGGACGTGCTGATCCTTGACACCGCCGGACGACTGCAAATCGACGAGGAGCTGGTCCAGGAGCTGGTGGAGATCAAACGGCGGGCCCAGCCGCGGGAAATCCTCCTGGTCGGCGACTCGGCCTTAGGCCAGGAAGCAGTGTCCGTAGCCGAACATTTCGACCGCGCCCTCGGCATCACCGGCATCATCCTGACTAAGCTGGACGGCGATGCGCGCGGCGGCGCAGCCCTGTCTATGCACCAAGTCACTGGAAAGCCGATCAAATTTGTCACGGTCGGAGAGCGTCCAATCGACTTGGAGGTGTTTCATCCTGACCGCATGGCGCAGCGGATTCTGGGCATGGGCGACGTCGTCAGCCTGTTTGAAAAAGCCGCAGAGCAGTTCGAAGAGGAAGAAGCAAGGAAACTTGAAGAACGGCTCCGCAAAAACACCTTTGGATTCGACGATTTTCTGAGCCAGATCAGCAAACTGCGGAAAATGGGCGGACTGGCGTCCATGCTGAAATTCCTGCCGGGCATGGGCAATCTCCCCATGGGTGCGCAGATTGACGACAACGCCTTCAAGTCGATTGAGGGCATCATTCACAGCATGACCCCAGCGGAGCGGCGCCAACCGGAATTGATTGACGCTTCACGGCGTCTGCGCATCGCCAAGGGCAGCGGCACGGACCAGAGTGCCATTACCCAGCTTTTGAAGCAATTCATGCAAATGCGAACCATCATGCAGAAACTCGGCCAAGGCGGTCCCTCCATGTTGGGCGACCTGTTTGGCGGAGGCATGGGAGGCATGGGAGGAATGGGAGGAATGGGAGGCATGATGGGCGGCACGGGAGGCACGGGTGGCGGTATGGGCGGAGGCATGGGCGGCAACCGGTCGAGCCAGGCCAGCAACGAACAAGCTAAACGCCTGGCCAAAAAGAAAATGGCGCAAAAATCCCGCAAAAAAAACCGGAAACGATAGCCGCCCCTGGGGGACGCTCGCAGTGGACAGGGTGTATGTAGTACAAGCTTCAGCTTGCAGTATGTTTCGCGCTTTTAGCGTTTCTGCCGCTGCGCATCGATAAACGCGATGGACAATAGCGGACGGCGTATCCCAAGCTCATCTCGCCCCTCGCCCCTCGCCTCCGTCCAGCGTCGGCACTTTAGTGCCGGAACTCGCCCCTCGCCCCTAAAAAACGCCCTGCTTAGAATGTACACTTGCGTCAGCTTGCATTTGACGTTGCGGCGGCATTATATTATTATATTGCGATTGATTTCCAATTCATCTCTTGTCCGCTGCCTGCAACCGATGTGCTTTCAGCAAGAAGGTCGTGCCATGAACAACAATCCTGCTCAGCTTTACAATGGTTCCGCCAGGGTGCCTCTTGATGGCGAATGGACGCTCCGACATTTCCTGGAAGGCAGTAAGGTAATCACCAAGCCTGATGACCTGCTCGCCGCCGACCTCACTCCCCTGCCCGCCACCGTCCCCGGCAACGTGGAAATCGACCTGATGGCAGCTGGGGAAATCAAGGATCCCTTTTTCGGCGATAACTGCCTACAACTGCGCCCGCTGGAATTCCATCAATGGTGGTATGAACGCCATTTCCCGTCGCCGAGCTTCAAAAACCCGGAGCTGGTCTTCGAAGGCCTGGACTGCATCGCTGACATCTGGCTGAACGGCAAAAAAATCGCCTCGACTGACAACGCCATGATCCCGCATCGCGTATCCCTGCGAGGGCTTCTGCGCCGCCCTGGGGAGGACAATGTCCTCTTCGTGTGCATCAAATCGCCCCTGAACGCCGTTCGCGACATCGCCCCTGAGCCGTGGATGAACGGCCATTCCTTCGGCATTGAAATGCTGCGCCTCCGCAAACCGTCCCACTGTTTTGGCTGGGACATCATGCCCAGGATCGTCTCAGCAGGCATTTGGCGGTCAGTCTATATCGAAAACCGCCCAGACACCGGCATTGACGACGTCTACATCACTACTAGGTCCTGCTCGGAAGAACGCGCCCGGCTCCATGTCTGGCTGCATTTCCACACCGACGCGCTGGTCATCCAGGATTTCCAGGTGCGTCTGCGCGGCCAATGCGGCGACAGCTCCTTTGAGCTGATCCGGACGATGCCGTTCACCTGGGATCAATTCCAGTTCGAGGTGCAGCGGCCGTTGCTCTGGTGGCCACGCGGCTATGGCGAGCCGAACCTCTATGACGTCACTGTCGAAATCTTGCACCAGAGCCAGGTAGTGGCAGCTCGCAGCCTCAAGTTAGGCATCCGCACTATTGAGTTGGAACGCACTGAGCTGAACACGCCCGAGCATCCCGGTAAATTCCGCTTCCTGGTCAATGGCGTGCCGGTGTTCGCCAAGGGTTCAAACTGGGTTCCGGCTGACGCTTTGCACAGCCGTGACGCGGAGCGCATCCCAGCCATGCTGGCACTATTTGCCGACATGGGCTGCAACATGGTCCGCTGCTGGGGCGGCAACGTCTATGAGCCAAAGCTGTTCTACGACATCTGCGACCGCGAGGGCATCATGGTCTGGCAAGATTTCTCCATGGCCTGCGGCGCCTATCCGCAAGACGAGGGCTTCCTCGCCCAAATGCGCCGGGAAGCTGAAATCGTGGTGCGTGACCGCCGCCAGCACGCCTGCATCGCGCTCTGGGCAGGCGACAACGAATGCGATTCCGGCTACGTAGGATGGTTCGGCAACTACCGAGACCCAGCCCGCAACCGCATTACCCGCGAAGTCCTGCCCCAGGTGATCGACCGCCTTGACCCGGTTCGTCCCTACCTGCCCAGCTCGCCTTACATCAGCCCGGCCATCGTGGCCCTCAAGGGCAAAGACTACCTTGGCCCGGAACAGCACCTGTGGGGCGCACGCGACTATTTCAAAAGCTCCTTCTTTGCCAACAACACCGCCTGCTTCGCGTCCGAAATCGGCTATCATGGCTGCCCTGCCGTGTCCTCCATCAAGAAATTCATCAGCCAGGACCGCCTCTGGCCCTGGGCAGACAATCCAGAATGGGCCGTCCACGCCACTGACCCAGTGCCGGGACTCTCAGGACTCCACACCCGCATCGAGCTAATGGCTAAGCAAATTCGGGAATTCTTCGCTGACAAGCCTGACAACCTCCGCGATTTCGCCTTAGCCTCCCAAATCGTCCAAGCCGAGGCCAAGAAATTCTTCGTTGAACGGTTCCGGGTCCAGAAATGGCGCACCAGCGGCATTCTGTGGTGGAACATGATTGACGGCTGGCCGCAATTCTCCGACGCCATCGTCGATTACTATTTCACCAAGAAACTGGCCTATTTCTATTTGCAGCGGGTTCACCAGGACCTCTGCATCATCATGGCTGAGCCGGAGGCCTGGAACTGCGCAATCGTCGCGTGCAATGATTCTCGCGTCGAGCGTCGTGGTCATTGCCGAGTCATGCGCGATGAAAGCCGCACCATGGTCCTTGACCTCGACTTCACCGTCCCTGCCAACAGCAACGCCGTCATCGGCAAGATACCGGTCCGTCGCGGCGACCAGCAGCTCTATCTGCTGGAATGGGAGTCCGACGGTGTCCGCGGCGTCAATCACTACATCCTCGGCTTGCCGCCTTTTACCTTGAACCAGTATAAGCGCTGGCTGCCCCACATCCAAGGCATCAATCCATTTGACTGGAGCAGCAATTGACTGACCGCCCTGCCCCAACGGTCAGATTCCCGCCCATGACTGACGTACCCACATCGCTGGAAGCATGCCAAGCGCCATTTCTCCACCCTGGAGACATAGTGGAGAAATACCGCATTGACAGCTTAATCGGCTATGGCGGCATGGGCGAAGTCTACTTAGCGACGCACACGCTGTTGAACCGGCAATGCGCCCTGAAAATCCTGCCCCCGGACATCGCTGCTCGCAATCCAAGCCATAGCAAGCGCTTTCTACGCGAAGCCAAGCTGGCGACCCAGTTCAAGCACCCTAACGTCGTTGAGGTCTGGGACGTCGGGATCGATCCGGTCACCAAGGTCCACTACATCGCCATGGAATATGTGCGAGGCCAGACCATCGCCGAATGGCTGACCAGCGGGCCGCTGGAGGAAAAGAACGTCCTCATCATAGCGACTAAAGTCGCGGAAGTGCTGGAAATCGCCCAAAGCCTGAACATCGTACACCGCGACATCAAGCCGTCGAACATCATGATCACCTTCGAGGGCGACGTCAAGGTGGCTGACCTGGGCATAGCCAAGGGCGATCCTGACAATGCAGCCGGCGAGTCAGAAATGACGCTCAAGGACTCAATTCTGGGCACGCCGTTCTACGCCTCTCCGGAACAGTGCCGCTCCGCCACTCAAGCCACCACCCAGTCTGACATCTACAGCCTCGGCGCGACCATGTACCATGCGTTGACCGGCAAGAGGCCATACACCGGGGAAAATTCCTTTGAGGTCATGGCCAAGGTGCTGGAGGAAATTCCGCCCCCTGCGCACAAGGTCAATCCGAAAGTCACTCTGGGCACAAGCCGCCTGGTGGCGCGGATGATGGCCAAAGAGCCGCAAGAGCGTCCAGCCGGGCCGACCGAGCTGCTCAAGCAGCTTGACGCGCTCCGCACTTCCTTCTGGGCCCGGCATCCGCTGTTCGGGCAAGTTTTCCTCACCCTGGGCCGAATCATCCACGCCATCGCCACAACTGTCGTGCGTCATCGGCGAAAAATCGCGGTCGTACTCCTGGTTCTGGCACTGTTGAGCGGCCTTGGCTATGGCGGCAGAGCCCTGTACCGACTGGGCCGGCAATATTGGTCCCAAAGGCAAGAACGCAAAACAGCCGTAGTCGTGCCCCAGCCAGCCGAAGCCGCTGAGACGCCTCCTGCCAGTCAAGAACCAGAAGCAACAGCCGAAGGCGCACCTGCGGCATACCCGCTGCCAATAGCCGACCGACCTTTAGCCTGGCGTTTGGATACGGCGCAGAAACGCCTGGCCGCCCTGGAAACCGAACTGACCCAGGCCAATCTGTCGCCGTCTCTGCGAATCACCCTGCGCCGCAAGACCATCTTCCGTAAAACGCAGATTCTCACCTTGAGAGAGCAATACGCTCGGCGCGGAGACATTCTTGCCGTCAATAGGGAGCGGCTGACCACTGCGACCCCCGCCTTAGGCCAGGCTGTTGACGCCCTTGTTGCCGCCGCCGCAAAGGATGCTGCTGGCCGGGCTGACTTGAGCCAGAAGCTGATTGACGCGCTCCAATCCGACCCCAACAATCCCAACGCTGTCCTGATTCGTCTATTCAACCCTGATGCAGGCGGCCAGGCCTTGCTGCTGGAAACGCTTTTGCCGATGGCTGGTGCCAATTCCGCAGGCGGCGTCCAGCGCGCCACTCTCTTAGAGGAGCTGCGGCAGCGTTCCGCCGATTTCAACCTAATCCCGCCCGAAATAATTGCTGAATCCTTGCAGCACAGCAGCCGGCTGCTCGCTGCCATCGTCCACCAGGGCCTGGAAAATATCGACGGCTCTGAATCAGGCCAGTACCTGCTGGCCGCCATGCAGCTTCCCGACCCGGAGGCGGACGATCTCTGCCGAGACCTCATCATGCTCAACAGCGCCGTCAATGTCGTCGACCGCAAAACAGGCCAGACCCCACTGCATCTGGCTGCTTCTCAAGGCCGCCTGGAACTGACAGCCCTGCTCGTCTACGCCGACGCCGCCGTCAACGCCCTCAACCGTGATGGCCGCACTGCCTTCCAGCTCGCCCAAGCCAGCGGCAATCCCCATCTGCTGGCTCTGCTGCAACCCCCCGACGGCCAGTGAGACAACAAGAGCTGCAGACCAACCAACGACATTCAAGCAAAATACGTTTCCCCCCAAAACATAGTTCCACCTCAATCAGGAGAAAAGCACCATGACTTTGCGCAAATTGACCTCTGGCCTGGCATTGTCCTGCCTGGCCTTCCTTGCCGCCACCCTGCTGGCTCAAGAATCCGTCAACCTGGTTCGCAATCCCGGCTTCGAGGAAATCGGCCCTGACGGCCGAGCCGCCGGTTGGGGAGGCCCAGCGCCCTATTATACGGTCAGCACCGAAACCGCTAAAACCGGCAAGGCCAGCCTCCATTTCTCGCACAAAGAGCCAAAGCCATACGTGCTGTGCGGCCAAAATATCAAGCTCGACAAGAAAAAATTCTATCATTTCGGCGTCTGGGTGAAATCGTCTGGCATGAAGGGCAATGGCCCGACTATTTGCGTACAATGGTGGGGCAAGGACAACAAATTCCTGGGCGGTTCCTATCCCAGTGGCGTCAAGGACACCAATAGCGAATGGCTGCTGGTGGAAGACCATGTACACCATATCCCGGTCGATGCCGTTCGCTTTGACATCACCTGCTACTGCCGGCAAGGCAGCACCGGCGAGGCCTGGTTTGACGATGTCTTCCTCTATGAATACATTCCGCCGTTCCTGGGGGTGTTGACGACTGACTGCTACCGCCACTACACTACCGGTCAACCGATGACCGTATTTGCCGCCGTCACCCCCCAAGGCGATGTCCGACCCGAGAACCTGCCTGGCATCTCCCTTAAACTGCTGACGACCGACGGCAAGGAACTGCAATCGTTCAAGCCGACGGGCGGCGTGGACGAGACGTCGATCCGCTTCGTAGTTCCGACCGCCGACTTGGCGCTAGGCGACTATGTAGTCCGTCTGGATGCGCTCAACCCCGGCAACGGCAAGACCGAATCAAAGCAGCTCACGATTCACCGGGTCGCCGCCCTGCCCGCCTGGAAATCCTATATTGACAGCCATCGACGCCTGATCGTGGATGGAAAGCCATTCTTCCCCCTGGGCATGTATTTTGGCGGAGTAAGCGAAAGCGAGCTGGCAACCTACCGCGACAGCGCCTTCAACTGCCTGATGCCATATCACCAGCTCAAGCGCGAAACTCTGGACATGGTCGAAGCAGCCGGCATCAAGGTACTCTACAGCGTGAAAGACTTCTATAGCGGCCGCGGCAGTCTGAAGACCCCGGAGGAAGCATCAGCCAGAACTGCGTCGGTGGCTCAGGCCTTCAAGGATCATCCGGCCATCATCGCCTGGTATATCAATGACGAACTGCCTTTGAAGATGATCGATGAACTGAGCGCACGGCGCGACCAGATGGAACAGCTTGACCCTGGCCGGCCAACGTGGGTGGTGTTGTACCAAGTCAACGAAGTCCGCAATTATATCCCCAGTTTCGACGTCATCGGCACTGACCCCTATCCCATCCCCAACCGCCCACCGTCCCTTGCCCTAAATTGGGCCCGCAAAACGACCAATGGGGCGTTTGGCAGCTTCCCTAACTGGATGGTTCCGCAGGCCTTCAACTGGGCCTCCTACTGGAAAGGCTATGGCAAGACCGACGAGGAAGTTCTCGCCTGCCGTGCACCGACAGCCGCAGAATTGAAGGCTATGACCTGGATGTGCATCGCTGGCGGCGCCACCGGGCTGGTCTATTATTCCTGGACAGACCTGCACCGCATGGACAAGCTGATCGCCGACGGCGGCCGAGCCTTGCGCCGCGACCCCTTTGAGGAACGCTGGGCTGAAGTGAAAGCCGTGGCCGCCGATGTCAAACGCCTTGACCAAGTCCTCCTGGGCATCGAAACGCCCTTAGCCATCACGCCGGCTCCAGAGACGTCCGACGACATCGGCTTCCGCTTGTTCGGCAAAGACGGCGAGACCTGGCTCCTGGTCGTAAACGCCAACAATGAGAAAAGCGCCACTGTGACTTTCACCGCGCCAAAAGCCGTTACCTGCCTCGGCCAGGAACTGGGCGGTAAAACGCCGCAAATCGCTGGCACGACGATTACGCTCGAACTCGAACCGCTGGAAGTCACCATGCTTCGGTTGAAGTAAATCCGAGACGACGGCAAAACGCCGAAAGCGAAGCTGCGCGCCCCGGGCGACTGGGACGCGCAGCTGTTTTTTCGGCATAAATCCGCCCTTGCGCGGGTCAGGGACGGCTGACTGTGATGGCCATGCCGTCGTAGGCAAGGACATAGCCCTGGCTGGCCAGTTGCGGAGCAAAAAAAGAGTGTTCGGGGCAGAGGGCGCGAGCCAAATGCGAACAGAACAAGGTGGTTTCCGGGCCGATGGCTTTGGAATGAGCGCGCAACACCCTGGTCATGGCCTTGACCATGGCCAAATTGCAATGCTCGCAAACTCGCCAATCGTCACTGTCGCCGCAGGTAAGATCCCAGATGATAGCGGTCAGCGGTTCGGGCCGACGACGTAGAAAACCCCAGGTGGAAGTAGGCAGCCAGGCGCCGTCTAAAGCATAGAACAGCGTTTCCCCGGCAGCGTTGGTGAACAGCAGATACGCCGCCTTTTCACCGTAATCGCAATTATGATTCGCGGCCAGGGCCTGAACCGTAAGATCAGGGCAAATCAGCGTCTCACCCGGAGAATAAGGCATGGTGACAAGACGCCCATGCAGTTCTGGTGGCGGCGTGGCTCGCGACATGGCAACCGCGTTGATGTGTAAACGCAGCGGCGGCAACTGCCGCTGCCGACGTCGGGCCAGCTCGCACACGGTTCGGAAATCAAAATGATCGCCGTGCGGATGACCGATGATGATGTCTGTCAGCTGGTTGACGTCAACACGGAACTCTTCAACGGCGCCTAAGGTCATCGGGCCGCAATCCACGAGAATGTGCTGCTCAAGCAACAGCGACGCAAAGCGGCGACCGTTCTTAACGCTGACGCCCGGATCAGGCCAGTCAGCCGCGCCAGTACCGAGAAAAAGAAGGTGCATGACAAATCCTTATTTAGGGGCGAGGAGCTGAATGTTGAATGCTGAATGTTGAATGCTGAATGTTGAATGCGGAATGCGGAATGCGGAATGCGGAATGCGGAATGCGGAGGCGCATTTCATAATTCATAATTCATAATTCATAATTCATAATTCGTTAGGGGCGAGGGGCTGAATGTTGAATGCTGAATGCTGAATGCTGAATGCTGAATGTTGAATGCTGAATGCTGAATGCTGAATGCTGAGGCGCATTTCATAATTCATAATTCATAATTCATAATTCGTTAGGGGCGAGGGGCTTTGTTCAGGTTTATGGGTCCTATTTGACCGCAAGCGCGTACAGTCGCCAGGTAGTTGCTGGCCGCGCCTGAAAACCCTGGTAGGACAGCCGCGTGTAGACTTTCAAAGCCCCCTGCCCCGTACTTTCTGCACGGAGAACAGGATAAGCGCGGCTGATGGCGTCATCGCCGGTGACGATCAGAGCCTGTCCGCGGAACTGCTCAGGCGTCGGCAGGGTAGCGCCGGCCAGTTCAAACCAGCTGTCGCCGTCCTGCGACACCTGGGCCGCGATTGTCCCGGACCAATCGGCCCGGGAATTGCTCAAGGTCACCCCTGGCGCTTGCAGTTCAGCGCCGCCCAGCAACAGGGCGGTCGGCTGAGTCGTTGTCGGGGCCTGGCCAGGGGCTGGCAGACCAGCGACTACAGCGAGAATGCCATCGGAAACAACCGGCACTGAAGTCAGCTCCAAACGGCTGCCGTCGCCAAAAAGCACGATATCGCGGCCGCCAGCGTGGGTGATTTCAACTATGACAGCATGGTCACGCGGAGTTGTCACCTTGACGGATTGCACCAGCTCGCGGCCTTCCTCAAAGCCGGCGAACACTTGCACGAACGCATCGACTTGCGCACCGGTGCGGCGGCGGAAGAAATACGGCAGGGTGGCGCCGCGGTCGGTGTTGTGGTGATTGCGCTGGCCCCATTCGTCCGCAATCAAAAGGGTTTCGTCTGGATGGCCAGGTGAATAGGCGGCAAAACGGTAGGTGTCAGAAATTTTCCACACGGCTTTCCAGGGGCCGTTGGCGCCGGTGTCGCGGGGGGCGGCAGGGTTGTCTTTATCTGGCGATGGGCAGGCAGCGCCCTCTAAGACATAATTATGGTTGGGGCCGTGGAACAAGTAATCGCGGCGTTCGCCGCCCTGGGCTCGGAACAAGTCAAGCCAGTACGCGCCCAAATCGCCGTGGTCGACTTGAACTACGGTGCGTTCGTAGACCGTGGCCTCGTCGTACGCCGTCGAAGAGGCACTCATCGCCTTCAGCTGCGGTGACAGCGCGAAAAAGGCAAAGGAACCGCCGCGGCCCTTAGTCTTCTGGCCCTTCCCATCGATTAAAACGAGGTTGTGCGCCAAGGTGCGTGCTGTCATGCCCTTGTCGGGGTGGTCCCAGAGATAGCCGAGGTCGGACAGCAGCTCGTAGCCGTCTTTCCAGAGGTAAAGATTGAGGGAGTCGCGGTGATGGTGGCCGCCCCAGTTGGAGGCGTCCAGCAGAGCCAGGCCGCTTTGGCCGAATTCGCCCAAGCGGAGGAAGCCCTGAGACAAGAACGGGAACACGATATCAGGGAGCGTCGGCCGGGCCGGGCCGGCGGCGTCAGCTGCGGGGGCGGCAGGTTCGCGGTAGAAGAGCGCTGTGCGCGCTGCTCCGCCGGTCGGGTTATCGCCAGACCTGGCCTTAGCCAGGGCGAGGTGTTCCGGAGTCGGGTAGCAGAGGGCGATCAATTCGGCGTAGGTGGCGGAAATGCTGGTGCTGATATAGCTGTCTGCCAGGGGCGGAAAGCGGAGGTTGCCCTGCATGGTCCAGATCAGAGCCTGCCAGGCAGCGCCGTATTCGGTGTCGCGGCTGACGTTGAAGTCAACCAGGCGGGGCGCCTGGTCGGGCGGCGTGAAGCCCTCCGGCTCGGTATAGGAGCGGAAGGCGTATGCGAACGGCGCGATGCATCCCATGGTCATCATGGCGTAGGCCGCCGATTCCGAGGTGCCGCCGTCCGGCAGGAACCATTCGTCCACGGTCTTCACAAAGCCGTCCAGTCCGAAGCGTACCATGAGCGGATGGCCAGTGACCAGGCCGACGATGGCGGCGCCAGCGCGATTGCCGACCGACTTGTTGTTGATCGCGGTGTCGCCAAGAGCCAGGTAGGCTGCTTCCAGGAGGACATCCTTTTCAATGCGGAGGCGGTCTTCGGCAGAATAGACGGACGTGCCGTCGGCATGGCGGGCGGTGCAGGTCAAATCGTATGCATTGGCCAGCCTGACGGCGATGCTGCCGTCCATGCCGGACCTATTAAAGCGGCTGGCTGCCCAGTAGCCAGCCCAGAGCTTGCGGTCTGGTACATTGGGGGGCACGACCAATTCGTCGGTCGGCAAGTTGTCGATATTGCGGGCTGCCTCTCGCGGATCGCAATCAGCGTATTCGTTGTAGGTGTAGCCGGCCCGCACCAGGTAGGTCGGGACGACCTCGGCCAGGCGAAGCAGGATGGTACGCACTCCGGAGGCGTACTCGGGATTCCCGTGCAGAGTGTAGGCGGTGGACAGCGGCTCCACCAGGTCGATAACATAGCCGAGCTTGCGGGCGCGGATGATGCCAGCTGGATTGGCGCGGCAGTACCGGTAGCCGAAGCAGTGAAAGGTCGGCCCTTCGACAAACCGGAAGACCTGGCGCGGGTCCCAGGTGCTGGTGAGTACGACAGTTTCCGGGTAGTTCGGATTAGGAAAGACAGTGCCGCATTGGCGACAGGTGATTTGATCCGGATTTTCAACGCTCCATTTCCAGACATTGTTGGGGAACCAGCGCAGGCCCTTGTCTCGACAGGCAGGACAAGGGCTGGTGCTGCCAGCGGTGGTGACTTCGACCATGCGGGTGAGGAAGTCAGGGGCGGCCAACCTGGCGAGGGCTTGGTCAGCGCTATTCCGGATGGCTTCGGCGTATTGCGCTGCCCAGGGATAGGCGGCGATGTTGCGCCGAGCCCGTTCAAGGTCAGCTGGCTTGATTAAGCCGGCCGGATGTGTGACTTGTTCGCGGAAAGTCTGCCAGGGGAATATGTCAGTCGGGTCGCCATAGACAATCCGAACTGAGGACGGCGCCGCCAAGACAGCGGCTGCCGGAAGGAGAATCGTGGCAAGCAGGCAAAAGAAAAAATTGCGATGCATGGCGTACCTCTTTCCTGGTTGGAGGCCAGCGGGAAAGCATTTTCCTACAGGCTCATGTTCATTCGCAGCGCCGACCACGGCTTCCTCGCGCGCGGCAATAGGATGGAGGCCCCCTCAGGGTGGGGGGGCTTGACTTCTGGAACCCGCAAAAAAATAGGCTGTTGCACGCCCTTTTTCAAGTGGTTTTGAGCAGAATCATAGGCATTTTGTGCTTGAGCGTGATTTTGATAGCACGCAAGGTATGAGCTTTCCATTCCCAGACATGGCGCCAGGATGCGCCTGGATGAACCGCCAAGAAGCCTGCCTCGCCCCGCTGTCCGCTCCTGTCCACGTCCACTTTCCACTAAAGTGCTTTACCCTGGGCGCCTTGCTCGGCAATTCACCGGAACTCCACCCCAGGTTCCGCTTCGCTGCCCCCGGGGTTACTCATGGTGCCGCCTCGACGAGGCTTGGGGGGGGCTGCGGACCATTTAGAGCGAGGGACGAGTTCCGGCACTAAAGTGCCGACACTGGACGGAGGCGGGCGGCGAGGGGCTGAATGCTG